>NZ_BMOC01000054.1 GCF_014646875.1 Halobellus salinus | reverse complement strand
TTGAGAAACCCGGTGGGAGATGTGTACACTCCACCGGATTCAGTAGTTGTGAAGCGAATTCAAAGAGCGTTTCCCTCCGATGAGTTGCGCGAGCGCGCTCGCGCAACGAATCTCGTCGAGCGAGAGCGGAAGTTCGACATCGTCGCGCTGTTCTACACACTCACGTTTGGCTTTGCTGCCGGCTCAGACCGCTCTTTGCAGGCCTTTCTCGAACGCTACGTCGAGATGGCTGACTGTGACGACCTCTCCTACGCGTCGTTCCACGACTGGTTCGAACCGGGGTTCGTTGCACTCCTTCGAGAGATTCTCGATAACGCCATCGAGAATCTCGATACCGGACGAGCCGACTTGAACGGCCGTCTCGAACGCTTTCGGGACGTCCTCATCGCCGACGCCACCATCGTCTCGCTGTATCAAGACGCCGCCGATGTCTACACAGCAACCGGCGACGACCAAGCCGAACTGAAGCTTCATCTCACCGAATCACTCTCGACCGGCCTCCCGACACGGTTCCGAACAACCGACGGAACGACTCACGAGCGGAGTC
>NZ_BMOC01000053.1 GCF_014646875.1 Halobellus salinus | reverse complement strand
ACCCGCCACTCGGATGCGTCACGCTCTTGGAGTCGTTTCAGGGTCGTGTGCATCTCTTTGCGGAGATGCTTCGCTCTACTTCCGCTACACACGAACGGGTCAGTCGGAGAACCGTCCTTGAGGGCACAGCCCGTGATGAGGGCGTTTTCTCCGATGTCTAAACCGATGTGCGTGGCGTCACCGTCCGTCGCTGGTTCTTCGACCGGGTACTCGACGGTGACGTGCAGTACCCAGTTCTTCCGATGCTTCTGAAGCCGTATCTCGCCCGCCTTCGCGTCCTCCGATACGAGGTCGTGCCAGAGGTCTTCCTGCTCGGGGTTGATACGGAGCGGTATCCAGAAGTTCGTGCCCCGACCGGGACGGGGAACCCACCAAGTGAACTCGTAGTCGCGTTCGGCGGAGTGGTCGAACTTCGCGGCTTGGTTCGTGAGCCGTACCGGGTGGCCGTCGTCCAATTCCTTGGCGTTGTACGTCTTGCGGAGTTTCGGGACGTAGTTGCAGAGAGCGGCCTTCGCTTGATACGGAAGGTCGTAGGGCGTCACGATGTCGCTCACCGCCGACATGGTACTTGCCCCTGCGTCGAACGCCTCTTGCAGACCGTCACGGTACGTTTCAAGCAAATCGTTGAGTTT
>NZ_BMOC01000052.1 GCF_014646875.1 Halobellus salinus | reverse complement strand
GTCTCGTGGTGGCGCGTCGTATCCTCTGTTGAACCGCAGTTCGGACACTCCTGACTCGTCCACGCCTCGGACCGAACCTTGACCCATATACCGTATTCTTCGGCTGTACATGCCAGTCGGTTCACGAACGCGCGGAACGCCCAGAAATTGTGCGTCTTCGCGTTCGTCTCCACCGACCAGTGCCTTTCCAGCACATCCGTCAACGCTCCAGCGTACACTGTCGAAACACCCTCGTCGTACAGGCGTTCGATGAGGTCACGGGCGAGTGCGTCTTGAGCGTGATCACGTCGCTTGGTACGCCGGTCGTACAGGCGTCGGATGCGGTGACTGCTGTATCGACCGTCTTCCAAGAGTGATTGGAGACGTGCTATTTCTCGCGTCGTCTCACGGAACCGCTCGAACAGGTCACGTCCGTCGTACCGGAGCTGTTGGCCGGTTGTGGTTGTGCAAGCGACGAGGTTGTTCGCACCAATGTCCAGAGCGGCTTCTTCCGAAGCCAGTGGTTGTGCCAGTCGAGAATGGTCTTCGCTGATTGTGACTGGCTGAAAGGCCTTGAACGATTGGGCTTGCTCGTCATAAAACAACTCTAATCGGCCCTGCTTGTCGTACTCTTTCCAGTTGGGGTCGCCTCGAAGTTCGAGCCG
>NZ_BMOC01000051.1 GCF_014646875.1 Halobellus salinus | reverse complement strand
GGTAGGGGCGTTCTGCGAAAATGGAAAAATGGGTGCAGAAACCCCGTTCATTTTTTGGCCAAAATTGCCATTTTTGGGCTCCGGGGCGGAAAACTGGGGGTTGGTGTAAAATAGGGCCGGGTGGGCCGGGAAATTCGGGGAAATTGCCCTTCCTGAGCTGGGTTGGGTTGAAACTGGCCTCCTAGCCCGTTGTTTTGGTGGTTTCTAAATTTAGATATTGAATTCTGACTTAAATTTGCTGAATATTGGTGGTTTTGGGATGTGTTTGGTCCTCGCGGCTGGTCTTGAGGCGGGCGGTGGCTGGTTTTAGATGTGGGCTGCGTTTGGTGGTATGGGTATTCTTTATGGATTGGTTTCCGACACTGGCTTGGCTTCATTGGATTTGATGGTGGTGGTTGGGATTGGATGATAGTGAGCATAGGTTTGATATACAGAATAAGTTATATATTAAATATGGCATTAGGGGTATTCAATAGGGGATACGATAGCGTAGGTAGACTAGTTATTTGTAGTTATTATATTATTTATGATAACTCAACCTATAGACATAACGTGCATAATATTTCTACTCTCTAATTTACGATCTTTTTTATTGTATTGTATGGTAGCCTATTTGTGAGTATGTAGATGGTGTAGCTAGTATAATATCTTTACAGA
>NZ_BMOC01000050.1 GCF_014646875.1 Halobellus salinus | reverse complement strand
GCAATGATTTCCCTCCACGGCCTGCGGATTTTCCTCGACGAGACCTACGAGATGATCATCGACCGGCTGGAGGTGATGCCGCCAATTCTGGAGATCGTCGGTCTTGAGTCCGACGATCTCCCGAATCCATCGACGTTGAATAAGTGGCTTGATAAGATCGTGATGCAGGTCTGGCGAGTGCTGCTGCGCCACTCGGCGCAGCTGCACGAGCCATCCCCTCACGTGGCCGTCGACGCGACCTACTACGAACGGTCACCGGCAAGCAAACACTACTGCGACCGCACAAATTACCGGGTTCAGACGGTTGAAGCGACGAAACTCGTCGATACTGAGACGCAAGCGATCTTAGACGTTCATTGTACGACTACCCGGGAAGGGAGTGACGCGGAGGTGTGTGCGCAACTCGCCCGCCGGTACGCGGGCGAGTTGCAGACCCTTGCCGCAGACAAGGGCTATGACAGCCAGCCAATGCGCGAGACGCTCCGAGAGATGGGCATACGTCCACTCGTGAAACATCGCGTCTTCGCACCGTACGACCACGCGCACAACGCACGGATCAACGATGAGTTGTACAACCAGCGGTCAATGACTGAGACAGTGAACTCCTCGGTCAAGCGCTCGTACGGCTCCGCCGTCCGAGCGCGTGAATGGTACCGTGAGTTCCGTGAGATCGTCCTGATGTGT
>NZ_BMOC01000049.1 GCF_014646875.1 Halobellus salinus | reverse complement strand
GCCGTCGTAAGTTCGTCAAGTGAGTCGAAAAACCGGTTGCTAAGCGCTGCTTGGAGCTGTCTCCAACATTCCTCAACGGGATTCAATTCCGGCGAATATGACGGGAGCGTCACAAAATCAAGGTCGTCACGGGCCGCGAGGTCCGTGACGGCCGATGCCTGAAAATACGGTGCGCCATCAAGCACGACGATCAAGTCTTCTTCAAATTCTTTACATAGTGCTAAAATGAAATGTTTTGCGTGTTCGGCGGTAATGTACTCAGTAAGCCGTGAGAAAAAGCGATCGCCGTCCTCGGTGATCGCACCCAACAAGCACGTCCAGTCCCGTTGTCCGGATAATTCGACGGATGGCCGCGTGCCGCGCGGAAACCACGCGGCACGCGGCTCAACTTGCACTGATTTCTTCGTCTGATCAATACAGACTACTGTGGCATCCATCTCTCGTCGCTTTTTTTGATCTCGTCGTGAAACGTTTCTTGATCGTCTTTGTCGGACTCAGCGGCTGTGCGGCGTGGTTTTTGATAGCTCAGCCCTGCCTCTTTCAACAGCCGCCGACAGCTCGGGAGTGAATACTCAACATCGTAGGTTTCTTTGAGAAATTCGTTGACAAGCGCCGGCGTCCACGCCGGCGCGTCGTAGCCGATCGCTTGGGGTGATTCGTGAACTGTCTGTTCAAACTCTTGCTGCTG
>NZ_BMOC01000048.1 GCF_014646875.1 Halobellus salinus | reverse complement strand
ACTACTGTTGGTCCGATACCACCTACACCGAGTGCAGAACCAACAAGAGACAGGTTCGTGACGCACTTTACTCCGAACTTCGAGACGAGACAGACCTACAGGCACAACTCGTCCAAGCCGCCATCAAACGCGCCGTCGAAGTTGTCAGGCGAAGCCTGACAGCCCGTCAGATGTAATCTGACGAAGCCGTGAAAGCGTGTGTCGAACGGTGGAAGAAAGGGCAGCGTGTCTCTTGCCCGACGTTTACCGCTGAAACGATGGACTACGACGCACGGAGCGCGACCTTCTACCGCAACAAGGTATCGCTGGCAACCGTCGAGGGCCGAGTCGAACCGTCGTCCGTTCTCCCGGCAGATAGTCCGACACCCTACGAGCGGTACGTACTCCCCGAGAACTACGAGTTCCGCGAGAGTACGGTTCGATACGATGCGGTGGACGACGAGTTCTACATCCAACTCTCGACGCGGCAGATAGACGGTGACGCAGAGGTTTCGGCAGATGCCGGGCACCCCGACCAAACGGTCCTCGGTATCGACCTCGGCGTCAACTCGTTGGCAGTCTGCTCGACCGGCACGTTCTGGCAGGGAGACGACTACGACCACTGGTGCCGTGAGTTTGAGAAGCGGCGTGGTGAGATACAACAGCGTGGCACACAAGCCGCGCACAACGCCTTGCTTCGCCTCGGGAAGCGCGAAGAAGCGTGGCGGAAACAGTACATCCACACGGTCGCTAACGAACTTGTTGCGGAAGCTGTCGAACACGACTGCGACGTTATTGTGTTCGAGGAGTTGGCCGACATTCGAGAGCGGCTTCCGCAGGCGAGGTGGCACCACGTGTGGGCGTTCCGACGCCTCTACGAGTACGTCTCGTACAAAGCGCCCGAACAGGGCA
>NZ_BMOC01000047.1 GCF_014646875.1 Halobellus salinus | reverse complement strand
GATCGTCCGTCACCTCAGTGAGGACGATCTCGATCGACTCCTCGCGGAGTCTACGGATGAAAAACTCACTGAGCGGTTGATTTTCGTTAAACGGCTATACAAGGGGGCAACCTTGGAGGACGCTGCCGACGATGTCGGCAGGTCCTCCGCGACAGGAACACGCTGGGCTCGCCGATGGAACAAGGGCGGTCTTGGACTTCTAATGCCGAACTTCGGGGGCGGCAGGCCCCCGAAGCTCGGCGAAGAACAACAGCAATGCCTCTTGGAACTGCTCCGGGAGGGCCAACCGTGGAAGAGACAAGAGATACAACACCTCATCAACGAGGAGTTCGACGTTGAATTTCATCCAGCCCATCTCACTACGTTCCTCGAAAAGCTCGGCCTCTCCTACGCAATTCCGCGGACTAAGCGCCCATCACGGCCAGAGAATGCCGAAGAAATCCTCGACGAACGCGTCGCCGACGCGTTCGACGAGGGAACTGATGAGCCGCACAACAAACGCGATGGAGACGATGAGGAAGGCTGGGTCGTCGACGAAGAGATCCGTACGGACGGTGGAACTGTGCTTGGATTTCTCGACACATCGCATCCACAACCGTGGGACAACTCACAGCGACTCTACACCGTTGACGACCCTCACATCACCCGACCGCTGGTGAAGTTAGACGAACCAGCGGTCGGGTTCTATGCTCTTTCTGGTGAGAGTGTCATTCAGTTTCCAAGTAATCAGGAGAAAGAACGAATCTGCGAGTGTCTCGAAGGAATCCGCGAGCAGAATCCGAGTCAACGGATTCTGCTCGTCTTGGATAACTTCTCTTCTCACGTGTGCGAGTACACGCGTAAGCGAGCCCATCAACTCGGAATTGACCTCGTGTTTTTGCCCGTTGGTTCACCGGATCTCAATCCAATCGAGCAGGTCTGGAAGAGTTTGAAATGGGAAGCGTCGCCGTTGATTGTGGAGAGCGCGGCAGAATACCGCGCTCTCCTTACCGAACTCTTTGAGAAGCTCACAGCTCAGCT
>NZ_BMOC01000046.1 GCF_014646875.1 Halobellus salinus | reverse complement strand
GAGTCGACGTTGATGTCGTCGAGCATCCCCAACACGTCCGCCGTGTTGCCGAGTTTGCCGCGGATGTTCTCGACCTTGTTTTGGAGCATGTCGAATATCTCGCCCTCGCGCGTGTCCTCGAACGTGAAGTTCCAGACCTTGACCTCCTTGTCTTGGCCGTAGCGGTGGAGCCGGCCGATGCGCTGCTCGAGGCGGTTCGGGTTCCACGGCAGCTCGTAGTTCACCATAATGTGGCAGCTGTGCTGGAGATCGATCCCCTCGCTGGCTGCGTCAGTCGCGAACAATAGCCGGGACTGGCCGTGGTTGAACTCCTCCTCGATTCGGGCACGCTCTTCCTTGTCGACGCTGCCATCGATAACGAGGATTTCGTCGGCCCACGGCTCGTCTTTAACTAGCTCAAGCAGGTAGTCCAGCGTGTCTGTGTACTCGGTGAACAGCAGGAGTTTCTCATCGGGTTGCTCTTCCAGCAGCTGCTGGATGTAGCGGCGGACCTTCTGGGCCTTTGAGTCGACGGAGATACCCTCGGCGAGCGAGACGAGGTCGCGGAGCGTTTCTATCTCTTCTTCGAGTTGGGCGTCACTTTCGGTGACAGTCAGCGCGGAGAGTTCCTCCTCAGCTTGTTGTTTGTCCTCTTCGTCGAGATCCTCGCCGTCGAGATACGCGGACGCCTCTTCCGAGAGGCTCGTCGAGGTCGACTGCTCGTCGACGAGGTCGCCCAAGCGACGACTCAGCGTCGCCTGGATGGCGCCGATACTACTGACGAGGCGTTTCTGCATCAGTGCCATAGCGAACCCGACCGCTGGCTCGTTCAGCTTCTCGGAGCGGTTGTAGACGTTTTGGACGTAGTCAGTAACCGCGCGGTAGAACTGCCGCTCGTCGTGAGTCATCTCCACGGGAACGGTGTTGACCTCGCGGTCGGGGAAGATGCGCTCACCGTCGTCGTCGTACAGCGTCTGCTTCCCGCGGCGAATCATCACGCGGTCGACGGCTTCCTTCGAGAGATCCTGGTCCTCGGCGACGAGGAACGGGTCGATATACTCGACGAGCGAACGGAACGCCTCACCCTTGCCGTCGTGTGGCGTCGCGCTGAGCAGCAGCAGGGAGTCGGAGTTGTCGG
>NZ_BMOC01000045.1 GCF_014646875.1 Halobellus salinus | reverse complement strand
TCTGTGTCGGGTCAGAGACCCGACACAGGAATTACCGCAAAACTGACTTGTTCGGTCGACGCTGGTGTGTGAACGATTGGCACGGTCGACTGTCAGCACAACAACAGCACCGCGGACCGCCTCCGCACCGCACCGCCGCCGAGGTTGTTCTTCCTCCACCCCTACCACGTCTCTGTAAACAGTAAACCCGACCCCCCGAACCGCTCTACCTTCCGTTCTCGGCCGCCTCCGGCGCTCTAACCTGTCTCGACCCTCGGAGGGGTTTATTACAGACACCCGGGGGGTTTTTGTACCCCCCCCGAGAACCGCGGAAACGTCGTTCTCGGCCGTCTCCGGCGCTCTACCCCGCGAATCCCCGCGTCGAGAAGCGCGTCCCCTCTCTGTAAACGCCGCCTCGGGACGAAACCGCAGGACGGCGGCGGGATTCGCCGAGAGGGACTTTTGTACCCCCTCCTCGCGACGACACCGGCCGAGACGAGGAACCCCGCGGAGGCCCGGTCTCCCCGGTCGAGGGGTGGGGGTCGCGCCCTCCCGACGCCGCTCCTCGCGGGTCTCGACCGTCGGCCTCGAGGCAGAACCGCGAGACGGCGGCAGGTTCACGTGGGTAGCCACCCGAGGCGTCCGTCCGCTCCTCGCGACGGCGTCCATGAACTCGGCCGGCGACCTCGTCGACGATCGCCGCGGCCAGGTCGTCGACGTCCTCGAGGCGCTCCCGAGGACGGCCTCCGTGAGACGCGCCAGGACGCCCCGAGAGCGGTCGGGCCTCGACCGCGGCCTCTCGCCCCCGTCCCGACCGCGGTCCCGAGAGCGGCGCCGAGAGCAGCCTCTCGTCGACGTCCGCGGCGCCGGCCTCGACCCTCCCGAGGACCGCCGTCTCTCCCGCCGTCCTCGAGAGCCTCGCGAGACCCGCCAGGACGCGCCCGAGGACGTCTCCCCGCCTCTCCCCTCCCGACGGCCCCCGCCGCTCTCTCGACGCTCTCACGCCGCCGAGAGCGGCCGCTCTCCCGACACCCCAGAGAGGCCCTCCTCGAGGACCCGCGTCCCGCCCCTCGCGACGTCCTCGACGAGGACCGCCCTCGACGACGATCGTCCTCGAGGCCGCCGCCCCGATCGGCGCCGCGA
>NZ_BMOC01000044.1 GCF_014646875.1 Halobellus salinus | reverse complement strand
TCTCGTCTACAACATCAAACAGTACGTGACCCGCTGATTCCACCGCCGTATGGCGATTCAATAGAGCCTTCTAGTCGCAATGGCACTCCTGTTTGGACTCTTTGAATTCACCGACCTACCGGTAGAAATCGTCTATGGAATCGTATTCGGGGTCGGTGTCGTGATTCCCGGGTTACTCCTCCAGTACACTGACTACGGGAGTGACTGATCGCTTCAAATTTTCTGCGCTTTTGGGAAGCACATTATTGATGAATCGCTATCTTGCGATTTAGCCGGGGATCTAACAGAGCACGAGTTGCTTCCAAACCACGCTTTCACCAACTTGAACGGCGGTCTGGGGATATCACAGAAGCCCGGACCACACGAGATCAACAACTTGCTTCCCAAGAGCGTTGGATCGATATTGGCGCGCGATCATTGAACAGCTCACCTTATTAACCAATACTTCACTTCCAGGCTCTTGTGTTGGTCAAGAAGTGCTGGCTTTCGAGTTCGTCTCCACTACCGCTGGTCTTATGATGTTGGGCGGCAACCCAACACGTAAGGGATGGCTCAGGAGCCTCGCTTCCAGTACACCCACGTTGAGGGTGGGCTCGTCGAGAACGTCGTCCTTCGACCGACCGAGGCCACCGAAACCTACCCGTCGGGCTGGAAGTGTACGCTCCACTTGGGCACCCTCAAGGATCTCACACTCGTCCGGTACGACAACGCCCACGAGGATACGAAGGGACACGAACTCCACACCGCCGTAGGCGATACCGACGACATCGAATTCCCCGGAATGGAAGAGTTACTCGTGGAATTCTGGGCGAGTGCGGACGAGTACTGGGACGCCGTCGGCGGCGATCCGCCGCGGCCCTACTGATCGCACACCGACCGACACTACGACTACACCCACCACCCCAACGCGAGTATGACCACGCTCCACATCGCCGTCGGTGACCGAGAACAGCTCCGTGAGGACACCCTACAGTTCGTTCAGGCCGCTGAGTCCGATGGCTTTGACGACGAAGACGGGAAGGTGACACTCCAGTTCGGCAGCTATGACGACCTCGTTGAGAGCCTCACACCGCTCCGCTTGGAGCTCATCCAAGCGATTGCCGAGCATACCCCTGAAAGTATGCGGGAGGCTGCCCGCCTCGTCGATCGGGATGTCTCCGATGTCCACTCGGATCTCAAGCAACTGGAAGTGCTCGGGATCTTGGAGCTTGAAGAGGGCGGGCCTGGTGGCGCGATGCAACCCATCGTGCCCTTCGACCGGATTGAGATGCACATCGACTATCCATTAGTGGGAGGCGTCGATGACGGCGGCACGCCCGCCAGCGTGTGAACACGTCATCAAAGACTTTCCACACCAAACAGGAATCGATGAGTACAGACGAACGCTGTAACAGATCAGCGAAGAAACTACTCAGTGTCTGTCAGACAGGTCGTGCCGAATACAGGGCGCGTATTAGTCATAGGCGTCCAAGAGTATGAGGCCGCCAGTAGCGTATCTCTGGTCCGTGGAAGTTTATATAGTAACTCTTCAAATATGTGTGTATGCCGACACTGGAAGGGTGGACACTCTGGCTACACATCGCTGCTGGAACGGTCGCTGTGTTGGCTGGCCTCGGTGCGCTCGTGACGACCAAAGGGGGATTGCGACATCGGCAGGCCGGGAAACTCTTCCTGATAGCAATAAGTGTGGTCGTTGCGACCGTATTCGGTCTTCTCGCTATCAATCCCACAACCTTCCGGATTATCCTCACACTCGTTGCGATCTTCAGCGGCTATTTAGCGTTCTCTGGATATCGGGTGCTTGCCCGAAAGCGACCTGAAGACGATGCAGATGTGATCGACTGGAGCGCCACGGGAACTGTCTTTGTTGCCTGTCTTGGCTTAGGGGTGTGGGGTGTCACGTGGTTTCTCGGCGGCCAGTCGTTCGGGATTGTGATGGTTATCTTCGGCGCAATCGGTGTGATATTCGCCACGCTGGACGGCTGGACATTCCGTCGGGAAGGAACAGGCGAGTGGACGGTGACCCACCTCCAGCGGATGATCGCCGCATTCATTTCGACCGTCAGCGCTGTCTCAGCTGTCAATCTGACGCCCATAATGGGGATTTGGGCATGGATCTGGCCGACAATCGTCGGCGTTCCACTCATCGTTTACTGGTCGAATACCTATAGCACTGAGTGATCGCTTTCCGCAGTACTATCGCTTGAGAGAAACATCTGAGCCAAAATTATCTCTGATTCCTTTTGCTTCCACTCCAAAGTGGGCGGTTCAAACGAAATCAGTCTGCAGGACGTCTGTATATCAGTTGAGTATGTGAATACGATTCTTTATGTTTCAGGGTCAAAGCTGTCCCACCGCTATCCATACTATAGTAGACGTTAGAAGTAATTGCTCACACTTGGGATAGATATTTGATCAAGAGCCGTGTCGATC
>NZ_BMOC01000043.1 GCF_014646875.1 Halobellus salinus | reverse complement strand
AAGCTTCTGCATCACCCAGTTGACTGCGGCGAGCTGATACGGTTCGAGACGGACCAGCGAATTCGAGATGCTCAGCAGCTGTCCCTGCTCGTGGGCGATTTGTAGCTGGAGCGCCTGCGAACGAAGATCGAACCACTCGGCCGAGACAGCCTCGTGGTCGGGATGTAGCTGTTCGGCTGACGCCGAGCGCAGTTCCCCAAGCTGATCGCGTTTGGGTTCGACCTCGACGTCATCGATACAGACAGTCTTCACGCCGGTGTCTTCGACGTAGGCCCGGAGATAGTCGAGATCGCCGACGGAGTAGGTCTTAATGACCTCGGCAGTGCGTCCATTGAGGAGGACCGTATCACCGGGATCGAAATCAGTCATTAGCGGTCATTCCTGCGTGATCGTGACGAAGTTGAGCACGAATTCCTGTGGGAGAACTCCACCGTGGTAGAAGCGAGCATCGGGAATTCCCTGATTGCGGAAGCGCTGAATCGGATCAGCGAGGACACTAATTTTCGTGTTATCGTCAAGGTAGCCGAGATGAGTGTTCTCGTCGAGGAGGACGCCAGGTGCATCCTCGTCGATGTCTGTTCCGGCCACCCAACGGCGGGTCACCTGCTCCGCCTCGTCCGGTGGATAGATGCCATCAAGATCGATGCTCTGGGGAAGCGAGACAAAGCCGTGGTCGGCGAGAATGTATGCGCGGTCCCACTCTCCCTGGTCGAGCTTCTCGCAGATGATGTCCGATATCTTCTCGATACGGTCGCTGAACAGCGCCTCGAAGTCGGTTAGCTCTTTTTCACCAGCTTTGTCGAGGTCGTTCCAGTAGTACGCGACGCGAGTGTTGCTCCATCCCGACTTGTCGTCCTTGCTCTGCATGATGTAACTCCAGCCATCGTCCTTCAGCATCTTCTCACGCTGGTAGTTAGTGATCTCGCGGCCGTTGCGTTCCGGAACGAGTTCCCCGTCGTCGAGTTCGATGTTGAAGCTGAACTTACTGCCGGGCGTGAGCGCTGCTTTTCCGAACTCGGTATCGGAGGGGAGTGTTCCGACCCAAGAGGTCTCGTCGACTTCAAGGCCAGGGAGTTCACGACGGACGGACTCCGCCAGTTCGTGGGCGAGGTCGAAACGCAGCGCGTCGACGATGAACAGCGCAACACTCTGGCCACTCTGGAGGTGTTCTTGCTCTTGGTCGAAGAACTGGTGGGCGTAGTTTTCGCCGACGAACGGTGAGCCTGCCTCGATCTGGTCAACGACCAGGTCGCCGAGATCGCTGAGGTAGTCGAGGTAGCGTGACTTAGTCAGCGACGTGCGCAGGTCGTCGAGACTCGCCGTCGCGGGATGTTCCTCGGGGAGCCCGTGCTCGGGCTCGCCGGAGACGATGAGGTTGAAAACGGCGTTGTCGATCTGCCAGGTTCCATCGTCAACGTCGCCATAGAGGTCGACGACGTCGGTCGTATCGCCGCGTTCTTCCCATGTTTCGAGTTCGTGTGCGAGCTTGGCAACCTCGACAGCTTGGTTCCAGACGCTCGTCCACGGGACGTCACCGTAGGTCGTTTCGAGACGCTGGTAGCGTGTGGCCGCTCGGGTCGTACACGCCTCGTACTCACCGTCGTGGAACGCTTGCAGCCATTCGTTCCAGAGTTCGTGTTCGAGCGAGGCGTCGACGGGACAGTCGGCCAGTTCCCACGGATCGTCGTAGGATCGAAGAATATCGTGCCAGAACTGGGCGTCCGGATCGAGGTACACGTGCGCCAGCTCTTCGGCACGTTCCGGGTCGACTTTGCTCAGTAGTGACTGAAGTTCAGGTCGGGAGATCCCGAGTCCCGAACTGGACTCGGGTCGGTATTCGGCGTCGAGGAGCGACTTGTCGAGCCCCTCCTCGACGAGCCACTCGGCGACGGCCCAGCGCCGCGTACGTTTCACGAGAACGTCCTCGTCGGTGACGCCGTCGACGGCCGCGACGCCGTTGTCGACCAACAGATCGCGAATCTGTAGCAGATCGCCGGTCTCGTCGGGAAGGTTCTCGGCGCCGTGTTCGAGAACAAACTGGACCGGATCCTCATGACCATCCAGGACGATCTTCGTCTGGAGCCCCTGGAGCGTCGGGAGGCCCCCCTCGCCGTTGAGCTCCTGGAAGAGCGTCTTGGCGACCTGTTCGCGGTCACCTTCGCCGACGTCTTCGTAGGCCGTGCGAATCGACGCCGCCTGGATGCGGTCGTTCTCGAAGCAACGTGCGGCAAGCTTACCGATGTGCGCCTCAACGACACCACCAGTGTTCTCGACGTCTTTGAACCAGTCCACGTCGTCGCTGTGGGCCTGTGGTACGTACCAGACGGTTCGATCGCGCGGGGAGTCGGCGCGCAGCTCGAGTGCCGTTTGCTCGGCCGCATAGAACTCACAGCCCACCGAGTGGCTGACCTCTTGGACGATGTCGCGGAGGTAGCCACCGTCGTCCCACCAGAGTACGACCGGATCCTCGTCGGCTGCCTCGTCGATGGCAGTCTCGATGGCGTCTTCAGCG
>NZ_BMOC01000042.1 GCF_014646875.1 Halobellus salinus | reverse complement strand
GGCGACGGAGCGTTCCCAGAGGCTCGCGCACTCCAGTACTTCCCCCTACGCTGGCAGACTTAACCTCCGTGTTCGGGATGGGTACGGGTGTCTCCCTGCCGCTTTGGCCGCCCTTACGCCGACTGACGGACTCGAACCGCCATCTCGCTTCCACCAAAGGGAAGCGCCTACTCCAGTATCGGTGGTGACCTGCTGCGTGGTTCGTACGACCATTGCACGCGCGCAATCCAGCTTCCGCCTGAACCCGTTTTCACTGTGGCTTCCGTCTTCGTCCAGTCACTGTCAGCACAGCGTGCTGACCCTGCCGTGACTGCGTTGTCACAGTGTCGAGTCTCCGCCACGTACTCACTCCACTCGGGTCACCGCGATCGTCTCGCGTGTGATCGTCTCGTGTATGAGTGGTGGCTCGGACTGTTAGTGCTCGCGGGCTCACACCTCGTTGCCTCGGTGCGTACACCCCGAGTCTATCCAACTCGTCTTCTACGAGTGTCCTCGGTGGTACCTCTTTTTGCGGTGGGTTTCGAGCTTAGATGCGTTCAGCTCTTACCCCGTGGTGCGTGGCTGCTCGGCATCTGCCCTTTCGGACAACCGATACACCAGCGGCACCCACTCGTAGTTCCTCTCGTACTATACGAGCGTTCCGCGCAGGTACCTCACACCCCCAATAGATAGCAGCCGACCTGTCTCACGACGGTCTAAACCCAGCTCACGACCTCCTTTAATAGGCGAACAACCTCACCCTTGCCCGCTTCTGCACGGGCAGGATGGAGGGAACCGACATCGAGGTAGCAAGCCACTCGGTCGATATGTGCTCTTGCGAGTGACGACTCTGTTATCCCTAAGGTAGCTTTTCTGTCATCAACGGGCCCCATCCCGGAGCCTCGTTGGTTCGCTAAACCACGCTTTCGCGTCAGCGATCCTCGTTGGGAAGATCACTGTCAGGCCTCCGTTTGCTCTTGCGCTCTTCTGCGAGTTTCCGACTCGCGTGAGGAGACCTTTGGGCGCGCTCGATATCTTTTCGAGCGCGTACCGCCCCAGTCAAACTGCCCGGCTACCGGTGTTTTCCTCCCGGAGTGAGGGTCACAGTCACTGACGGGTAGTATTTCACGCTTGCCTCGGTGGCCCGCTAGCGCGGGTACCTGTGTAACGGCTCCTACCTATCCTGCACATCAGCGACCATGTCCCAGCGACAGCCTGCAGTAAAGCTCTATAGGGTCTTCGCTTCCCCTTGGGGGTCTCCAGACTCCGCACTGGAACGTACAGTTCACCGGGCCCAGCGTTGGGACAGTGACGCTCTCGTTGATCCATTCATGCAAGCCGCTACTGAAGCGGCAAGGTACTACGCTACCTTAAGAGGGTCATAGTTACCCCCGCCGTTGACGGGTCCTTCGTCCTCTTGTACGAGGTGTTCAGATACCCGCACTGGGCAGGATTCAGTGACCGTACGAGTCCTTGCGGATTTGCGGTCACCTATGTTGTTACTACACAGTCGGAGCGTCCGAGTCACTGCGACCTGCTCGGTCAGGAGCAGGCATCCCTTCTTCCGAAGGTACGGGACTAACTTGCCGAATTCCCTAACGCCGGTTGGTCCCGACGGGCCTTCCCTTTCTCCGGGTGAGCACCTGTGTCGGATCTCGGTACGGTCACCGTGCGCCTTTTCACGGGCTCTTGGTACCAGCACGTTGCCCTGTCTCGCGCTTCGGTCGCTTCGTGCCGTTACGGCATCCACGATCTTCCGCGATTCGGCGGGGCGATGGCCCCGCGTGCTGTTTCCAAAAGCGTCGGCGTTGTTGCACGGTGGCACTGGAATATTAACCAGTTTCCCTTATTGTCCCAGTCGAGTTGCGGTGGGACTTAGGACCGGCTAACCCTCGGCTGATTGGCAGTGCCGAGGAACCCTTGCTCGTAAGGCCGTCGGGGGTCTCACCCGACTCTCGCTGCTACTGTGACCAGGATTTTCGTCACTACACGGTCCACGCGAGCTCTCGCCCGGGCTTCCGTCCGTGCAGTGCGCCAAGCCTACTAGGTCGTCCGATGAGGGACGCTGCCAGGTATCGGTGGTGGATTTGAGCCCCGAGTATTTTGGGCGCCTCGAACCTCGGCCGGTAAGCTGTTACGCTTTTCTTAGAGGGTAGCTGCTTCTAAGCTCACCTCCCGGCTGTTTAGGGCTCGAGACCACCTTCGGTTGCACTTAATCCACACTTGGGGACCTTAACCCGGCGCTGGGTTGTCTCCCTTACGGACCACAGGCTTACCCCGCAGTCCGGATTCCCGACGTTAACGGCGTCTGCAAGTTCGGAGTTCGACAGCACGGCCGACTCCTCTCGGAGGCGGGACGTGCAATCGGTCGCTCTACCTCGCAGACTACCTCGGTCGAGGTCATACTTCGATATGTTTCGGCTGGAACCAGCTGTTGCCGAGTTCGATGGGCCTTTCACCCCTACACACGGGTCAGAGGAGGGTATTGTAGGACACCATCCCTGCAGGCTTCCACGCAGCTTTCGCCACGCTTCACCTTGCCCGCGCGTAGATCACTCGGTTTCGGGTCGTCTCCTCGCGACTCCCCGCG
>NZ_BMOC01000041.1 GCF_014646875.1 Halobellus salinus | reverse complement strand
GGGTGCTTTGCAGCGTTCGCTCGCGCTACTTGTTCGCTATCGGTCTCGAGGAGTGTTTAGTCTTCGCAGGTGATGCCTGCGGAATTCACGGGGGATATCCAACCCTCGCTACTCTGGAGTCGGTCCGGGATTTCGCGGGTGGAATACGGGGCTGTCACCCTGTGTCGCACTCCGTTCCAGGAGATTTTTTCCATCGTTGAGATCCGTTGTGACCGGTCCGAACACCACATTGCCCGTGAGGGCTTCGGTTTGGACTGTGTCGTGTTCACTCGCGGTTACTAACGACATCACGGTTGTTTTCTGGTCCTGCTCCTACTGAGATGTTTCAATTCGGAGCGTTCCCCATTGCGCGAAGCAATTGCGGTGGGGATTCCCATTCGGAGATCCTGAGTTCTTTGTCTCCGTGCGACTCCCTCAGGCTTTTCGCAGCTTGGCACGTCCGTCGTCGGCTCTCGAGCCGAGCCATTCACCAGCCAGTACAGTAGCCAGTCAATTCGAGGTGATCACTCGCGGTGAGTGGTCACGCTGAATCGAGTGGAGTGTTGTGACGTGTGACTGTCATCTGCGACAGTCGCAGTCTCGGTTGGTGTCTCAGGCGTGTGCTTGAGACGGATGTCTCGGGTGTAGTTCCCGAGACGAGTGTCGTTGTTCCGGGTATGGAGGCCCGGAACGGTTCGCTGTTGCTGTTGGTGATCTGAGACGTCCACAGTTGCCGTCAGTGAAGACGGGTTCAGTGGGCGTCTGGATTGCGCGCGTACAACGGTCGTCATCGAACGTCCGGTGGCTGCCGGAGCGTCCGTCGAACCCTTCCTATCCGCGCTTTCGCGGGATAGTGCATCAGTTCGTGTCCACTCCAGTCGAGTTGTCGCGACCGGTTAAGGGTCGCGATTCGTCGACGGGTGTGGGGTATGGACCCGCTGGGAGTTGAACCCAGGGCGTCCTCCTTGCAAAGGAGGTGCTCTACCGCTGAGCTACGGGCCCAGTTAGCCTTGGTGGTTCTACGGTGCCTGTCCGGCGTCGATCGAGTTCGCCACGAACGGACGGTGCAACGAGTGTAGTGCAGTACGGTGCAGTGGGGTGTGAATCCGGGCTGCAGTGAGCCAGGCGCGACGGCCTGGTCTCGGTCTGTAGGAGGTGATCCAGCCGCAGATTCCCCTACGGCTACCTTGTTACGACTTAAGCCCCCTTGCGAAGCCCAGATTCGACCGTGGTGACACGGCCTCATCCGGACCTCACTCGGGTGCTTTGACGGGCGGTGTGTGCAAGGAGCAGGGACGTATTCACCGCCGTCTGGTGAACGGCGATTACTACCGAATCCAGCTTCGTGAGGGCGAGTTTCAGCCCTCAGTCCGAACTACGACCGGGTTTCTGAGATTAGCGCCCTCTTTCGAGGTGGCGACCCATTGTCCCGGCCATTGTAGCCCGCGTGTAGCCCAGCCCATTCGGGGCATACTGACCTACCGTTGCCCGTTCCTTCCTCCAGTTTGGCACTGGCAGTCCTCCTAATGTACCCAGCCAGTCGAGACTGCTGCTGGCAATTAGGAGTGCGGGTCTCGCTCGTTGCCTGACTTAACAGGACGCCTCACGGTACGAGCTGACGGCGGCCATGCACCTCCTCTCTACAGCTCGTGGTGAGGTCATCAACCTGACCGTCATTACTGTAGTCGGGGCTGGTGAGATGTCCGGCGTTGAGTCCAATTAAACCGCAGGCTCCTCCGGTTGTAGTGCTCCCCCGCCAATTCCTTTAAGTTTCATCCTTGCAGACGTACTTCCCAGGCGGTTCGCTTCTCGGCTTCCCTACGGCACAGCACTCGCTCGTAGCGAGTGCCACACCTAGCGAACATCGTTTACGGCTAGGACTACCCGGGTATCTAATCCGGTTCGAGACCCTAGCTTTCGTCCCTCACTGTCGGAGCCGTCTTCTCGAGGTGCTTTCGCCATCGGTGGTCCGTTCGGGATTACAGGATTTCACTCCTACCCCGGACGTACCCCTCGAGCCTTCCGGTCCCAAGCCTTGTAGTTTCCGCCGGACGCCCATCAGTTGAGCTGATGGATTTCCCGACGGACTTGCGAGGCCAGCTACGGACGCTTTAGGCCCAATAAGATCGGCCATCACTTGAGCTGCCGGTATTACCGCGGCGGCTGGCACCGGTCTTGCCCAGCTCTTGATACTGTACTACCCTACAGTACAGGATAGCGAGGACGATATGCCCTCGCACTTGGAGTCCCCTTATCGCACTGGCGTGCAGTGTAAAGGTTTCGCGCCTGCTGCGCCCCGTAGGGCCCGGAATCTTGTCTCAGATTCCGTCTCCGGGCTCTCGCTCTCACGACCCGTACCGATTATGGGCACGGTGGGCCGTTACCCCACCGTCTACCTAATCGGCCGCAGCCTCATCCTTCAGCGCCGGAAGGCGTTTGGGCCTCTCGACGGTTCCAGTGTGAGAGGGGTATGACGGATTAGCCTCAGTTTCCCGAGGGTGTCCGTCGCTGAAGGGTAGATTGGCCACGTGTTACTGAGCTATGCGCCACGAGTGTGAACTCGTACGACTAGCATGGCTAAATCGGACTCCAATAGCAATGGCCTCCGGCAGGATCAACCGGAATGGGTTCCCAGCGCGAGGCTGGGAGGGTTGGCGGGATTTCTCCCCGTAGCGGGGAGGAATCACCAAGTTGTGGATTGCACAAATCCTACTGCATCGCGTCATATTGCATTGGTTGCGTGGTCCGTTGTGGTGAGTTCGGTGGACACCGGACAGGTGT
>NZ_BMOC01000040.1 GCF_014646875.1 Halobellus salinus | reverse complement strand
CTCGTCTACAACATCAAACAGTACGTGACCCGCTGATTCCACCGCCGTATGGCGATTCAATAGAGCCGGGCATACGGAACGTGCGAACCGTAACAAGAAGCGGTTCAAGTGTCGGTCGTGTTCCCATCAAGACCACAGCGACCGTGGTGCAAGCGTCAACATCGCCGTCAAAGGCATCGAGAAGCATCAGGATTGGAATGTGCCTGCTCTCAACAGCCTTCCCGTTGTTCGGAAGGTGTCGACCGAGAGACGAAGTCTCTCGTGATCGCGAAAATCTTCGATTTTCGGACGACGACGGCAGGCATCGGGGGCCGTGGACGCCCCGACCGTGACCCACCCGACCGCCCGAGGCTATCAGGCCGATGGTCGAGTGGGGGTGTCCGACTAATCCACGGGAAGCCTCGGGGCTTGACCCCGAGGCGGTTCACCGAGCGATTGCCGAGGCGATACGGGAGGATCTGGACCGGGTCGATGATAGCAGTGGGTACTACGGCCGCGAGTTAGAACGCGCTATCGAGTCGTATGCAGAGACGGTCGCGGAACAGGACCTCAACCACGAGCGAAAGCGGCCGTACATCCAGTATCTCTGTGCGGAGTTCGTCGGGGCAGACTACGGCTTCGCCAGCGACGACTACGACGACGCACTCCGAACGCTCTGCACGACGGACGCAGACCTCGAATACTGGTTGGAGCAACTCGACGCACACGTGTCCGGAGTCACACTTGACGCAGTACTGTCGAGAGAGTTGCCCTCGGACACGGACGACCGACGATATGTAACTGTGGACAGCGTCGATACATCCGACGGATCAGCGAAAAACGACGATTCCACAGACCATCCCGAGCGGACGGACGACGCCCTCTATGTGTCAGATTTCACCGGCGAACCGCTCAGTACCGACGATTTCACCGGTGGTGCAATACACGTCGAACACCTGGCCGTCGGGACACTGAAACTCGAGTACTTCGTCGGTGACGCGTTCGAGGAGTTACGCGTCGACGAACCGACGACCGTCGAGAGACACACCGCTGGCGACGAACCGACGACCGTCGAGAGACACACCGCTGGCGTCGAACCGACCGAATCAGGAACGACCGACACGGAGATATCGTCGTCACTCCAGAAGCGGCGGATATTCTCGACCTACGTCTATATCCTCGAGGAGCTCGGTCACGAAGACGCCCTCTCGCAACTCTACGAGGAGATCTACCTCGAAAGCAAGCGCTTCTGCAAGGAGTACGCCCGACGGCTGATCGACGACAGTAACGACGACCGTGCGATCGAAGTCGTCGAAGACGGTATCCGTGCGTTTCGATCAGCTCGTACGCTTCGCTGGCTCGCTGCCGACCCCTACAAAGACCGGGATATGGACGAGTACCGTGCCACCCTGAAACAGTTGTTTCTCGATCATACGGAGTGGACAGCGCACGACGATCTGAAATCAGTCTGTGACGATCAGGAGTGGCAATTGATCTACGAGGAATTCGAGCGGCGCTTCAACAGGGATGACCGAAAGGACCTCGTCGCACTGTACGTCCACCGCGACGACCTCGAAAAAGCGTTCGTCGAACTGAAAGAGAACGCAGACCTCTCGTCGGTTCGCCAGTATCGTGATCCAGTCGCACCCACGGCGCCGGTTGAGTACTTCGAGCTCTACCGGGAACTGCTCGTCCCGTTTGCCGCTGACAACACCGGCCGACGACACTACCGAGACATCGCTGACCACTTGGAAGAGATGCAAGAGTTAGTCCCCGAAGCGCGGTTCGAGGAGTTCGTCGATTTCCTGAAAGACAACCACTCGAACCGGCCAGCCTTCTTGGACGAACTGGAGAAAGCCGGGTTCTGATCTCCCTCGTGCATCTGATCGCCGCGCCGTGAGGGTTTATCCCCGATACCGGCCCCAAACGCGATAGATGGACGAGACGCGACACGGTAGCTCCAGATCTCCGAGTCCCGACGACGAGCAGAACTGTATGTCTCTTCCTCGTCCACCATAGCCTACGACGGGAGCAGATCTGACACGGCACTCACTCGGTCCAGAAGGCCCGCTGTCGATCTTCGATCTCCCTAAGAACCATCGACAGCACGTCACGCCACTCCACCGGATGTGACGTGTTGTCGCCGAGTGTCGGTGCGTCCGGGCCTGGGTGGACGTGGTCACGCGTATTGTGGTCTGAGGGATGGCGATCCCACCGGTGGTCGAACTCGCCATCTCGGTGCTCCTCGTGGTAGTGCAGCGAGAAGTCACCAGTCTCGAAACACACTACCTCCAGGCGAGCGTTCTGCACCTGCTGTGGATAGAACCCGGGACCGTAACGGCAGACGACGCGATCCGGCGCGAATTCGGGCTGGCGTTCGATCTCGGTGAAGCGGTCGTCAGTGATGAATCGCTCTTCGATAGCGTCCAAGCGATCGAAATCGATCGGGGCACCGCTGACATCGTCGGTCGAGCCAGCGTCGTCGCGCCCGCCACTCATGCGACAGTACGTCGATCGGCAGTACCGTCCGAGTCAGTCTGCAACGCTCGCTCGAGCAGATCAATCCGACGGCGGGTCGTCTTCCACGCGGACAAATCCTGCCACACTGCCTCGACAGAGCGATCAGCATCGACTGCATAGGTGGTGATAGCCACTGCATCCGGCGAGGAGACGCCAAATGTCTCGGCGAACGATTCGTCACGCTCTGCCGCATCGTCCAGAAACGCGAGGAGTTCGTCGTCAACGTACCTGTTCCGTAGTTGCTGGACACGCCGCCAGTTCAGATACGCTTGGTTCCGCTCGTACGTCGCGGGAGAATCGGTAACTCGTATAACGATTCCCATACGTTCGAACCACTCCAGGTACTCCCGAGCAGCGTCTACTCCGTGTCCCGCACGGTCGGCCACCTCACTCGCCGTTGCAGGGTTGTCGAGTCCGAGTACGGCATCGAAAAAGTCGTCCCGTGTACGGTCCCCGGAGACCACTTCTTCCGGAGGGACGAGATCGTCGAAATCAGGCGCGTCCCGACACTCGTCGGCGTCCGCCCGTAGCTCGGGGTGTGGATCTTCCATACCGGACGTGCGCTCCACAGACGGAATAAATCTTTGTGAGTTTGGGATATTCCTGTAACTTGGTTCGGTAGGATAGTCACCTACGTGATTCCACAGTATGTCAGACTATCGGATGGAAAGAATACAGACCAAGACATAGTCGTCTTGGGCTTTAGCGTACCGTGTGAGAGCCAAGGGCCGGATTTGAACCGGCGATGATCCGCTCTGCAGGCGGACGCGTTCGGCCGAACTCTGCCACCTTGGCGCGTCCGAAACTATTCCGTTTCGGCTGTTAAGTGTAGCGGTCTCGGGTGTGGATACCCGAACAGCGGTGCTAACGGCGTTCGAAATGAAAATCGCCCACGAGACGCGGTGTCTCGTGAGCGTCTGAGTATGAGTGGGTGGGCG
>NZ_BMOC01000039.1 GCF_014646875.1 Halobellus salinus | reverse complement strand
ATCATCAAGTTCTCTGAACCTCTCTGACCGGTTCAGAGTGTATTCTCTGTACCGGTCTTTTGCCTCTTGAATAGCCTTCAGCTTCTGAGTTTTCCTGTAGTCATCTGGGTCAACTACCAGAACGTTCTTTTTTTCCTCCGACTCTTCTACCTCGACCTTTTCAGGGGGGTTCTCAGACATAGTTACACCCAAACGTAGTGGTAGTAGCTGTAGACCAGACCGGCTATCAGGAGAACCCCAGTTCCGATACTTACCAGTGACCCTACAGAAAAGAGAATATGCGCTCCTAACCAGAGAATAGCAAGAGTAAGAGTGAGACTCAACTGGGTCTGAGCCGTCTTCTGTTCTTCTATCCTCTCAGATTGGTTTTCTAGAGTCTCCTGAGCCTGGTTCAGAGTGTTCTCTATTCGGGTTCCCCCGTCAGTCTTGATAGGGACTAGTCTCATATCCGACTCTTCGACATCTAGTCCCTGTTTGGCCATTCTTTCAGTAGCCTGGCTTCGAGAGATCCCTTCTCTCTCAGCGTAATCCTCGAGTCGTTCGACAGTTCTATTCCCCATTTTCGCAGAGACCATAGTCTTATCCGACATTATACTATGGTATTACTCCGGGGGAAATAAATAAGTACCCCCAAACCAGACTGTATAGCAGAAGCTCAGAACGAACTGGAAGGGGAGTAGGAATCTGTGGCAGGGTTCTGGACTCCCCTTCAGGACCAGACAATAGCCATGACAGAATCTAAGCGGAACCCAGATAACGATTGCGGTCAGGACAAACCAGAACGGTGGTTCTGTCCGAATTGTAAGGAGTTCAGGTACTTAGACGGCTCTGAAGGCTACCGGTGCGACCCTCCGAGAGACTGTAACTCAGACTCTTTCGGAGACCAGAACTGTGGCTATGTAGTTTGCTCAGACTGTCATACGCCACTTTCAGACCGGCATCTAGCCCCAGGGAGTGACTTTCTGTGAAACGGATTCCTGACCAGATTCGGAGTTACCCACTAGTTCGGGTTTGTCGTCCTGACTGTCGGAGTCATAACGACTGTAACCACCCTGGTAAGAGGCCGGTCAGTTCGGTCAAAAATCCCAGACCGGTTCAAGAGGTTCGGAACTGGGTTAGAACCGGTGGTAACTACGGCGTCGTTCCGACTGAGGATAACGACCTGATCATCCTCGACTCTGACTCTGACCTGTTCACCGAGATCGTGACCGAACAGCTCCCTCAGACTTTCTCAGTCAGAACCGGGTCAGGGAACTACCACTTCTACTACCGGTCAAAAGTGAACGAAAACCAGTCATTCAAAGCCGGAGAAGACGAATTTGGGTCAGTTCGGGCTAACCGGTGGCACTGTGTCGGTCCTGGTTCAGTTCACCCTGAGACCGGCGAAGATTACGCTATATCGGTCAACTCAGAACTTTCAGTTCTCACTGAGGATTCGTATGCTGAGTTTACTGAGACTGTCGAATCCCGTATTTCCGGTGATTATGCCGTGAAGACCGGCGGCGGCGGCGGCGGCAGTCTTCACGGTCAGAAGGCCTCCGAGTTGAATACAGAACCAACAGAAGAGACCTTGAGAGTTCTGGGATTCATCAATTCCGACAGTCGGAGAGAAGAGGTAGCAAAAGTGATAGACTCGGACCATCCACCCAGAAATACGAGAGTCTGGGCTTCTGGGTTCCTCTATTCGGTCTGTGGTCTGACTCAGAAGCAGATCGAGAAGTTACTGAGAGAGACCGCGGTATGGGCTACCGACTCTGAGAGAACTGAAACTGAGATACGGTCTCTGGTTCGATCCTCGACGAACAACAGTCGGGCTTCTGAGTCGGTGAATCTCAGTAAGTTCCTGACCGCCGATATGGACCCAGAAGGGTCTGAGAGGCGTAAAACGGAGGAATCCGGTAGTGGCCGGACCCTACCAGGTGGTGAGAATTCTATGGAATACAATACAATAGAGAACCTGACGGTCTATAACGCTGACTCTGTAGAAGAGGCAGAAGACGGAGACCGGGTTATCAGAGTCGAACTCACGAATATGTCGGGTCGTGGTGACGACGGTGAACCAGTAGACACTGACTTTGTGACTATTACAAAGGGAACTCTGAGAGAGAACGGTGACTTTGGGGTAGCCCCAGAGTTCCCCGGTCAGAGTAAGTCAGTTGGTTCTGCTGACCCTGACGACCTCCGACTAATCGCATCAGGTCTTGAAGAGGTAGCTGATAGTATCGAAGAGTAGCCACTGAGAACCCCTCAGTTCCCTCAGAAAGTGGTCTAACCCTGAAACGGGTTGGAGGGTTCGATTCCCTTCGTCTGACTGCAAGCCAAAGGAGAGAAGGTCTGTATGGGACTTGCTTCCTGCCAGGTCAGGTCTGAGGCTTCCTGACCGTCGAAGGGTAACTACCAGACTGTCCGACTCTCCGACCGGTTCGACGTCGAGCCGGGAAGGAAGCCCCTCAGAGACCGGCGGCAGAGTGTCGGTCAGGTCGTCCACAACCGGCCTGAGTGACCTGAGGTGACGACGAAGGGGGAAACACCGGCTTTCCCCCTCACCACCTCAGAAGGCTCTTAGCTCCGGTCTGAGGTGAAAGTTGCGCAGAGTCTTCTCTATCTTTCTGCGCGATAATGCTACGACAATACAGAGTATAGAACCACACGACAGAGTAGACCTACAGTGTTGTCTGTCGTCCCTCCCCGACCGGTCAATATGTATGTACACGGTGGTAGTGTCTTGGCCCTACAGTGACCGCACAGACACTAGCTTAGTCAGTCAGAATATCAGCTACTCTTGACCTGGAGAGACCTACGACTTCGGCTAGATCACTCTGGGTCAGCTCTAGCTCAGAGTAGAACGACCGGAGTAACTCGTTTCGTGTTTCGGTCTCTGCTTCAGTTCTAGCCTGCTCGACCATATCCCGGGCCTCAGAAGCAGAGAGTCTTTGAGAGGATTCGTCACGTTCTCCCCGTAAGTGAGCTAACTTCTCGTCAGTGAGGTAGTCATATACATCTCTCACTGGGTCGTCTTCGTCAATATCAGACCATTCCCAGGTCTCTGTTTTCGGGGTTCGTGGTTCCTCACTGTAGGGGTTCCACCGGAGAAAGTGTCCTAGTGCGGTTCCCTTGTTCTGAATCATAAACCAGAAATCGCACAGTGCCTTGAGATCGCGGTCTAACTCAGAGCTAGCGGGAAGGTTCAGAACTAGGTACTTCTCCCTGATTCGACCCATACTGACTAGCTCTCTCATAGCCTTATTGACCGCACTACCGGCTTCGTATTTGTTCAGACCTGCCTCAGCTTCGTCGAGAACCAGTGCTGAACCCTTCGGGAGTTCGACGTATGATTCCGTGAGTTCTGACGGGTCTATAGCTACCTTCTCAGGAGTCAGACCCTCTTCGGTTCTATCCATCAGTGCCGCTAGCTTCAGACTGAGAACTGTCTTTCCCGTTCCCCGCCGGTTCTGGTGGTCTGAAACCAGTACAGCTAGGTCCTGGTTATTGGCTACCCGTTTTCTGTATAACCTAGTGAACGGGTAACCGTCAGGGAGAAAACTACCCTGAATACTCATACTAGATGTTGGCCGGTCCTTTGTCTTCCTCTAGATCAAGACCGAGACCTAGTTTTCTCTCTATACGTTCTAACTGCCTGTATATCCGTTTCTGAAATCTTCGGGGAATTGCTTGGTGTTCTCCATTTGCAACTATGCGACCCTCTAATCTGACTACTTCTCGA
This sequence comes from Halobellus salinus, assembly GCF_014646875.1. Lineage (GTDB taxonomy): Archaea > Halobacteriota > Halobacteria > Halobacteriales > Haloferacaceae > Haloquadratum > Haloquadratum salinum. Next base: position 316 of record NZ_BMOC01000039.1, on the reverse strand, counting down.
ATATCCATAGTGGGCTTGTCTAACAACCGTTCCACCATAGAGTTCGTCTCTACCTCTAGGTCAGACTCAGACACAGCCCCCTTCTCTATTCCTTCCTCGATAAGGGGTAGAAGCTCTGAACCGTACATAGCTAGTGCTTGAGCCTCTTCGTGTTCCATAGCCTCTTGCGGATTACCCCACGTATCATCAAGTTCTCTGAACCTCTCTGACCGGTTCAGAGTGTATTCTCTGTACCGGTCTTTTGCCTCTTGAATAGCCTTCAGCTTCTGAGTTTTCCTGTAGTCATCTGGGTCAACTACCAGAACGTTCTTTTTTT
>NZ_BMOC01000038.1 GCF_014646875.1 Halobellus salinus | reverse complement strand
GAAGCGATTCTGGAGGCCTACCACAACGCTTGCGACGATCTCGCTGAGGAAATTGAGATCCTCTTCGACCGCTCATCCGCGTACAGTCTGATCGACCCCGACGACGACACCTTCGAGGAGCTCTGCGGAATGCTGGATTCCGTCGAGGACGAGGTTTGGCGGGGTGACGACGTGCTCGGGTGGGTATATGAGTACTACAACCGGCCCGTCGTTGAGGCCCTAGACGCAAAAAACACCCTCGAACCGGAGGATGTCGGACCGGCAAACCAGTTCTACACGCCCCACTGGGTTGTTCGGATGCTCGCGGACAACTCCCTCGGTAAGCTCTATCTCGAAGCGACCGACCAAGCGGATGCTATCCCAGGCCCCGAAGCTCTCTCCCCTGAAGAGCGAAAGGACCGTTTAGTCACGCCGGCGGACGCCCCCAGCGTTCCGGAACTTTGCACGTACCTCATCCCAGACGAAGAGCCTGGCGACGCCCCGGACTTCGACCACCCACGAGAGCTTCGCGTCATCGATCCCGCGTGCGGGAGCGGGCACTTCCTCCTCTATGCGTTCGATATTCTGGAGCGTATCTGGTGGGAGGAGACGAACCTCGACCGCGCGGAGATTCCCGCGAAGGTGCTGGAACACAACCTCTACGGCGTCGACATCGACCTGCGCTCCTGCCAGCTTTCGGCGTTCAATCTGTATCTGAAGGCTCGAACGCGGGCTGAGGAGGAAGCAGGCGCGTTCGAGATGCCCAACGTCGGAATCGTCTGCGCGGACGCTCGCGTCGCCGAGGTCGAGGAAGCTACCGACGTGCTAGACGAGATCACCGGGGAAGGGAGCGATCTGTGGGAGGCGCTGGATGACGTGATCGAAACATTCCAACACACCGAGGCACTCGGGAGCCTGCTGGACGTGAGTGGGACGCTGGAAGAGGCGTTCGACTCCAGTAAAACGCAAGCAGAGCTCAGTGACTACAACGGGGGTACTCACCAGTCGCTACATTCATTTCTGAAAGCGCTCCGTCGGGCAGTAGAGGATCAAACTAGCGATTCGTTTGGTGAGCAGAACCTCCGGAGCTTCCTCCATCTGCTGGTCGTGCTGACTCAGGAGTACGATGTTTCATTGATGAACCCACCCTATGGTTCAGGTGGCCGGATGCCGGACGGCGTCCAAAGCTATGTTTCGGATACCTACACCTACAAGGAGGAATACTATATCAATTTCTTTGAGGCCTGTGATCGCCGAACGAAGACTAATGGCCGAACTGGTATGCTCGTTCCGCGTTCGTTTATGTTTCTCAAGACCTTCGAGAATTTCAGGGAGGATTTCATTGGAGGGCAAGGAGCATTCGACTTCCTCGCAGAATACGGCATTGACATTCTTGATAATGCTACCGTTCGTACCGCAGGGACAGTTGTGCGATCCGGGGTTGAAACCGGACAAAAAGGGACATTTCTTCGGCTTGATGACGTGGAGAAGGGTCAAAAGGAAAGTTCGTTCTTATATTCTGCATTCGTGCAAGGCGTTGAGAACGGGGTGCGTCGTAAATTCCGACAAAATCTGTCCAGCTTTGGCCTCATTCCAGGGACCCCGATGTCTTACTGGGTTCCTGAGGAACTAAGAAGACTGTACTCGTCGGATATTGTCCTAGATGCTGACAACGCTGGCGTAGATTCGAAAACGTTGGGCGCAGTAAAACAGGGGCTAGCTACTGGCGATGATGATAGGTTTACTCGCCAATTTTGGGAAACGGAGAATCAAAATTGGCTGCCACTCGCAAAGGGTGGTTCTGATTCTTGGCTCCTGCCTCGAATAAAGAGGACAGCGCTCTGGGAGAAAGATGGACAAGAAATCAAGAGATACTATGGTTCACGCCCGCAGAACACCCAATATTTCAAGAATCAGGGTGTCACCTTCAATAGAGTAAAAGAGAGCGGTAGACGGTTCGGGCTACTTCCCGAAGGATCGATATTTGGGGACAAAGGACCAACTATTTTCCCAAAACGGGAACTCTGGACGCTGATAGCGTATTCAAATAGTCGCCTCTTCACTTACCTAATGCTTGCACAAACCACCGAACGAATGTGGGAGGTGGGTCAAGTTTCTAAAGTACCTTGGCGCGAAGAACTGGAGTCAGCAGAAGTCTTGGAAACCCTCTCGAAGGATGCGACTGGACATCTCGTCTCAAAACGTCAGTACGACTTTGTTTCACCACACTACGCTGGGCCAGCCCTCCTCGATGTACTCGGCAAGGAAGACACGCTGGACCTGTATGAGCACCCACATCGTAAACTGCGGAATGAATTAGACCTCGACTCACCGTCCTCAACATACGATACTGAAGCATCCCTATCCGAACTCGGCACTGCTGCAACAGCCCATCTCGAACAAATCGAGGTAAACCTACAGGACTGCGCTGACCGAATTGACGAGGCAGTATTCGATTGCTTCGATATTTCTGAGGACCAGCGTGAGACCGTTCTCCAAGAGATAGCTCTCAGGACAAACGAGGACCCGCGTAAGCGAGAAGAATATGACCCAAAATCGGTTTCGGAACCCGGAGACAAGTTCCCCGAGATGATTAAGGATCTTCTCCTCCATCTCTCTCTGCACGCAGTCAGTAATACAGACGACGGAATTATTCCGATATCACGGATTGAAGGAGAGGACGATCTCCTCGAAGAAATCGAGTCTGAGTTCGAACGGATCTGGGGGGAGCACGCCGATGCACGCCTCGCTGAGGCTGATAACGTGCTCGGTAGCCAGAGTGCTGGCGAGGAAGCATACCCCAACCTTCGAACGTGGCTCGAAGAAGACCTCTTCAATTATCACGTCACAAAGTTTGACCGGACGCCTATCCTATGGCGGTTCACCACCGAGCGTCTCGTATCGGATCCAAGTGGGGAGGGTTTCGCCTGCCTAGTGGACTATCACCAACTGGATGCCGGATTGTTCGATCGACTCCAGAACCACTACCTAGAACCCCGTAAGAACTTCCTCAGCGAGCAACGCACAGCAGCAAACCGCCGGCGCAACGACGATTCCCTACCTACGAGTGAGCAGGCAGAGGCTGCCGAACAGTACGACAGGTATGAAAGCGGACTTGAGCAGATAGAGGTGCTAGAAGAGCGACTTGTAGAATTGGTTCAATCCTCCCCCAGAGATTGGGATACGGAAAGCCAAATGATGGCTGAAGAGGCGTCTAATCGTGTCGTCAGGTTCCGCCGTCGAACAAAAGAACGTCTCGAGATTGTCGATGAACTCGCCGCTATGGAGGACGTGGACATGGGTGAACTGTTCACCGAAAATTTCTACGAGAAGATCGAGGACCAGCGTGGGGAATGGATCACCGCACTGGAAGACCTCGAAACGGCGTTCAACGCTTATGCAACCGATACAGATCAGCCTGTGGAAGCCCACCTGTACGACCTGTTCGACTACTACACCGACGATCTTCTCGGAAGTTCGCATTTCGCGAGCAACGGTATTCTCTACATGACCTACTACTTCGACGACTTCGAGCAAGCCGACCAAGCTCGGCTTGATGACGCCGGCATCTCACGGCGACAGCGACTGATCTCCCAGCTTGCAAGTGACCTTGATGAATATATCGAACTTGGCGAGTCCATTTCGGAGGACTGTAAGGAAATCTCGTCGGAAATCTCGTCCGATTGGGCTGACCGAGCACTCTCAGAGATCACGACCTCAGGCTATCAGCCAAATCATAAACACGGAGTCGAGATCAACATCACACCACTATCTGATGCCGAAATCGTTCCGAAAACCGTCGATGACGAGGTGCTCTGATGAAGGCACACATCTTCGCTGAAGGATCCAACACGACCGCTGATGACCGAACAAAGCCCGCAAAGGAGTACTTCCAAGGCCTGTTCGGAATGGTGGCCGGATTAACCGAGGAACTCTCTGAATCGACCGAAGCCCGTCTCCACATTCTCTCAAAAGAGTTCGGTGTACTCAACGGCAATCAGTCGATTGCAAATGGCACCAAGTCTCGCCAAGAGACATCTGCTAACCTCTGGGAAAGCGCTCAGGAGGAACTTCTGACTGCTGCAGGAGAGGCGGACGTAATGGTGATTCTGCTGTCGACGGACGCCTTTGAGAAGACAGCAGGCGATATCTGGCCAAAACTCATTGACGAAGCTAAGCCGGGCTCTATCTGGTGTATCGGCGCTGCCCGAAGTACGCTTGAATCCGTTGACTTCGAAAAACTAGAGGACAAAGGGTGTCAGGTGATTTCCTATCAGCGAGTCGGGGTCGCCCGAATTGGCACGGAAACTCGAGAAGAGCTCTTACAAGCAGTAGATCGGAAAGCTGCAGAATAATGCCCGCGACGAAAACCCTCCCACAGTGCGCTGAAGACGCCATCCAGACTGCCATCGATGACGCTGCCGACGAGGATCCAGTCATCCTCTGGTGGGATGACGGCGGCTACCTCCGGGACATCGTCAAAGAGGTCAGCCACTCGGTGGGCTGTGAGTT
>NZ_BMOC01000037.1:4562-8228 GCF_014646875.1 Halobellus salinus | reverse complement strand
CCGGTATCAGCTCCCGAGCAAGCACGTCGGGGACATCGCCAAACGCCGGCTCTTCCAGAAGTCGGAGACGGGCGAAGACGCGGTTCGGCGAGTCCTTGACGGCGCCGATGTGAAACCGGCTGAGTCACTCGTGTACAACGAAATCAAACAGAACACGAAGCCGCCACTCGATGCGATTGGTGATGAGGAACTCGTGGAGTTCTACCCCTTCCTGCCGTATCACGCACCGCTGTTCCTCGAAATCCTGTTCAACCTCCGTCGGGAGGCGAACGACCCCGCAAAGTCCATCTTCTCGGGGACTGCCCGAGCCATCCTCGCGCTCATGCACGGGTTGCTCCGCGACTGGGTCGACGAGGGCAAGGAGGACCATATCGTCTCGCTGGTCGACTTCTTCGAGCTGATCGAGCCTGAGCTCCGTGAAATTTTACCGCAGGATATGCGGGTCGTCGAGGGCGCCGAAGAGACGACCGGAATCGCTGACGAGGTAGCCGACGACGAAAGTGAGCTTCAAGAGTTCGACCTCGACGTTGCAAAGGCGGTCCTCCTGCTCCAGCACGTCCACGAAATCGTTCCCTTGAACGAGGGGAATATCGCGGTCGCCGTCATGGACGACCTGAACGGCCAATCGTGGATTAGCACGACCAATCGGGTCGAGGAATCACTGGATCGACTGCAGAAGTTCATTCGACCGACGCAAGACGAAAGTGGGCCTCGCTATCGGTTTGCGACCCAGGAAGAACGCCTCATCTACGACGAAACCGAAGAGAATGAAGCTGACCCCGACTGGGACGACGTTGTCGACACCTTGGACGAACACCTCTGGAATCGCATCACCCAGGACCTATCGCTCCCAGAGTCAGTCCCGTACGGAGAGTCTAGTGACGAGTACCCCATTTCGTATCACTTCGGACTCGACGGGACAACATTCGAGAGCCGTATTGAAGCCGAAGGTGGGTTAGACATCGACGTCGATGTGCAGGGCGTCCGCCCAGACATAGAACCAGAGCAAACTGACGAGGACACGCTCTACTGGGAGATCGACACGGATGGTCTCCAAGATCTTCGCAAACGAATGATTGAGTGGTGGGCGCTTCGCGGCGCAATTGCCACGCGTGACGCCCCACCAGCCGTCGAGCGTGACCTCGAACAGCGTGCCAATGCCGTCCGAAGTAAGCTGACGAGTGCAATGATGAGTGGCTCCTATACCGTGAAAGATCGGACGGACATCAGTGGTCTCTCGAAGGCGATCCAAGCCACTGTCGACGTCGCCTATCCCGACGACTTCCACCCGATGATGCTCCAGGTCGACGAAAGTCGACTGCGAGAACTACGCGAACTCGATAGCGATGCACCGCTCCCGCCCTGGGCACGAACAATCCAAGTCCCCTCGTCGAACCAGAATGGTGGACAGGGTAAACAGACGATTCAACGAAACGTAATGTCCCTCACTGGCCGACAGCTGAAAGGCCGCGACGAAGGACTCAATATGAACACCGTTCTCGACGGGGTCGTTGAGGAGAAGCCATTCTACGACGAGGCCCGGCCTGCTCTCTGTGCGATCATCTGGGGGTTCTGTCGGGAGGGAAGACTACTACCAATCGACGAAGAGGGAAACACGCTGGAGGACGAAGCCGTCCTTGACCTCGACAGCCTCTCAACGACGAGGTTGAAACTCCTTCCACGCACAAACTTGAGCAAGCTGCTGGAAGAGGGTGGATTCAAGGAGACGACTGAAACGGTCGCGGATGGTCTCATCCACCTCCAAGAAGCTAACCAGCAGATTCGCTCGAAGCTGACCGGACTTCGTGAGGACGTCACGCTAGTCGTCGACACCGACGTGCGAACCGACGAAGTGGCTGGCTTACTCAATGCGTTTGCTGATGAGCTGGCGGAACGAATCAATACCACCGAAAATCGCATCTTAACCGTCAAGTCACAAGATGACGGTATCGAGGGTGTCATCGACGAGACCAACGAGGCCCAAGAGTGGGTCGAAGAGGTAACCGACGTCTGGAACCGGCGTCTTTCGACACTACACCAGCTCGACGCGGTACTAACGATTCGAAACCGCCAGTTCGACTGGGTTGACGACGACGCTCAAGCATCTATCGAGTCCCGCTCATCTGCGGTCTCATCGTTCGATGGGGAGTGGTGGACGACCGATGGGTGGAGTACACTCTCCGGAGAATTAGTTCCGGACCTCGCACCCGAACTTGAGAGGTCGTGGAACGCGTTCGTTGACGAACGAGGCCTGCGTGAACTAGTCAGCCGTATTGAGGAGCATCCATGGATTCTCCCAGCTACTGATCTCCCCGCAGGCGTCCACGTCGCCTTCGAAGGCGAATACATCACTCCAATGCGCCACCTCCAGCAGTGGTACGAAACCATCGAGAGCGCGATCACGGTGTTGTCTACCGATGCTGATTCAGACGATATCGTCGAGATTACTGACGACGTGGCGCAGTTAGAGCCGCTCGCTGAAACCATCGGGTACAGTCCAGGTGAACTGGATGGCCGGCTCGATGAACTGCCGTCGATCGTTGGGGATCGAACGCCGGACGACGTCGATCAAATCGGCATCGTTCCTGACGATCGGCAGAAACTGAATCGTCGGCTGGAGCGTCTCGTGGAACAGCAAGATCTTGAGATCGAGGAGACTGACGAAGGGGTGATTATTCGATGAGCCAGACGAGTTCGTCGCCGTATCGTGAATTCAAGGAGAAACTACGGACGTTCGCTCAGGGGCAACACGGGATTCGTAACCCGTTCGTCATCGCTGCTGTCGACCCAGCAGTCGAGCATCGGGTCGCAGATAGGCTCGCAACTTGGTCCGATGGACGAAAGGAAGCGCCAGAGATCCCTGACAGCATAACCGTGCAGCCGATCTGGCTTGACGAACTCCTCCCACGGACCGATGTGTACAAACTCCTCGTCGACCTGGGCGAACCCCTGGCTGAACTCGAGGGCGATACGTCGCCAGGTGAGCGTATCGAGGAGACGATGCAGGACCGGCTTGCCGACGAACTGGTCCAGCAAATGATCGAACACGAGCTCAGCGAAGCCCAGCTGGAGACCCAGAGCCATGTGGTACTCTTGCTAAATCTCGGCAGTCTGTATCCGTTCACGCGTGCATCGGAACTGCTGGACGAGCTTGACCGTCGGAACGTAAAGTCCACCATCGGAATCCCATTCCCGGGGGACGTCGTCGGCGGGAAGCTGAGCTTCTTCGGCGGTGAATCACGCCATTACTACCCCGCCCACCAGATTGACGGCCAGATCCAGGGGGTGCATCTCCAATGACTATCGACGACCTCTTCCACAGCGATCCGACGCGACAGCTCGAAGAAGTACAGAAAGTCAACGCTCGCGAGCGAGCCGAAACCGACGTGAGAGAGTTCTACGAAACCGACAGTGCCGAGCAGGTCCTCGAAACGCTCGGCGAAGCTATCCAGACCCATCCCGGTGAGGCCGCGCGGTTCCTCTACATCCACGCGACGTTCGGTTCGGGGAAGACCCACCTCCTGAAGCTGGTCGGCCTCCTCGCCGACGACGGATCCGAGTTCGCCTACCTGGGTGATCGACTTGCCGAACAGTGGCCGGGGTTCGATGAACTCCAGCAGGCAATCACAGACTCTCACGTCGACCGCCTCAAGCCAGTTTTCCTCA
>NZ_BMOC01000037.1:0-4531 GCF_014646875.1 Halobellus salinus | reverse complement strand
ACCGCCACTCCCGTTCCTCATCTTCGAGGCGATCGGACGCGAACTCGGTTATCCGACCGACCCCAACTGGCTGCTCGAGTGGGCCTGGACCGTCGATATGGAGTACGACGGCGTCTGGGAAGCCCTCCAAGCGTTCGAGCATGACGGGAAGACATTCGACGACGTACTCGCCGAACGGGCGTCCCTCCGCAGCTGGCTCTACGAGGCGTTGCCGGCGATGGAAGAGACATCCGGGACGGAACTCAACAGTCGTTCGGGCGTGAAAGTCTCCATCGAGACCGCAGAAGCGGATGTCGATCCAGAAGAATTCGATCCCGAGGACCTCGTCTCACGGGTCGAGACTGCAACGGAGGCTCTCAACGACGGCAGCAAACGGACCGAATTACTGCTCGGCTTAGACGAGGTGGCGCTCTTCGTCGGCGACAGTCGCCATCGCTATCGTGAGTTCGAGGATACAATGGAGGCACTGCAGCGTGGGCCGAACCCGGTCGTGGTCACTACCGGGCAGTACTCCCTCCCGGATACACGGGAGAGTCTCATCGGTGAGCCGCCCGAAGATCACTGGACGCATCAACAGGTACAGCTTGAAGGAGCGGACACCGAGATCATCGTCCGGAAGCGATGGCTCCAGAAGGCGGACCCGGAGGGACGGGAGCGCGTCGAAGCGCTGGTGGCGTCGATGCCCGACCTCTCACTCCAGACGTACTCGTCGGTGACGAGCGCGGACCCGGACCCGGTCGAGTCCTACCCGTTCCGCGAGTACGACCTCTCGCTCCTGCGGGCGGTGATGCAGGAACTCATCACGCAGGGTCGGTCGACCGATCGCGACTACATTCAGGGTCGAGCACTGCTCGTCCTCGTGCGGTCGCTGTTCACGAAGTTCGGCTGGGCGTCGAAGGAGGAGGGCTCGCTCGTCACGTGGGACGTTCTGTTCGACCTGTTGGTCGAGGAGACCACGTACCTCCCGCTCTGGGTCCAGGAGATGATCGACAACACGCTCGTCCCGACGTTCGACGGTGACGAGGATGCGTGGGAAGTCCGCCTCGCGAAAGGACTCTACCTTCTGAACCAGACGCCCGCAGTCCCGTCGACGCCAGAGAACCTCGGACGGTTGATGATCGACGACGTTACGGCGTCCGTCGACGACGTCGTCGAGCGAACCGAATCAGGACTGGAGACGCTCGTCGACAAGCAGAAGGCCCTCACCGAGACGAACGACCAGGGCGACGAGGTGTATACGCTCGTCTCCGAGGAACAGGAGAGCATCCTCAGTCGGGCGCAGGACAAGGCCGCGAAGATCTCGCCCCATCAGCTGTCAGCTTGGGTGGAAACTCGGCTGCGGGAGAACGACGCGTTCTTCAGGAGTGACGGCAGCCGCCACGAGGTCGATGTCGACGACGAGCGCCTCGTCCCACTACGGTACGAGTACTCCATCCTCGAACCGGTTGACCGGGCGCCGTCACCCGAGTACGACGCGCTTCGCGTTCGTGTGCTGGCCGATGATCACGATACTGTCTCGGAGCAGGTCGAGACGTGGCAGGACGTGAACAACGGTCGCGATGGTGGCGAACACATCCTGACCACCGTCGACGTTCCGGAGACGATGCTGGAGCGGATTCGGAACGTCATTGGGATGGGACAGGTGTTAGACGAGGAGACCGAATCCCACGAGGAACTCGAGCGCGAACACCGTGCCGACAAACGCCGCCTCGAATCCTCGGTGACGGAGATACTCGAAGAGGCGTCGGTGTACACGGTACACGAACACCGTGGTGCGCGCTCGAGCGTGCTTGACAGCGTCGTCGAAGACCAGGTCAACGCTGTCTTCGGGTCGTCTCGAAAGACGCTCTCGCGGCCGCTCGTCGAAGTCGACGACGCAAAGGCGATGGCGAAGTTCTTCCGCGGGAGCGGTGAGTGGCCTCTTTCGGACGCGGACGCCGCGATGCTTGGTGTCGACACCGCCAACGCGGAAGTCGCAGATACGGGCTGGTGTCGCAAGTTCATCGAGACGTACGAGGCACAGAAATCCGTCGACGTCGAGACACTGCTACAACAAACACGGACTGCGAACGGGGACTACCGCGGGACGCCACAAGAGTCGATTGCAGCGCTGCTCGTCACACTTGCGACCTCCAACGAGTCAGTCGCGCTCAAGCAGGATACGGAGTACGTGTCTGATCCCGCCGCCATCGGCCGACAAGTACGGACCAAAGGGGGACTAACCTCACTCCAGGTTCGCTTCGGCGTCGAGATTATCGATCCGAAGACGGTGCGAGAGCTCGTGACGACGGTGCTCGGCGAACAGCCGTCGGGTGACGGACCTGACGAATGGCTGGGCGAGCTCGGCCAATGGGTCAACGAGAACAGTGCGGCTGTCAAGCGGACGTTGAAAGACGCCAGCCGTGAGTTCGATGTGCCGCTCAGCGCTTTCGAGGCAACGGTCGACCCAGCTCTCGGCGGGGAGGAGCTTTCCACGTCCGACCTCGGAAGCGAGGATGACCTCGAAACGGTACTCGAGGAGGCGAAGACCTTCGCTGACGCTCGTGAAATCTTCGGCGTCAGCGAAGACGGGGCGACACTCTGGGAACGCTTCAGCGACGAGCTGGACACGATGACCTCGCTCTATCCGAACGCGCCGATCACTGCCAGTATGCGAGCGACGGCGGAAGGTGATACTGTCCCCAGTGTTTCGACGGTCGAGTCACGGCTTGAGGACGCGAAGGGACATCGCGCCGACGAAACGTCGGCACAGTACCGGCGGATCACAGGTGAGACCGTCGCTGACTCTGACCCGGAGGCCATCTGTGCCGATTTGAGCGCGTGGCTCCGGTCGAACGAGGACGACGTTCGGGGAATCGTCGATGGTGCTACTGATGAGTTCGACGACGTCATACTTGGCGACCTAGAGGACGTGTTCGAGGCTGTGTGGGCCGGAAAGGATCTATCGGAAAGTGATGTCGTCGACTCCGCTGTCGTCCAACAGGCCGAGACGTACGAACAGGTTCGCCGCCTCCTCGACGGCACTGACGGTTCGGCTCTTTGGTCGCAGCTACGGGCAGCAGGCGAAGAGCTGCGTGAGGAGCACCCAGACTCACCGACGACGGAGTCCGTCGAGAATACGCTTGCCGCTTCACGGCCACCCTCGAAGCGACGTGTGCGCCAGCTCATCGAGCGTGCAAAAGATCCGAGGCGGCCAGGTGCGGACGACGATGCGTGGGCAGAACTTCAGATGGTCGCTGAAGAGCTGCGTCAGGAGCTCCCGAACGCCAATGTGACCGATGAAGTTACTACGGCCGTCGACGCTGACGACAGGCCGAGTGAAAAGCGTGTGAACGAACTGCTCTCAGAGGCGAGGACTGTGTTGGATCGGGTTCGAGGTGTGAAAGGACAGCTGGACGATCTCGAAGATGGAAGCATCGTCCTCTTGGAAAACAAACCTGAGTAAGACGGAATTCGAGATTCAGAGACTCCCGTGGAAGAGGGAGACGTCAGTAGTCGAGGAAATCACCAACAATAGCTCTCTTCTCTCTAATACTCACTCAGGTTCAATCTGGTCCCACTCGGCAGGGTCAGTTTGGAAGTCGTTCTCCTCTAATCGACGAAGTTCTTGATAGGTGTCAGAACGATCCTTGATCTCATTCCAGGCCATTCGAAATGCAGGTCGCTTCAAGTTCGATTCGATGCCATCCTGCCAGTTCTCCCACGTTTCCTTGCTAACCCGCTCCTCAAATCGCAGAAACACCTGTTCGTTCGAGAGATCGACGTAGTAGTAGAGATCAGGAAACTCCTCTTTGAATTCCTCGTCGGTCAATTCATCCCCCAAGAGTGCTTTTACCGGTAATTTCCGAGCCAATTCTCTGTATTCACGAGAGAGCTCATCTTCGAACTGGGTTGTCGCCTGTTCCTTTCGAAGCTTGACCTGCCGATATGTCAAAAATACAGTTCCAACCGCTACAACAACGGCTCCAGCCTGAATAATTGGTGCCCAGATACGGAGGGCGTCAATCAAGTCCATAAGCAGGCGATTATCTCCATCGGGAAAAGTTTCGACTCGATTGTCAACCCGCCATCTCCGAGTTCACCTTTCGGCAACATTAATGATGGTTGTGTGATTCGGACATAGCATACACATTACCTCCTATGGAAAGCGATTCTCTCTCCCAGCGGAAGGCCCAATTGGATAAGGAAGAACGTGAACACCTCGAAGACGTCGTCACCGAGATGCGGGAGCGCGTCGAGGACAACGTCGAGTTTCAGCTAACACAAAAAGGGCTCGACGACAAGCCTGATGACGTTCACGCACTGGACGAGGACACACAACAGCTCGTAGAGGCCATCGAACTTGAAGCTCCGGACGACGAGTCTTGGTCAGAGGCGTTCGAACAGTACGTTACTGGTGTAGGCTATACGATCGTCAATCGTCTCGCAGCGCTGCGGTGTATGGAGGTACGGGACTTCATTGGCGAGGAGGTTACCGTATTCAAGCAGAACGGCCTAACGCCAGCCGCCGAGACCTTGGTCCACGAGGAGT
>NZ_BMOC01000036.1 GCF_014646875.1 Halobellus salinus | reverse complement strand
ACCTCCGCGAGAGCAGCTGCTCGAGAACCTCGACACCTCCCCAGAAAATCACCCCCCGAACCCGGCGCGAGAAATAGTGCCAGCGGGCGGCCTACCGACTCTCGAGCAGCGACGCGACCGCGTCGGTGTCCTCGACGCCGACGCCCTCGACCGAGTAGACGGTGCGGACGTCGCCGTCGGCGGTTCGACGGACCCGTGCAGTCACCCGACGGTCACGCATGGCCGTTCTCCTCCTCGAGCGTCTCCTCGGGGTCGTCACGGGTCACCGCGACGTTTCGGTCGGTTCGGAGCGACAGGACGCGGGCGGCCCATCCGCGGAGCCGGAGGCCGTAGTCCCACAGTTCCGCGACGTCGACGTCGGTCAACTCCTCGGCGTAGATGCTCCGGTCGACACGGTCGGCGACCTGCCGCGCCGCGACGACGTCGGCCGCGAGCTTGTGAGCGACCTCCTCGCGAGGCGCGTCCTCCGCGAGGTAATCCACGTCGTACAGGTCGGTGAACTCAGGGATCGACCGCTCTCGAGAGTCGCCCTCCGCGGCGCCGTCGACGCGACGCCGGACGGTGCGATCGGCCTCGAGCAGAGTCTCGCGGGCCTCGTCGACGCGATCGTCGTCGACGTCCTCACCGTCGCGGAGGTCGGCCGCGAGTCCGTGCAGGTCGGAGGAAACGCGGTTCGCGTAGACCTCGAGGCGCTCCGCGAGGAGTTCGTCGTCGGTGCTTCCGTTTGTGCTCCCGGTCTCGGGAGTTCGATCGTCGTCTGTCATGGCTGTATGGCAGCGCTTCGACGGAGGTTCCCTCTCCGTCCCCCTTCGGTGTGGGGGCGTCGCGCTGTACCTGCTCCGTCTCAACCCTTCACTAAATAGGTTAGGGTCTTTCCCGTAGAGGGGCACATACGGGAGTCGCGAGAGGGGCGTACAGAGCGTAAAATGGGCGTCAAATACCGGGAAATCAGCCTGTACGGGGGCGTAAAATAGCCGTCTCACCCCGTACAACCCCCCGTTAAATTCCATATGCGGTGTAATAGACTTCCCTCTCGGGGAAAGTTTATATGACCGGGGTGTCTCGACCGAGGTGTAGCATGGCAACGACTGAAACCGTCGTCGGCGCGAAAGAGGCGACCCGGAACCGGGTTGCGCTCCTCGACGTCGACGACCTCAAGACCGGGACTGTCTACGAGGACGGTCGCGTGTTTCTGAACACGAAGCTCACCGGAGAGTACGTCGAGTATACCCTCACCCGCGGCGAGGTTCACGGCGCGGGGTCCGTCGACGGTCCCGTCGTCGTTCACGACGCCGAGACCATGGACCAATCGAAGGTCCTGCACAACGGTTCGATCCACGTCGGCCAGGACTACGCGGGTGAGGAGGTCACCGTCGCGTACCACATCCTCGACGAATCTGAAATGGCCGAAATCGGCACTTTGGATACTCAAGACTAACGAATATGAAATGCAAGGGGACGAGGGAGGCCCGTGGCAGCGGGCTTCTCACCGATACGTTCGGAGTCGGGCGGCAAAACTGTTGCGACGTCCCTCGCGGGGGACTGCCATACCCCGCGCGGGAGTTGAACGTCACCCTGAGGGGTACGCTATGACCGGCGATCGCGTCGTCTCGACCCGCCTCGAGGACGACGAGGTCGCCGCCCTCGAGCAGCTGGCCGAGGAGACCGGCCACACCCAGGCCGGCCTCCAACGAATCGGAATCCGGCGCCTCCTCGAGGAACACCGCGACCTCCTCGGGGAGAGCACCGAACTCGAGCGCCTCTCCGAGCAGCGCGACGAGATCGTCAAGGAGGGCCAGGACGCCGACCGGATTCTCGGGTTCCCCGGTCGCGTCGAGACCCGTCTCGAGAACCTGTTTCGGGACGAGTGGGACCCGGAGAAGCTCCGCGACTCCGTCAAATCCTATTACCGCGAGGCGGAGGTCCTCGAGCAGCAGGCCGAGGCACACCGCGACGTCGAGAGCGTGGAACCCGGCGAGTTCGTCGAGGCGGTCGACCGCGCCCTCGAGGAGACGATCAACGCGGTACACCTCTCCGATTGGGACGAGCGCGACCGATACGAGCAGTTCGACGGCGTCGCCTCCGGCAAACAGGCGCAGCGCCAGGCCCTCGCTCTCACCCGGACGATGATGCGGCGGGACGAGGACCTCGACGCCCTCCGATCGCTCTCCGACACGAACCCGCGGGTCGAGGCCGACCACGCACCGGACGCGGCCGTCGACGAGGACCTCCCCGAGGACGTCACCGTCGAGGCGATCGCGTCCGCCGCGAGGCAACTCGTCGACGAGGGTCTCGACCCCGAGGTTCTACCGCTTGACCCGGTCGAGTTCCGGCGCCAGGCACCCGAGGAGGTCCTCGCGCTCCTCGGTGAGGAGCCGGTCGACGAGGACGTCCTCGAGGTCGAGAGCGCCGTCACCGTCGAGACCGAGACCGACGGCGGGGCGGACGCGATCGCCTCCGACGGCGGCGGCCACCTCGCGGTGCAGGCGTTCGACGAGGACGGCGACGACGACCTCGACCAGGACGTCGACGACGATCGTCCCGACGACCGCGGCCTCGAGGACCTCGTCGAGGACGCCGCGGAGAAGCTCCGCGAGGCGGAGAGCTACTCCTCGGACGCTCACACCGAGAGCTACGTCGAACAGAAACGCGAGAAGCGCCGGAGAGCCGCCGAGGAGCGGATTCGAGCGGCCTCCGAGGGTGACACCGACAACTGGCGGCACGAACTCATGGCAGAACACGACCTCACTCCCGACGACCTGATCGAACTGGCGGACGAGTACAACGCGGCCCGCGACGAGGCCCTCCGCGGAGAGCGCGAGGACGTCCCCGACGCCGTCGTCGACGAGAACGGGGGTGTCCGTCTTGAGTAGTATGAGCTTCGGCGCCTCGCGGCGTCTCGACTCTCGAGCGGACGAGGCCGCCGACCGCGTCCGAGAGGTCGCCGAGGAGGACCGCGCCGAGGCCGTCGCGACCCTGGCCTACGAACTCGTCAACGACGACGACCTCCTCGAGGACGCGCTCGAGGCGGAGCACCGTCTCGACTCCCGCGCCCACCAGCGCCGGAAAGAGGTCCTCGGAGAGGGCGGTTCCCCGCGGTCGGACTCCGTCCTCGAGGGCCTCCAGGCCGCGCGTCGCCAGGCGACCGAGGCCGTCGACGACCGGGTCGAGGAACTCGTCCGCCAGGCGATCGACGCCGACGTCCCCGTCGACGAGGAGAGCGACGACGAGGACGAGGCCGGGGAGGTGGTCGCATGACGCCCGACGCCGACACCGCGACCGTCCGCGAACGGATCGAGGAGGCCCTCGGCCAGGATCGGATTCACGGCCTCACCGTCACCCGTCGCGACGACGAGACGGTGTACTGCGTCGTCGTGCAGTCGACGACGGCCGACCGGGTCGACGGCGCCCCGGACTACGAGTTCCCCGTCCTCGACGCGAGGACCGTCGTCGTCGACTTCTCCGACGACACCGTCACGGTCGGCGATAACGGTCTCTGGGTTCCCCAGGATCAGGACGTCGCCGAGAGCCTCACCCAGATGTTCGGCCGGGCGACGTCCGACCTCGGCGGCGGGACGGACCCCGACGCCGGCCCCGCCCTCAAGAGCGCCGTCGAGGGCGTCGACGTCGGGCTGCTCCTCGAGCGGGAGACCGAACTCCCGACGACGCAGGACGGCCAACACGTCGACAGAATGGAGTCTCACGGCGGGATCGACCCGTCGCGTCCGTGGGGCTACGGCGCGGGACCACCGCCGGAGGTCGACGACGTCGTCGCCCGCCTCGAGGAGGCCGACCTCTCCGCCGAGGAGCACCTCACCCGCCTCGTCTGGGGCAAGAAGGAACCGATGGACCGCGTCCCGCGGCCGGTCGACGAACTGGCCGGCAACTACGGCATAGAGCTTCTACCTCGGGACTACGGCCTCGTCGCCCTCGACGTCGACTACCCCGGAGAGTTCCCCGAGGAGTTCGACCTCCCCGAGACGCTCGAGGTCTCCTCTCCTCACGGCGACGACTCCCGGCGTCACATCATCCTCAAGTGTTCCCAGAAGGGGAAGATCAAGGAGGAAATCGGCGCGTGGGCGGTTCAGAGCGTCGAATGGGGCGACCTCTGGATCGGCGACCGCTACGTCGTCGGTCCCGGTTCACAGCTGTCAGAGTTCGGGTGCGACGACGGCGACCACACCCGCGGCGACCGCGGCGGGTGCGACGCCTGCACCGACGAGGAGGGCGGGTTCTACCGCGTCGTGAACGACGCCCCGATCGCGACGGTCGACGCGGAGACGATCGTCGAACTGCTCGAGGTCTCCGACGGCTACACTCTCCGCGAGAGAGCGCCCGAGGCGCCGGACGTCGACGACGAGGCCGACGTCGACGAGGGCGACGGCGGCCTCCCGACCTGCGACAACTGCGGCGCCTCCTACACCGAGGAGGAGGCGCCCGAACTCCTCAAGGAGTTGAGCGTCGGAGGCTCTACCCGCCGAATCTGCCGGGGTGGTTGCGATGCCTAAGACGATCGCGGACTACGAGGACGCCGTCCGACGGATCGCGGCGAAACATGTCCCGGCCGACGCGACGACCGAGGACGAGGTCCGCCGCGCCCTCTCGGGGAGTGAGGTCGGTCCCCAGGTCACGCGGGACGTCCTCGACGGGATCGCGGAGAACCTCCTCACCGAGGACCGCGTCCTCGAGGCGATCGAGGACTCGGGAGAGCTTCCCTCCGAGGGTGAGATCGACGCGATCGTCTCCGTCGCCGACGACTACGACATGGACGACCGGGTCGAGACCGTCGAGGACGCCGTCCGCTCGAGCGTCGCGACGGTCGAGGACGTGCAGGGCGCCGTCCGAGACCGCCAGGACCAGGCCGCCGCCTCGGGACGGCCGACGTTCCGCGAGGACGTCGAGGGCGCCGTCGACGAGGTCGCGGAGACTAAGCAGTTCGTCGGGGAGTCGCCCGACGAGGTCACCGCGGAGCAGGCCCGCGAGATAGGCGCTCCGTCGGAGACGGCGTTCCGCGGCGCCGCGGCGCGGACGATCGCGAACGGCGACCAAGTGAACCCGTCCGAGGTCCTCGAGGACACGCGCTCCGAGACGCCGGTCTCGGTCATCCGCGACACCGACGGCGGCGTCGTCGCGGCGACCGGGGCGCAGCGGGAGGAACTCGGTGAGCAGGTCGCGGAGCAGTACGGTGTCGAGTACATGAGCGCCCAGGAGGTCGAGGACTCCCTCGGGACGCGCGGGACGGGAGACCGCGTCTCCCTCACTCTCGGCGGGCGGAAGGTCGGGGAGGTCGACGTCGAATGAGCGCCTCGAGCGCCTCTCTCGACCTCGAGGAGGTCACCCGTCGCGTCCCGACGCTCCGCCTCGTCGACGACGCCGACGTCCGCGAGGAGACGGCCCGCCTCACGGCCGAGGCGCCGGGGTACTTCTGGGAGGTCCCGGCGTCGACGTCGAACTACCATCACCCGCTCTGCCGCGGAGAGCGCGGTCTGTGGGTTCACACCCTGATGCTCTCCACGGTGATCGAACGCCTCGGCGACTCTTACGTCGACCTCGGCCGCCTCGAGCGGGAGGACGTCGACCTCGCACACGCCGCCGCCGTGCTGCACGACCAACGGAAGAACGGCGATCCGACGGCGCCGTCGGAGACGTCGGTCTCCGACCACGACCTCCGTATGGGGCGCGTCCTTCGCGAGGAGAGCGACCTCCCCGAGAGGGTCGCGGAGGCCGTCGAGAGCCACATGGGACCGTGGTACGACGGTCCCGACCCGGAGACGCCGCTCGAGGACCTCGTTCACACCGCCGACATGATCGCCTCGACGGAGACGGTCACCGCGGGCGTGCAGGGACCGCTACCCGAGGAACTCGACGGTCTCGGCCTCGAGGAGGTCGACCTCCGATGAGCCTCGGAAACGACCCGTCTCGGTTCCGCACCGAGGAGGACGTCCTCGCGGCGGAGCGCGTCGCCGAGGCGCGGCAGGCCCGTTACGAACTCTCTCGCGACGGTCCCGCGCCGTCGACGGAGGCGGTCCTCCGCGAGATGGGACGCGACGCCGACGGCTACGAGGTCGCCGAGGGTCCCGACGAGTTCGTCCCGGCGTCGGTCGCGGCCCGCCGCGCCCTCGAGCAGGACGGCGCCGACGGTCGCGGAGGTGGTCGACGGTGAGCGCCGTCGACGGGACGCCCCTCGTCGAGGTCATCGACGCGATCGTCCCCGACGGCGCCGGCTACGACGACGTCCAGCCGCCCCACGTCGACGACCTCGACGACGTCTCGGAGTCGGAGCGGTTCGAGGTGTGGGTCGCGCACAAGCGCCGCCACCGCCTCGAGGAGGTCTCGACGGCGTTCCGTGACACCGTCTCGAGGAGCGCCGAGGAGCGGTTCTCCGACGGGTGGACGCCCGACGACGTCGACGAGTGGCGCGTCGAGTGGTTCCGGCGGTCTCTCGACCTGTTCTGTCGGGAGCCGCTCCTCGTCGACCCGCTCCGCGAGGCCGCCGAGGTCGTCGACGAGGTCGCGGAGAAGTCCCGCGAGGCGTACCCGCGCGTCACCGACGAGTAGCCTCGAGCGGTCCCGATCCTCCGGTTTTTTCACCGACGGTCTCCGACCTCGAGACGCTGTCATGGCTGTATGGCAGCGTCGGCCCGTCGGTTCCCTCGGCGGGCCTCCTCGAGACCACGAGCGACGGCCTCACTCGTCGAAACCTATCACCGCGCGTACAGAACGCGACGCGTGTATGATGCGGCGACCCCCCGCTATGCACACGCGGGCGCTCGCAACCCCGGATTTGACGCCGTCGCGAGGAGAGCGGGAAACGACTGAACGGACGGGAGACGGCCTCTAACTGGCTTCTGTTGACGCCCACGGAGTATTTGACGCTCGAGGACCGGCACATCCCTGTACGCACCCTCTTTACGGGGGTGTTTGACGCCGGTTTTCCGCTCTGTACGGGAAATTTCCCGTACACGGCGTAAGTTATTTCTGGGGGACGTGAGACGGTCGGGTATGGTCACCGACGACCTCGACGACAAGGCGAAACGAATCTTAGAAGCAATCTGGAAGGCCGGGAGCGAGGCTGACACCTCCGAGATTCGGGAGTACACCGGCCTCACCCGTGGACAGATTTCATACCGCGTCGACAACGGCATCCTCGAGGACGAGGGCCTCGTCGAGAGCCGCCTCGTCTCGGCCTCCGACGAGGGGACCGGGAGCATCCGGGTGACGTCTCTCACGGAGCGCGGCGACCGGATCGCTGGCCGGGTGATCGACGAGGACGGTTCCGTTACTCTCGACAAGCAGGTGCAGAACCTCTCCCGAGACGTGCAGGCGGTCGAGGCCGCTCTCGGCCGGGTCGAGGGCCATCTCGACGCCCTCGAGGAGCGCCAGGAGGAGGTCGAGGCTATGCGGGACGAGACGCTCGAGACCGTCGACGACGTCCTCGACCGCCTCGCGGAGGAGGAGGACATCGTCGAGGCTCTCGGGCGCCCCCAGGTCAACGTCGAGATTGACCTCGAGGAACTCGAGGAGAAGTACGAGGAGAACGTCGCGCCGGTCGAGAGCCTGGCCGGAGACCTGTCGACGTACCACTTCGCCATCATGGACCTCGTCCGCGTCCTCGACGACGCGGGTCTCATCACCGTCTCCGAGTACCTCAAGGAGGAGCTTTTCATCGACGACCTTCGCGAGGAGGACGTCGCCCCGACGGAGGGCCTCGAGCGCGTCGGAGAGGCGACCGCCGAGGAGCAGGCGGAGCTACTCCGCGAGGCGTTCGGCGCCGAGGACGTCGCGGTCGACGTCGACGCGGTCGGCGGCGGCCTCGAGGTCGCGCCGGTCCCCGACTCCGACCCGGAGCGGACGGTCGACCCCGAGACCGCGGCGAAACTCGAGACCCTCGACGACGCCGGGATGCTCGACGCGATGCTCGAGGAACTCGAGGCCCGGAGCGCGGTCGACGATCGCCCCGACGAGGACGTCGCCGAGGACGTCGGGCGCCAGGTCGCCGACGAGGTCGCGCACCGGCCGGAACTCGAGGAGCACCAGGACGAGAGCACCGACGAGGACGTGTACGATCCGACCGGGGAGTTCGAGGACGGTGGTCGCGAATGAGGATCGCCGAGGTCCCGCTCTGGGCGCGGGCAAAGCGTCTCGTCGACCTCCGCGACGCCGACGGCTACACCGTCGACGAGGAGGCGGAGACCGCGACGCTGCACTACGTCGGCGACGACGTCCCCGACGTCGAGGTCGGTCGGTCGACCCTCGTCGGGCACACTCAAGCGTATTTCGACGGCCTCGAGGACCTCTCCGGCCTCGAGTAGCAGACGAGCGCCGGGTTCGGGGGGTGATTTTCTGGGGAGGTGTCGAGGTTCTCGAGCAGCTGCTCTCGCGGAGGT
>NZ_BMOC01000035.1 GCF_014646875.1 Halobellus salinus | reverse complement strand
ATCGAGGTCCTCGAATCCGACACCCCGACAGCGTCCCACCGGCCCGCCTGTCGGTTCAAGTGATAACCGCCTTTTTTTGATTTTAAACGGTTCACCCCTCTGGCGTTTCGCTATTTTTTGAACTCTCCGAATCGCCCTCGTAATGCCACTCTGCGAAACGAGAGATGGGGCCAGACAAGACAACCCCACACCACACGAATCCAAGAACGATAGCAACCAGCAAAGGTTCTATTGGCCCACCTAAGAGTACCGGGGGTATAGTCAGAATCGCAATTATTGGTAGGAGAATTGCCCCAAGATCGCTGATGATTTGCTCGCTAAAACGCCATTTCTCTTTACTGCTTGCTTTCCCCCATTCCTCACGGAACTCCTGGTATGTTCGCTTGGGATTGAGGAGGGAGTCTATCACTTCCGGGAGATTATCTTCTGGGTATTTATTTTCTGCTAAGTTACAAAAATACAGAGACTCTTAATGCCGCTCAATAACCACGTTCTGTTCAGAAACGGCGTTTCCGTCTTGATCAACAAATACCAGATCATACTCAATAGAGTAATCAATCTCTGAATTGAGGTCTAAGCCTGTTTCGCCGGTTCTAAGATCATAATCTCCAACAATAGTACCCGTTTCTGGATCCCGTATATTCATATGATTGATGTTATTGCCGTCGCGGACGGGTTCTGAAAAGTTCATATCTATTTGAGCACCATCCTTCCCACGCTCGTACTGAGCGTTGACTGAAGTGAGGAACCCCTCACCGGTCACGTGTGCGGTGTACGTAGGCGACCCTACCATTAGATCCCGAAGCCACTCAAACATAGGTTAATATAGAGTGTTCGGGTGATTGAGTTTTTATTCTTACTTTCGTTGACGTCGTCGGCGGGTGACGTGTCAAATAACTCGCGCGGGAGGTCCACCGCCTATGAGGTGACCAACCTCACTATAACAACCACTAGCCCCAGGAGGAGGCCGAGTACGATTTCCGGTCCGAACGCTGCGACGAACAGGTCAACTATATTGACCATACGCTGGCGTGTGAGAGGTGGCACTTATACAGGCCACTCGCCGTGAGCGACGTCACTCCCGGAGCGCTGCAGCGAGTGAATCGGAGTCAATTACACGAAATTCGCGACTGCAGCACCAGCGCCAATAAAGAGGAAATCCGCGAGGTACGCGAACCCGACACCTGTTGACACCCCCGCAACTTGTGCGAGCCACACCCGGTACTGAGTCCACAATTCAAACCCGAAGAAATTGAGCGCCCCAATCAGTACAGCCGCTATCCCAAGCAACCGAGTCAGGAGTCGAATCCACCCCCGTCCACGAATCGCCGCGACTTCCGCGGTGATCTTCAATCGATCACTATCCATACCGTGTGGCCTTCTCCGCGCCATATCAGCGTTGTGGGGGGCTGCTTGCTTGAGGAGCTGCCGTCGGGTCGACGAGTAGGCGGATGTCCGGCGTACATCAGACACCCGGCTTACTGTCCTTTAGACGTATCCCTGATAGTACTTCGACCGACTCTCGAAGATTAGTTTATAATGTAATGCCGTATCTCTCCCGAATCCGACGGGTTTCTCCCGGGTTTGTATCACACTCCCCGACAGGTCCCGCGTCACTCGTCCGTTAGGATCGGCGGGATCGGGTCGCCGTTCTGTTCTCGAATCTCTTTCTCCCGCTGGAGGTCCGACGGGGTTAGCTCGTCCCACAACTCGGCGACGGTCGGCGCCGGGTCGCCCGTGTCCGGCCACGTTTCCCGGACGTCCTCCGATACGGTGAGAATCGCTTTGTGTCCCGTGTGTGGGACGTGTGGGATCGGGATATGGTACACGTCCCGGTCGGGGTCCCGAACGGTTAGCTCCGGTCGTGGCGCCTCCTCGCGGGTCGTGTATTCGTTCTCCCGGAGGTCAATTATCAGCCCTACTCCCGCGTCGCCCCTGTCGGGTTCGAGCCGGTCGATCTCCCGCTCCAACTCCCGTTTACTCTTATTGGGCATTTGCGTCCTCCTCGACGTACACCGTCACTACCGGCGACGGAACACCTAGCTCCCGTCCCGTGTGCTCAGGTTCCCAGCCCTCGCGTACCTTCTCCCGTGTCACCGTAACCACCTCGGTCGTGACGTCAATCGGCCCGGCGGAATTGATACCCTCCCGGAGGTCGGCGAGGATTCGTTCAATCTCTCGTCGGGAGCGCCGGGTCATTTGGAACCCTCCCACCGGCGCCGGACACTATACGGTATTTGGATCACCGTACCCGACTCCGGGACCGGGTCGCCGTCCGGGGTTTCGTACTCCCCGGTGTCACACTCTAATGCGATCACCGACCCCGAGTTACTCGTCGGTTCGAGGTCCTCCAGCGCCCGTTCAATCTCCCGGCGACTCTTTCGGGTCACTCGTCACCCTCCAAGTCGGTCGCCTCTTTCAGCTGTTCTACCTCCTCGGCTAACTCGGCGAGGTCCCGGTCGTTCTGGACTTGTCGGCGGACGTTTACCGTATAGGCGAGCGCTCGAATCCATTTGATTCGGACCTTTTCGTTCTCGGGGTCGTACACCCGGCCGCTTTCGACCTTCTCTTGTGCCTCCTCAATTGCCGCATCGAGGGACCGGAGCATACTGTCGTACTCGTCGAACGGGTCGGGGTCCGTCGCGCCCGTGCTCGCGTCGGTGCTCATTTGACAGCCACCCCGGGGGGCCGGCGGGGTATCTGGAGCGTTACGGCCGTCTCTCGTCCCAAAACAGTCGCGGGGGTCATAGTTGGAATCGGCTTAATCACGGGTTCGGCGGGGTTCCGCGTAAGTATTTGCCTCCCGCCGTCCTGCGATTTGCATATACCGCATCGCCGGCCTCGCCACTAACCACCGGCTTTCGGATTTTTCCATCATAGTAATTTTATCAATTCGCTATTATGATCTGATATGAAAACAGGGTTCGGCGGCGCTTCGCCGGAGCAAATAATTCTCGTAGTACTCGTGATCTTAGCCAGCATTTGGCTTATCACCGATTCCGCGGTCGTGCTCATCATTTGTTGGGGGGTCGCGATAGTAGCTGGCGGGTGGTATGGGATTCAAAAAGGGCGAGAATACGTGAACGGGATAGAGGAATAGCTAATGTTCCCGTTTTTCCGTTTGTGATCAGCGTCGCCACTAACCACCGGCTTACGAACGGCCCTCCTCGCGGGGGTTAGTCGGCGGGGTCAGGGGGCGTATCACCCTCGCTCGCCGGTCGGCCGGACGGGTCGGTCGGTGTCACTCCCCGGTCGTCGGGTGATTCGGCGGCGAGGTCCTCCCGGTTCGTAAACTCCCACGTATAGATACTACTACGTGCCACTTGACGAACCTCGTCGTCGTCTAACTCGTCTAACTCCACCGGGTCTAACTCTACCTCCCCGTGGTCGTTCACTCGGTGTAACCCGTCGTCTTTCCACACGTACCGGCGTCCGTCCTCGGTGTCCTGTTCGCGATCAAGAACTCCCCGCTCCCGGAGCCGCTCCAGATGAGTAAACACCTGTTGCCGGGAGAGACTAACCTCGGGGTGTTCTTGTATTGCTTCAGTCGTCGCGGTCCCGAGGTCCTCCAGGGCGGATATAACAGCCCGCTCGCCGTCGCTCCGGGTGTTCGTAACCCGCGCCTCGCCGGCGAGCGGGACCCACTCCGGGAGCGTATCCGTATGGGTATAGACGACGGCCCCGTTTCCGTCGCGTCCGAACCGCATTACCGCTTGTAAGGTGTCGTGCTCCCGCATATGGGTTAGGACCTTGTCACCGAACGGTCCGTATGAGAGCTCCGCCCCTTTTCCGCCGTTCCGTTCGACTGTTTCCCCAGCGTACGCCCCCCACTTCTGAATAAAGTCGTCGCCGTAGTGGTTCGAGCCGATCACCGCGCCGACCCGCTTCTCCTTGAATTCGTTACTCCCGAGGACGTTTCCGTAGTACGTACTCCCGTCGGTGAGCCCGAGGACGTCCGCCTCTTTGTATTCACTAATCGCCGTCGCCGACGTGATAACGCCGGGGCGTTCGCCGTGTGCGTCCTCGATCTCCTCCAGGAGCGCCGCGTCGCTTTCCGTGTGGACGTGTCCCTTCGAGTTGTAGGGTTTGACGTGCTCGCTTGTCCGTACGATATTGAGGTTTAGCGCCTCCTGGAGATACTCGCCGCGTTCGCCGTCCTGGAGGACCGCCCGGTGATTCAATCGCTCCCCGAGGGCTAGCTCCCACAAC
Source organism: Halobellus salinus (assembly GCF_014646875.1). Lineage (GTDB taxonomy): Archaea > Halobacteriota > Halobacteria > Halobacteriales > Haloferacaceae > Haloquadratum > Haloquadratum salinum. The sequence continues at coordinate 5,048 of NZ_BMOC01000035.1, read as the reverse complement.
TCCTTTGTCGGGGTTCCATCGAGGGCGACGACACCACTCGCGTACTCCAGCGCCGGCGGCTGGAGGATTGAAACGCCCCCGTGCTCCCGGTTTCGGACCCCGGTCCCGACCCCGTCAATGTCCGCCCGCTCGAATCCGTTCCCGAGGTCGTCGCTCGCGAGGATCGTAAACACCGCGAGGGGGGCGGCGGCGTGTGCGTTCGGATCATCAAAGACACTCAATTCGTCGGGTTCGACCCCGTGCTCCTCGAACCATAGGAGGGCGTCGGCCCGCCGGGTTTCGTCGCCCCGGTTCTCTAGGAGGTCGGTATAATCATCGTACGGGACCCCGTCGTTTGTCTGGAGCCAGTACGATACCGCCCCCTGAAGATCCGCCCCCAGCGCCGTCTCATACGCCCCAGGGAATTCATCAAACACCACCGTCCGCCCGGACACGACTTTGTCCTCCCGATAGGCGTGGGTGTAGTGTCCGATCAATACGTCGTACTCCTCGGGATCAAAGTCCCACTTACTGGAGTATGGGCATTGCTGGCCCTCGTGCTCCTGGCACGGGAGCGAGCGGCCTAACTCATATTCGGCGTTCTTGTGTATCTCCTTTGGTGTCGCGCCCCGGGCGTACCACTCCCCCACGGTGTCGGCCCATTCTTGTCCGTGCTCGCCGTTCGCCGTATCGCAGTCGTGGGTAAAACTCGGGAGGGTGTAATGGGCTAACCCGTGCTCGTCGCACCACTCCCGGAGTTGGTCGTACTGTTCTTTCCGCCCCCGGAGGGTCAACATCGTAACCGCCTCCCCGGTCCGGGCGGCGGCCTTAATCGCACCGTAGCTTTTGCCGATTGCTGGGAGCGCTTCGACGAGGACCCGGTCGCCGTACTGATAGGCGTCCGCTATGGTGTCTGTCGTCCGCTCTCTCGCGTCGTCTAGGGTGAGGGTGTCCGGCCCCTGTCGCGCCGTATGTCGCCAGTCGAATCCGGTCGTCGCGTGTGAGAGGTCCCGGACACTTTCGGGGAGGACGGCGACGGGGTCGGTGTCGTGGGTCTTTCCCCCGACGTACTCGGGGATCGGAGCGCCGGCGTCTCTCGCGGCGGCGACGACGTCCCACCACTCGCCCCCTTCGAGCCGGTCCCACGGGTTCGAGGTTATCCCCTCCTCGGCGGCGAATAACCCCAGGAGCCCGAAGCTCTCGCCCTCCTTGTGGTCGTGAAAGACGGGCTCCCCCGGCGGGGAGTGAACACTCGCCCCGCTTTCACTTGTCCGATAACTCGGGTTCCACGTACTCCAGCCGGTCGAATCCGTCCCAGTCTGTCGGGTTCGGAGCGGGAGGTCGCGGGGTTCGAGCCGATCAACAGCGTGTAACACGTCCCGAATCTCGTCGGTCGTCGCGTCGGTCCCGGTCGCCGTGGGGTCGTACTCCTCCAGGTCGGCCCGGTCTTTGTCCGTGTCGTGACTAATCGGCTCCTTGTCGGTGTATCCGTTCGCTTCGAGGATCGCCCGGAGCGCGTCGGTGTTCCACTCCCGTACCTCCAGGGGGGTCCCTCGAACGTGCTCGCCTGTGGTGATATTGACGTGCTTATTCGCGTATATTTCGACTGTTGGGGGGTCGTCGTTCGCGCCCCACGGTTCGGTATCAATCTCAAAGGTCGCCTGTTCTTTGCCCTCAATCGGGAGCCCGTCCGGGGCGTAATAGTAGGCGTGTGACCCCGACCCCGACGTGCTCACGTCGGCGTACGTCGCCCCGAGGTGTTCGAGGATCGCGATAAACGCCGGGTGGGGGTCGCCGGTTTCGGGGTCGCGGACGTCGTCGCCGTCAACGAATCCGAACGGGTCGCTTTCGAGTTGGATAAACGCCAGCCCGTCGGCCCGGGGGTCGGTGTCGGCCCACTCCTTAGCCGTCGCAAAGTCGGCCCGGTTCTCCTTATTCCCCCATTTGGCCCCGTCCGTGTCGGCCCACGGCGCGTACGGGGCTTTCGGGCGCTCATAGGGCGGGAGGTCCTCCCCCCGAGTCATCCATTGGTCGGATTCAATCAGGGCGGGGAGGTATGTGTCGCTCTCGGTATCTGAAAAGTCGGCGTCGCTCCAGGTCCCGACCGACTCCTCGGGGTCGGTGTCCTTAACCAACACCGGCGGGTCCTCGGGTTGGTCCTGTTGGTTAAGGCCGTTCGAGGACCCGGGTTTGTCCGTCTCTCCCCCGGGGTTCGAGCCGGGAGGATCGCCGTCCTCGGGTGTCTTTCCGGCCTGTTTTCCCCGTTTCCCGCTCTCCTCGGCGAGCCGTACCCGGAGGTCGTCGGGGTCGTCGCCGAGTGACTCCAGCGCGTCGGTGTCCCGGAGCGCGTTCCGTATCTCCCGGTCGTCGTACCCGTTCGCTTTGGCCTGCTCCCGGAGCTCCTCCACCGGGACGGGGTCGGTGCCCTCGATCCCGAGGTATCCGCGTGTCTCCCATATGAGGCTCTCCCAGTCGAACCGGGTCATAGTGCCACCTCCAGCGCCGGGGGGGTGTCGGTATCAATCGCTTCGAGAAGTCGGTGCCACTCGTCGGGCGTGAGAGTGTCGTAACTCATAGTGAAATCCCATACACTTCGTACACCGTTCGGTATCCGGCTGAAGGGGACGTTTCAGCCGCTATATCGGGGTCGATACGGTCGGTCGCGGGGGGGTCGGGGGTGAACATAGGTAAGTCCCGACCGATGAACACACTCCCGCACCAGCTACTCGGGCGGTTGTAGGAAGGAACTAGACTACCCAGGTCAGCCCTTCCGGCGTCCGTCGGCCGTTATTTTATACTCACCCTCCCGATACTAAACGATTAGCCTTCCGTAGGGGGGGGTTTCCTCGCCCGCTATCCTGTCGCAACTGATTTGTAGGGACATACATAATATGTATGTACCTACCCAGGTCGGCCCTTCCCGGCGCCCGTTTGTGGTGCCGGGTCAAGCCGCTACACTCTTGAGCACCCGCTCTATCCGAAAGCATAACCGGCAGGGGTTACAAAAGGTAAGTGCCCAGGTCGGCCCCCCGGCCCCACTTTTCACGTCCCTGAGCGCCAGCCTTAGCCGAACCATCCTCGAATCCGATCAACTACTCCGGTGTCCTCCTCGCCCCCGTCGGCGTCGGGCGTGTCTTCCTGGAGCGATATATCGTCGAAGTGCTTTGCGAATACCTCGAACGCTTCTAACTCCTCCAGGATCCCGAGAAGGTTCTCCCCGTCGACGAGGATCACGTCGAGGTCGGGGGCGAGGTCCTTTGCCTGTCGGGAGAACGTCCCGGTCGTAACGATAGTTACCTGTTTGACGTCCTCCTCCTGGAGCCGGAGGCTCGCGTATTGCTGTACCTCGGGGGAGCCGACCGTCGTACTCGGCCCGTATCTCTTAGCCTGTATCAGCTGTTTGTCCTCGCCGTCCGTCGCGATCACGTCAATGCCCCGGTCGCCCGGTTCTCCCACTACCCGGGTGTCCCACCCGAGATATGTCCATACGTCGCCGATGAATAGCTCGAAGTCGTAGGGGTCCATTTGCTGGAGCCGTCGCCGGAGGTATTCGTTCGACGGCGTCGCGTATTCGGTCGTGTCGTCCTCGCGGTCGGACATGCTCAGTACCCTTTCATCCACGGCGGCCCGCCGTAGGCGTCGACGTAACACCGCTTGTGTACCGGCTCCTCGCGTTTATTCGGGACGGCCCGCTCCAGGGGGACACTCTCCCCGCAAAGGTCACACTCGGCCGTATGGCCCGCCTGTCGCGCGTCGGGTGAGAGGTCCTTAGTCTCGACGTGTAGCTCCTCCAGCGCCGGCGGGGTGAGCCGGACAAAGACCTTCTCCCGGTCGGCCTCCTCCCGTCGTTCCGGCGTGTATGAGAGGACCCAGTCTTGTCCGGGTTCTCCGTCGCCCCCCGGTCCTAATGAGATTGTTTTCGCTAAGTCCTCGGGGATATAGTGCCACGTATTCGCCCGGAACCGTGGGTAATGGCCCTCGGGACGGGGGTCCTCGGGGTCGACCGTGTCCGTCATTTGCCTAGTGCCTCCCGTGTGTCGGCGTCGCCGGCGTATCCGTATTTGCCGTATCCGGCGTCCTCGATCCCCGGGACGTCCTCGAACGCTCGCCGAATACTCTCCCATAACGACCGTTCGCTCGAATAGTGCTCGCCGAATCGGTCGAATAATTCAGCCTGTAGCTCCCCGGTTTTCATCGGCCCCCGATCCCGGAGCAATCGGACCACTTCAATAACGGCGTCGCGGCCGTGTGCGGTCTTTGGTCCGACATTCTCCCGCTCCAGGTAGGCGCGGACGTCCTCGACGGGGTCACTCTCGGCGCCGTCCTCGACAGGGTTCTCCCGGTCGGGTGTCGGGTCCTCGCCGGCGTCCGCTTCCCGTGTGTCTCGCGCCTCTTGTGTACGCCCCACGGTGTCGGGGGTCGGGTCCTCGGGGATCCAGTAAATCACTCGCCGCGATACTTTCCGCCGGTCGAGGTCGCCCCGGTCGTATAGGTCGTTCAACTTTCGCCGCGCCGTCTCTCGCGAACAGCCGAGTGTATCGGCGACGTCAGCCGATAGGATCACCGGCCCGTCGACCGCGTCGAATACGTCTAACACGTTCTCCAGGCTAACCGTCTCGACGAACTCGCCGTCTTTGCCGTGCTCCCGTGGCATACAGCTTAGTACGTCGCTCCCGGGATTATACCTTGTGGTGTAAACAAGATGGATAACACTTATGCACTTGTGGCTTATACAATATGGTAAGGAAAGACGGTTCCTCGGGGCGTCGAATCGCCCGGGTGCTTGGAACACCCGAGCCGGTCTTTTCTATGGAATCCGAAAGACCATGTCGACCAACGAATCCGAATCCCAAGACAGTACCGCTATCATAGAAGCCGGCGACGACGGCGTGATCCTCGACGACTCTCCCGAGTGGGAGGGTCCGTTTACCGAATTTAATCAGTACGGGCAGCCGACGGGTCATACGTACGTCCGGTGTCCCGAGTGTGGGATCGAGGTCCTCGAATCCGACACCCCGACAGCGTCCCACCGGCCCGCCTGTCGGTTCAAGTGATAACCGCCTTTTTTT
>NZ_BMOC01000034.1 GCF_014646875.1 Halobellus salinus | reverse complement strand
GCGAGGACTGCTCGTCAGACTGTGGATTCGTGGCCCAGCGGACGAGCAACGCGAGTCCGCGCGGTTCGGATGGTCGTGTTTGGTTACGCGCCGACCGACCGGAGGACTACCGACAGGCGGGAATCCAAGAGGCCGTCGGAGCGACGAGCACACGGAACTATTGTGAGGCGCCGCGCCGAATCAACAGAGTATGGTAGGCAATAGCTCCGGAACGGGACACCGAAACCCGCACGTGGAGGGCCGATGACGCTCGGACTCGGAACCGACCGGCCGGTCGTCGGTATGATCCACCTCAACGCGCTCCCCGGTGCTCCCGACTTCGACGGTGACAGGCCGGCGCTCCGCGAGGCGATGCGGCGGGACGCGCGGCGACTAGCGAACGGTGGTGTCGACGCCGTGATGATCGAGAACTTCGGCGACGCGCCGTTCTACGCCGACAGCGTTCCGAAGCACACCGTGGCGTCGATGGCTGCGCTGGTCACCGACCTCCGAAACGTGCTCAAACTCCCGGTCGGCGTTAACGTACTCCGGAACGACGCCGAGGCCGCGGTCGCGATCGCGGCTGCGACTGGCGCGTCGTTCGTCCGGGTGAACGTCCACACCGGCACCCGTGCGACCGACCAGGGGGTCGTGGTGGGCCGGGCCGCCGAGACCGTCCGACTCCGGGACCGCCTCGACGCCGACATCGACATCATCGCAGACGTCGACGTGAAACACTCCGCGCCCGTTGCCGATCGCCCGCTGTCCGAGGAGGTTGCGGACCTCCTCAAACGGGGGAAGGCCGACGGGATCGTCGCCAGCGGCGCCGGCACCGGCCGTGGGACCGACCGGGAGCACCTCGAAGCCGTGGTTGAGGCCCGCGACCGCTCCGACGCCGGCGTGCCCGTGTTCGTCGGCAGCGGCGTCACCAGCGACACGGTCGCGGACCTGCTGACCCTCGCGGACGGCGCCATCGTCGGTAGCGACCTGAAACGGGGCGGCGAGGCGACCGCGCCGGTCGACGAGAAGCGGGTCCGGAATCTGGTGGACGCCACCGATCACTGATCGGGCAGCTCCGACGGCGTCGCGAGGCGCCCCCGCGGGCCCCGGGCGGTACAGGTCCGCGCGGCGGCGACCGCGGCAATCTCCCCGGCCGCGCGTGGGCCGGCACCGCCAAGCAGCCACGCGTGGATCAGCGCCGCGGTGAACTGGTCGCCGGCGCCCGTGGTGTCGACCGGGTCACACTCCCGTGCGGGGACGTGCACCGGGTCGGCCGTGCCGTCTGCGAGGTGGGCGCCCGACGCACCTGCGGTGACCGCGACGCGCTCCGCGCCGGCGTCGCGCAGCGTCCGGACGGCGTCGGCGGGGGGCTCCCCCAGATACGACCGGGCCGCGACCTCGCCTGTGATGAACAGGTCTGCGGCCGCCGCGAGCACGTCGATCGTCTCCGGAGCCGTCCCCCGGCCGTCGAGCTCCGAGAGCGGCCCCGAGAGGTCGAACGCGAGCGCGTCGATCGCGCCCGTTCGACGGAGGTCGGCCACCTCGCTCACCACCCGGTCCGGGGCGTACGCGCTCGTGAAGACGACGTCGGCCGCCCGGAGCCGTTCGCGGTCCGGATCCCGGAGGCGCAGGGTCGGTACGCTGTCGCCGCCGGCGACGATCATCCGGCCGCCGTCGGGTCCCCGGAGGATCAGCGTGTACGACGACGCACCGTCACCGCGTCGAACGGCGTCGGCGTCGACGTCCCACTCCCGAACCGACTCGACGACTATGTCGGCGGCATCGTCGTCACCGACGCGAGAGACGACCGCCGCGTTGTGGTCGAGCGCCGAGAGCCCGCAAGCGACGTTCGCGGCGACGCCGCCGCCGCGGCGCGTCCGGTCCGTGACGAACGCTCCACCGTCGGGCGCCGGGAGGTTCGACAGAACGTAAACGTGGTCCAACACCGCGCTGCCGACGGTGACGACGGACGCCACTCTGATCACCCCCACGCTCCGGACCGCGTCGGAGGAACGGTCCCGACGGCGTGCTCCGGCTGCCGGCACCAACGAACGGTACGCATTCGCCTGACTTCGGGGAGCTGTCGATAAAAGTCGTTCGCGACACCGCCGGAGCGCCGGCGCGACGGCTCCGAACGTCGGCCGGCAGCACAGCCGATCCATCACCGCGACCGGTCCCTTGGGGCTATGAGGGCCCGACGACGCGCCGTTTCACTCCGTAGACTCGGAGTCAGCTCGGTTGGACGCCGCCGCCCGCGTCGACCAGATGGGCTCCATCGCCCGCCTCACCTCCGAGAAGTGGTCGTACAGCGCCGTGTACTGCTCCGTGACCGACTCCCGCGGCTCGTACCGGCGGTCGACAGTGACCATTCGTTCAACCGCCGCCGACAGCGACGCGTACACACCCTGTGACACGGCGAGCAGTACGGCCGCGCCCTTTGCCGTCGCTTCCGACCCCTCGGGCACGGCAACCGGGCAACCGAGGCAGTCGGCGATCAGCTGACACCACAGGTCCGACTGGGCCCCCCCACCGGTCACAGTCGCGGTCCCGGGGTCGGCCGGGAGGTGCGCCACACAGTCGCGGATCGCGAGGGTGAGCCCCTCGTAGACCGCCCGAATCAGGTGTTCGGCGTCGTGTTCGGGAGTGAGCCCGACGAACTGTCCCCGCGCGCCCGGTTCGACGAACGGCCCCCGTTCGCCGGCTGTACTCAGATACGGGTGGTAGACCACCCCATCGCTCCCGGTCGGGGCTGCCCGCGCAATCGGCTCAAGCCCCGCGACGTCTGTGTCCCCGACGAGCACGTTGGCGGCCCACTCGAGACTCGGCGTGCCGGCGTTCGAGCTGATTGCGTACGTCCAGCGCCCCTCGTGGCCGAGGCTCATCTGGATCCCCGACGTGGCGGGCTGCGGTCCGTCAACGAACACGTGGTGCGTCAGGGAGGTGCCCAGCGTGATCGAGAGCCCGCCGGCGGTCGCCGCCCCGGTCCCGATGCCCGACGCCGGCACGTCGAAGGCCCCGGAAACGACCGGGAGCCCGGGGTCGAGACCGGTCGCGTCGGCAGCCACCTGGGTAACGGTCCCGATCACCGCTGTCGGCGCTGCCAACCGCGGGAGCATCGATTCCGCGTCGGGGAGGCCGACCACCTCGAAGACGCCGGGGTCGTACCGCTCGGTTCGTTTGTCCAGATACGGGATCGTCGCCTCGGTGTGATCGAGCGTTCGCTCGCCGGTGAGTTTGTATTGCAGCCAGTCCTTGCACGACAGGACAGTATCGACCCGCTCGTACTGTTCGGGCTCCTCGCGGGCCACCCACGCCAGAAGCGGTAGACTCATGCCCGGATACGGTTTCGACCCGCACTGGTCGACGATCCGCTCCAGGCGGCCGTCGTCCGCCCACGCATCCACGATGCCCGCAGCGCGGCTATCGGACCACAGGGCGGCGTTGCGGACGGGATCACCCGTCTCGCTGATCGCCCACAGCCCGTCGCCCTGCCCGGTGACGCTCACGCCGAGCGGCTCGGCGCCCTCCGGGAGTGCGGCGGTAACCTCTCCGAGCGCCGCCGCGGTCCGTTCCCACACCGCCATCGGCTCCTGTTCGACGTGTCCCGGCTCCGGCCGGAGTGTCTCCGTGTCGCGTGTCGCCACCGCCACCTCCGCGCCGTCGGTTCCGAACGCCACCGCCTTGATCGTTGACGTCCCGGCGTCGACGGTCAACAGAACGGGTTGTCCGGGCATGTGTGATCAAACGCTGTCAGGTGTGGAGGAACCGCTCGAGACCGACGAGTCGGTCAGCGACGACGATTGCGACGATCGCGACGAGAACATAGACGCTCGAAACCGCGGCGATCTGCGGGCTGATGTTGCCGCGGATCGCCCCGTAAATCGCGACCGGGAGGGTCTCGGTGTCGGTCACGGTGATAATGAGACTGACAATGAACTCGTTGAGTGCGAGCATAAACATCAGCAGCGCGCCCGAGATAACACCCGGCATTAGCGAGGGGAGTGTCACCTTGAGGAACGTCTGTATCTCCTCGGCGCCGAGGCTCCGGGCGGCGTCCTCGAGGGTCGGATCGAAGGCGTTGACGCTCGAGGCGACGCTCCAGATCATGAAGGGGATGTTGATTATCGTCAACCCGAGCCCGACAGCCCAGAGGTGGCCGATCCAGCCCAGTCGGCCAAAGATGATGAGAAAAATGAACCCCGAGACGACGAGCGGGACGGTGAATGGTAAAAGGAGGTAGATCTGGATGCCGTCCTCGAAGCGGATGTCGTAGCGGTTCAGCCCGAGTGCGGTCACAATGCCGATCGGGATGGAGATAGCGGTACAGAACGTGGCGACGATGACGCTGTTGAGGAACGGTTGGACATACTGGGGTTGGGCCAGCAGCGACGCGTACCACTTCAGCGAAAGCGCCGTCGGAGGGAACGAGATGATCTCGCCCGAGCCCAGCGAAACCACCAGAATGATTACTGAGGGAAGTATCAGGAAGGCGAGCTCGAAGATCGTAAACGCAGTCAGGTAGGGGTGGTCACCGCCGAACCGACGCAGCAGGCTCACGCCTCGTCCACCTCCACGCCGAGCGTACCGGTTCCGTACATTTTGAACACGACCAGAACGAACGACGAGGCGACGGCGACCAAGACGACGCTCAGAACCGCCGCGAACGGATAGTTGAGCGTGCCGAAGACCTGGTTGTAGATGAAGTTCGCAACGAAGCTCAACGTCCCGCCGCCCAGCAGGTCCGGGATGGAGTAGTTGGCCATACAGATCGTGAACGAGACGATCGTCGCGGCGGTGATGCCCGGGCGGGCCAACGGCAACACCACGTGGCGGAACGTTTGCCACTGGTTCGCGCCACAGTTCTTTGCGGCGCGCTCTAGGTCGGGGTCGATGCTAGCGATCGCGGGGGTCAACATCAGCACCGCGAACGGGAGGAGATACTGGAGCAAGCCGAGAAGCACCGCCACGGGCGTCCCGAGGAAGCTCACCGTTGGGAGCGAGAGCGTGCCGAGCACCCAGTTCAAAAGGCCGTTCTCGCCGAGGATGATGAGCCAGCCGTACGCCCGGATGATAACCCCGGTAAAAAACGGGACGAACAGCCCGAACAGGAGGAGATACCGGAACAGGGTCCGATCCGTCCGGACGACCAGATACGCGTACGGGATCGCCAGCGCGACGCACCCGGCGGTGACCGCCGCGGAGTACATGATGGTCCGGACAAAGACAGTGTAGAACGTGCCAGTGTCGATGAGGTCTCGCCAGTTGGCCAGCGTGTACTCGTAGGCGATGATCTCAACGGTGTCGTAGGTGAGAACGCTGTACCAAGCCAGGAACACCATCCCGACGGCGAGGAAGCTGACGAGCAGGACCCCGGGGATAAGCAGGGCGTACCCGAACCGGTCGGAACCGCCGTCGAAGTCGACCGGAGCGCGTTGTTTCGCCGCGATGAGCGCGTCAACGATGCGCCACTTTGCGCGGAGGCTCCCGTACCGGAGCCCCTCTCTAATGCTCATTCGTAGATCACGCCCTGTCCGAACGCCCGCAGTCGGTAGCCGATCCGTTCGCGTTCATCGTGTCGACCTACAGTTGCCCCCAAGGGTGTGATAACAGTTGCTCCACTGTCCGGGCAGTCGGCCACACGGAGACGCCGGCCGACGCCGGGAGGCGGAGCTGGCGTTCGCCGGTGGCTGGCGGGTCACGTATCGCATCTTGGTTCGGAGGTCATCAGTGACGATGATACATCGGCCACCCCCGTATGGCGGACGGTTTATATATCGGACCGGGACCCCTCCAGCGACGCCACCATGTGGCGGATGGTGATTGATGTCGTCGCCCGCAACGAGTGTTCGGTATGGAACAGCGGACGCTGGCGTCGCTCGACGCGACGGGGCGGGAGGCGGTGCTCAACCGTGACGCCGGGATCGACGAAGTACGTCAAGACGTGGCCGACATCGTCGAGACGGTTCGGGCGGAGGGCGACGAGGCGCTCCGCTCGCGTACCGTTCAACGACTGGACGAAGCCGGACTGGCGTCGATCTCCGACACAGTTGTCCCACTGGCCGAACTCGAGGGGCTTGATACTGTCGGCTATAGTCGCGTGACGTATTTCGACACCCCGGGGTGTCGAAAATCTTCACGTAATTATAGCCGACAGTATGAATCGCACGCCGAGAGCGTCCGGAGGCGCTTCGAGTGACCCGCCCGGTGGAGGGACTGGGCTTATTTGCTCGGCATCCGGTTGGACTGGTATGTCTGTGCTCGACGAGTTCGTACTCGACGGCAAAACAGCAATCGTGACCGGTGGGAGCCGCGGGATCGGACGCGCGCTCGCGAAGGCCTTGGCCGAGGCAGGCGCCGACGTCTGCGTGGCAAACCGGAACACCGAGGCCGCCAGGACGGCGGCGCGGGAGATCGCGGACGCGACCGGCGTCGAGACGGCCGGGGTGTCGGTCGACGTCACCGAGGAGGCCGACGTCGAACGGTTGGTAGGAGAGACCGTCGATCGGCTCGGCGGGATCGACGTGCTGGTCAACAACGCGGGCATCGCCCGAACCGCACCGGCCCACGAGATGTCACTCGAGACGTGGAACGAGGTGCTCCGGACCAACCTCACTGGCGTGTTCCTCTGTACGAAACACGCCGGGGGATGGATGGTTGAGAACGATGGCGGGACGGTCATAAATATGGCGTCGATGTCGGCGTTCGTCGCGAACTATCCACAACAAGAGGTTGTCTATCACGCGAGCAAAGGTGGCGTGGTGTCGTTCACGCGCCAGTTGGCTTCCGAGTGGGCGGAACACGGCGTGAGAGCCAACGCCATCGCGCCGGGATACATCCGGACAGAGATGATCGACGAACTCCTGGCGGAGAACCCCGATATGGAGGAGGCGTGGCTCTCGGAGATGCTGGTGGAGAAGATGGCTCCACCGGAGGATCTCGGCGGGACGGTCGTCTACCTCGCCTCCGACGCCAGTTCGTATATGACCGGCGAGACCGTCGTTATCGACGGTGGATACACCGTGAGGTGAGCCACGGACGGTCGGTTCTGCGGGACGCGGGACGGGGAGCGGAAGCGACACGCGCCCTCATACTGTCGGCTATAACTACGTGAAGATTTTCGACACCCCGGGGTGTCGAAATACGTCACGCGACTATAGCCGACAGTATCAAGCCCAGTGTACCGTGGCTCTCCGAACCACAGTTCGACACCGGATCACCATCTATGCGGGTAGTATTTCGAAACTAGCGGCCTGAGCGCCGCAGATATTATAAATATGCTACCGTATGGTGGGTATATTTGTATGCCCGTGAGTAAACATCGGTTGAGACGAGACATGAGAGAACATAACAGTGATGCGGACAGTCGGTCGAACGTCGGACGGAGGCAGTTCCTCGCGTCAGCGGGCGTCGCGTCGGCGGTCGCGTTCGCCGGGTGCAGCGGCGGTTCAGGCGGGTCGAGCGGCAGTGACGGCGGCGACAGCACCAGCAGCGACAGCAGCGGTGGGACCACACAGCAGAGCAGCGTCCCCCCAAAGCCGGAGTCGATCACGGTCCGGGCGTGGGGCGGCGCCTGGCAGGACAACCTCGACGAATACATCTCCAAGCCGTTCACTGAGGAGACCGGGATCCCCGTCGAGTACGACAACTCCAACGAGGACGAGATGCAGGCGAAGATCCGGACCGCGATCCGGCAGGACCGGACACCCCCAGTCGACGTGCAGTGGTCGCTGACGAAAACGAGCTTCCAGTCGCTCCAGATGGATCTGATGACGCCGCTCGATACGGAGATCGCGCCCAACATCACGGCCCTCCTCGGAGCGGGCAAGCCCGAGACCGACGGCGCCGAGTGGCCGTTCGTCAACTTCTACTCGTACACGTACGCTCTGACGTACAACACCGATCGGGTGGACTCGGAGCCGACCTCCTGGAGCAGTTGGTGGGAGGGCGACTGGGAGAACGACATCGGCCTCTACACCGCGGGCCACGGCGTGACGCCGGTCATCGCGAAGATGACCGACACGGAGTTGGGTGCTGTCGATACAATGGAGCCGGTTTGGGAACAGTACCGCGACCTCAAACCGCACGTCGGCGCCATCGGCGACGACTCGGCGCTCACCCAGAACCTCCGACAGGGCGAGGTTGCGATGTCGGTTATGCTCCCCGCAAACATCGTCAACGCGCAAGACGACGGGGCGCCGGTCGATTACACGATCCCCGAAGAAGGCGCACGCGCCGGCCGGGACACCATGTGGATTCCAAAGAACCTCGACGACTCCCACACCTACTGGGGACAGAAGTATATCAACACCGCAGCGAGCGGGGAGAACATCGGTCCCTGGTGTCAGAACCTCGGGGTCGCGCCGCTGCATCCTGACGCGGAGATCCCCGGGTGGATGGTCGATGACGTCGCCTTCCCGACGAACGAAGAGCAGTTCAGCCAGATGATCACCCCGTCGCTGGACGTCCTGACCGAACACGAGCCCAACTGGGAGAGCAGAGTCAACGAGATTATGGGCGGCTAACGCCGCACCCCAGCGGCTACTCTTTTTTGCGGGTGGTCCGTCGCTCACGCGCCAGTTCGTCCGCCGTCACCAGGGCGTCCTGGACCGCCTCGGGCGTCACTTCGAACGGTTCGTTGTGGATCGTCTCCTGGGGCTCGCAGGCCGCCTCTCCGATCGTGCGCAACTGCTCGTCGGTCGGGTCTGTCAGTCCGATGTCGGCGAGCGTGACGGGGAGTCCGAGGTCCACGGAGAGATCAACGATGTCGTGTATCGCGTCAGTGTCTCGACCCTCCAAGACGAGTTGCGTGAGCGTCCCGACGTTGACCTTCTCGCCGTGTGTCGCGTCGTGAGTGGGTTCGACCCGCGTGAGGCCGTCGTGGACGGCGTGAGCCGCCGCGAGTCCACCGCTTTCGAACCCGATCCCGCTCAAGAGCGTGGCAGCTTCAACGACCGCTTCAACGCTCTCGGTGACGGCATCGCGCTCGACTGCGGCGAGTGCGCTCTCGCCGTGGGCCTCGACCGTCCGGAAGCACTCCCGGGCGATGGCGCGGGCGGCCCGGGTGGGCTGCCCGCCGAAGACGGTCTCCGCACCCGCCTCGATTGCGGTCTCGGCCTCGACCCGGGTCGCGATCGCGTCGGCAATCCCTGACGTAAACTACCCCACCCTACTCCCTCGGCGCATACGCGCCTCGGTCCTTGAGGGTGGGGCTTTGATGTGGACTCCCGGCAATCAGTCACCAGCAATAGGCCGGTGGCTCTCCCCGTTCAACATCCCACCATTCACACGCAGGTCTACTTCTGCGTCTCCGCTCCCCGACTTGGGCGAGGA
>NZ_BMOC01000033.1 GCF_014646875.1 Halobellus salinus | reverse complement strand
GAAGCAACTCCTTGTCCTCTGGGGACTGCGGAATCACGTCGAACGTGTTGGCTCGCTTCATCGACTACATATTATATGATAACACACGTAATTGTTCCGTTCATATGATATTGTATGGTTGCAATTCGCATCGAGTTTGACGACGACGAACAGTACGAACGACTGAAGAAATTGAAAAAGCACCGTGGATTGAGGTGGAAGGGCTTACTGCTTGAAGGAGAAAAGAAAGTCAGAGAGGATACCCCTGAATAAGGGTCGAACGTGGTTTGTGCCGTGGAGTGTCGGATTCACGCCCGCCGTGAACGGCGGGACTCTCTCCTTGATTCAGGTAGTGTCGTCTGATCCGGTATCTCCCCCAAGCCATCACCCCTCCCGCTCGAACGCCCGCTCCGTGTCGCTGCCGGGCGCGTCCGGCCCGTCCTGCTCCCGGTCGAGTCGTTCCCGGGCGGCCTCCGGCGTCTCCGTCTGCAAGAGCGTTTCCAGTTTCCGCTCGAACTGCGCCTCCGAGAGCTCGCCGGTGGCGTAGCGGTTGCGGAGGCGGTCAAGCGCGGCGTCGACACCCTCGTCGGGGTCGTCGCGGACCGCACCGTCTGCGACCCGCTCGGTGTCGACCTGTCGGTCGCGGGACGCCTCGTCACCGCCGTCGTCGCGCCGGCCACGGAGCAACGAGACCAGCGGAACCACAACCGCGTATCCGATCGTGAAGAGCACCCAGAACTCGACCGCGGCCAAGAGCGGGACGCCGAACACCGACCCCAGTCCCGCGCCGAGCACTAAGAGCGCGACTGCGCCAACGACAGGGTCGTCGGCGTCGGCGAACGGCGTTCCCCGCCGGTCGGACGGCGGGGTTCGGCCGTCGTACATACCACCACTCTGCGCGTCGCCGGACAAAAAACTACGCCGGCGCGGCCGGTCCGGGGTCCGGTCACGCGTCCAGCAGTTCGACGAGCAGCCCCGTCTGGGCGTGGAGCCGGTTCTCCGCCTGATCCCACACCAGCGCGCGGTCGGACTCCAGAACCGAGTCGGTGATCTCCTCGCCGCGGTGGGCGGGCAGACAGTGCATCACATCGGCATCGGAATCGGAGAGGAGGTCGTCGTTCACCTGGTACCCATCGAACGCGGCGAGTTTCTCCTCGCGTTGGTCCTCCTGGCCCATCGAGATCCAGACGTCGGTGTAGACTACGTCCGCGCCGTCGACTGCGTCGGCAGGGTCGTCGACGACCGTCGGGGCGTGGCCGAGTTCGGCGGCCTGCTCACGCACCGCGTCGTCCATCCCGTAGCCGTCGGGCGTCGCAACGGTCAGATCCAGCCCGACCATCGCCGCGCCCACCACGAGCGACTGGCCGACGTTGTTGCCGTCACCGACCCACGCCGCGTTTACATCGTCGAACCCGCCGTACGCTTCCCGGATCGTCAGGAGGTCCGCGAGGGTCTGACACGGGTGGGCGTCGTCCGTGAGGCCGTTGATCACAGGCACGTCGGAGTACTCCGCGATCTCGACGAGGTCGTCGTGGTCGAACAGCCGCGCCATCACCGCGTCGACGTACCTGGAAAGGACCCGCGAGGTGTCCGACAGCGGTTCGCCGTGACCCAGTTGGATGTCGTCGGGCCCGAGGAAGATGGCGTGGCCGCCGAGTTGGGTCATCCCGGTCTCGAAGGAGATCCGGGTGCGGGTCGAGGGCTTCTCGAAGAGCATCCCCAGAGTGTGGTCTGGGAACCGGGTCCCGTCGGTGCCGGCTTTGATCGCCGCCGCGCGGTCGAGGACGGCGTCCAGTTCGTCGGGCGCGAGGTCGTCGATGTCGAGGAAGTGGTCGGTGTCGGGCATCGTCGCGGTCAGTCGGCGAGTCGCTCGCAGGCGTCGACCAGCACGTCGATCGAGCTGTCGAACTCCGCGAGGTCGAGGTGTTCGTTCGGCGAGTGATCCAGGTCGGAGTCGCCGGGGCCGTAGGTCACCATCGGGCAGTCCCACGCGCCGGCGAAGATGTTCATGTCGCTGGTGCCGGTCTTCCGGAGCAGACGTGGCTCGCCGCCGGCCTCCCGGATCGCGGCCCGGAACGCGCGGGCGGCCGCCGTGCGCGGACTCTCCATCACCGGTGGGATTGGCTGCTCCCAGTGGACGCTCCCCCGGTCGAGTTCGCCCTCCGCGACCTCCCGGACGTCGTCGATGGAGTACTTCGGCGGGACGCGGAACTGCACGTCGACAGTGGCTTCGACCGCCAGGCCGTCGTCGGTCGGGCCGCCGTCGAAGGTGACCGGCTTGGTGGTCACGGTGTCGAAGACGCCATCGGTGTTGTCGGCGTGGAAAAACTCCGCCACGCTCGACCACCAGTTGACCGCCGACTGGATCGCGTTGTCCTCGGGCCGCGAGGAGTGGCCGAGTTCGCTGGTGGAGACGTAGGTCCCCGACAGGAACCCCCGGTACCCCAGGGTGATGCCGTCCCACCCCGAGGGCTCGCCGTTGATCACAACCGCCGGGGCGTCGCGGTCGTCGGCCAGGTACCACGCACCGTTGGAGCCGGTCTCTTCCCGCACCACCCCAACGAATGAGACCCCGGTCTCGACCGCCGCGGCCGCCATCGCGGCGAGCGGGCCGGTGGCGTCGACGCTGCCGCGCCCCCAGAGCACGCCGTCTTCGATCTTCACCGGGACGTCACCGGGGACGGTGTCGATGTGCGAGGTCAGAAGCACCGCGTCGTCAGCCGGGGCTCGGACGTTACCAGTGTCGTCGATCCACACCTCCCGGTCGTGGGCCTCGAAGAACGCCGCCAGGCGCTCGGCCGCGGCGGCCTCCTGCCCCGACGGCGACGGGATCGACACCAGGTCCGCCAACAGCGTCTGCGCCCGTGTCAGCCCCTCAGTCAGCCCGGGCTGGACGTCGAAGACGTCGTGATCGGAGAGGAAGCCGACAGCGTTGCCGTCGGTCGTCCCGCCCGACTCCGTGCTCCCCTCGGCGTCGTCGACCTCGTCGGCGCCGAGTTCCGCACTCATCCCAACACCTCCACGAACGAGTCGACAAACTGGTCGGCGTGGGCCTCATCGATCGTGAGCGGCGGGAGCAACCGCACGACCGTCCGGCCCGCGGGGAGCGCGAGCACCTGCTCCCGGAGCGCGAGGTTCTTGAGCACGCGGTTGGCGCCGCGTTTCACCTCGATCCCGATCATAAGCCCCACACCGCGGATCTCCCGAACCGGGAGGTCGTGGGCCTCGACTGCGGCCTCGAGTTCCCCACGGAGGTACTCGCCGACCTGCGCCGCGTTGCCGGGGACGTCCTCGTCAACAACCGTTTCGAGGGTGGCGTTAGCCGCCGCACAGACGACCGGGCCGCCGGAGAACGTCGAGCCGTGGTCGCCGGCGTCCTCGGCGATCCGGTCGTTCACGAGCGTCGTTCCCAACGGGAGGCCGTTGGCGATCCCCTTCGCGGCGGTGAGGATGTCGGGTTCGACCCCGACCCCGTCGCAGGCCCACAGCGACCCTGTCCGTCCCACGCCGGTCTGGATCTCGTCGAACACCAGAGCCGCACCGGTGTCGTCGGTCGCCTCCCGGGCGGCCCGGAGATACTCCGCGGAGGCGGGGTGGATGCCGCCCTCGCCCTGGACCGGCTCGAGAAAGACCGCGGCGGTCTCCTCGTCGACCGCCTCGGCGAGCGCGTCGCCGTCGCCGTAGGGGACGAACTCGATGCCGCCCGCCAGCGGCTCGAAGGGTTTCTTATACTTGTCCTTCCACGTCATGGCCAACGCGCCCAGCGTCCGGCCGTGGAAGCCGCGCTTGGTCGCGACGATTTTCGAGCGGCCAGTGGCCGACCGCGCGAACTTCATGGCGGCTTCGTTGGCTTCCGTTCCGGAGTTACACAGCCAGACGTTGTCGACGTCACCGGGGCCGAGCGCCGCCAACTTCTCGTAGAGGTCGGTGCGAACACCGACGGGATACGACGCCTGGACATACGTGAGTTGGCCGATCTGCCCGCGGACGGCCTCGGTGACCGCGGGGTGGGAGTGACCGATCGACGCAACGGCGTAGGAGGCGCCGAAGTCGAGGTACTCGGTCCCGTCAGCGCCGTAGAGGTACGCGCCCTTGCCGGCCTCGAGTTCGATCGGCTTCTCCGAGAAGACGAACCCGCCCGTCATCCCGTGGCCTCCTCGTCGGCGTCCGTCGGTTCGCCGTCGCCGGTCCCGACTGCACTCGCCGCAACGTGTGTGCCGCTCCCGGCGAGCGCGGCGGTGATCGGGCCGTCGGCGTTGGCGCTCGCGACGACGACCGTCGGCGCGCCGGCGTTGAGGGCTTCTTCGGCTGCCATCACTTTCTTGCGCATAAACCCGTCCGCAGCGTTCTTTAGCCCGTCGAATTCTTCCGGGGTCGCGACCGACCCGATCAGGGTCGACGGATCGTCGGGGTCGGCGTACACGCCCTCGACGTCGGTGAGGACAACGAGGTCGGCGCCGAGCGCGCCCGCGACCGCCGCCGCGGCCCGGTCGGCGTCGGCGTTGACCGCGACACCGTCGTCGGCCAGCATCGGCACGGTCACCACTGGTGTGTAGCCGTCGCCGAGCAGGGTCTCGAGCAGGTCGTCGTTCACGTCGGTGATCCTCCCGGAGTGATCGCCGCGCTTTATTTTCCGTTTGCCGTCTTCCAGCACCCGGACCGCGGACTTCCGCGGGCCGGTCAGGAGTCCGCCATCGACGCCGGAGAGCCCGAGGGCGTCGACACCGGCGCCCCGGAGGGCGGCGGTGAGGTCGGTGTTGAGCTTTCCCGGCAACACCATCGAGAAGACCTCCATGGTGCGCTCGTCGGTAAACCGGCCGACAACGCCGCCGGGCGTCTCGACGTACGTGGGCTCCTCGCCGAGTGCTTCGAGGGTGTCGTCGACGGCCGTGGAGCCGCCGTGGACGACGGCGACATCGCGGCCGCGGTCGGCCAGGTCAGCGACATCGCCGATCGCTCCCTCGGGGGAGACCGCGCTGGCGCCGCCAATCTTGACGACGACCGGCGGTGGCGGCGTATCGGAGTCGGTGGCGCCGGCCCCTGCTCCGCCGTCTGCTCGGAGTCGCCCGCGGGACTCAGCGGCGGGTGTCGTCCAGCGGGCGTCGCGCGCGTCGTGTGTGTGGTGTTTGTTCGTCATCGTGTACAAGTCAGGTTGGGTGTCCGCGTCCGCGTCCGCGTCCGCGTCAGGGTGCGCCGACCGGGTGCAAGCCGGTGAACTCCAAGCCCGCGGTCTCGTCGAGTCCCAGCGCGAGGTTGGCCGCGTGGACCGCCTGCCCGGCGGATCCTTTCATCATATTGTCGATCGCGGAGAAGACGACGATCCGGCGGTTGCCGGGGTCGAGCTCGAAGCCGACTTCTCCGTAATTCGTGCCGGCGACCGCCTTGGGTTCGGGGTAGCGGTAGACCCCGCCGCCGCCTGCGACCGTCCGCATAAACGGCTCCTCGGCGTAGGCGTCGCGGTAAGCGCCCCAGAGGTCGCCTTTCGAGACCGGAGCCTCGGGGTAGACGTGGCAGGTTGCGCTCGCGCCGCGGGTCATGTCGACCGCGTGGGCGGTAAAGGACACCGACGTGCCGAGAAACGCCTCGATCTCGGCCTCGTGGCGGTGGCCGGTCGGGGCGTACGGCCGGACGATCCCCGAGCGTTCGGGGTGGCTGGAGGCGTCGCCGCCGCCGGCGCCCCCCTCCGAGGAGCCAACTTTCACGTCGACGACAATCCGTTCGTCACCAGCGAGGATCTCGGCGTCGAACAGCGGTTTCAGCCCGAGGATGGCCGCGGTGGCGTTGCAACCCCCTGACGCGATCAGGTCGGCGCCGGGGAGGTTCCCGCGGTTGATCTCTGGCAGGGCGTACTCCGATTCGTCGAGGAGGTCGGGGCGGGCGTGGCCGTCGTACCACTCGTCGTACTCGGCCTCGGTTCCGAGTCGGAAGTCCGCCGAGAGGTCGACGACGGTGTCGGCGGCCTCCTGGAACGCGTCGATCCGCTCCATCGAGACGCCGTGCGGCGTCGCCGCGAACAGCACGTCTACGGATTCCAGATCCGCGGGCGGGGTGAACCGGAGGTCCATCTCACGGAGGTTGGGGTGGACGTGCCCGATGGTCTTGCGCTTCTTCGAGCGGCTGGTGGCCTGCGCAAGCGAAAACTCGGGGTGGTGGTGGAGTATGCGAAGGAGTTCGCCGCCGGTGAACCCGGAGCCGCCGACCACCGACGCGGTGTAGGTGGGGTCGGCGGCTCCGGGGGCGTCGCCGTCGCCGTCCGGGCCGCTCATACGGTCGCCTCCGTGCCGCGTTCGACGTTCGATTCGAGCCAGTCGACGGCCGCGGCGGGCACGTCAACGTCGACAGCGTCGTTCAGCGCCTTGAACTCGACGGTGTGGTTGATCTCGTGGACGGTGTAGTCGGCGTGGGACCCCGTCTCACGGGTCTCCGAATCGTCCGGTTCGGAGACGCCGGTCTCCATCAGGTCGACGCCGAGGAGGCCGCCGCCGACGGCCTCCGACGCCGTGGCAACGAGTTCCCGGACCCGGTCGTCGACCTCGAAGGGCTGCACGTCGGCGCCCTTCGCGGCGTTGGTCAGCCAGTGATCCGACGAGCGCGTCATGGCGGCGATCGGCTCGCCGTCGACGGCGACGACCCGGATGTCGCGGCCGGGTTTCTCGACGAACTCCTGGACGTAGAACACCTTGTGCTGGTAGTGCCCCAGCGTGGCCTTGTGTTCGAGGATCGCTTCGGCCGCGGAGCGCGACTCGACTTTCGCCATCAGCCGCCCCCACGACCCCACGACGGGTTTGATCACGCAGGGGTAGCCGAACGCCTCGATGGTCTCGAGGGCGCTGTCGGTCGTGAACGCGACCTCGGTGGCCGGCGTCGGGACGCCGGCGCGCTCCAGCGCCAGGCTGTTTTTCACCTTGTCCGAACAGACGTCGGCCGTGGCCGCGCTGTTGACCACGGGCACGTCGTAGGCGTCCAGAAACCGGGTGATATACAGGCTCCGGGACGTCGCCAGACACCGGTCGACCACGATGTCGACGCTCTCGAACGACTCCGGCGGGTCGCTGAGGCCGAACTGCTCGTCCCGGACGTCGATCTTCGCCACCTCGTGCCCGCGGTCGCGGAGCTCCGAGAGGAGAAGCTTCTCGTCCCGACGGATCCGGGAGTACAGCAGCCCGACCTTCATCTCACTCGCCCCAGTCCTCTTCGAGCTCCGGGGCCTCCTCGAGTGTCACGGGATCGACGGAGATGACTTCCAACTCCGCCCCGGTCGCGGGGCTGTCGACGATCTCGCCGGCCTCGACGTCGGCCGGGATCTCGATCTCCTCGCCTGTCAGCGGGTCTTCCGTGGTAATCATATCTGCCATACCTCGCGTTCGGCGTGGCGGAGACTTAAACCCATCGAAAGTGTCGGATAGATTAACTGAATAGCTGTGCCACTGACGGCGTTGAACAGTCGAACGCTCGGTCCGCGTGAAACCTATGTCTGATTTCGTATGTTATCGGCCCCCGGCGGGGCTCGGCGTCGACACCCCGGTGGCCGCTCGGACCGGAGTCGATCAGACACGCGCCGCCACCTCCTGATCCAGCGTCCCGGCGGCCTCGTCGAGTGCGTCCCGGCGGTCCGACAGCGCCGCGGCGTCGGCGTCGATGCCGGCCGCGGCGGAATCGAGTTGCGCCGCCACCGCCTCCGGCGCGGGGCCGCCGACCGAATCCCGACTCGCGACGCTCTCGCGGGGGTCGATGATCGCCTCGACCCGCCCGCGGGGCACGTACGTGAACAGAGACTCGCCGAGCACCTCGGCGGTGACCGCATCGAGGGTGTCGATCCCGGGCGCGTCACCGTCGGCGCGCTCGGCCGCGGTTGCGAGCACCTCGTGGGCGGTGCGGAACGGCACCCCCGCCATCGCCAGCGCGTCGGCCACGCCGGTCGCGGTCGAGAAGCCCTCGCCCGCAGCGGCTTCCAGCGTCTCAGCGGGCCAGTCGGCGGTCTCGACCGCGCCCGCAGCGACCGCGGCCGCCTCGGTGACCGCGTCCACCGTGTCCCACACGTGGGGGGTCGCGCGCTGGAGGTCGCGGTTGTACGCGCGGGGGAGCCCCTTCAACGTGGTCAAAAGCCCCGAGAGGCCGCCGACCGCGTCGCCCGCGACCGCCCGGACCAGTTCCAGGGAGTCGGGGTTGACCTTCTGCGGCATGATCGACGACGTGGACGCGTACTCGTCGGCGAGGTCGACGTGGCCCCTGTGTGCGAAGATCGCGAGATCCTCCGCCAGCCCCGAGACCGTGACCGCGTGGGTCGCAAGCGCCGCGGTCGACTCCGCGAGGAAATCCCGGCCCGCGGCGGCGTCCATGGAGTTGCTGACCACGCCGTCGAACCCGAGCAGGTCGGCCGTCTGTTCCCGGTCGATGTCGAAGGGCGTGCCCGCAAAGGCCGCCGCCCCAAGCGGCGACCGGTTCGTGCGGTCGTACGCATCCAGCAGCCGGGCGGAATCGCGGGCGACCGCCGACTCGTAGGACGAAAGCAAATGTGCGACCGTGGTGGGCTGGGCGGGCTGGAGGTGCGTATACCCCGGCATCACCGTGTCGACGTGGTCGGCGGCGGTATCGAGAAGTGCCCCCCGGAGCGCGATCGTGGCCTCGACCGCGTCGAGGAGGTCCTCGCGCAACCGGTGGCGGATGCACGCCGCGACCTCGTCGTTCCGGCTCCGAGCGGTGTGCATCTTCCCGCCGTCGGGGCCGACGCGGTCGACGACGGCGGTCTCGATCGCCTCGTGGACGTCCTCGCCGTCTGGGAGCGCGCCGTGGCCCGCGGCTTCGACGTCGTCGAGCGCGGCCAGGATCTCGCCGACAACCTCGCTGCCGACGATCCCCTGCTCGGACAACATCACCACGTGAGCGCGGTCGACCGCGAGGTCCGCGCCGAAGATCCGCTCGTCGGCCGCGAGGCTCGACAGGAACCCCCGGGCGGGACCGCCGCTGAAGCGGTCCCGACGGACGACGCTCTCGGCGGTCTCATCGTCGCCCGCGCCGTCACCCGCCTCTTCGCCCGACATCGCTCACTCCGAGTCGCCGTCGGCGGTGGGGTCCGCAACGGCCGCCCGCGCAGCGTTGGCCAGCCGCGACTGGAACCCGTGGTACTTCGCAACGCCCGTGGCGTCCGTCTGGGTGATATCGCCGACGCCCTCGGTATTGAACGACGCGGCGTCCTCGGAGTACGCCGCGTACGGCGAGTCGCGGGCGACCGGGCGGGCGCGACCGCCCTCGAACTTGATCGTCACCGTGCCGGTCACTCTGGATTGGGTCTCGGCGACGAACCCTTCCAGCGCGTCCACCAGGGGGTGGTCGACCAGCCCCTCGTACCCCTTCTGGGCCCACTCGTCGTCGACCCGCCGCTTGAAGTCGCGTTCGTCCTTCGTGAGGACCAGCCCTTCGAGCGCCTCGTGGGCGGCCAAGAGTGTGGTCGCCGCGGGGTGCTCGTAGTTCTCGCGCACTTTCAGCCCGAGCATACGGTCTTCCATCATGTCGGTGCGCCCGACGCCGTGGGCGCCGGCGCGGTCGTTGAGCGCCCGCACCAGTTCGATGGGATCGAGTTCCTCGCCGTCCAGTGCAACAGGATAGCCGTTCTCGAAGCTGATCTGGACGAGTTCGGTCTCCGTGGCGGTCGCGGGGTTTTCGGTCCACTCGTAGATCTCCTCGCCGGGGACGTGGCCGGGCTCTTCGAGGTCGCCGCCCTCGACCGACCGGCTCCAGAGGTTGGTGTCGATCGACCACACGCCGTCGTTGCCCGACTGGACCGGGAGGTCGTGCTCTTCGGCGTACTCCATCTCCCACTCGCGGGTGAGTTCGAGTTCGCGCACGGGCGCGACCACGTCGAGGCCGGAACTCCGCCACACGGCCTCGAACCGCAACTGGTCGTTGCCCTTCCCGGTGCACCCGTGGGCGAGCGCGTCACATTCCTCGCTTTCGGCGACGTCGAGAATCGCCTTCGCGATCACCGGCCGCGCGAGCGCGGTCCCCAGCGGGTACCCCTGGTAGGTCGCGTTCGCCCGGACTGACTCGAAGCACAGTTCGGCAAATTCGTCTTTCGCGTCGACGACGTGGAGGTCAAGTCCGTGAGCGTCGGCGGTCTCCCGCGCTTCGACGAACTCGGATTCGGGCTGTCCCACGTCGACGGTCACGCCGACGACCTCGTCGTACCCATACTCCTCCTGCAGGAGCGACACGCACACCGTCGTGTCCAACCCGCCGGAGAAGGCGAGCGCCACGCTTGTCATATACCACCGTCTCGGACGCTCTTCCGTATAAATTACACGGTTTAGGTTCCGGAAAAGAAATCGCAGGGATGGGTCTGGATACGCTGGTCACTTCCCGTTCAGTCGGTACAACGCAGGGAGAAGGTAGTAGTGGGCCTACGCGGCCCGTCGTCGCGGTCGCGCGGCGGGCGTCAGAGCGGCAACGCGGCGGTAGGAGGCCGCGGCAGCCGGACGCTCGGCTCTGCGGGTGGGGCGGTTGCGCGCTCCGCGGAGCCGCATCATCGGGTAGAGGCAGTCACTTCACCCACTAAACGGTTTCGAGACCCGTCCGGGGCGTCGTCGCTCCGGATGGAGTCAATCGGCGTTCCGGCCCTCGCGTCGCCCACCGACGCGGCGGACAGCCCCCACGACGGCCGCAACCGCCGCCGTGAACACGAGCGTCGGAAGCAACTCAACGGGGACGCCGGCCGTCGGGAACGCGATCGCGACCACTGCGGCGAGCACCGCGATCGACACCAGGATCCCCGCGACGATGCCGACTCTGATGACCAGATCCAGGCGCTCGTTTCCGCGCGACCGTGACTGTGGGTCGTGACTCATATCCACGTGGGGACACCCGCGGAACAAAAACCACGACTCGGGTTTTCAGCGTTTTGGAGGTGGAGCCTCCGGCCTCAACGAGCGACCGAAGCGTAGCAAAGGGAGTGAGTAGG
>NZ_BMOC01000032.1 GCF_014646875.1 Halobellus salinus | reverse complement strand
GATCTCGTCGAGATGGTCCATTAGCTACTGTACGACTTTCTGTGCTGAAAGTTCTAACGACTACTATAGCTCTCGAAGAGCCGCCTTATCGAGAGGGGTAATATTGTGCCGAGTGCCATCATCGGTGTAGAAAATAGACGCAGTAACCGACCGATCAGGATATTGGTCGGCGACGACATGGTAGTAGATACTGAGCTGTTTCCGGTATTCACCTTCTGCGTGCGTTGTGAGATCGGTTTTGTAGTCGATGATCTCAACACGGTCAGATGTCACGTGGAGCAAGTCGATGATGCCGCCGATCGTTACCTTCTCGCCGTCGACGGTAAGCGGAAGGAACGCATCGATCTCGGCTCTCGTCTCACCCTCGAGTGAGTCGAGTAACGCCTTGACGTGCTCTTTGTCAGGGTTATCGCCGGTTTCGACTGCTTCACCGAGAACATACCGTTCCGCAAACTCGTGGACGTCTGACCCGAACTCCATTCCCCGGCCGCCGGTATTCCCTTCGAAGACTGCGTCATCGATGAAGGTGTGTGGTGAGTAGCTTGCCGGTCCATCAGGCTCCGGAATATCGACCGTGTAGGTCGAATGCTCGCCGGGTTCTGGGTCGAACGCAGATAGATCGGGGTCGATATCTTCGACATCAACGGGGAGTGAATCGAGGAACGAATTTGGGTCAGTACCGCCAGTCAAAACGACGTGGCTCTCAGCACGCGTGACAGCCACATAGAGAAGCCGACGTTCCTCGTCGTAGTTCTGGGGGAGGCAGCGATTAAGAACGTCAGTCTTCCAGTCGTCGTAGACGTGTGGGACGCCGTGTGCGTCCTCTGAGTACACCTTCCGCTGACGGAGGCCAATCGGGTCGGTGTAGGCGATATCGCTTCCGCTGCCACCGGAAGACGGGAATTTGTTCGCGTTCATATTTGCGAGGATGACAATTGGGTATTCGAGCCCTTTCGTCGCGTGGATCGTCTGGACAGTCACCGCATTCGTCCCAGCCCCGGCATCGACGTCGTGTGTGCTCCCATCAGCAATCGCCTCCTCGATGAATCGGATCAGCTCGCCACGGGTGAACGTCGTCGTCCCGTGAACCGACTGGATAGTGTCGAGAACGACGTCTGCGGTGGGGCCGGAACGGCCGTACTGTTCGAACACGCGCCGAGCGACGCCGCCGAACGTCTCTAGCTCTCGGAGATCCTCTCGGAATGCGACCATAGCTTCGGGGTACGCCTCACGCTCGATGATCGCCTTCGCCTCGTCGATCGTGTAGCCAGCCTCTTCGAGGACCAGTGCCCACCCGCGTTCGGCGTCGCGTTCGAGGATACGCAACCACGCTAACACCAGCTTCGCGGCGTCGGTCCGAAAGACCTCGATCCCACCCTCGTAGGCCATCGGCAGACCGAATTCACTCGCCGTATCGAGCAGATCCCGCCCGAAATCACGGGTTCGCGTCAACACGGCGATGTCGCCGTACTCTGGGGTGCGATACGTGCCGTCGTCGCCTTCGACGGCGTAGGCGTCGTTGTCGACGATCGCGTCGATCTTCTCGAGAATGGCCTCGTGTTCGTCCTCACTCGTGAGCGCCTCGATGTAACTATCGTCTCGGTCTGTATCGGCGGTCAGTGGTGTTACCTGCTCGGAGATAGCCTCCGCATCCAGCGATTCGTTCTTTGTCGCACGGGCAGTCAGCGCGTGGGTAGAGAAGTCCAAGATGGACTGCGTCGAGCGGTAATTCCGCGTCAGTTGCTTGTCGTCGACCGGCGTCGTCGGGAACGTGACTCGATCTGCGTCCCGATTCAACTCCCCGGCAAACCGTTCGAGCCGCTCGTCGAACTCGCGGATGTTGTCGACATCCGCGTACTGGAAACTGTAGATGCTCTGTTTCCAGTCGCCGACCACACAGATGTTGTTCGTGCCGGCGAGCAGCAGCGTGAGTTTGAACTGGATTTCACTGGAGTCCTGGAACTCGTCGACCATCACGTACTCGTACCCCAGCTGCTCTCGAAGGTCGTGATCTTCACACAGAAGTACGAACGCGAACAGCTGGAGGAATCCGAAATTCAGGAAATTCCGCCGAAGCGCAAACGCGAGATAGGCGTGATATACGTCGTGGACGAACCGCTTGAGTGCCGCTCGGTCCTCTTCAAAGACGCGTTCAGCGAGGTCTGCCGGGACTTGCTTGCCATCGCCGCGGATGTCCCACTTTGCGGGCGCCTCCGGGAGATACGTCTTGTCTTCACCATACTGATAGAGCTTCTTTCGAAGCTTCGATTGCTTGCTCCCGCCGTTCCGTGGTTCATTCCGGTCGGTGAACAGTGTCTCGAACGCCTCAAAATCCCCATCGAGGTGTGACTCGCTGTTCCGGTACCAGCCATCCGCAGTGGGGAACACACCCTTTGCGGACAGTTCCTTGATCAGATCGAGTAGCTCCGACGTCTCCGACAGTGCCGTGAAGAACTCGTCATACTCCGGGTGATTATCGATGAACTGGCCGATGAACTCACGAAACAGCGCCTGTTCGATGATTTCGTCTTCGATAATCCGTGTCGAGCCAGTGATCGTCTCATCGATCCCGAGGGACGTCGGTGCGTCGTGTCCGTACTCGTCGAGCAGGTCGTGTGACAGCGAGTGGAACGTTTGGATCGGCGCGTTCGCGAGTTCCCGCATCCCGTACTCGCTGTGACGGACAATCCGCTCTCGCATCTCCTCGGCCGCGTTGTTCGTAAAGGTCACCAACAGCACGTCTTCGGGATCGACGCCGTCTTGGGCCACGATATTTGCGTACCGCCGGGTAACGGTGAACGTCTTCCCGGTGCCAGCACCCGCATCGACGAGATAGAGGCCGTCAATCGCCTCGATGAGCTCGCGTTGCTCCGGGTTCGGGTCGACACCGCTCATTGTTCACCCTCCAGGAGGAGATCCCGGTTGTCTACCCGCCGGTAGTTCGGCTCACCGGCGAGTCCCTCGATTGGGAACGCCTCGTCGCCAGTGCGGCGCCGATTGAGTTCCGCCAGTCGCTCGTCGACAAACGATTCGAACGCATCGAGATCGGTTTTGAAGAACGCACCCTTCTGCCGGTCGACGATTGCTCGCATCACCTGCTTGCTCCCCGTCGTCACGTACTTGTACTCGCCAATCTCGGCTTCGAGTCGATCAATCATCATCTCTCCGAACTCCGATTCGATGAGTTCATCGCTGTCAGTGGTTTCGACAAGCGGCGCAGCATCGAAGAGCGCGGCGTATGTCTGATAGTCGATCTTCGAGAGGATCTTCTGGCACTTCTGTGCCCCCTCCTCACGGAGATACTCGAAGAACTCCTCACGTTGCACGTGCTCGGTGAGCGATTCAGGGTAGTATGTTACAGTCGTCAACGCGTCGTCGATGTCGGCGTCGCCGGCGATCACGTCGTCGACGAGTTCGGTGACGTAGAAGAAGGTGAACGAGAGTTGGTCACCCGGACGTTGTGATCGCCAATAGGTGAGATAGAGTGCTGCCTGAAAGTCAGGCTCGTCTGTCGGCTCGTCAATCGCTGCGTGTTTGACGATCGAGGTGGCGCTGCTCTCGCTACCGCTCTTGTAGTCGAGCAGGTCTCGCTCCGACTGAACGAGATCGATCATTCCGTTGATGCCCAGTTCTTCATCAGTAAATCGGCGTTCAGTCACGGGGGAGTCGACATCCCGATCGAAGTGAGCAGCGACGGCATTATCACCGCCACTGGACGGCGTCAGAAACGCGCCCTCAGTCGGCTGGTTCGCGTCAAGATATGAGACGATCGTTTCGAGGCTAGCACGATATTCAGTGCGCCGGGTCCGTTCGTCGACGGAGCGAACCAGCGGACTGACGTCCTCAAGCATGAGTTCGACGACCTCCGATAGTGTGTCTTCGCCAACCGCGTCCGGATGGTTGACGTAGAACTCCGCAAAGTCATGGAGTAGGTTTCCCTCGGTGAGATACGCCTTCTCCGGACCGTCGACGATCCGGCTGAAGTAGTAGTCCCGCGGTGAGTTCACGTAGGTGTTGAGACTCGACTTGCTGATCGTCTCGACCGGGTCGGAACTCACGCCGACGGGGTCGTTCTCGAACCCGTCACCAGCTCGTGCTGCGGATTGGATCTGATGACTTGTCGAACGCAGATCGGAGAACCGGTCGTACTCCGGTTCGAGGAGCTCTTCGAAGTACAGGCATGGCGTAACGGGTGATCCGCCGGTCGCGTCTTGGACGAGATAGTGTTGCTGGCTGCCGCTCTGTAACAGCAGCTGGAAGCTCTTGAGATTCCTGGTGAACTGGGCGTCCTGGTCGACCCACGGACGGCGTGGTGCCGAGTGGGTCCAGCGGTCGTCGAGCCCCAGGTAGAAGACAACCTCACGACCCACGTACGACGCCGATTTCGCGTCGGCAAGCAGGACGCCGTCGTTCTCTCGGTCGACAGGGACCTCGTAGGTCTGGAGATAGAACGACAAATCGTCGAGGCGCGCTTCTGTAATAGATTCGTCGGCGATAGTGAGTGTCTCCAGTTCCTCGCGGAAGGCGTCAAGCGTGTCGTCGGCGTGGCGTTCAAACACTGAGAGCGCGTCCGAGAACGTGTACTCTTGGACATCATGGCAGAAGTCGATTAGCCACTTAAGGTCTCCATCGTCAAGTTCGTGCAGTCGCTTGTTTGTGTCAGCGTCGTCGATGTCGCAATCGAAAACCGTCAACAGCGACCGGATCTCGCTTATTCGGGTATCAGTCCCCCGGTGGGCGGTCCGGAGGAGGTGGAGGAACAACCGGTGTTCGCTGCGATCTGTGAATCCCGGCCCGCCGAAAAACGGGATATCGGCCGCTTCGAGCGCGGACTCGATAAGCGGTGAGTACTCGCTTTCCTGGTCGAGAACAATCCCGACGTTATCAGCGTTCTCGCCATCGACGGAATCGACGATGGTCTCGACGATCGCCGTCGGCGAATCGTGTATACGGAACGGCGGGAGCTCGAACTCGGTATCAGCGAAGAGGTCGACCGTGTCGTACTCGGCAGGCAGATACGCGCGTTCGAGTTGGGTGAGCATCGCCGGTTCGACGACGACCACGTCGAGATTCGAATCGATGGTCTCGTTTGTGAGCTTCATCGAGGCGGTCTCGAGTTCCGCGATTCGCTCCACAGCTCGTTCGGTGGTGTCGTCGACGTAGCCGTCGTACTCGAAAATAGCGTCGTGTGACCCTCGGTGTTCCCAACACTGGAGGATATTCCCAACCGCGTATGCACAGCGCTTCCAGGAGAAGTCCTCGTGATCAAGCATACCAAGGAAAGCGAGACGGTCCTCGGACTCTTGGCGTCGACCTACTGCAAGTCGGCGTGGTGGGATCGCGAACGGACCGAGATGCGAACGATCGAGGTGGCGGTTGAGAGCACTTGCAAGTGGCCCATCCGGAGTAATCACCCGGTCGTACGATTGAACCTCTTCGTAGAGTTGGCCTGGCGATTTGGCGCGGGGAAATGGCACGCACAGAGAAGGTCAGCGATGTCGGTTAAATCTTTGTCAGAATCTCTCTTTACTTTGCGTGGGGGTCCACCGTACAGCCGATTCAAAACGATATCCGCTTTGTTGTTCCCGACCATCTTTACCCTGCCTAAGAAGACGGAAGGAATGTTCTCCGTCACCTGGAGAAGAAAGTCCTCCGAACCCCCGTTGTAGACCCTAGAAACTCGGAAAATAGGGGATTAGGGGACCTCACAAGCTATAAGTGAAATGGAAGGGAACATTTTACTAATGAGCCTTTGGAGGGTTCAGCGGGAAAAAGAGACATATACGGACCTCAGCCGTAGTCTCAACCAAACCCTCAAAGCCATCTCCATCATCCGGCTCAACGCCATCGACCGCTATGGCTGGGACAGGCTCCAACAACAACTTGAGGACACCCAGGAAATTATCGACCGCCTGCTCGAAATTTCCCACGATCCCTACTATACGGACGAAGAACTCCAGCCGCTCTACTCCGGCGTGAAAGACGCCTGGCTCGACTCCGACGACACTATCCGCCCCCACCTCGATCAGATTAACACTCATCTCCAAGATCTTCAGGAAAGTTCTCAACCCTCCCAGGCACTGTCGGACACTGAATTCGACATCCTCAAAGACAAGTTAGAGGACATCCGCGACGTCGCCAACGAAACCGTCGAAGAGAACAAACAGGCACTGCGAGGAAACTTTGCCTAACACGGTCGACCAGGAATTCACCGACCTCGAACACCGCCGAGACTACATATCCACCCGTCTCGCTGACGACGGCGTTCCCACCCCAGACAACGTCTTCAACCCGTTGCTCGCCGATTTCGACGACCTACTTGACGAAATCCAGTACGACATCGAAACCCTTTCTGAACTCTCCGACAACACTGACGACTTCTACGAGGAGATCTGTAACGACCTCTGGGACGCCCACAGCAAACTCCAGAAAATCGAGAAGATCATCTCCTACTACGAACTCCACACCATCCAGGTAACGGACAGCACGGCAGTCTTCGACAACGTCCGCACTGTCGTCGATGAACTCTGCCACCCGCTCGGAATCGACTTCGACATCATTCCCATCCACTGGAACCAGACCGCTCTCGTCCGAATTGTTCCGACAACCGTATACGGCCTCTGGCTCCCCCGCAACGTCTCCACAGCGTCGTTCACCGAGTTTGCCCCATTGATCGGGCACGAGATCGGGCACGTCACCATGGATTACCGGGACAGCTACACTCTACCAGATGCCGTCAATCAGGAGCGAAGACGGATCGCTGGCGAATTCGATAATCGCGAACAAACCGTTGCCGATGCTCTCAGAGACTGGTACGAAGAACTCTATTGCGACACCGTTGGAACACTTATGTTCGGCCCCGCATACGCGGTCAGCCTCACCCGGCGCCTGTTCTCCGATAATCCGTATAAACTAACTCCCTCTATTCATAGAGAACATCAGCACCCGCCGGACGCCCTCCGCTACCACCACGTCATGAACATTCTGGCTGACGACTACCCGGATGAACTCCACTGCCTCGCCCACGAACACACCGCCACATTCCGGGACCACCTAAACAAGCTCTCTTCCAAGCGCACCCCGACCTACACAGACTGGTGGAACGACCAGTTCCTTAACGCGATAATCGACGACGCCAAACAGTTCTTCACCCCCGATACCGAGCAGCTCTCCACAGCATTGATCCATCCGGAAACAGACATATCTGAGACCGTTACCAAGCGTACCCGCATCAACCAGGATCTCCTCAATACAGACTAGAACGGAAGATACTGAATCTCGTTACATTTCTCGAACATCTTCGCCAGCTCTGTCGCCAGATCCGTCGAGATTGGTGGCCGCATATTCACACTACCCGGCGACCCCCAATTCAAGAAGGATAAGCGGAATACATCCTGTGTCAATGCGGTTATATCCCAGTCACAATTCGCAGCCGCCAACGTACAGCTCGTGGCGCGCGGCGTACCCTGCCACACGTACGGATACCCTCCATTCACCACTATCCCGGTCCTGCCACCGATCGTGGTATAGGAACCGGTCGGTGCCTGCAGATCATACGCTTGGTCAAAGATTCGGTGTGGCGTATCGGCATTCACCTCAACCACACCCCATCGCACGTCTTCCGGCAGCGTGCCCTCTTCGACGAGTTCTGGGATCAACTCTCGGATCGCTGATTCCTCGCTGTTTTTCAGAACTCCACCCCGATGGATCACGACCGAGGATATCGTCCCTTTTTCTTGAACGGCTTCCGTAATCTGGCTTCGGAGTGCCGACTTCGTCTCGAACTCCGGCGCGGCAGTACTCTGACCCGCGCTGAACCCGCTCGTCGTCTGCGTGATCACATCCCCGGATTCCCCGTCAAGGGTGACTGCCCCAATCGAGGTCTGCTCAAACCCGTTCACATCGAACCCAATCACGATATCCGTGTGCAGGGGGTCGGCGAGGACGAACGGCCTGACGCCCATCTTGGCCGCAAGTCCCATCGCGACGTTGAACAGGCTGCTATCCCGGTGTTCGTCCAACGCAGATGGGGTGAAGTGCTGGACCGGTTCCCCGTCCACATCATTGACCAGCGAATAATACCGATCGTCAGACTCCTCTGCCAACGCGGCCAGTAAACCGTCGATCTGGTCGCCTTGCTGGGCAACCCAGTCATTCCAGATCCGACGGTCCGTGTATTCGATCGGGCCGACCGGGCCAGGAGCCGTGATTTTCGCATACTGCTGCAAATGCTCTTGGATATCTCGATATGTCTCCTCAGGAACTTCCGGATAGCTGTCCGGATGTGCAAACGCGATATGACGTTCGCCACGTACCCGTGAGACTGGACCGTGTTCGGACAGCAACCGCTGCATCTCGTTCTCCCACTCCCACTTGTCCGGCAGATCGCCGAGTGACTGTGGGTCGAACACATGGCCACCACCAAATTCGAGGGCTGGATATTGGAACCGTTCAATATCCCCGGCCAGTTCGGTGTCTCCAAGACCGAACTGTTGGCCGCCGACCTGTATGAACGATACGTCCCTGGCAAGCGCCCGGATCTCATCTCGCCGCTGAGACGGCGTGATGATCGCAGACTCGTTCAACACGTCATTGCTCCCGGGGGTGCCGTAGAGTAGGGCCGGTGACACGGTGTATTCCTTCGGATTATTCGAATACGTGACCCCGCACAGCGGGTCCGTCTCTTCGACGTCGTCTGCCTGCGGTGCCGGTGACTCAGTATTGAGCTCGTAAATCGTCGAGCCGTACACGGTGTCGTCCATCACTGTCCGGTCTTCGTAGATTGATTCCAGTGTGACATAGCTCGTCCGGGAGCTGAACATGATGAACCGCTCGCCGGTGAACTGCTCCTGTACCGTCTCGATCCCGACTTGGTCGATCCAGTCCTTCAACGATTTTTGAGAGAGGAACTTGAATGTCGGATCGAGAAAGAGCTGGAACTCATTCGCGTATTCTACGGATATCTTGTATCCGAGGTGCATGTTGTAACTGCCTTCAGACGAGTAGGGGGCGTACTGGAATACCCGGTTGTATTTTTCACTCCAGTACCCACGATGCGTAGCGAGAAAGTCTTTGAGCCCTGTTTCGAGGGCTTCTGCAATCACGTCAGGATCGCCGTCCGTATCTGGGTCCCAAGTCGTGGATTCGGTTAGGGTGAGTTGGCTATCGCTGTCAGTAACCTGTGACGGAGGATCGGTCACACCGCAGGCCACAATCTTCCAAGAGTCGCCGTCATGGTACCGGACACCAATCCCACCGGTACTGGACGTTACGTCGTCCTCCAATTGGTCGAGACGATTCCAGGCCGGTGTTGTCGGTTGGGGAGAGATATCATAGATAGCGACGTCAATCTGGGAGACATCGATGGGGAATGCATTCAGATGGCTAGCCATAGTTCAAGATTGTCCGCCCATTGTCAAAATCATACCGGTCGCGTAGGCTGAATGTATCTCAATGACAAATAGTAAAGTGGGTTGGTTGACTCCATCATCGTATGAACACTCTCCCGGACGGCGATAACGGACCGCCGTCTCTTTCCCGCACATTCTCTCCCGAAGAGGTCAACATGGATTTGACCATGTGCGGCCTCCTACCTGAACGAGCAGAAGAGATCGCTCGGTTGTACCGTGA
Organism: Halobellus salinus; assembly: GCF_014646875.1. Taxonomy (GTDB): domain Archaea; phylum Halobacteriota; class Halobacteria; order Halobacteriales; family Haloferacaceae; genus Haloquadratum; species Haloquadratum salinum. The sequence continues at coordinate 1,774 of NZ_BMOC01000032.1, read as the reverse complement.
ACACGGGAACTGGAACCAGGTCAAGGAGATCTGGTTTGAGGAACGACGTGCGAACCGCAGTACGAAGGGGAGCTCCCAGAAGATATACCGCGTTCTTTCATCACGATTCAAAAACGCACCTGCAACTCTCCCTAATCCAAGTGATCTTCCTGCCGTTTTGGACACCTGTTCGTCATCGCGAGACAAAGCCCAAGTGCTCTACCTCTATCTGGTCGCCGATGATGCGCTCGTTCGATATGCCGTCCACGAATATGCCCGACGCCTTGCGGAGGACTTTCCCGACCCTCTTGACTTCTCTAACGATACACTCACATCTGTCTTGAATCAGTTCGAATACACTGACGAGACACCGTTCGACTATGCGGACTCAACGAAAGAGAGATGGTGCGAAGGACTGCGGTCAGTTATGCGCGAGATCGGCGTTCTGGAGAATCAGCAAATGGTCGTCGGTAATCCACCATCAATAGGAGATACGCCACTCCTCGTCGCAATGGGCTACTCGTATGAGGAAGGCGACGAAGAGTGGTTCGAATCACCAGCTGGGCTCCAATACCTATTCCAGCCGAGTGCCCGTTGGGAGGAACTCTACAATCGAGCAGCAGAGACGGAGGCGTGGGAGTTCGTCGAACTCCATGGAAGTCTCCAACTGCGGCCGACCGACGAACCGTACTCATCGATTACGAGCGAGGGAGCTGAATAATGGTCGACACAACGTGGTTTGAGGACTTACCGGAGGACTTCGAGGAATCGGTACGCATCGACCGCGAGGACCAATCTGCAGACGAGAAACGGCACCGGAAACAAGCCATCGAGTCATATCACGTTACGGCTGACTCCCAGCGGTTCCTCGAAGACTTCGTCAAACGACTGCTCGGCGAAGCAGAGGATATGCGTACGGGGTCGAACTACTGGCTCTACGGTTACTACGGGAGCGGAAAGAGCCACCTCCTAACAGTTCTGGATGGGCTGATGGATACTCAGTGGCTCCAAGACCGCTCCGACGTGGTTTGGAGAAACCTCGTCCCAGATGCGTCGGCGAGCGGAGACCTCGATACGCTCCGAACCCAGTGGGAATCCGTTCATTCCGAATATCACGTCATCCCTGTCTCAGTGAACCTGCTCAAGTATCAGGGTCAGAAGCAACGCAGCTTTAGTGAAATCGTTCTCCGGCACGCCCACCAGAATCCTATTCTCACGGGCGTCAATAACGGAGTTTCGACTGGATTGTCCTCCCAGCTTGACGTCGCATACTTCGAAGACTGGTATCAAACGACCGACGCCTGGCCGGAACGGGAGGATCGAGCTGCATCAGTCGTCGAGGGAGTGACACCGGGTCAACCGCGATACGAGTGGGGAACTGACGGCCTTTGGACCGACGTCCAGGAGTACAGTGCGCTATCCGATGTTGTGCTTCCGAAGCTGTTCGAGGGCGTCACGGGGACACGCGATGGCTACACTGATCTCCAACCCTCGGATATTGACCCAGAAGAGGTTGTCAGTCGACTTGAATCGCTGCGCCAGGAACGTGAAGCGGCGCTTGAGCAACCAGTCAAGCTTGTCCTCCTGCTCGACGAGGTGAGTCTCTTCATTGGGACCGACTTCGAGCGGCTCACCGAACTGCAGACACTCGCGGAAAACGTCGACGACATCGGAGACGGCGACATTCAGCTCGTCGCGACTGCGCAGGCAAAAATCGAAGACGTCCAACCCAAGTTCGCGGCTCACGGGGCCGATTTCAGTATCGTCAAAGACCGGTTCCCGCACCGGTATCAGC
>NZ_BMOC01000031.1 GCF_014646875.1 Halobellus salinus | reverse complement strand
CGATCGACACGGCTCTTGATCAAATATCTATCCCAAGTGTGAGCAATTACTTCTAACGTCTACTATAGCTATGACGAAAGAGAAGTTCGGAGTCGCTGTTGGCGAGGAGACCGTGCAAGAAGTGGATGAGTTGGTCGCAGAGTGTGACGATCTCGGAGCGGCTGGCTCCGAGATCGTCGAAGCCATTCTCACAGCGTTCGTTCAATCCGAGACAAACCACATTGAACAGATACGAGAGATCATTATTCGGAAACGAAAGGGTACTCTCTGACTGATTTTAAACTTCGTGCACCAAGTGCACGTACTTCTAAGCTAACAGCCTGCTATAATAGTAATTAAAATGATCATAGTGTGTGAAGAGTTCTATGACACGCTCAAGATCGCCAAAATCGGTCCATAACGGTATAACGCCCGCAGATATCGATATTTTGCCCGAAGTAATCGACCTCGGCAACAACTCGATTTGTGGGTAAGAGACAGCGCTAAAGCACGGGGCTTTCTCCTCGATTCTCCGTAAACCGCTTCGTATCGCTCTTTATGTTCTGTTTCCGGAGTACTTTTGACCGCTCCGCGCACCGGCTTGTTCAATGTCTGATGATTCTGACGAGGCGTCATCGCCCGACGTGACATATACGACCGAGATGCTCTCCCGACGAAGGTTTATGACAGCGAGTACGGCGGCGACCCTTTCGGGGCTGGCCGGCTGCGGTGGCGCAACTGAAGGCCTCAGACCACAGGAAGAAGACGGGGTCTGGGACGACGATGCCAGTGCGGAAACCCAGGTTGAGGAGCCTATCACTCCCGAACTGGTGGTCAAGGATGTCTCGGTCGACTCGATACACTTCACGCTCCACTGGCCGACATCGCCAACCGACGACTCTGTACAGGCAGACGGAGCACTTCGTGTTTATTTTACAGCACTGCACGGCGGGAAGGAGGCGCTTGTCGCCGAGACGGAAGCGACGGTTACCAACCGCACGCAGGAGCACGAACTGTCTCTAGAGGTTAGTGAGGAAATATTCAACGTCCCACAGGAGATCGAAGTCAGATTCAAACATCCGGACGGTGACGCTGAGGCTCCCCTCGCTACAGACGACCCCGCCTACCTCCCGTTCGATAACGAATCCCGAGGCGCAAGAGAAATTCGAACACTCGGCCCGAAGTTTGCATCAGAAGAAAAATGGGAAGATGACACAGACCCAAAACAAAAAGTTGAAATTTGGTATAATGAACCCGAAGAGTCCCCGTTTAATGTTCCGAACTTGGATAAGTCAGAGTACAATCAGACAAATGTAGACGGTGACGACTGGTTTGACCTCTATAATATTGAACTCACAGCACTTGTCCGCACGCCACTCATAACCACAGAATTCCATCGTGACAATGATGACGAAGTGCAAGGGCCATATTACGATTGGACAGTCTTCACGCTCCGACTGTCAGAAATCGAGTACTTAGAAGCAGTGTACTGTAATTCACCGTCTACACTGATGCTTCGGGCCTCTGAACAAGACTGGAGCATCGGAGATGGTGGCGCTCGTCAAAAAGAAGTCTCAGATAAAACAAACTATGGGAGTAATGTCACAGTAGACGATATTGAAGACCCAGTAGCACAAGAGTCTGATGACGCAATCGACAAAATATTCGATGCAGTCTTTGATGAAAACATCAGTCCAAATGAATTGAATGGTGCAAATCCAATACGGTTTGCAGCTGGTCGATCGGTGAGCCGACGATGGGCGCGCAAAATCGAAGAAGCGTTCGAAAACAAACCCTATGTTTCATTTCTTGAAACGCCGGAATACCACAAACTAACAGTATTAAAAGCATTTATCGGCGGTGCGCTCCCATACAAGTGGACTGTTGGAGACTATCACAATTCACCTGAAGAAAGTATCGTTGAACTGTTCAAGAACGGAACGCAAGGTATTGAGAATACTGAGGGTGCAGACTGTGTAACAGCGTCGGTTCTATTTGCAGGGATTGGCTACTGGCTTGTCGATGCCGAACCAGTTCTTCCGTTTGTATATGTAAGTGGAAGCGTAAAACACCTGTTTACAGGGTGGGGTGGATTAAATATGCCAGACTTAAGCGATATTCGGACAGCTAATGCATTAGGATATCATGAACCCGACTCAACGCATTCTAGTGATAGAATTCCATATGATTATTGGAATGTTGAGTGTACTGAAGGGTTTCCAACTATCGGATTCACACGAACTTCAATCGCTGATACTCAATATTTAACCGCATGGTCGAATGGAGAGCCACTCCAACTAACTACCAACATCCGATTAAATGAGAATGATGAGCCAGATATCGACGGTGAAGTCAAAAGTGAACGAACCGAGATATCTGGTTTAGGAATTGTAGATGCGTTTGATACGCCACTATTATATAAATACGAATGACACAAATACCGTAGATTATATTCCAAACCAGTCATCGATGCTTTCTCGTATTGTTTGTAGTGTCGGGCGCTCATCAACCTCACCAGAACACCCGTGCAACAACACTTTCGGCACATCTGTTTGCAGTTCAGACGACTGCAATACTTCGACAAAGAAACAACACAACTGATAGTTTTCTGCCAAGCGTAATTGCGACTCATCAACAACACCAGACCACTCAGCAGACACCGTCTCCGTCAGTAGGCAAACAGAGTGAGATCTAAGACGCCTGAACACCACTCCAGGAGCGTTTGGAAGCAGTTACTTGCCCCAGAAGGGGTCCCGGCTCCGATGTTTGTCAAGGTAGCCCGTCAGCGCCTCCAGTTCGTCGGCAGGGATGTCGTCGGAGAGCTCCTGTTCGAGGATCTTCGCGTGCTTCTCGGGGAGTTCGATCCAGAGTTCGTCGCCCTCGTCGATCTGCCGACCCACCGTGGGTCCGTCGATCGCGACCGACACTCTCGTCCCCGACCGGGCCTCCGAGACGTCTTCGCCCTGCTCTTGGATCCCCGACAGCTGGCCGATCCGGGTCGGGGCCGACCCCTCCCACTTCACGACGCGCTGGTTGTTCTTCAGCGTGCCCGACATGACCTCGACGCCGACGACCGCGGGATCGGACTGCCGGAAGACGTGGTCCTCCAGAACCCGGAACCGACACGGTCGCACGATCTTGTCGAGCACCGTCTCCTGTTGGGCGCGTTCGAGTTCGTCGACGTACGCCTCGTACTCGTCGACGAGCTGGTAGATCACGTCGTCGTCGAACAGCCGGACCTCGCTCTCGTCGAGTTCGGGCTCGGCGTTCGATAGCACGTCGACGTTGAACCCGAGCACGACGCGGTGTTTCTCCTTGTTCGCAGTTGACGCCACCGCGATGTCACGCGGGGCTATGTCGCCGACCTCCGCCCGCAGGATCGGCACCTCCGCCTCCCGAAGGGCGTTGGCCATCGCCTCTAAGCTCCCGAGGGTGTCGGCTTTCACGACGACGCCCTCCTCCTCGGTAGAGACTTGGATCTCCGCGAGTTCGGACTCGACCTCCTCGATCACGCTCTCGCAATCCCGGTCGCGGACGACCCGGATCGGCGCGCCCGCCATCGCGTCGTCGAGGTCGGGGGCGGCCACCTTGATCCCCGCGGCGGCGCGGACCTCCTCGACTTTGTCGAACCGCTTTTCCACGCGGATCTCGGCGTTGGGGCGCGGCTGGAGCAGCGCTCGAACCTCAGTCACGATCGGGCCGTCGGTGCCGCCAACCACGATCTCGTCGCCGGCGCGGACGCTGCCGTCGTAGAGTACCGTGTCGACGGTCGCGCCGAACCCCCGCTCGTCTTTGACTTCCAGCACCGTCCCCGCGCCGGGCCCGGTGGTGTCGACCGCCATCTGTTCTTTCATATACCGCTGGGATAGCCCCATCAGCACGGCCAGAAGGTCCGGGACGCCCTCGCTGGTGATCGCGGACATAGGGACGACCCCGACGTTCTTCGCGAAGTTCTGGACCCGCCAGTAGAGGTCCGCGGAGAACCCCTCATCGGAGAGGTCACCGATGATCTCATAGAGGTTTTCGTCGAGCCGGCTCCGTGCGGCCTCGGATTGAGACTCGTAGGAGGCCTGGATCGGCGATCCGTCCCGGGGGTTCCACCCCGGCGTGGTGTCGGCTTTGTTGGCGGCCACGACGAAGGGGGTGCCGGTGCGTTCGAGAATTTCGAGGGCCTCGATGGTCTGCGGCTGGAACCCGTCGTTGACGTCGACCACCACGACCGCGATGTCCGCGAGCGCACCGCCCCGGGAGCGCAGCGTCGTGAACGAATGATGGCCCGGCGTGTCGATGAACAACAACCCGGGGAGGTCGAAGTCGGTTGGATCGACGAGGTCGCCCGCCATGTCCGAGACGGTCCCGAGCGGGACCGCGGTCGCGCCGATGTGTTGGGTGATCGCGCCCGCCTCGCCCTCGCTGACAGCCGACCCGCGGACGGTGTCCAACAGCGTGGTCTTGCCGTGATCGACGTGGCCCAACACCGCGACGATCGGCGTGCGTAACGCGTCCGGTTCGACCGTCGGGCCGGCGTCAGTGTCAGACATAGAGAATCACCCCGGAGAAGCTCCTTACGCACACTACAGTCCTGGACTGTAGTTAAGTCCATCGTCATCCGAAGACGCTGTCCGCGGTGGGCCGTGCCACGCCTCGTCGGTGTCGCGTCGCCCCCACCGTCAGCCCAGCGGCCTGTCGGGATCAGGTCGGATTGGGTGCTGACCCGTCCCGGTTTTTCCGGCACTTCTGTTGGATCTGACGTCGGTTTCGTGCCGTCGGTTAGACGCGCGTTTCGTGCCGTCGGTTAGACGCGCGTTTCGTGCCGTCGGTCAGACGCGCGTTTCGTGCCGTCGGTTAGACGCGCGTTTCGTGCCGTCGGTCAGACGCGTGTCACCCGGATTCCCCGTGGTGTTTATGTAACAGCACGCAATATTGCGCGGTATGGCAGACGAACTCGCGGAGAACCTCTCCGGAAAGGAAGTGATGACCTCAAGCGGGACGTATATCGGCGTCCTGCGCAACATCCAGATGAACACCAAGACGGGGACCATCGCCGACCTGCTGGTCTCCCCGTTCGACGACGTCAACCCCGAGCAACACCGGTTCGAGACCACAACCGACGAGGGTGAAGCCGCCTTCTCCATCCCCGTCTCGAACGTCCGCGACGTCGACGACGCGGTCGTTCTCAACTAATACACACCCGAGCCGATGCAGGTTCTCGACTCCTCGGCGTTCATCAACGAGTACCACACCACAGACGAGATCGCGTCGATCCCGATGGTCCGCGAGGAACTGGAGGGCGAGGCGTCGTACCGCTACGACGCCGACGAGGGCTCCGGAATGCACGTCCACATCCCCGCGGGCGACACCGTCGAGAAGATCAGACGGGCCGCCCGCGAAACCGGGGACGCCGAGGAACTCTCCGAAACCGACCTCCGGCTGTTGGCGGCGGCGTTCGAACTCGACGGCGTCTTGGTCACCGACGACTACGCCATGCAGAACGTCGCCGACCGCGTCGACGTCGATGCCACGGTGATCGCCCGCGAGGGGATCTCCGAGACCCGCGAGTGGACGTTCCAGTGTCAGGGGTGCGGTCGCGAGTTCGACGAACACCGCGACCGGTGCCCCGTCTGTGGGATGGAACTCGCCCGGAAGAACCCGGCCTGAGCGTCCCTGATCGACGCCGGTTCACGACCCGACGAGCCCGGTCGCCGCCGCGTACGCCGCGGCGAACTGCACGGTGTTGAACAGCCCGTGGATGGCCGCCGGGACCACCAGGTTCCCGCACTTCTCGTAGACGACGCCCAACACGCCGCCGAGCAGGAGCACCACCGCGAGGGTCGCGATCAGTCCCTCGCCGCTGTACGAGGAGACGTGGACCGCGGCGAACACCGCGCTTGCGGCCGCGATCGCGACCGGGGTCCCGTACGCCTCGCGGAACAGTCCCTGCACGATCCCACGGAATATCAGCTCCTCCGTGGGGCCGACGAGCAGGACCGTCACTGGGATCAAAAAGAGGAAATAGACCGGTTGGTCGGCGCCCTGTTCGACGATTGCGCTCTCGGCCCCGCTGATACCCAGCGCCCCGAAGACCGCGGTGGCGATCACGTACAGTCCCAACAGCCCCGCGAACCCCACACCGAACCACTTCAGATCCTCTCGGGTCGGCCACCGGACCGGGACGAAGCCGATCCGGTCGGTCACGAGCAGGAACCCCACGCCGGCGACACCGAAGCCGACGAACTGGAACGCGCTCCGCAGCGCCAACCGGAGCGCGCTCCCCCGGGCGATCCCGGCGGCGTCGAGCAGCGGGATCCCAAGCGCGACGGCCACGGACGCGAGCAGGACCACGAGCGCGACGACCACGAACGCGCCGCCGAGCGCACGGATGTGCGTTCGCGGGTCGCGGAGCGACGGGTGGGCGTCGGAGGCCATCTGTTGGACGCCGTTACGGGAGTGAGCCGCAAATGGGTACCGATCGATCACGGGCAGGTGACCCGCGCCGAGAGGGACAGCGTCTTTTCGACGGGACGCCGTACCCACGGCTATGACAGATCCCCACCGCTGCCCGGCGTGTGACCGCGAACTGGTCCGGATCGAGGTCCCCGACGACGCCCGGGAGTACGCGCCCGAGGCGGCGGCGGTCGTCGGGAGTTGCCCGCGGTGTCTCCGAATGGTCGCGGTGGACGACGCGGACGGGGCCGTCGCGGACGACTCGATCGCTGGTGCGAAGCCGCCGGCCGACCCGGAACCGCCGGACGCGATCCCACCCGGCGAGGGTGGCGCGGCGCTGTTGCTCGCAATCGGGTATCTCGACTCGGTGGCGCTGAACCGGCCGGCGATCCAGGCGCTGGTCGAACACGCCGAGGCGTCGGGCGCGGACGTGTTCCTAGCACTCGATCGGCTCGCGGCCGACGAGTCGGTCGACGCTCACGTTGACCTGGCGCGTCGGCGTCGGCAACTCGAATCGATGCTGGAGTAGAACCCCGTCCGCCGGTAGATCAGGCTTAGACCCCGGTCGAGTACCGCAAAATTCCGGCGATCCCGCCGAAGGCGTCGTGGAGCTGTTCGCCCTTCTCGAAGTCGGTGGAGATGAACTTCGTCTCGGTCCCGCGCTGCCCGGCGATGTCCATCAGGTACTCGATCACGTCCTCGCGGTCGGCCTTTTCGGCCTCGTCGCCGCACTCGCTGCACTGGTGGTCGGGATCGCTGTGGCGGCTGTCGATGACCTCGTACTCCTCGTGCCCGTCGGAGCACTCGTAGATCACCACGTCCGAGCGGAGGTCCTCCGAAAGCAGGAGCCGGTCAACCGACCCCATCATGAGGTTCTTCCGGGTCGGCTCAAACCCGTAGGTGGCCTTCTCGCCGGTGTGGAGCTGCTCGAAGAACTCCTCCATCTCGGCTTTGTCCTTCATAACCTCCTGGTCGGCCAGCACTTCGCTGGCGGCGTCGACGAGGTCCTTCAGCCCCGACTCGTCGGTGTAGGAGACGTCGAACTTCCCGGCGACGAGGTCCCGGAGCTCGTGGTGAAGGTAGTCGCCGTCGAGGAACTCATCTTTCGTCGGCGAGGGGCCGCCCACAAGGATGCCGTCGATCTCGTGGCGCTTCGGGACGAACAGGTCGTCGGCCATACCCGCGACCTCCTGATAGAAGTTGTCGATGGCTTCGAGCCGAAGGCGAGCGAACCGCTGGGCGGACTGGCCACCTTTCCGCTGTTTGCCCGGCACCAGCGACGACGCGGATTTGACGGCCTCGACGCGTTTGCCTTTCAGCCACCCGACGTTGGCCTCCCGCCGGTCGAGGACGATCAGGCCGAACAGGCCCTTGTCGGTCAGCATGTGTTCCAGCGGCTCGGTCAGGAAGTTCGAGTCGCAGTGATACCGGAACGACTGGATCGGCTCCGGCGGGCTCTCTAAGGCCCGCGTCACCATGTCCGTCTGGCCGCCGCCGGCGTCGACCGCCCCGGAGAAGATGACGATCCCGTTGTCCGGTGGGAAGGTGTCGTAATACCGGAGCCGGTCTTTGATCGACGTGAGCGCGTCCTGGACGTTCGTTCGGGTCTGCTTCGATTTGATGTTGGACGCCTCGGAGTGCTCCTGGGTGACGTGGGCGACGACGTCAGAGACCTGCTTGTCGGGGGGAATGTAGATGGTGACGAGTTGCGTGCCGGAGCCCTCGTACTCTTTGAGCTCCTCTATGACCTTCCGGAACTCGTACTTCCGTCGGTCCTCGTTTACCTCTTCGGCGTCGGTACTCATTGTTTACCGTAGGCCCTCCGGTCTGTAAGTAACCTGCGACTGGTGGTCGACCGCCCCGAACAGATTTATGAACCCGACGCGGAAGTTCGGGAACGAAACTATGGGACGGGTCTACGCAGTCGCCAGCGCGAAGGGGGGAGTCGGGAAGACGACGACCGCGGTCAACCTGGCGGCGGCGATCGCTGCGGCCGGTTCGCGCGTCGCCGTCGTTGACGGCGACCTCGGGATGGCGAACCTCGCGGACGTGGTGGGCGTCGACGTCGGCGAGGTGACACTCCACGACGTGGTAGCCAGCGGGACGCCGGGCGCCTCAGACAACCGGACTGAATCCGGCGATGTCGACGTCGCGGCGGCGGTCCACGAGGGCCCACACGGGCTGTCGGTCGTCCCCGGATCGTCGTCACTGGACGCGTTCTCCCTGGCAGATCCCGAACGACTGGCGGGGGTGCTCGACGACCTCGCGGCCGACCACGACTACGTGATCCTCGATACGGGCGCGGGGCTGAGCAACGACACCGTCGCCCCCCTGACGTACGTTGACGAGGTCCTGCTCGTGTCGACGCCGACCCGCGATGCTCTCCACGACACCGACAAGACCCGGCGAGTCGCCGAGCGACTCGGTGTCACCGTCGCCGGCGCTGCGCTCCTGCGTGCCGACCCCGCGTCCGCCGAATCCGACGTGGTCGTCGAGACGCTCAACGTCGGCGTCCTGGGGACGGTCCCGGACGCAAACACCGTCAACCGTGCGTCGGCCGCGGGCGAGCCACTCACGGTGTTCGCGCCCGAAAGCCCGGCTTCCGGGGCGTTCGCGTCGCTTGCGGCGGGGCTCACTGGCGAACACGTCGCCGCCCCACTGGGTGACGACCACACGACGAGCGACACCGCTGGGAGTCCGGCTGCTGTGAGCGACGACGTTGGAGGCGACGAAATAGACGATTCCGGAAGCGATGACATCGACGACGACGGAGCAGACGGCACCGAAACCGGCGGAGGCGGCGAAGACGGCGAAAATGGGGCCACCGTCGACGACCGGCCGGCGCTGTCAGACTCACCGGTTGAGCCCGCCGACCCCGCGGCAGCCGCAACGGCGGGTGAGGCGGCCGACGACGACGGGGTGCACACCGCTCCGTTGGAGGGAGTCCCGATCGAGGAGGCTGAAGCGGGAGCGGATCCTGGCGGCCCCGGTGGCGACACCGGCGCCGAGGAGGGAGGTGTCACCGACGGAGCGGACGCCGACGATACGGAGTCCAGTGACGGCACCAGCGTCGAAACGAAGGCCGGTGACGGCGATGAGGCGGTGGCAGACGAGGACGACGCCAGCGTCGACAGTGGGGGCGGCGGCTTCTTCAGTCGGTTCTTCGGGTGACCCGCCGCGAAACGGGAACTTCTTTTGCTCGGGTGCGGTGAGTCGAGGGTATGGCGGAGAACAACACTCGCGTTCCCTTCTGGTGGCTCGTCCTGTTCCTACTGTTGGCACTCGGGGCCGGAGCCGCGGCGGTCTTCACCGTCGGCGGCTCACTTCTCGCCGGCGCCGCGCTCCCGGTCGTCGCGTGACCAGCCCCCGGCAACGCCGGTTCGACGGTCCGGCGCCGCCGGCCGCTACATCGACTCGGGGGCTTCGATCCCGAGGGCGTCAAGGCCGTTCGCAACGGTATGTCGCGAGGCCTCCACGAGCCCGAGCCGCGCCGCTGCGACCGCATTATTGTCGGCGTTGAGCACCGAGCATTCCCGGTAGAAGGTGTTGAACGTCTCCGCAAACGACCGCACGAACGTTGCGACGACGTGTGGCTCCAGCCCATCGGCGGCCTCCTCGATCACCGCGGGAAAGCGTGCGACCGCCGCGATCAGGTCGCGCTCGGCGTCGGAACCGAGCCTGGTGAGATCGGTTGCCGCCTCGATTCCCGCCGCTGCGGCCTCGGCTTCGATCCCGCAACACCGGGCGTGGACGTACTGAACGTACGGCGCGGATTGGGCCTCGAAGTCGAGTGCGCGGTCCCACTCGAAGGTGATTCCCTTGGTGGGTTGTTTGGAGACGATGTCGTACCGCACCGCGCCGATCCCGACCTGGCGGGCGATCCGGTCGAGGTCCGCGTCGTCGAGGTGGTCGTCGCGCCCCCGGGAGTCGAGCCGGCTTTCGACCTCGTCGCGGGCGCGCTGGACGGATTCGTCCAACAGGTCGTCGAGGTCGACGCCGGTCCCCTCGCGGGTGGACATTCCGCCCTCGGGGAGGTTGACCCACGAGTAGAACGTCTGTCTGAGCGCGTCGGTGTCGTGGCCCAACACTTCGAGCGCGGCTTCGAGTTGTTCGGCCTGGAGCTTGTGGTCCTCGCCGAGCACCGTCACCGCCTCGTCGTAGTTATCGAACTTCCACTCGTGGTAGGCGAGGTCGCGGGTGGTGTAGAGGGTGGTGCCGTCCGACCGCAGGAACACCAGGTTCTTGTCGATCCCGTACGCCGAGAGGTCGAGTTGCCAGGCATCTTCCTCGTAGACGGCGTGTTCGGAGCCTCTGAGCCGCTCGACCACGTCGTCGGCGTCGCCGCTCCGCATGAACTCCGTTTCCTTCACGAACCGGTCGAACTCCGCGGGGAGCCGTCCAAGCGACGTCTGCATCCCGTCGAGTACCTGATCGACGACCGCCGAGACGCGCTCGAACGCCGCCTCGTCGCCGGCCTCTAACCCCTGCATAATCGCCGCGATCTCGGCTTCCGCCTCGGCGGCGGCCTCGTCGTCGCCGGATTCGAGGAACGCATTACCCGCCCGGTAGTATCGCACCAGGTCGTAGTCCGCGCGGTCGCGCTCGGGGTCGGGGAGCTCGGAGTCGTCGAACGTCTCGTAGGCCCACGTAAACGTCGCGATCTGCCGCCCAGCGTCGTTGACGTAGTAGTGAGCGTCCACGTCGTGGCCGGCGTACTCAAGCACCCGCGCGACGGCGTCGCCGTAGATAGGGTTCCGGGCACGGCCGACATGGACCGGACCGGTCGGGTTCGCGCTGGTGTGTTCGACCACGACCGATCTCCCGGTCGACGGCAGGGTGCCGTAGTCGGCCTCGCGCCCCGCTTCGAGCGCGTCGGCGTAGTACGCCGTCGAGACGTAGAAGTTCACGTACGGCCCCTGGGTATCGACCCGGTCGATATAGTCGTAGCCGTCCGTTTCGGTCGCGTCGGCGACGTCCGCGGCGACCGACGGCGGCGCCGCGCCAACTTCGCCGGCCAGCCGGAACGCGACACTCGACGCCAGCGTCGCCTCCACGTCCTCGGGGGGTTGCTCAACCCCGAGGTCGTCGGTCGGCAGGTCGAGCGCCGCCAGCGCACCCTCGACCGCATCTTCGACCTCCGCCCGAAACCGTCTGAACATACCCGCCGTTGTCGAACCGCCATTAAATCCCTTCCGCACGGACACGCGGTCGTGCTCAGTTTGGAGCATTGAGCCGGGTAGCAGATGCCTGGAGCCAATTTTTCAGCAGTCCCAGGCTGCGTATGGCTGCAGTGACATCCTCCTCGCCGTAAACGGCGAGGCTTCCCACGCATCGGGAATACCAGTCAGCCGTCGCTGGCAGAGGGTTTCGACTCTTTGTAGCCCGTGAGCGTCATCTGCGCTGGTACGCTCTTCTCACGGTGAGTCGTGGCGTTAACGAGACGCTTCGCGTCTCGTTCGCACACCAGAACGCGTCACGTTCTGGAGACGGTGTCACAACCGCTCCCATCCCGAGGTGAGTCATCGCGTTCCGCCTTGTCAAGAGGGACGCTCTCTCCCCACGGGTCAACCCCCCGTGCGATATTCGCGGAAGCGTTGATGTCAGCCTGAAACGTCGAAACGTGGCAATCGTCGTTCGGACACCGGAACTCAGCTTGTGAGTCCCGCCGACCGATATGGTGGCACGAGTGGCACGTCTGCGACGTGTACGCCGGATTCACGTACTCGACCGGGATGCCTGCTTCCGTCGCCTTGTCCTCGATGCGCCCTTCGAGCCGGGCGAA
>NZ_BMOC01000030.1 GCF_014646875.1 Halobellus salinus | reverse complement strand
TCCGTCTGTGTGACGCCGTTTTTGTGCGCGATCGCAGCCAGCAACCGTTGAGTCGGCTTGTTTCCGTCAACGTTGGCAAGCGCGTCTTGGAGTTCTTCGACGGAGATCTCGTCGAGATGGTCCATTAGCTACTGTACGACTTTCTGTGCTGAAAGTTCTAACGACTACTATAGATGTACGGGGCTGATCTACAGGCGATCTCAACGGTGGGTGCGGATGAGTATGCGGTTGGCGAGAACGTGATCCGCATCAACGGCGACGACTATGGACTGTTTATGGCGCTGAGCTTGAAACAATCGAAATACCGCGTTTCAATCCATTTTGAACGGTGATAACACGAACAACGCGACGGGTTTGCCTGCGTTCGATCGCCGATCCCCAACTCGATACTGCCGAATTCCTCGTTGGCGACGCCGATTACTTGGTGAAACTCTGTACGGAAGATGGATCTCGGTTCCAGATAAATGTACACGGGGACAAAGTAACATAAGAAGAACTCTTTGTTATTAATGACAGGACAATCATCTTTCTACAATTGTTTTTTCAGCCGTATGGAATCACCGACAGCAGAGCCGTGGCCCAAGGCTTCGTCGCTGGCGCACCTCACTCCAAACGTAACGCGACCTCACCATCGCAAACAGTATTTTTCTGCCTCGACGTTCTAGAGGGTCGGATCATCCAGATTGACGTAGACCGACTTCGTCTGACGGTAGTGATCCAGCGCCTCCCCGCCGAGATCCTTACCGATGCCAGACTGTTTGAAGCCGCCATACGGCGCATCCGGCAGGATCGGTCCGTACTCGTTGACGTAGACGAGTCCGGCTTCGAGATCGGCTGCGGCCCGATGGACGATGTCGGTGCTCTCGGTTCCGATTCCCGCCGCGAGACCGAACTCGGTATCGTTGGCGAGTTTCATCGCCTCTTCGTAACTCCCGAACGTCTGAATCGTCTGGACCGGTCCGAATATCTCCTCGGTCGCAATACGCATATCGTTATCGACGTCTGTGAACACCACGGGTTCGACGTACCAGCCATCCGCGAGTTCTGGATCGCTCGGACGGTCGCCACCAGTACGGAGAGTTGCACCCTTCTCTTGGCCGATATCGACGTAGTCGGCGACTGTCTCGAACTGTTCTTCGGAGGTGAGTGGCCCCATCGTTGTCTCCTCGTTGAGTGGATCCCCGAGAACGTACTCCTTCGCGCGCGAGACGAATCGCTCAATAAACTCTGAGGCGACATCCTCGTGGACCAGCACCCGTGAAAAGGCGTCGCAGATTTCGCCTGTGCTGTAGTAGATGCCGTCCGCCGCCGCCGTAACGACCGTCTCCAGGTCAGCATCGGGGAACACGATAAACGGAGACTTTCCGCCGAGTTCGAGCGTTACGGGGGCGATGTGCTCCGCGGCGGATTTCATTACGTGTTCTCCGACCGATACACTTCCCGTGAAGGACACCTTCCGGACGTCGTCGTGTTCGACGAGTGGACCACCCGTTTTCCGACCGGTTCCGGGGATCACATTAATCACCCCTTCGGGGAGGATGTCCCGCGACAGTTGTGCCATACGAATGGTGGTCAGCGGAGTCGTCGCTGAGGGCTTCAGCACCGAACAGTTGCCCGCTGCTAGCGCCGGACCAAGCTTCCAGGCGGCCGCCCATATCGGGAAGTTCCACGGCGTTATCTGCCCGACAACGCCGTATGGTTCGTGACGGGTGTAGAGGTGCAGGTTATCACCCGTTTCGATTGTCTTGCTGGTTTGGGTCCGACACGCCGACGCATAGTACTCCAGCGTGTCTATCGCACCCTCGACTTCGGCGCGGGCATCCGTAATCGGCTTGCCCGTATCCAGACACTCTAATAGCGCCAGTTCGTCCACCTGGCCCTTCAGGGCGTCTATCCACTCGAAGAGCAACCGCGAGCGCTCGGGCGGCGACGTCCCGTTCCATTCGCCCTCGTAAGCGTCCCACGCTGCCTCTACCGCGGCTTCGACGTCGGATGCGTCACAGACCGATACGCTCGTAATCTGTTCGTCGACTACCGGATCATATGTGCTGACTGTCTCGTCGGTTTCGTACGTCTCGCCGTCTATCCACGCCGCGAACGCTCTATCGTCTGTTGCACGAGCTTGTGCGGATGCGTGCCTCTCTCTGATAGCTTCACTCGAACTTTTTTCCGTCACAGCAGTTGATTTGAACCATCCACGTATTAACTCTTAGTGCCAGTCCCGCTGATTCCTGTGTTGACCCGGTCACCAAGGGGAGTCGACTGACATCTTTAGCTCAATCTCGTTAACGGCACCTAACACGAGTTCGGGCAGCTCTTCGCGGAAGTACGCCCCATCAAGACGATTGTCCGGGCCACCGACGGCGATTGCACCCAGGGGTTCGTCATTAGAGTCCGTAATCGCGGCGCCCACAGATCGAATCCCGGGTACCGTTTCGTTGTCGTTGAACGAGTAACCCTGTTCACGGATCTTTTCGAGTTCGGTATACAACTCCTCTCGGTCCTGAATTGTCTGTCTCGTCTGAGGGGACAGGCCGTGGTCATCGACGATCTTGTCGACACGGTCGGGAGACATTTTAGCGAGCAACGCTTTGCCGGCGGCGTGAGTGTGGAGTTTGCTTCTCCCTCCGATGTGTCCACGGAACTTGTTCAGTCCGTGCTCTCCAACCACTCGCTCGAAGTTGATCGCGAGTCCGTGTTCCTCGACGACAAGCCAAGCGATTTCACCCGTCGTTTCGGCGAGATCTTCGAGAATAGATTGGCTGTTCTCATAGAGCGGTGAGTTCTCCCGAAGTTTCATTCCGTGTTCCAAGAATTTCAATCCGAGTTGGTACTTGCCGTCTTGTTTGATCACATACTCGTTCGTCTCTAAACTAGCGAGATACTGGTGAGTAGTACTGACTGGTATGTCCACATAGTCTGAGAGTTCGGTCACCCCAGTCTGTTCGAGTTCGTTGAGTGCCTCTACCAGCGCCAACAAGCGGTCGGCGGTCTTTATCGTTCGTGTACCTTCGTTACCCATGGCAAGACGTACTGAGCACATCCATTTCAACTTTCCGCACATATCGAATCCTCTCGGGACCTTATTTCGTCATTTTTCGTGGGACTCTCGTTTCGTTTAATAGTGTCCGGAGTCAGCTCTGGGGTCTATCGAGCACATTCCATCCACATATGCCAAACCGAACTGCGGCCGTTCAGCACTCAGACAGAAACGGGCCGATGATAACACGTGTACACGTGATAGAAATCCGACGGCACAACCGCTTGACTGGTTGTGTTTAGTTACGCGATTGCTGGTCGGAGAACTGCTGACGGGAAGAACTGGAAGGGCCGCGCTCTCGACGTCTCCGCGAGCGACGCGAGCGGATGCTCGTCACGAGCGGAGCGAGTGACGGTGAAGACGGGTGATGCGAGTACCGCAGGAGCGAATAGAGTGAGCAACGAGGAGCGCGGCGAGCCCATCGAGTCGAGAGCGTGGGCGCTTCCGAAGTCTTCTCCCTCCGTTTCTGGCGGTTTCACTCCTCACTAAACAGTACCATTGACTGCAGCAAACAGTTATCGCGCTGGTCATTCACTCGGATTACTCTCTCACCGGCGGCAACGCAATTCGGGTATCTCTCCCCGCTCTACGAGTTTCAACTTCGGGAAACACCTACTCGGCGGGACAGTATTGCATAGATATCAGCGAACAGCGGCCCTCACTCTCTCGCCCGATCTGGGCAGTACCGTCCGCGGGTACTCAAAGCAGTTCGACGAATTCGATATATGTAGATCCAACTCGGTGCACACTCTGGTATGTGGCAGTCTATCTTGGTACGAGATAACAATAAGGATAATTCGGGATAATATCGGACGAGAGATTTTGATATTTACGGAATGATCCTCTTTTGTTCAGTCTACAAAGAGACTGGTAATATGCGACCCCGACGCAGCCCTCTGCAGAGTAAATTATTTATATTTGGTTATAGAACTCGGGTTGTATGGCGGATTTCGGCTATGGGAAGCGAACCATTCAGTGGGAAGATTCGGTCGTACAACACGATCTCGAAGCGTTCCCAGATCTCGAATTAGTGCAGTACGACGGCAATATGGTCCGTGCGTACGAGGATCGCCCCAGATCGATATATGCGCTTTTTGAGCGGGCAGTGTCACAGGCGCCGGACCGAGAGTTCGTGGTGTTCCCTGATCAAAACAAACGCTACACGTACCGCGAGTTCAAACAGCGCGTTGAGCAAGTCGCGGCTGGATTGCAAGCGAACGGTGTCGATCCGGGCGACCGGATTTCGATTATCCTCCCGAACTGTCCACAGTTCGTCGAAGTGTTCTTCGCGGCCGCTCGAATCGGAGCGATCGTGATGCCGCTGAACGTGCGTCACACGACGGGCGAATTTGAGCATATCCTAACCGACTCGGAACCGGCTGTGGTCGTCGTGGCTGAGCAGTATCTGGACACTCTCGAAGAGAGCAGTTATACCCTATCAACCGAGGCGACGTTCGTCGTCGGTGACACCGAGATGTATCAACCGTTCGACACCCTGGAAAGCGACCATCCGGTTGATACAGTCGGCCCCGAGGAGAACGACGAATTCTGCGTCCTCTATACGTCGGGGACGACGGGACTTCCGAAAGGAGTTCCCGGAGATCACTTTCACCTCGTCAACGGCGGCCTCAACAACGCCGCCTGCTTCGGACTGAAAGACGGAACGAGAGGGCTGTTTCCGACCCCACTGTTTCACGTGATGGCGCTGGTTTCAGGACTGATCAGCGTTCTCGCAGTAGCGGGAACGGGCATCTTCCCGACAGGATTTTCGCCGGAATCATTTCTGCAGTTGATGGAAGACGAACGCCCGTCCTACGTTATGGCAGTACCGACGAATTACATTCTTGCACTCGAAAAATGTGACGTGAGTGCGTACAACACCGCTTCTGTCGATACGTTCGCTTATGGTGGCGCACCGATGCCCACCGACGCTATCGAGCGGTTGCAGGATGCGTTCCCGGGCGTGTCGCTGTGTAACTCCTACGGGAAGACCGAAAGCGTGTCAGGTCTCGCTGCGATGCTTCCCGACCAGTACACCACGGATAACCCCGATGCCGTCGGTATTCCGACGCCGGTGATGCGTTTTATGATTGTTGACGAGAGCGGGGAGCCGCTGCCACCTGGGGAAGAAGGCGAACTCGTTATGGCGGGCCCGATCATCGTCAACGGGTATCAGAACCGCCCCGCAGAAACGGATGCGGTCTTCGATAACGGATGGCACCACACAGGAGACATCTGTACCGTTGACGAGAACGGCATCATTCGATTGCTCGGCAGGAAGAAGGATATGATAATCAGGGGCGGCGAGAACATCTATCCGAGTGAAGTCGAAGAGGTGCTCAACCAAGACGACGACATCGTCGAGGCAGCGGTCACTAACTTCCCTGACGACGTACTTGGTGAGCGCGTGCTTGCAGCGGTCGTTCCCTCGTCCGGAGCCCGGGTGACCGAAGACGATCTCGAGGCGCTCTGCCGGTCCGAACTGGCTGATTACAAGGTTCCAGATATCTTCCGCATTCTGGATGAACTACCCCGTACCGCCGCAGGAACCGTCGACAAGGAAGCCATTCTTCCAACACCGCTACAGATGGGTATCAAGGCGGGGAGCTCATAGACGGTGATGCTGCGTTCAAATTTACCGCGTGGTACTGGAGCGAGCACTCCAGCCGATCCGGATCGTGGGAAAAACTTATTGAAAGCTATTTCAAACGTGGATTCGCTTAATGAGGAGTGCCACAGATGCAATTTGAAAACGTAGCGATAGTTGATATCACGGAGACGAGAAAGAGTCGCGGAAAGATCGAACGCGGTAACGAGTATCACAGTCTCGAAAAGTACAACGAGATCATCTCGAGAGATCTGCTCGACAGTGCCGGGATAGAGAAGTCCGACGTCGACGGGTGGGCGATGGGGCTGCCATACGCACCGACAGACGAGTCGTACCCCATCCGCCTCCTCGAAACGCTCGGGTTCAACGTTCAGTGGCTTACAACTACGCGCGACGGAGGCGTGTCTGCCAGTAGTCTGTTGGCGCAGGCAGCGATGGCTGTGGAGTCCGGCGTCACTGAAACGGTCATCTGCTCGCTGTGTGACCTGCCGATGGACCCATACCACAAGAACAAGGACAGCGACGGGCCGACCTGGGATCCCGACCCGCGAGGATATATGAAGCAGTACCTCCTCCCCTACGGCTGTCAGGGGCCGAACGAGCGCGCAGCACACGCAGTACAACGACATATGGAGGAGTACGGAACGACGTTCGATCAATTGGGAGAGGTCCCAGTCACACAGCGGTATCACGCGACGTTGAACCCGCTCGCTGCGTTCGATGAGGAACTCACTATAGAGGAGTGGTACGAATCGCCGATGATAACCGACCCCCACCGTTTGTACGACTGCGTTATGCGGGTAAACGCCGGTCTCGGTTATCTCCTCACGACAAAGGAGCGAGCGAAGAAACTGACCGACAATCCGGTGTACGTCGAAGGGGCCGGGTTCAACTACGCGAACGATGTCTCGCCGAAACCTGACGTTACCGTTTCCGGGATGGGAACGGCCGGCGACATCGCCTACGAGAACGCTGGCTGCGGTCCCGAAGATATTGACTTCGTGCAGCTGTACGACGATTACCCCATTATGGTCGTCGAACAGCTCGAAGACCTCGGTTTCTGCGAGAAGGGAGAAGGCGGTCCGTTCGTCGAGGAGACCGACTTGCGATACGATGGTGATCTCCCGCTTAACACTAGCGGCGGACAGCTCTCGGCCGGTCAACCCGGCGTCGGTGCCGGTGCGATACAGGTCAACGAGGCCGTCCGACAGCTCAAAGGCAACGCGGAGAATCGGCAGATAGACGACCCCCGTCGCGGTGTCGTTACCGGGCTGGCGAATCTCGGCTACGGAACTAACACCACCGGACACGGCTGTGTCATCCTGACAAACGAGGAGGAAACCCATGCGTGAACACCACAGTAGCTTAGAGTGCGACCCGCACCCACCGCTACCAAACATCGACCAAGTAGAGTATGCCCGTCCCCACTGGGAAGGGCTGCAAGAGGAACAGTTGTTGATCCAGGAGTGCAGCGACTGTGGCGAACGCCAGCACTTCCCTCGGCCGTGGTGCCAGTACTGCGGGTCGGAAGCGATCGAGTGGATCGAGTCCGACGGAACGGCGACGCTGTACAGCTACAGCATTCCCCGCCGCGTCGTCGAAGTCTACGAGTACGAACCGGCGTTACCCTACGTTATGGGATACGTCGATCTCGACGTCGGCGTCCGGTTCGTCAGTAACGTCGTCAACTGCGACGTCGATGACGTTGAGATCGGGATGGAACTGGAGGCGGTGTTCGACCACGTTACGGACGATGTTACCTTGGTCCGGTTCGAACCTATGTGATCGACTCAATCCGTGAGCTACAAAGCGAACATTCCGGTTCGGTTCCGGGATTTGGACAAACTCGGCCACGTGAACAACGCTGTCTACGCCACGTATCTCGGAGAGGCGAGCAGTCAGTACTACGACGCTGTCGTCGGCGGAACGTCCGCTCACCAAGAGACCCCGTTAGTCCATCTCGAGATCGACTACCGGTGTCCCATCGAAGGGACCGACGAGGTCGAGGTGCGCGTGTCGGTCACTGATCTCGGAAACACGAGCATCACGATGGAGTACGAGATCTACACAGAAGCGACACTCGCCGCGACGGGACGGACGGTGCAAGTGCTCTTCGACAGCGAATCCGAGTCGACCGTCTCTGTTCCTGACCGATGGCACGAGTCAATTACTCGGTTCGAGGATGCGGACCTGAAGTGAGACAGGATACACTCCCGTAACCGAGTACACCCACACGCGAATTGCGATTTCACCGGAAAGCGTTTGTATTGCGGTTACGACCCCGGTTGTATGGGTCGCATCATTACAGTCGATGGAGAGATAGCACCAGACTCCCTCGGAGTGACGCTCCCGCACGAACACCTGTTTGTGGACGGTAGTGGGTGGATCGACGACGATCGGTCGCGGTCGGTATTGCAGGATCGGTTCTTGCACGAGGACGTCTCGATGGAGACACTCTCGCGGCTTCGAGACAATCCATACACTTACGACAACTGCCGGTTAGACGACGTCGAGACCATCGCATCGGAAGTCCAGCGATTCCACGATCGCGGCGGAGACAGTATAGTCGACGTAACGTCCGTCGGGTTGCATCGCGATCCCAGCGGGCTTCGAACCGTTTCCCGACGAACGGGTGTCAACGTGATTGCCGGGTGTGGCTACTACATTTCCGATACGCATCCCTCTACGATGGACGAGAAGTCGAAATCCGACATAGCAGCGGAGATCGTGAGCGACATCGAGAACGGTATTGGCGACACCGGAGTCAGGGCCGGCATCATCGGTGAACTCGGCGCAACTAAGGGGTTTGTGTCCAACGACAACGAGAAGAAAGCATTTCGGGGTGCCGCAATCGCCCAGCAGCGCACCGGCGTCCCGATCACGATCCACCCGCCCTACAACTACGAGGAAGCACACGACATCTTAGACGTTCTCGAAGACGAAGGGGCGAACTTGGAGAACGTCGTTATGGGGCATCTCAGCGACACAATCCGCAACGAAGGATCGCTGGACTATCACACCTCGATCGGCGACCGCGGCGTTTTCCTCGCGTTCGACGACTTCGGGATGATCGGCCATCGAGGCACGGAAAACGACTATTACCAGGAGGTCGAGAACGTGGGGCCGCTCGACGAGGACCGCATCAACCGGGTCGTCGAACTGTACGAGGCGGGCTACGACGACCAGTTACTCCTCTCGCACGACGTCTGGCGGAAGACGCAGTTGGCGACCTACGGCGGACGCGGATACGCACACCTACTGGACAATATCGTCCCCAGACTCCAGCAGTCGTCCCCGAAGCGGAACGCGCTCGACCGGGAGGCAATCGAGGTACTCACGGTCCAGAACGTCCGCGAGATGCTCACCGTTGACTGAATTGCCTTCGGCGGGCGTCTCCCGGATCACGTCGAAGGTGGTCGACTTGGCCAGTTTCGCACGGTCTTTTTTGGCGGCCGGTTTAGCTGGCTCGACGGTCGTCGTCGGGTTCGTCGACGCGGACCGCTTCGACGGGGCGTTCCCCACTCCTCTGCGCCGTCGTGGTCGCCGCATTCGCGCTGACACCTCGTCTCTCGCGGCACGGACAGGTATCGGGTGGTAAACCGGTATCGAGGGAAGTTCCGGGATACACTTGGAGCTGACCGGAGATAGCTTTATATACTTGGATCTAAACGAGCATAGTATGCGCGACAAGACTACCGCGCAGCCTATGAACGTGAGTGCCGTCAATCGACGCACCCTGCTCAAGGGAGTTGGAGCAGGCGCGGCGATGGGTCTGGCGGGCTGTATGAGTGGCGGGGAGAGTCAGGGGACTAACGACGGTGGTGGCGACAGCGGTGGAGAAGAGTCGACACAAACCCCGGCGGGCGAACTCAACCGAGGCGGGCATCTGCGCCTCAGCGCCATCGCGAGCGCGGACACGCTCAACGGCTGGCAACTCGACTCGAAACACGAGCGGCTGATCATCCAATCGCTGAACTCCTATCTGACGTGGATGAAGCCGGACCTGACGGTGGGTCCCGACCTAGCGACCGACTGGGAAGCCAACGAGGACGCGACTCAGTGGACCTTCTACCTGCGGGAGGACGCGACCTGGCACCACAACGGAGATCGCGTCGTCGCCGAGGACATCGCGGCGACGGCCAACGCCATCTACGCCGAGGACTCGACCGCGGCCGGGAAGGGATCGCTGGGGCCACTCGAAAGCGCCGAGGTGGTCGACGACACGACGGTCCGGTTCAACCTCTCGGCATCCGACGGGCTGATTCCGCGACGGTGGGCGAGGACCGTCGCTCCCATCTACCCGGCCGACGTCATCGAGAACCGCCGCGACGAGATGGCGACGACCGACTTCGGCTCCGGACCGTTCGAACTGGAGAGCTTCAGCGCGGGAGACGAGACCGTCCTGACACCGTACGACGACTACTACCTGACCGATGAGGACGGAAACCAGTTGCCGTACCTCGACAAGGTGACCATCACCCAGCTACCGGACACCAACACACAGGTCACGTCGTTCCGGAACGAAGACGTCGACATCCTCTGGAACGCGTCGCGGTCCCAGTGGGACCGAATCAAAAGCGCGTCCGGCGTCAACTCAAAACGCATCGACGCGAGCGGCTTCACCGTCATCCAGATGCGGTCGGACAAGCCGCCCTTCGACGACAACCGCGTTCGGACCGCGTTCAAACTGGCCGTCAACCGATCTGCGCTCCTCAACGGGGCGGCCAGCGGCCTCGGCACGGTCGCATACGACAATCCTATCGGGCCGGCATATCCGGGCCACAGCGACGTGCCCGAGCGTACGCAGGACTTGGACGAAGCGGCACGCCTCCTCGAAGAGGCCGGATACGGCGAGAGTGGCGATCCCATCGAACTCGACTTCTACGCGCCGAGTAGCCCGAGTAAGGTGCTGGACACCACGGTTATTGCCGCCGAGCACTTCAACCAGCTCCCCAACGTCACCATCAACGTCCAACAGCAAAGCTACGATAACTGGATCTCGAACACGTGGCTCAACGCACAGTTCTACACGTCTTGGTACACCCAGCGGCCGACGACCGACACGCTGCTGTTGCAGGTCTGGCACTCCGAGGGCTCCTGGAACGAGGCCCACTGGAGCGACGAGGAGTTCGACCAGGCTGCCGACGCGGCACGTTCGGCTCAGACCGAAGAAGAACGCAACGAACACCTCGCGACCTGTCAGCAAATACTTCACGAACGCGGTCCTAGCGTCATCTCGTTTTACATCGACGCGCTGACCGCCCAGCAGGAGTACGTGAACGGGTTCGACCCGTATCCGACCCAGAAGTGGGTCCGGAGCCAGCAGGTCTCGCTCGGTGACGACGCACCGACCCAGTAATGAGCACGAAACGAGGGATGCGATTCGGAGGGCGCCTATGAAGATCACGGACTTTCACCTGTATCTCCTAAAGCGGCTCAGTTACCTCGTCCTGACGATGTTCCTCGTGTCGGCCATCGTCTTCGCCTCGACAATCATCCTTCCGGGAAACGCTGCGGTGCTGATCCTCGGTAGGAGCGCCGATGAGAACTCGGTCGCCGCCTTGGAGAAAAAGCTCGGGTTGGACCAACCCTGGTACGAGCAATACTTCGACTGGGTCGGCGGCCTGTTCACGGGCGACGCCGGAACGAGTCTCGTCCGTCAGGAACCGGTCATCGACATCGTCGTTCCGCGCCTGTTCACGTCGTTACAACTCGCTGTCTTCACGCTCCTCGTGGTGATGGTTATCGGCATCTCGGCCGGTGTCCTCAGCGCGCTCAAGCGCGACACGATCGTCGACCGAATCATAAGCGGCGTCGCCTACGTCGGCGTCAGCCTGCCGGAGTTCGTCACCGGAACACTGCTCATACTGCTCTTGGCTGGACCCGTGTTCAACGTCTTCCCGGCCTCAGGGTTCGTCCCGCTGTCGGAGGGCATCGTCCCCTATCTCAGCCATATGATCCTTCCAGTCGCGACGCTCACATTACTCATCACGGCCTACGTGCTCCGGCAAACACGAACCGAGATTATCGAGGTGCTCCAGTCGGACTACGTCAGAACGGCGCGTCTCAAGGGAGTCAGTCGCCGCCGCGTGCTCTACAAACACGTCCTTAGGAACGGTCTCTTGCCGACGATTACCGTTCTCGCGCTCAACTTCGGCTGGATGATGGGCAGTCTCGTCGTCGTCGAAGAGATCTTCGCCATCAGCGGGCTGGGTCGGCTGGTGGTCTTTGCAATCCAGAACCGAGACCTGCCGCTGTTGCAGTTCGTGGTTCTCGTCATCGCCGGGGCGTATGCGTTCGCCAACCTCGGGGCCGACCTCCTGTACGGATATCTTGACCCGCGCATCAGCTATGGTGGTGAGGAATAATGTCGGTCGAAACGGAGTCCTACCGGAACCCATCGATCTCTACCCGTCTCGGTACGTTCGCCCGTGAGTTCCTCACCAACCCGGTTGCCGCCAGCGGCGCGTTCATCGTCTTGTCGGCCATCCTCGTGAGCGTGTTCGGCCCGTACCTCGTGACCGACCCGACGGTGACGGATCCGGCCAGCAGGTTCGCCGCGCCGTCGTTCCTCGACCCGAGTAGCTCGTTTCTGCTCGGAGCGGACCAGTACGGCCGTGACATCCTCGCTCGGGTCATCGTTGGGGGCCGGTCGACCATCCTGCTGGGCGTGTCCGCGTCCGCGCTCGGACTGGCGCTGGGCGTCCCGATTGGACTGCTTACCGGTTACCTTGGCGGAAAAGTCGACGAGGTTGTTATGCGTCTGATGGACGCGCTGATGAGTTTCCCGTCGCTGTTGCTCGGTTTGCTCATTCTGACGACGCTCTCGTCGAGTATCTGGAATGCGATCCTGGCTGTCGGCATCGCGTACTTCCCCCGAATCGCCAGGGTCGTCCGGAGTAGCACGATCTCCGTGAAAAACGAGGAGTACGTCAAGGCCGCCGAGGCACGGGGCGAATCGACGGTCTCGATCATATTCCGGGAAATCCTCCCCAACGTCACCTCGGCCATTATCGTCGAGGGGACGATCCGCGTCGGCTTCGCGATGCTCGTCGGGAGTTCGCTGTCGTTCCTCGGACTGGGCGCCCAGCCTCCCGCGCCCGACTGGGGATATATGGTCGCGCAGGCGCGCGTGACCGTCTACCAGTCACCGTACTTCCTGCTGTGGCCGAGTCTAGCGCTGGCCTATACGGTCACGGGGTTCAATCTCCTGGGAGACGGCCTCCGAGATATTCTCGACCCGCAAACGCGGAGTGACTGACTATGCAACTGGAACAAACGCAGACGACATCGAACGAAACGGTACTTAGCATCGACTCTCTCCACGTTGAGTACTCCACGCCGGGAAGTAACGTCCGCGCCGTCCGCGATGTGTCCCTCGACGTCGCCCGCGGCGAGACGCACGGCATCGCCGGCGAAAGCGGTAGCGGAAAGAGCACGCTGGCGCTGGCCATCCTGCAGTACCTCGGTGACAACGGGTCAATCACCAGCGGAACCGTCCAGTTCAACGGGACAGATCTGCAAGAGCTCTCGGAGTCGGAACTCCGATCGCTCCGTGGCAACGACATCGCACACGTCGCCCAGGACGCCAAGTCCTCGCTAAACCCGAGCCTCTCGGTGGGCGAACAGGTTGCCGAAACCATCCAGGCACACCAAGACGTCTCGCGTTCGGAGGCACACCAGCAAGCCATCGAGATGCTCCGCGAGGTCGACATCCCCGATCCCGAATACAACGCCGATCAGTACCCCCACGAACTATCGGGCGGACAACAGCAACGCGTCCTTATCGCGATGGCGCTGTCCTGCAGTCCCGAGCTGCTCATTCTCGACGAGCCGACGACGGGACTAGACGTCACCACCCAGTCGAAAATCGTCGAGCTTATTCAGGATCTCAAAGACGAATACGAGACGACCATCGTTCTCATCACGCACAACCTCGAAATCATCGCACAGATTACCGACCGGGTCAGTATTATGTACGCCGGCGAACTGATGGAACAAGGCGACGTCTACAGCATCTTCGACGATCCGTCGAACCCCTACACCCAGGGACTGCTCGCGGCAACCCCGGAAATCGGCTCCGACAAGGCGCCGACGGCTATTCCCGGACAGATCCCGGACCTGACGGACCTGGATGATGGCTGTACCTTCGCCGACCGCTGTGCGTTCGCGACCGAGGAGTGTCGAACCGGCAGTATCGCGATGGAGACGGTGGCCGACGACCACGAAACCCGCTGCCGTCGGTGGGAAGCCGCCGTCGAGGACCCGATCCAGCCCAAGCGAGGGACGTACGACAGAGCCAGTGCCGGTGGCGAACTCCTGTCGGCGACCGGCCTCAGAAAGATCTTCGACGAGCCGTCGACCGTCGGCACGCTCTTCGAGGACACCTCCTTCGAGCGCTTTTTCGACTTGGAGCCTCCGGTCAAGGCCGTCAACGACGTCGACATCACAGTTCGCGAGTCCGAAACGGTCGGATTGGTCGGCGAGAGTGGCAGCGGCAAGAGTACCCTCGGTCGGACCCTTCTCAGTCTCCTCGAACCGACCGAGGGAACCGTCACCTTCCGGGGCGACGACGTCGGCGAGTTCGACTCGTCTGAAATGCGGGAGTTCTACTCGGAGTGTCAGATCGTCTTCCAGAACCCCCACTCCAGTTTGAATCCGCGAAAGACCATCGGACAGATCATCGAACGACCACTACGGATGTTCACCGACGCGGATGCCGAGGCTCGCACGAACCGCGTCGTCGAACTCCTCGAACAGGTCGATCTCGGCCCCGAGTACGTGCGACGATATCCGCACGAACTCTCCGGTGGCGAGAAACAGCGCGTCGCCATCGCCCGCGCGTTCGCCCCGAACCCATCGTTCATCGTTCTCGACGAACCGGTCTCGGCGCTCGACGTGAGCGTGCAGGCCAACATCCTCGATCTTTTGTCGGACCTCAGAGCGGAGTACGGAACCACCTACCTGCTCATCAGCCACGACCTGAGCGTCATCAGCGCCATCTGCGATCGGATTATGATTATGTATCTCGGCGAGATCGTCGAGTCCGGCCGACGGGACGACATCTTCGAGCCGCCGTACCACCCGTACACGCGCGCTCTCCTCTCCAGCATCCCCAACCTCGACCCACACAAGGAATCCAGCCCGATCCTGCTCGAGGGAGACGTCCCGAGTATGCGGAACACACCCAACGGGTGTTCGTTCCACACGCGCTGTCCGCAGAAAATTGGGTCTGTCTGTGAGGAATCTTGTCCCGAGGTGGAGCCGACCGGTGAGGGCGAAAGCAGCGAACACGGCATCGCTTGTCATCTAGACGAAGACGAAATGTCGACAGCGATCGAGGGGCTCCACAACGACGCCGACGGCTAATCCCGTTTCAACCGATTCAGACGTTCTCAGTATGCGAAAGGTACTCGCCCGGATTATCGATGTTCGCCCTCTGTTGCTCAGTCTCGACAGCTATTACGGCTGGTTCGTAGTCGCCGCGTGTTTCCTCGGTGGGCTGTTGATCTACGGTCTACTGTACTCGTTTAGCGTTTTCTTCGGCCATCTCGTTGAGGCTTTCGGCCTGTCTTATGCCAACACTTCACTCATATTCTCGCTGCAGTCGGTGACGATGTACCTCGGCGCCGCAGTATTCGGATTCACTATCGACCGCTACGACGCCCGACGACTGTTTGGTATCGGGTCTCTGCTGATTATCGCCGGGCTGTTCGGAACGAGCCTGTTTCCCACCTATCTTGGGCTACTCATATTCTATGGGCTCGCGGTCGGGTTCGGATTCAGTATTGTCATGGTCATCTCCTACGTGACGCCAGTCCTGTGGTTCGAACGTAGACGCGGTATCGCAACGGGGACTGCGACGGCTGGCGCAGGTATTGGGATGATGCTGATGCCGCCACTATCACGGTGGTTAATCTCTCGAATCGGCTGGCAACGCGCCTACTTCGCACTCGCGATCTTCGTTACCGGACTCCTGACTGTCGCGACCGCCATCATCGCTGACCGCCCGGAGCAGATAGGCGCCGATACGTCGTCCGAATTCGTATCGACAACTGACAGTGCGTCACGCGTATCGGCGCGCCAGCAGTTGGACGATCTGCGGTCGGTCGCCTTCTCTTGGCCGTTCGCGGTTTTTTTCCTCGCGTTTCTTGGGGGATATCTCACCCCGCTATCGATGACCGTTAACCTCGTCGAGTTCACTCAATCGGTGGGGGTTGACCGAGGCATCGGTGTCCTCGCTCTCAGTGCTATCGGTGCGACCAACACTATCGGGAAATTTGTCTCTGGCTTCCTCGCGGATCGACTGGATACGACCCTCGTGCTCGCGGCAAGCACAATCGCGATGGGAATTCTAACCGTTCCGATCGCACTCGTACACGAGCCGACGGTGGTACTCGCAGGTTCGCTGGCGTTTGGTCTGGGCTTCGGTGGTCTCGGTGCACTTATGACGCCGGTTATGATAGAGATGTTCGGCTCGCAGAATTTGAATGGTCTCTTCGGCGTCGCATCGATCTCTACGGCATTCGCTGGCGCTCTCGGCCCCTATCTTGCCAACGTCACGTTCGACGCTTTCGGGACCTACATACCTGCATTCCTCGTAATGAGCCTCATCAGTATCCTCTCGATGGGCCTGTTCGTCTTGGCCCGACGGCTGTCCGACTGAGTGGTCCGCTGCGGAAACGTAGTGCAGCGGTCACTCGATGAGCACTCAGGTGCAAACGCCGCGATGGAACGGGTTCGCGAAACTGTCGATACCACTCCACGGCTCGCACGTCGCCGCCGAGCGAGCGCGTTGTCGTCGCGTACGAAGTTTCGCCCATCCAGCTTTGAGAACCGCCGTTTGCCCGGGCGAGTATTCGCGTTGATTTTGGCACGAATGGTGCCAGGCGGCGAGGCCCTGGAGCCGCGGTTCCGGTGTCGGCGGTTCGATGAGATCGAAAATAACGGTGGCGAGCAATTTTATCGATTTGTTTACAAAATCTATATTTAATTGGATTTTGATATTTAAGTAGAACCGTCAAAAATCGTGATTTGTCTTCTGCACAGGATTTCATCCAATAATCTGCGTCGCTGACGAGAAATTCGACAGTATCGAGTGGGATCGGTGATCGAACTCGGGAAAACCATCATATCGTCTGTGTTTTTATCGACTCGGATAGCTTGAGATATAATATTTCGCTTGTTTCAGGACCGGCGGTACGTACAGTCAGTAATCGTCACCGTTGATGCGGATCACGTTCTCGTCAACCGGCTCCATTGAATCACTAGACAGCGTCGGGATAGGCCGGTAAATCAAAGTAGTTGAAGCGGGTGAGTGGCAGTTTGGATGAACGTCACCACCCGCTTCACCGAGGAGATGGTTTCGTTGGTAAAAAGTTATTGCGACGATCCCGACGAAGCTGCCGCCCCGGAAGGCGGCGGCAGCTTCGCGGAGTACG
>NZ_BMOC01000029.1 GCF_014646875.1 Halobellus salinus | reverse complement strand
CACTTCGTGACGGTCACGAAGTGATATTGGAGCGCATAGACCGTGTGCGACCCGGTTTCGAGGTTGTATTTCATTTGGCCGTACCGATTTCTATACACCCAATTCTGATAAAGGTTCGTAGTCGTGGGGTATTCGGCCTGCAACCGATGGTGGTTCGTGTAGGAGTTGTCGGCTTCACGCCCGTGTTAAAGAGCGGGATTCTCGCCTTGAAAAAAGATAGGAAGGCGGCTCGCCGATAGCCCCGACTCCCTCTGAGTCGTTGGCCTACGTGATCGCACTACCCGGCTCTCGCCGGGCACGCTCGGAGAAGTATCGCAGCCGACCTCCGAGATCGGCGGTTGGGTCGGGGACAACACACCTCAGATTGGTGGATTCGCTAAGCGAAGAACCGCGTGACAACAGCGGCTGATCACGAGGGCTGTGCGGCGCTGTATCCCCTCTCTGCTCGCGCCGTCCCTTCGGTCGACGCTCGCTGAGGAAGAGAGCGTAGCGCCTCAATTCAGCGGATGCGAACCACGCTGTTCCACTGAGCCGTGTGCTGTCGCTCACGGATGTGGATGCGAGGAGAGGGATTCGAACCCGCGGACACCGACGAGAGCGGCTGTTGGGTCCGTTGGCTTTTCGAGACTCGGCCACCCTCGCGCAACTCGAGTGTCGGGGGTCGCCGCGATTGAAACCCCGATCTGTGCGGGCTACCCCAGCTGGTCCCGGAGCCGCGGGGGGAGTTCGAGCCAGAGTCCGACGACGACGGCAGGCCCGAGGATCGCACCGGTGAGGAGGACGGCCCCGCCGCCGACCACCGCAGCAGCCACCAGTCCCACCAACGCTACGACGACCGCAACAACCACGCCCCCGGGTGCGAGCACATCGGCGGCGCCCGCCGCGTAGTCCGCCACGGCACCGGGGAGTTCGCGGACGCCCGGATCCTGCGACATACGACGACCGACGGCGGCCCGACTCATAGAACTGTCCACTCCGGTGCGGCGGTTCACCACTCGATCGGCCGTCTGTCCCGCCAGAACCGGCCGCCCGGCGAGTCCGACCGGAACCGACACAGCCACGTCGGGGTCTCCGCGCCCCGCTCAACCGACCGATCGGCCTCCTCACCGCCCATATCGGTCCGGACCCACCCCGGACACGCCGCGTTCGCGAGCAGCCCCTCGTCGCCGTACTCTCCGTGGAGGTACGCAGTAAGCCCGTTCACTCCGGTTTTCGACACGCGGTAGGCGGGCGACCCGCCGGATTGTGGTTCGCCGATCGCGCCCAACCCGGAGGAGACGGTGACCACGCGGCCCCCGTCGGACTGGAGCAGAAGTGGCACAGTGTGTTTACACACCAGCATCGGGCCGCGGAGGTTCGTCGCGAGCGTCCGATCGATGGTGTCGACCGACTCCGAGACGATGTCGGAGCCGAACTCCCCGACCCCGGCGTTGTTGACCACGATGTCCAGCCGTCCCGCGGTCCCGAAGATCTCGTCGGCCGCCCCCGAGATCTCGCCTTCCTGGGTGACGTCCACGAGGAGGTGCTCCCACGCGTCGGGAACGTCGTGAGTCACAGACCGGGTGGCGGCGAAGACCGTCGCGCCGAGGTCGTGGAGGTTCGCCGCAATCGCCCGGCCGATTCCGCGGTTGGCGCCAGTGACGAGAGCGACCTGTCCGTCGAGGGAGTCGTAGAGGTCCGGATCGGGCGTGGCGTCTGTCATCGTCGTAGCGAACGGTCCGGTGCGGCAAGGGGGTTCCGACCGCCGGTGCGGTCCCGGTCAGTCCGTGAAATCCCGGCGCATCGCGATCTCGAACCACGGGCACAGCCGGAGCTGTCGGTACCACGAGAGGTTGTCGTGGAGGTGTTCGTAGTCGGCCCACAGCAGCCCTGCGATCTCCGCTTCGTCGGGGTCGAGGGAGGTGTCCTCCAGCGTGACCTTCAGCACCGAACAGACCTCCCACTCCAGACCGGCGTTCTCGTAGTAGCGTTTGTACTCGAATTTGTCCGTCACCCGGAGGTCCGAATACTGGTCCGGGGTGATCCCGAGTTCGTCGTCAAGCCGCTCCTGTGTAGCCGCTGTCTGGGTCTGGCCTTCAACGGGGTGAGAAGCGACCGTGCCGTCCCAGTGGGTGTCCCAGAGCCGCTTTTCGGGCGCCCGCTGGCCGAGCAGGATCCGACCCTCGGCGTCGAAGACGAGACACGTGAACGCGCGGTGGCGGATCCCATCGCCGGTGTGGGCGTCGAGTCGGTTGACAAGGCCCGTTGGAGCGTCGTCGGCGTCGACCGCGATCACATCCTGGCCCGCGTTCTCGTGGATCGGCTCCGCGTCGGTGTCCGCGCCCCCCGCGTCGTCGCGATGGTCTGTACTCATACCGCACGACTCGCACAGGGGGCTCAAGGAGTCTTCGGTGCGCGCCCACCGATGAAGGGCCGGTTCCGCCCCACGCGGCTCAACGGTCGAACCGAACCACGTCCGTTGCGTCGTCGAGCCGGTCCCGCCACGCCGTCTCCGTATCCAGCGTTGCGAACGCCTCCCGTTCGGGACGACCGCCACACCGGTCGACCACGTCGGCGAGCCACCGGAGCCGCGCGAGGAGGTCGTCGGTGTCGTACGCCGGGACGTCGAGCCGCGAGGCCGCAACAGTCGCCTCGATGGTGGCCGCGAACCCACGGTTGATCCGCGGGACAGCCGGCTCGGGCGCGGCCGCCGCGACTGGGTGGAGTCGCCACGTCTCCCACCGGGTGCCGCCATCCTCGCCGGCGTCAACCTGCTCGGCCCGCACCTCGACCCACGCGTGGGCGTCCGGGAGCACCGGCGCTTCGAACTCTCGGATGGTAAGCGCGGCGTCGACGAACGTCCGCGGGTCGGAGACGAACTGGATCACCCCGCCGCCACGCCGGTGGAAGTTCCGCCTGGTCCGGGTGTTGCCCCACGTGGTAGCGGTGACCGGGTCGCCGTGTGTGGCGTCGCCGTGTGTGGCGTCGCCGTGTGTGGCGTCGCCGTGTGTGGCGTCGCCGGCCCCCGTCGGCGCGTGGAGCCCCAGCGCGGCGAGGTTCCACAGGTCGTTCGGCCCGAGCGTCGTAACCACGGACTCTGTGACCCCGCGGAGCGGGAGCGGCCACCCGTCGACGCGGTCGGCGTCGACCGAATCGACGACGGGACCGTACTCGGTGTCGGACGCCGGGGGGGTGCCCGGCGCGTCGTCTCCGGCGTCGGTCACACCGACACACCCCGTTCGAGCGCGACAAACGTCGCCGCAGTGACCAGGTCGGCGGTCGCGCCGGGGTTGATGCCGCGGTCAAGCAGGTCGGCGTCCAGGGCGGCGACGGCGTCGGAATCGCCGCGAGCGGCTGCCGCACGCTTGCGGACCTCTGTTGCGACGGCCGCCCCGTGTACCGTCCGGATCAGTGTGTCCTCGTCGGTCGCGAGACGATCGAGGAACGCTCGTGCCACCCGGTCCGTCAGCGGGCCGTCGTCGTCAACGATCCCCGCCGCGGTCTCGAACGTCCGCCGGAAGCCCGTTGTCCACTCGGTCGCGTTGCTGTCGGCAGTGGTCCGCGAGAACACGTCCGAGAGCGTGACTCCGCGGGCTTCGAGCGTCGGGATCGCCTCCGCCCCGCGCCGGACGTCCAGGTCGACTATGCCTTCCGGTGGATCCGGGACCGCGACGTCGACGTGGTCGAACGCGCGGTAGAACGCCGCCGCGTCGGCGACAGTGGTCGATGCGACGACCGCGGCGGCGCCGTCAGGCGAGAGGTCCCGGTCCGAAGCGGCCGCAGCGCGGACAAGCGGAACCAAGAGGAGGAGGCTCCCGAACTGGGTGTTGGTCCCGGCACCCCGGCTCATCCCGGCGACCGCGCGCTCGAACGCAGCCCCGACCGGGTCGCCCACGGCGGCGGCGCGGAGCCCCACGCCCGCCCCGACACCACCCGCGAGGAAGTGGCCGAGCCGCAGGTCCGGGTGGTCGTGGTCGCGGTCGACGTTCCCCGGCTTCGGCGCCGCGCCGACGTCCGCGAGCAGCGCCACCTGGGCGCGCTCCGGGGGGCCCCAGTCGGCGTCGGTCGGCGACGATGGAGGGGGCGTCACTGCGCGTCGACCCCCAGGTCGACCCGGGGCGGGTCACCGGCCTCACTGCTGTCCCACGCATCGACCGCGCGCCGGACCCGCTGCCGGACCGCTGGTTCGGTGCTCGGCCGGCCGATGCTCACCGCGTCCGCGCCGTACGCCAGGTACTCGGTGACGCTCTCCCGGCCGCGGACCTCGTTGTTGGCGATCACGAAGAGTGACGGCGCGGCGTCGGCGACCGCCTGGATCACGGCTTCCGAGTCCATGGCGTCGACGTGGATCGCGTCCGCGCCGGCAGCCGTGACCGTGCGGGCAGTGGCGGGGAGATCGACGCCCGCCACCTCAGCGCGGACCTTCACGCTCGTCGGCGCCCCGGTGCCGACCGCGGCCGCGACGAACGCCCGCAGCCGGTCAGGGTCCCGGAGCAGCGCCTCGCCGCACCCCGCCGCACACATCTCGGCCTGCCGGCAGTGAGCGTTGATCTCGACGATCGCGTCGCGGGCGGCACACACCGCCGCGGCCTCGGAGACGGCGTCAGGCGAGGCGGCCCGCACGTTCACTCCGGGCGTGATCGGCGCGTCGGCGAGCGCGTCGAGTTGGCTCTCGACGAACCCGATCGGGTCGGGCGGGAGGAACTCCTCGCGGTCGCTGGCGACGAGCGCGCGCGCGGCCTCGCGGGTTTGGTCGTCGACGGCGATCCCGCCCAGAAACGCCGCGCCGGCGTGGTCGGCCCCGGCCCGGGCCCACGCGGCGTCGGCCGCGCCGCTGAGGCTGGCCAGGGCCACCCGCGGTGCAAACATCTACGCGTCTCCTCCCGTCGGGTACCCGGTGTCGCCGCCCACCGACGTCGCCTCCGACAGCGCGGCGTCGGCCGCGCGGGCGACGCGCGCGGCGTCGATTTCGTCGTCGATCCGGGTGTCGGTTCGGACGACCGGCCGCTCCAACTCGGTCGGATCGTCGTCGTCGAGCACGAACGCGTCGGCGAACGGGTACGCGGCCGCGACTCCGGCGGTCGAGGCGTCGTACCCGACCCCACGCATCAGCGCCGGCGCGGGCCCCGAGAACACCTCAGAGCCGACGAACGGCGACACCGCCACGACGGGCGTCGATTCCAGCGCCTCAGCGACCCCCGCCATCGCGGTCATCGGCCCGATGCTCGTAACCGGGTTCGAGGGGCCGACGACCACGGGATCGGAGAGCGCACTGCGGACCTCGGGCGTGGGCGTCGCAGTCTCGGCGCCGCGGAACTCCACCTCCTGGACCTCGGGGTCCCCGCGGCGGTGGACCCAGTACTCCTGGAAGTGCATCGCACCCTCGTCGGTGTGGACGATGGTCGCAACGGGGTCGTCGCTCATCGGCAGGAGGTCGATTCCGAGGCCGAAGGCCTCCGCGAGTGTCCGCGTCACCTCGGTCAGCGACCACCCCTCGTCAAGTAGCGACGTCCGGGTGAGGTGGACCGCGCGGTCGCGGTCGCCGATCTGCATGAACTCCGCGACGCCGGAGAACCGCCGCCACTCGGCGATCTCGCGGCCGGCGGTCTGGGCGTCGTCACCGAGGTACTGCGGGCCGACATCGAGCCCCGCGGCGTCAGCCAGCCGTTGGAGTTCGTCGTGCGTCGCGGTGGTGTCGCCGTCGATCCCCCACCAGGTGTCGGTGTCGAGGACGCCGCCGCCGTGGAACAGGACGGTGTCGACGTCCGGACACACCAGGTGACCGCCGAGTTCCACGTCGTCGCCGGTGTTCGCCACTACGGTCGTCGCCGACGGGTCGAAAACGGCCTCGGCACCGTTGAGTAGCTTCGGCGTTCCGGTCCCACCGGCGAGGAACGTGACCATACCCCGGGTACGGCCGACGGCGGTTTGAACGTTGCTTCGGCGGCAGCGGGACAGCAGAACCGGACGTTGAGGGTGCTTCGCAATTCTCAATTATGGGAATGTAACGCGGAGGGTTAAATAACATCATAATCTCGTCTATCCTGATGTCAACAGGTCACGAAGGGTCGGCCGCCAAACAGTATCTCGAAAATACACCCGACGGAACCGAAATCCCGGACGAGTCGTTCACCAAGCGCCACCGTGGTGTGGTGGCGTTCACGGTCGCGCTCCTCCCCGTGGTGTTCGTGATTAGCCGGTTGGAAGGGGTAGAGTCCGTCACTGGTGCGGAGTTGCCCGCGATCCCGCTCACGCACTCGCTGGTGGGAACGGGGCTCGTCTTGGGCGTTCTCGTGGTTGCCGCGCTGCCGCAGATGCCTCGCCGAGCCCGCTCCTCGCTCGCGTCGGTCGGGTTCATGATCAACGCCTCGGTTCTGGCGTACTTCACCGGTGGGTTCATCGAGGCCCACTTCCTGTACTTCGTCGGTGTCGGTGTGGTTGCGCTGTACGAGGACTGGATCCCGTTCGTGATTACGATCGGATACGTCGCGATCCAGCACAGCGTCTTCGGGCTCATCGAGTGGTTCACCGTGTACAACCACCCGGCGGCGATGGCAAACCCGATTGTCTGGGGATCGATCCACGCACTCGGGGTGTTGATGCTCGCGACCACGATCACATTTCTCTGGCAATCGCTCGCGATCCAGCGCCAGCAAGCCCGACAGAAGGTCCAAGAGAAACTCGAGGAAGTCGAAGAAGCCAGGGCCCTCGCCGAAGAGA
The DNA here is from genome assembly GCF_014646875.1 of Halobellus salinus. Classification (GTDB taxonomy): domain Archaea; phylum Halobacteriota; class Halobacteria; order Halobacteriales; family Haloferacaceae; genus Haloquadratum; species Haloquadratum salinum. The sequence goes on along the minus strand of NZ_BMOC01000029.1, from coordinate 12,806 downwards.
AACAGCAGGAGGCTGCCCAGCAGCGGGAACAGATGACCGAGTTGAACGATGATCTGGAGGAGACGGCCAGGTCGTACCAGTCAGTGATTGTCGACTGTGCGAACGGCGATTTCACGCGTCGGCTGGACGAGTCCGTGGACAACGAGGCCATGGCCGACATCGCCACCACGTTCAACGAGATGATGGCGGAACTCGAAGAGACGGTCGGGACGATCCGTGCGTTCGCGAACGACGTGGCCACCGCGAGCGAGGAGGTCACCGTCGGGACCAGAGAGACCCAACAGGCGAGCCAGCAGGTCACCGAATCCGTCCAAGCCATCTCGGCGGACGCGGAAGCGCAGTCCGAGAACCTCGACGAGGTGGCCTCCGAGATGCAGAGCCTCTCCGGTACAGTAGAGGAGATCGCGTCGTCGGCCAGCGAGATCGCACGGAAATCGGAGCGGACCTCCGAGATCGGACAGCAGGGCCAGGCAGCCGCCGGTGACGCGATGGACGAGATGGACGCGATCAAAGGGAAGTCCGACGAAACCGTCGAAGAGGTCGGGTCACTTGCCGACGAGATCGGGGAGATCGGCCAGATCGTAGACCTGATCACGGAGATCGCCGAGCAGACAAACATCCTAGCGCTCAACGCGTCGATCGAGGCTGCACGTGCGGGCGAGGCGGGCGAGGGCTTCGCCGTTGTCGCCGACGAGATCAAGCAACTCGCGGGCGAGACGGCCGACGCGACCGATGAGATCGAAGCCCGGATCCAGAGCGTCCAGGCGACGTCCGACGAGGCGGTGGCCGACATCGAAGAGATGGGCGACCGCATCGCCACCGGGGCCGACACGATCGCGGATGCGCTCGACGCGCTCGACGACATCGCAGCCAACGTCGACGAAGCCAACCAGAGCATCCAGGAGGTAAGCGCCGTCACGGACGATCAGGCCGCGTCGACAGAGGAAGTCGCCAGCATGGTGGATCAGGTGACAGACGCGGCCCAACAGGTCAGCAGCGAGTCGGATAACGTCTCGGCGGCCGCCGAAGAGCAGACGTCGTCGATGACGGAGGTCTCCCAACACGCCGAAACGCTGGCCGCCAGGGCCGACGAACTCCAGGGTGAACTCGACCAGTTCACCATCGAATCGGAGGCGGGTTCGGCGTCGACCGCCGGGACCGGTGAGTCGGGGACGTCCGCGTCGAGCGCGCCCCTGTCCGGTGCTGATCCCGAATCCGGAGGTTCCAACGGGAGTGGGGAGGGCGTGTCGTTCACCGACGGTGACGGGCCAACGACGTTGGATCCGGACGGTCTGTCGCCGACCCACGACTGAGACCGACTCCTCTCACGGGGTGCCGCCGAGCGCCACCTCCCTCAACAGCGCTCGGCGGTGAGAAACTTGCGGAACCGGGGGCGACCGTTGGCCGCCGACTCGGTCAGCCGTGCAATCGGCCTGCGGGTGCCGGGCTCGATCCGTACGCGAATTCGATAGTGTGCAATACTGCACACCCATACAGACCCGACGTTTCCGAGGGACGGCTGTGGTGGGCTAAGAGGTGACACTGAATCTGGGGAAACACGCTTGAGACGGCACAGATACGGCTTCGCGCTGACCCGGTGGGAGAGAGGTCACGCAGATCAACCACCACGCATCGATAGTTGTGTAGAATTCCTGCAAAACTATTAAGCGGATCGAACGCGTAGCACGTGGTATATGAGCGAATCAGACAACGTCAACGAGATCCGAGAACAGAAGCGAAAAGAGCTGCTGGAACAGGCCGGTGCGGCGTCCGAGTCCGACCCCGACCCCGCGGGCGCGCCGGGGGAACCGGTTCACATCGGGAGCCAGGAGGAGTTCGCCGAGACCACGCGTGACGGTGTGGTGCTGGCGGACTTCTACAGATGAACAAGGCGAGTGCCTCGGGGCTTGACCCCGAGGGTGAAGCCGACACTTAGACGTGTTCTGTTCGTTCGATATACCGTTCAATCGTCTCCGTGGATACCTGCCCCGCCGTTCCGATGTAGTACGACTGTTCCCAAAATCCACCACCCCATAGATACTCCGTCAAGTACGGTTCGTGCTGTTCCCACATCTCCCGAGCCGTGATGCTCTTGACCGTCCGTGCAATCTCGCTCGGCGCGTGTTTCGGATGGGCTGTCAGGAACAGGTGTACGTGGTCGGGTGAGATGTGGAGCGACAGTATCTCGTAGCCGTACTCGTCGCACACGTCGCGGAAACTCGCTTCCAGCGAATCCTCGATGGGTTCGAGAATTGCGTGACGATATTTCGGGCACCACACGAAGTGGTAGTTGACGTTGTACACTGTGTGATTCGACCGCTTCTCACCAACACAGTTAAGTATATCCAAAGGATATACGTGAGTATGGCGAATCGTTTTAAAATCGACGGCGAGGAAGTTCTCGACGGCAAGGTCAAACCGTTTGGGAACAGTGCCCACGTCACCGTCCCGAAACGCTGGCGTGGGGCTGACGTGAAGGTCGTCCGAACCTCAGAACCCACCGAACAAGACGAAGAATGACCGACGCACAGGCTCTCGTCAAGACGCTGGACTTCCAACTCGACATCCAGAGTGACAACGAGAGTCTGCTGTACGACGCCACACTCGAAGCCCGCTCGGTGTATAACGAGACCATCCAACTCGCCAAAGAAGGCGTGGACTGGAATGTGATTCCCGACCGCGTGGCTGACGACGCCAACCTCGTGAAGAACACAACTCAGCGCGTCGTTGCGAAGGCACTCGGCGCGATGGAGAACTACTACGAATACGATGACTTCGGCCAGCCGAGTCATACCAAAGACGGCGCGTATCCGCTCCGAGCGAACTACGAGGAGGGGTACAATCTGTCGCTCACCAACGACGGCGACGTGGCGTTCCGCGTCAGCGCGAAGCCGTACAAGCACGTCACGGGCGTCCTCGAAGGGAGTGACGTTCACCTCGACATTCTCAAGACCGCACTCGAAAGCGACGAGTGGAAGATTGGAACGGCAGAAGCTCTGTTTCACAACGACAACGCCGAGTTGCACGTCAACGTCACTAACACCGAGCAAACTGTTCGAAATAAGCAGGACTCACAGACTGTCATCGGTGTGGACGTGAACGAGGATAACGTCGCGCTGACCGCACTCTCTGAGGATGGCGTCGAGGACACGTTGGTTATCGACTTCCCCGAAATCAAGTTCGAGCGCCACCGCTACTTCACGATGCGGAAGCGCGTCCAGAACGCGGGGAAGGACAGTATCCAAGACACGCTGGAAGGGCGTGAGGAACGGTTCGTCCGTGACCGACTCCACAAAGTGTCTCATCACATCGTAGAGTGGAGCCAGCAGTTCGAGACGCCGTGCATCGTCTTTGAAGACCTCAAAGAGATGCGCGACAGTATCGACTACGGCACACGGATGAATCGGCGCTTGCACCACCTCCCGTTCCGTGCGCTCCAATACTACACGTCGTACAAGGCGTCGTTCGAGGACATTCCAACAGCGTGGATTAACCCTGAGTACACGAGTCAGCGGTGTCCGATGTGTGGACACACAGAGCGTGCGAACCGTCACAAGAAGCGGTTCAAGTGCAAGGGCTGTCGGCATCAAGACCATAGCGACCGTGGTGCAAGCGTCAACATCGCCGTGAAGGGCGTGAAGAAACTCAATTGGAATGTGCCTGCTCTCAACAGCCTTCCCCAAGTGCGGAAGGTGCGACGGCAGGCATCGGGGGCCGTGGACGCCCCGACCGTGACCCACCCGACTGCCCGAGGCTATCAGGCCGATGGTCGGATGGGAGTGTCCGACTAATCCACGGGAAGCCTCGGGGCTTGACCCCGAGGCGGTTCACGCGGACTGGTGTGGGCCCTGCAAACAGCTCGAACCCATCGTCGAGGGGGTGGCCGCGAACACGTCGGCGACGGTCGCGAAGGTCGACGTCGACGAGCACCAGGCGCTGGCGGGGCGGTACGGGGTTCGCGGCGTCCCGACGATGGTGCTCTTTAGCGACGGCGAGGCTGTCGAGCAGGTCGTCGGCGTCCGGGGCGAGGACCAACTCTCGACGCTGATCGAGAGCTACACCTGATCTCCGGCGGATCCCGCGGTCTGCGGCCCCGCCGCGGGACCGGTCGACGAGACGCCTGCCCGCGTCAACGCACCGGGCGATACGGCCGTCTCACGCCCGACGACCGTTTATATCGCCCGCTCGCCTCAACAGCCGTCCGCACGATTCGACCGTCCCCGTCGGCGCGAGCGGGCGGCCACGCCTCGGCGACTGGGCGCGGCGCTAGTCTTGGATCAGTGCTACACGAAACACAACACTGCCTTCGCACGGGTCGGCAGCGTGGCTGAGCATCCCGTCTCGCCCCGAGCAGCGTTTTCGATCGTTTCCATCGGTTTATTACGCGTTCGTGTTCGACAGCGAAGCATTATTCACTCCTGCAGACATACGGAAAGTATGAATGTGAATGTGGGTCAGGCGGACAAGACAGTACGTACCGTCGTCGGCGCGCTCGCCGGGGTGGCCGCACTTGCGACGCTCGCGGGCACGGCCCCGTTGCCCGCGCTTGCGGCACCCGTCCTGGGCGTCGGCGCCCTGATGCTGCTTGTGACTGCCTACACTGGGTTCTGTGGGCTGTACTCGGTACTGGGCGTCGACACCTGCCCGGCGGACGCGCGGTAGAGTCGCACACGCAGCCACACTGGTTTCGGTCGCCGTCGGTGGAGTGGGATCCGGTCAGAACGGCGGCGCGTCCGCTCCACACAGAACGCGCGTACGGCCGGCGCGCTACGCCCGCTCTTCGGCGTGGCCGTTCGCGAGTTCGTCGGCGACGACTTCGGGGGTCAGAAGCGCAGGGTCGATCGCGAGGTCGGCCTGCCCGCGGGCGAACTCCGGCAGCGACTCCCGGGAGTAGGTCACGATCCGGACGTCGGTGTTCGCCTCTTTCGCCACCGGAATCGCGGAGGCGTCGTCCATCTCGGTGAGCACGAGCGTGTGGGCCTCCGCGAGCCCGGCGGCGTCGAGCGACTCTCTGGTGGCGATCCCTTCCACGCGGACGATCTCGGCGCCGAGCGCCTCCAACTCGCCCGCGAGGCCGTCGTCGTCGGGACCGGCGAGGATGATCATCGAACTCACTCGTACTCGATGGTCGCGGGCGGTTTGTGCGTTACGTCGTAGACCACGCGCGCGACGTTGTCGTTCTCGCCGGTGATCCGCGACTGGATGCGCTGGAGGGTCTCCCACGGGAGCTCCTGAGCGCGGGCGGTCATCCCGTCGCGGGACTCCACCGACCGGACCGACACGATCCACCCGTGGACGCGGTTGTCGCCTTTCACCCCCGTGGCCTTGCCCACGACCGCGGCGAACGCCTGCCAGGGGTCGTGCTCGGCGGTCTCTTCCTCAACGACGTGACACGCCTTGCGGGCGACCGCAACCTTTTCTCTGGTGGCTTCCCCGATCACGCGGATCGCGAGCCCCGGTCCGGGGAACGGCATCCGCTCCTCGGTGACCGCCCCGAGTTCGAGTTCGCGGGCGACCTCGCGGACTTCGTCCTTGTAGAGGTCCCGAACGGGTTCGACGATCCCCTCGAAGTCGACGACCTCGGGCAGTCCACCGACGTTGTGATGGGATTTGATGTTGCCCTCGGACTCGATCCGGTCGGGGTAGATCGTCCCCTGGACGAGGTAGTCGGCGTCTGCCGATTTCGCCTCCCGCTCGAACTCCCGGATGAACTGCTCGCCGATCGCGTGGCGCTTGCCCTCGGGGTCGGTGACGCCGGCGAGGGCGTCGAGGAAGCGGTCCTGCGCCCCCACGATCCGCAGCGAGTCCATGTACGAGAAGGTCTCGCGGATCCCCTCGGTCTCGCCTTTCCGCATCAGCCCGGTGTCGACGTAGACGGGCGTCAGCCGGTCGCCGATCGCACGGTACGCCAGGGCCGCCGCGACCGAGGAGTCGACGCCGCCCGACAGCGCGATGATGGCGTTGCCGTCACCGATCGCCGACTCGATTTCCGCGACCGCCTCCTCGATGAACGGCTCGACGTCGACCATCAGGCCTGCACCTCCTGGTCTCCGAGGTCACGCGCGTCCAACTCTCCGGTAACCGCTTCGAGAAAGCCCACAAACGGCGGGCTGGCGCGGTCGGGCCGCGACCGGAACTCGGGGTGGAACTGCGTCCCAAAAAAGAACGGGTGGTCGTCGCGTTCGAGGATCTCCATCCGGTTGTCCGCGGTGCCGGAGAACGCGAGCGCGCCACCCGCCAACTCCTCGATGTACTCGGGGTTGACCTCGTAGCGGTGGCGGTGGCGCTCGGTGCAGACGGTGTCGCCGTAGACCCGCTCGGCGAGCGACCCCGACTCGATGTCGGTGTCGTGGGCGCCGAGCCGCATCGTGCCGCCCATGTCCTCGACCTCGTACTGCTCGGGCAGGATGTCGATGACGGGGTGGAGAGTCTCGGGATCGAGCTCCGCGGAGTGGGCGCCCGACAGCCCGAGGACGTTCCGGGCGTGTTCGACGACCGCCATCTGGAAGCCCAGACACAGCCCCAGGAAGGGAACGTCGTTCTCGCGGCAGTACTCGACGGCGTTGAGTTTGCCCTCGATGCCGCGCGTCCCGAACCCGCCGGGGACGACCACGCCGTCGGCCCCTTTCAACCTATTTTCGTGGCGGTCGAGCATCTCGTCGGAGTCGACCCACTGGACGTTCACTTCGGTCCGACGCTCGATCCCGGCGTGTTTCAGCGCCTCGTGGACCGACATGTACGCGTCTTCGAGGTCGTACTTCCCGACGAGGGCGATGTCGACTTCGGTATCCCTGTCGCGGGTCACGAGCTCGCGCCACCGGTTGTCGCGCTCGGCCGTGGGGAGCGCCTCCCCGTCGATGTCAAGCCGCTCCATCACGTACTCGTCTAACCCTTCGGATTCGACCATCAGCGGGACGTGATAGACGTCCTCGACGTCGGGGTTCGAGAAGACGGCCTCTGTCGGCACGTCGCAGAACAGCGCGATCTTCTCTTTGGTCTCGGGGTCGAGCTCGTCCTCACACCGCCCCACGAGGATGTCTGGCTGAAGCCCGATCGATCGGAGTTCCTTCACCGAGTGCTGTGTGGGTTTGGTCTTCTGTTCGCCGTTCTTCGAGTACGGCACCAGCGTCACGTGTGTGAAGAGGATGTCACCGTCGTCTTCCTCGTGGGCGAACTGCCGGAGGGCTTCGAGGTAGGGCATCCCCTCGATGTCGCCGACGGTGCCGCCGACCTCGACGATGCAGACGTCGGTCCCGACCGCGGCCTCCCGGATCCGCCGCTTGATGTCGTCGGTGATGTGGGGGATGATCTGGACGGTCTGGCCCAGGTAGTCGCCCCCGCGCTCCTTCTCGATGACGTGCTGGTAAGTCTTCCCCGTCGTAACGTTGTGGTCGGAGGTCATGTCGGCCCCGAGGAAGCGCTCGTAGTTCCCCAAATCGAGGTCGACCTCGCCGCCGTCCTTTAACACATATACCTCCCCGTGCTGGTAGGGGTTCATGGTCCCCGCGTCGACGTTGAGATACGGGTCGATTTTGACTGCGGTCACGTCGAAGCCCGCATTCGAGAGGAGTCGGCCGGTGCTGGCGGCGGTTATACCCTTCCCCAGCCCCGACATCACGCCACCCGTCACGAAGATGAATTTCCGACCCAACGAGGGGTCGTACCCGGTTTCGGGTTCCTTCGGCATACCGAGTGTGCGCGAGGCCGCATCAAAACGGTTTCGGAGGGGATACGGACACGACTGAGTGACGAGTAAGACTGAGACGAACGGAGGCGTGAAGACTTCGGAAGCCCCCGCGCTCTCGACTCGATGCGCTCGCTGCGGTCCTCGGCGCTCACTCCGCTCGCGCCTGCGGTCCTTACGTCGCGCGTCTTCGCCGAGAGCGCGGCCCCTTCCAGTCCCGCCCAACGCGGATTTTCGGTCGGCCACCGCGCATCCGAATACGGCCGTCGGCACAGGCACCTCAGGTATCAAACTGTGGTACTACGGGCAGCTTTTCGATCCTACGATGGCATTCAATACAAAGGGTGATTAGATTATCAAGTGCGTTCATCTCGGTGAAATCCGGCTCTCCGTCATCTGTTTCTCGGTAAAATTCCCGGACCGGCGTGAGATGATGGACGCTTAATTCTCGTCCGTACTTATCAAAATGTTCAGCCTCGGTACAGCCACAGCGCTGACATTGTCTTCCGTCCCGTTCTACAGTCCGCTTACGCTGTGTCAACCAGTTCGGTCCTCTGTATAGCCCTATTCCACCCTCCCACGCTGGCGCATCCTCTCCAGCTCTAAACTCTGACCTCCATTCGCCCATACAGTCGTAATTACAGAAGTGATACGTCCGCATCTCAACTACTGCTGGAATCCGCTGCATCGAATTACCACACCATTCGCAGTTCACCTCAATTCTCTCTGTCAGCGGATGCGCATCACCGGCGAACTGTTCACTTCGCCACGTATGTAGGCATTCTTGGGAACAGAACGTGTTTTGTTTCCCTGCGATGTCGCTCTGCAGTCGTTGGTCAGATTCACCACAGACCGTACATTCGACAATTATACGCTTTGCAACGTGCGTGCCCGGGCGGTTGAGTTCACTATAACTATATCCAGCGGCCAGCAGCGCTTCCGACCAACTTCCGAACTCACGGCGGTATGGTTTTTCGCCATAGGCTCCGTCTTTTTGCATCTCCTTTCGAGTGGGCGTCTTTCCAAGGTCTTCACCGAGACGTTGTAATTCCTCCAAGAGATCCTGGCGCGAGATCCGATTGTTTCCACCTCGCATATCGGGGTTTGGGATCCCAGCCGCTGCTCGTCCTTCAGTGAATCTTCCAAAGCGATTCCGGACAGCGGATGCGGAGTAGTGACCATATTCTCTATATTGGGATTCAGATGGAGGAGAATCCAACTTCTGATAGACGCGGCGGAGGTCAGCAAGGAGGTCATCTTTGTCAACCCTTTCGCCCATTCAATCCCCACAGGTACTGAACGGGGAGGAGTGCCAAAAATCCAGTGTGTAAAAAAACGATTCTTGGATCACTTTTTATGCGAGGTATCTTCTGAGTCCCGCACGCTGTTCCGTCAATATACCATTCCTTACGATTAGCATAGGTCGAAAGTTGAAAGTCCGCTCAGTCGCTCGCGACGCTCTCGCCCGGCGACGACTCGCGCGACACCACCTCGTCGGCGACGAAGTCGACGCGTTCGACGCCCGGGATTTCGAGCACGAGATCCGGCCCGAACGCCGACGCCGGGGTCTGATACCCGTCAGGCGCGTCGCCGTCGAGGACCTTTTCAGCGATCAGCGCGGCGGCCTCGGCGGTGAACCGGTAGGTCTCGGGCGTCCGGAGCCGGGAGACCAGCCGGTCGTCCGGGGTCCGGACCTCACCCCAGACGTGCGCTTCGCCGGAGGCTCGCGTCTCCGCGTCGGGGCCGTCGACGTACCGGTCGATCAGCCACGATGCGCCGCGTTGGACCGCCTCGGTGTCGAAAACCCCGCCAACGTACGGCGCGAGCGCCACCGCAGTTCGCCCCGCCCGCGGGAGCGCGAGGTAGACGTCGATGTTCGGGATGCCCGTGGTGTGGTAGGCCGTCGAGACGTCGCCCCACGGGATCGACACCGCGCGCTGGAGGCCGTCGCCGAAGTCGACCACGCGGGTCCGCTCGCCGACCGGTTCCGCGCGAAGGACGCCGTTGCGACGGGCCGCGCCCTCGAGGCCGCCCCCCGAGAGGGCGGTCTTGAGCGTCCCCGGGGAGACGCCGCCGTCGGCGTCGAACGCGAGCGAGAGGTGCGTCGCCTCCGGAAGCCGGCCGTGGAGGTGCGCCGCGAGGCAGTCGGTGGGGACCACGTCGAAGCCGACGCCGGGAAGCAGCGTCACGCCCGCCTCAACGGCGTCGGAGCCGCGACGGCTGATCCGCTCGAACACCGGGAGTTCACCGGTGATGTCCAGGTAGTGGGTCCCGGTGTCGAGGCAGGCGTCGATCATCGGGTCGACGGTCTCCGCAAAGGGGCCGGCGCAGTTGAGCACGGCGTCGACATCGTCGAAGTGAGCATCGGCCTCGGCGACCGGGAACGACCGGGCCCGGAGGTCGTTGGCGGTCGCGACCCCACGGGTCTTCGCAGCGTTGCGGCCGGCGACGATCGGGTCGTACCCGCGGTCGATCGCGGCGTCGACGACGAGGCGACCGGTGTAGCCGTACGCGCCGTAGACGAGGAGTCGTGGGGTGTCGGAGTCTGGCATAATGCCGGGTAGACGCGGGACCGACAAAGGCACGTCGGCACGGCCGCGTCGCGACCGACAGTCGCCGACGCGACACCGAAACGGTCGACTCCGTGGGGGGTGATACCCAACCATGGAGTTTCCACCGATCGGACTCGGGACGTACCGGATGACCGGCCCGGAGGCGTGCGCCGACGCCGTTGCGCGTGCGGTCGACCTCGGCTACGACCACGTCGACACTGCACAGAGCTACGGCAACGAGACGTTCGTCGCCGACGGGTTGGCTGCCGCCGACCGCGACGCCGACGACGTGTTCGTCGCGACCAAACTCGACACCGCGAACCTGGGGTACGACGACGTGCTGGAGACGGCTCGGGAGAGCGCCGACAGACTCGGCGTCGACTCGCTCGACCTGCTGTACGTCCACTGGCCGCTGCACACCTACGACCCGGAGTCGACCCTGCCGGCGCTCGACGCCGCCGTCGAGGAGGGCATCGTCGGCCGGATCGGGCTGAGCAACTTCCGGCCCGACCAACTCCGGGACGCGATGGATCGGCTGGCGAACCCAATCGCGGCCCACCAAGTCGAGATGCACCCGCTCTTGCCACAGCCCGACCTCCGCGAACTCGCAGTCGAGCACGGCCACGAATTGGTGGCGTACTGCCCGATTGCGAGGAACCAGGTCGGCGGGGTCGACCGGATCGTTGAGGTCGCCGAGAGACACGACGCCACCCCGGCGCAGGTATCGCTCGCGTGGCTCGACGCAACAGAGGGGGTGACGCCGATCCCGAAGGCGGCGTCGCCGGCGCACATCCGGGAGAACCTCGCAGCGGTGGACTTGGAACTCGACGGCGACGACATCGCCGCGATCAACGGCGTCAAACGGCGGCACCGGATCGTCGACTTCGACGCCGCGCCGTGGAATCAGGCCTGAGCGCGGGTTGCGACGGCCGGCGGGTGGCTACCCGGACAGCGCCCGCCGGGCCCGCCGTAGTTTCTCCGCCATCCGCTGGGTGCCGTCGACCCCCGCGAGGGTTTCGGCGGCTTCCAGCGTCCGGACGGCGTTGTCGAGAAACGAGAGCACGTCGCCGGGGTAGGCGTAGAGCATGTACTCGTCGCTCATCACATCGACGATGGCGTCGGGGTGGAGCCCCTGCGCGCGGAGTTCCAGCAGGTACTGGATGAACTGTTGTTCGGGGTAGCCGGTGTAGAGGTCGTCGGGGTTTTCGGGGTCGAGGAAGTCCTCGGCGAAGTCCAGCAGCCGGTCGCGGGTGGCGTCGTCAAGCTTTGCCAATCCGTCGCCGGAGTAGAGCACGTCCATCGTGGCTCCCTTGAACGCCCCTTTCGGGATCGAGGTGTCGAGTTGGGACACGATCTGCCGGTGGTTCTTCAGGTATATTTTGTCCGTGATGGCCACGGTTGATCGAGATATGTCGGTGGCGGTCAAAAGCGTCCCGATGCGGCCGCGTGTGAACCGGACGCACGCGGCCCGGGAGTCGTAACGTATTTGCCTCGGACGGGGGTACTGACAGGTGCGTGTCCGGGTTAGGGTAGTGGACCATCCTTCAGCCTTGTGGAGGCTGAGACGCGGGTTCGATTCTCGCACCCGGACTTTTTCACGACGACCGAAGGGATGAGTCGAAAAACCGGAAGCCGAGAGTCGAGTTGCGCGAGGCGCGCGCAGCGAGTCTCGCATTGGGTTCGATTCTCGCACCCGGTTCGTTCTGCCGACGAACGCGGGTGAGGAGACGAAAGTCAGTACCGAGTGACGTTGCGTGCGGCTTCCCGCAGTGCAGAGAGTTGATTCTGCCCTGTTGAATAGCGGGTTCTGAGTGAGGCCGAAGCCACACCAGTTCTGAGACCACCGCTCATAGAGTTGTACAAGGGTACGCAGATTCCGGCTGTCAACGGGGACGCCGCTATTCAACGGAGCATTTCTACCCGGATTCGGATGTGCGCGAACCACCAGACGGCACCTCACTCAAACGGAATCGTTCTGCTCTATTGAAAATGGAAGACAGCGGCAGGATTATTCCGTAACGATTTGAGGAAATGAGGTCGAGAAGGCGATTATGTGAGTCGCTTTGCTCGGCCTCGTTGAGACAGCACTACGCTACGTGTAGCCAAACAAGCGTTGGGGAAGCGAGCGGGCAAGCCCGACTCGGGCGGGCTTGCCCGCGAGGCTCACATCGTCGCGCACTGTATTCGTAAGGAAAAAGGGCACAGCTACGCCGAACTCGTCGATCGGATCAGCCTTATGCCGGAAGTCTGCGACCGCCTCGGAGTCCACCCGGACGCACCGCCTGATCCATCTACGTTCTACTACTCGTTCGACCGTTACGCGATGTACATCTGGCGGGCGTTGCTGCGCATTTCCGCGCAGCAACACCCGCAATCTGGCCGCGTTGCCCTCGACAGCACGTTCTTCGAACGCGAGCAAGCGTCACAACACTACCTCCAGCGATGTGGGCGAAACGTCAAAACGGTCAAAGCGACGACGCTGACCGATACAGAGTCGTTAGTGGTACTTGACGTACACTGCTGTATCGAGCGTGAGCACGATACGAAGGCTGGCCCGCGGGTCGTCCGCC
>NZ_BMOC01000028.1 GCF_014646875.1 Halobellus salinus | reverse complement strand
GGGTGTCAAGGAATCCAAATCCACACAGGGAACGGTTACGTGAACAGGTTCAATCGGGTGAGTTCGCCCTTGACCGCCACTAAACTAGAACGGATGGTCTCTTCACAGGAGATACGCTTGGTGGCGCCTCGCTGCTCCTCGGGGCGGCGCTCCTCCCTGTCTTGGTACTCCGGCGCCACGGAATGAATCGGTCTACCAACGAAGTAAACGGTGACCAGATCATCGCCGACAAGATCACCGAGGCTGCTGCGCAGGGCAACCGGATGGTCGCAGTCATCGGGGCCGATCATCTAAACGGCATCGCCAAGAAGCTTCCTGAGGAGATCGCTCTAGAAAAACGGACACCCGCCGACGGCATGTACTCGTGGCAGCACGCCACGGAAATCGCAACCCCAGCCTTCACGGCAGTCAGTGTGCTGTTCGTTCTGTATTTGATGATCCTCGACCTGTTCTGAGGGATACTGCTTCTGGCCTAAGCTCAGCGAGTTTTTTTCAATGATCCTTCTCGGCCGTAGTACCCATTGGAGAGTGGTCTGTAGAGGATGGTGCTGACACACTACAACAGATCGTCGTTGGGAAAATTTCATCACGCGATTTTGAACGAATAGGAAAACAGACCCGTTTCTACAACTACTCGGCCCGATCTGTTGTCCCTACTAACTGAAGCCGCCGATACTTGATGATCTGCGTCTGGTGAATCGGCTGCGCGAAGTACTAATTTTCACCGCCCACTGTGGACTGCAGCTAGAGGGGACGTCAGACCGGCAGGCCGATGCGATGGTGGGTCAGACAGCCGAAGCAAGAATATTTCTCCCAAGGCTAATATATTTGTGTCCACGAGACTATGTATGACCGACGACCGCCCCGCCGACGTGAACGAGCGCGTCACCGAGGAGTGGAAGGTGGACACCAGTCCCGGCGAGCGCGTTCGCACCGTAATGAAGCGGACGTACGATCCCCAGTCAGTCGCCACTATCGCCGAGCGTGCGCTGACCTCGGAGACGACCGCACGCAAGCATCTAACGGTCCTTGCTGAGGATGGCTTCGTCGAGGCGGTCTCCCCGCCGGACGAGCGTGGAACGTGGTACAAACGCGCCCCGCGCTCGGTCGTGCTTGAACGCGCCCAGCAGATACTCGATTCGGTCGACGTCGAAATGCTGTCGGCACGCGTTACGGAGCTTCGTGAGACAGTCCGGGAGTTCGAGGAGCAGACCGGCGCGGAATCTCCACGTGATGCAGCCATCGCTGACGCAGCGTTAGACGCGGCGACGATGACAGAGTGGCAGACGGCACGTCGGAATCTGAAACTCGCGCGGGCCGCCCTCGCGCTCGCAGACGCAACCGAGGCCGTCGAGGACGACACCGGCTCTGGCGACCGCAGCGAGCCAGCAGGTCTCACCGGGTGACACGATGGAGGACGCCGAGTCGCACTCGCTGCGAGGAGCCATCGACGCCGGTGTCCTCCACGATTTTCGCTCCGAGTTCGAACGCCTCGAACCCCTCGCGAGTGGGTCGCTGGACGACCCGGTGAGTCCCAGCGAACTGCGTCTCCAGCTTGACGATGGCATCGGCGAGGCAACGACTGCGGCTATGACCGTCCGGTGGTCGGTGCAAGAGGACTACAACGTTCACTACAGCGACGATACGGATCGGAACCTCCGATGGGACGTTCACCCCCACGAGTACACCGCTCCTGACGGGGACGGCCACTACCACCCACCCCCGAATGCGTCGAGCGATGATGGCGACGTCGAAGCGTCCTGTATCAGAGTGACGGAGCTTGTCCTCGTCGCACGTGCCGTCCACCAGTTGTGGCGGGCTAGCTACGACAGCGAGACTACCGACCCGCTTAATGACGCGACCAACTCACCGTAGGCGCGGCCGCCGTATCCTGCCACTGGCGAACGATTTCTACGAAACAGTGTCGATCTGATGGCTACGGAAATCCGAGACGCGTATCGGATTCCGTACTGCTGGCACAGGTCAGGAGACGCGTTTGACGACTACTCGGCCCGGGGCCCTTGATGACCGTCTGATCCTTCTCTAACTTCGGAATATCCCTCCGTTGGTTCCGGGACGCAGGGAACTCTTTAATCAAGCTGGGCAAGCGCTTCAAGATCCCGGCTGATGACGCCCTTGTCTTCGTCAGGTTGGCGTGCGAGTCCCCGGACCGACTCCGGCTCTTCCATATTGATGGCCGAAATATGAGTGAGAAAATAGATTCGATTCCGATTGATAGTCAATTCTCAAAAGCTCAGCCTATCGGAATATCTCCAGCTGTGACGATGCTTATTTGACGACAATGTGTGTGTTATCGGATAATGGTGGAAGTCCTTCTCGCAATTGGGATTATTGCGTCTATTTTCGTGGGGTTCAATATTGGGGGGTCATCGACTGGAATCGCGTGGGGGCCGCCCGTCGGTGCTGGTATCGTCATCAAGACAACCGCGGCGGGGCTTATGACGTTTTTTGTCTTCCTCGGTGGTTGGACAGTCGGACGGAACGTGATGGACACACTGAGCGGAGGGATCATCACGACCGAGCTCACGCTCTCGGCGGGTGTCGCCGTCCTCTTTTTTATCGGGTTGGGTATCCTCGCTGCCAATATCTTCGGCGTCCCCGTTCCAACCTCGATGACAACCGTCGGTGCGATAGCCGGTCTCGGGTTGGCGACAGATTCGCTCAATTACGCAACGGTGACGGAAATCCTTTCATATTGGATCGTGACACCGTTTGTTGGTTTCTGGATTGGCGGTATTATCGGACGGTACATCTATCCGAAGGTTAACCAACGGGTGCAGATTGAAAAATCAGACGGCCCGTTGTTGACAATTCATCGGACAGGGGCGGTTCCGAAGCCAACGTTTGGCCCAAACACGACGTGGTCAGAACTCAGTGGGACGGCAGTTGTACTCATCCTCGGTTGCTATATGGCGTTCAGTGCAGGGGCGAGTAACGTACCAAACGCCGCTGCACCACTGGTCGGGGGCGTCGGCGGAGTGAAACCAAACGTTGCAATCCTCATCGCCACGCTTGCAATTGGGGTTGGCGGATTCACTATCGCTCGCCGAACGATGGAATCCGTGGGGAGTGAACTGAGCAATATTCCCCTGCTTGCGGCTCTCTTTGTTATGTTCACCGCATCAACGATCACGACACTGCTCTCGTGGATTGGCATCCCAATCAGTCTCGTGCTGGCAACGGTTATGACGATTGTTGGGATTGGGTGGGGCCGTGCAACCCGCCCGGTCACCGTTCGTGAAGCCATTACTCGAGATACAGGAGATCCCACGATCGTTTCCGGGGCGATCACCGCCGAAGGAATAGAAGGTAAATCCGCTGCACCAATCGGTGGAGACGAACCTGAAGAAATGGTTGATGCGGGGGATCTCTTCAATCCCAGGGCAATTATCAAATACCTCTCGATGTGGATTATCGGGCCGTCGATATCGACGATTCTGGCCTACGGATTCTTTCTCTTTATTCCGGGTGTCGCCTGAAGAAGACACTTAGGTAGGTGGATAACATCGCTTGAGATATGGCCTCACGAATTCTCGTTCCGATGGATGACTCCAAGCTCGCCGGGCAGGCTCTCGAATACGCACTCGACAACTTTTCAGACGCCGATGTGACCGTTATACACGTCGTTGGCGTCCCGTCATCGCTAATGGGTGAGGCAGCGGGACTCGCCCTCGAAGACAATATTGAGGAAGCCGCCGCTGAACGTGCCGAACCTGCCTTCGAACGTGCTCGGGAGATAGCAAACGAACGTGATCGAGAGATCGATACAATCGTTGGCGTCGGCCATCCCGCCCGGAATATCGTTGGTCGTGCCGAGAACTACGATACGATTGTACTCGGTGCACACGGGGCAGACCGGAGTCGTATGGTACGTCGGTTCCTCGTCGGAAACGTGGCCGAGACTGTCTCGAAGCGAGCTCCGATTCCCGTGATAATTGTTCGCTGAGTACAACGCCGCAGCTCCCGTGGTACCAGAAGTACTGAGGTACTGATTATTGGGGTATTCGCCCTTTTGAAATCCTCTGTATCAGAGACAACGTAGTATGAAGCAGCCGTTGGCTGAAGAGGGCGAACTACTCGATAGTATTCGGTTCAAAATCTTGGCCCATCCCGCCGAAGATAATTTCTACGACGGTGTCACCACAGGCGTCGGCGCGGCCACGGCGCTGCGGGAGATGGCGGATACGGACATCCAACACCTGATCTGATCGCGTCCCGGGTTCGCTGCCCGTTTCGGCGGTCACACCAACCGCGGTGAGCGCGAGCGAGCCATCACAGTACGCTGCCGCACCCGGCCTGGACAGGGTCGACACAGCTGCCGTGTGCAGCAGCGAACGGGCTGGGCCCGGCCGGGGCCGCTGCGCTTTAGACGACCGAGCCGGACAGTCAGGTTGTATGTCGGAGTTCGTCAGCCCAGTCGTCGGGGGAAGCGACAGCGCAACCGCCTATCGGTTCCTGGATACGACCGCGTACATCCGTGTGAGCGGGGAACAGACGGGAGCGCGGCTTTCGGTGGTCGAGATGCACCTCCGAGCGGGCCACGCCCCGCCGATGCACGTGCACGAGACTGCGGACGAAACGATCCACGTCGTCGACGGCGCTGTGACCGCTCACACGGCGGAGGACGAACGCTCGGTACCGGCGGGCGAGACGGTTGTGCTACCGCGCGGGGAAGCACACAGCCTCGTTGCGGACGAGGAGTCGGTGATCATCACCTCGACGACGCCTGCCGGGTTCGCCGAGTTTGTGACTGCCGTCGGCGAGCCGGTCGAGACCGAGGAGGTCCCATCAACGCCACCCTCCGAGGAGGCCATCGCACGAGTGAACAGGTTTGCCGAGGACCACGGAATCGAGATCGTGGGCCCGCCGCCGGCAGAGTCGTGAGAGAACGGTCGACAGCACCGACCCGCCGGAGCAACTAGCACACGTTCGTGTGGTCCGGGTGGCGTTTAGTCGGACCACGCAGGTTATCAGCGGGGTCTCTCCTCGCTGCACCGAAGACAGAGGGCCTCGAGGGTGTGAGAGTCCGGTGAGCAGTGTGTTCGGTCGTCACGTCACCCCTGCCGCACCCCGAGCTGCTGTGCCGTCGGAAGCTGCCATCCGAGCGCCACCGCGGCTAGTCGCGTTGCCACCGTCACAGTGGCGCACAGAAGCGCGGCTGTCCCGGAAGCAACACCGACTACGCCTGCCGCCCAGTATGCCGATCCGCCGAGGACAGCGCAGCTCGCGTAGAACCCGTCGAAGAGCACGAATGGAGCCCGGTCAAGCAGAATATCCGCGAGGATACCCCCACCGACCGCGTTGATGGTCGCGATTGCAACGACTCCGAAAGCAGAGACGCCAGCCTGTGTGGCGACGATTGCACCGGTCGTTGCGAAGGCCGCGAGTCCGACCGCGTCCGCACCGACTGTGACCGGGTGCGTGTCCGGGGTCGACAGCACGACACTGAGGACAACCGCGAGCCCGACGCCGCCCAGTCCCAGGCCGATCTCGGTCGTCGACTGAAGCACCAACGGGATCCGAGATACGAGGAGGTCGCGGGTTGCACCCCCCGCGAATGCCATCGCGAGCCCGACGGTGGCGATTCCGAGGAGGTCGAACTCCTCTCGGATGGCTTTCGATGCGCCGACGAGCGCGAACGCCACCAGACCAACCGCGTTCAGTATCGCGAACGGACTGCTGAGGAGGCTTATACTAGGTAGCAAACTCACTACCCGGACTACGGGCGTGAGCGTCTTGAGTGGCTCGAACGCCAACGGATCGACCTGTGCTCACCGGCCGAGTCGTAGGCGCTGACACCGTGTATCCCCAGCCCGAGCCCGACGTACGTGTCGGGGTCTCACTCTGTCGACGAGCCGTCCTCGGTGTGGCTCAGTCCGAGCCGCGAGGCGTACCGCTGTCGGTTCTTCTTGATCAACGCAAAGCGTCGTTGGAGGCTGTCGCTGACCTTGTTCTGGAAGATGATCCGGTAGTTGGTGTCGTTGATCCCCCACCCGACCGACTGCGTCGACGGCGTATCGGTCTTCAGGATCAAACCGATCTCGTCGTCACGAAGGTTTTCGCAGAACGATGCGGCCTTGCACGCCTCTTCTTTCTGCAGGCCGTCCTCGCGGAGTGTTGTGACGTGGCTGTGGTGAGCGTCCCGGCCGATCACGAGCGGTGCGTCGCCCGCCCGCAGCCGCCGGCGGAACTTCCGCCTGATCGAGTCGTGGGCGTCGTCGATGCCGCTGTGCACCATCTCCTCGTGGGCGGACCGACAGACCCGCAACCGGGTGTCGGACAGCTTCGTGATAGATTCCAGCGCTGTCCAGACACCCGTCTGAACGGTGCAGAAGATCCGATCGTCGGTCAGGAGGGCGTTCTCGAGCCCGCCACCACCGCCCACCGTGGGGAGATAATGCGGGCCGAGTCGACGGTCGATTGCGCGCTGTAGGTGCGTCGTCCACGCGTCGACGGCATCAGCGGATGCTGGCGTCTCCGCGGCCGCCACCGCGAGGGCGTCGTCACTCAGGGGTTGGCTTGCCGCTGTGTGGATCCAGGGTGACTCGTCGGCCATTGTCGCACCTCAGGGGGAGTGCCCCGGTATTGATGGCTCGTAGTTTAGCCTACCTGGTACTAAATGGGTGGGGTTCGTCTCGCACGGTCGACAACAGAGCCGTGTGCTTCACTCCCATCAGCATCGTCGGCGCCCGGTTGCGGGTGTCACAGCGGTCTCAGTCTGATGGCAACGACGTGGTGAGGCGGTGCCGTGTCCAGAGGCCGGTCCGGAAGCGCTCGACGAGGTCGTCGACGTGCGCTCCGCACCCAAGCACCGCAACAGCCCCGTCTGTGACCGGCACGACGGGATGCTGCGACCGGTGCGTGCTATGACGGCACCCCGGGCACTGTACGCCGCCGGCCGGTCGGTGGTCCAAGACCCTCGCGGTGTCTTCGGTCGTCAGTCCGCACACCTCGCTGAACTGCTCTTTGTGGTCGGCGCAGCCGACGACGGGGATGGTAAGCTGATCGACCAGCAGAAACGAGACCGTGGCGCGGCCTGGCGACTCGAGTGCAGCCCGACACGCAGAACAGCGAATCTCCTGTGTGCCGGGTGCGGGGCTCGCAAACCGCTCGTCGTCGTTGGCATCACTCATCTTCGAGGTATCAAGGGTTCGTGCGGGAGGCATATAGGTCGCAGGCGTCCGCGGTGCCACACAGCGGGGTACGTCTTAGTCACCCCGGTACGGCGGCAGCCCCGCCGACTGCCAGCTGACAGCAACCGTCCCACCGCCGACCGGCGCAGCCCACACGATGCGCACATCGTCAACTGTCGACCCGGCGGGAATCGCGTACGGAATGTAGCCCCTGTGCTTGCGCTCGGGCTGTAACGTGGTGGCGACGTACGGCTGTCCCTGGTAGATCGGCTGTTCGGTGAGTGCCGTGCGGTCGTACGGCGTGTCGCTCGGAAACAGGGTAAAATCGTCGGCTGCCGGCGCCGTCGTCGCATCGTCGGTAGGGTTCGCCACCTCGATAGGGACGAAGGCCCACTGCTCGCCGGGATCGGCGCGTTCCTGGTCGATCCCGTCTGGGGTCACGTAGGAGTACGTCTGCCGTAGTTCCGGTGCACCGACCCGAAGCTGATAGCCGGGTGGGACCTGGTACGCACGATCCCACGCTAGTGTGGCCGGCCGTGTCCGGATTGTCGTCGCGGGTGCCGAGGCGCCGAACCGGAAGGTGTACCGACCGAGGTAGTCAAGATCGTACACCGGCGACGTTACCGTCACCGTCTCACCGGGGGCGATTGCGCCGAGTTCCTGCCGTGGTCCCGTCCGCCGGGTGTCGCTCGGACGTGTCACCGACGGCGACGCGCCGAACGCGGCCGCCCGTCCACCGGTGTTGGTGACGGTCACGGTGATGGTGACCGTCTGACCGACTTCGACGTTCGTCGGGTGCTCGTAGGCGATCCTGAACTCGGCCGGCGGCGGGGTCGCTGTCGCGGTCGGTGTTGCCGGAGGCGTCGCGGTCGTGACATCCGTGTCGCTCTCGGGGTCTCGGCCATTGCAGCCGGCGCCCACCGCCGCCCCGATGAGCGCCAACAGCGCCCGTCTGTCGAGCCGCTCTCTCACACCGGGAGGGAGGCGCCGCTGCCTGGTTAAGTTGGTGTCACAGGAGCAGTTCGACACCGAGCCGTTGGCGCCGGCTGAGTACGGTTGCGGTGAGCAGCGCACGTGGCTATGCGATTGGACCGCTCACGCCGCGAGTGGCAGCGGTGGTTGCGCAAGCGAGTTAATCGTCAGCGAAAGACGTACGATCTGTAAGGCACAGAAACCGTGTATAGACGACGTATGACCTGGTATCTGGAGCACATTTGGCCCCCCGACAAACCCGCACCCGATCAGCCCCGTCGGTCGTCCTTCCGTGTGCTGGTCGTGACCTGGATATCGAGTTTGTCGGTACCGCGGATCCACTCGATGTACCCACGCAGCCTGTCCGACCGGCGTAGGCTGTCGATTGTGTCGTAGTCCGCTCTGAGTTCGTCGTTAGTGAAGACGGCGTGGATCTGGTCGTGACAGGGTCGACATAGCTGTACGGTCGGACTCGTGGCTCGCTCCTCAGGACGGAGGTGATGGTCCTGAACAACCTGTGGGTCCTCGATCTGCTCGTCGGGGATTACCCGCCGACACAGCGCACACGTTGTCGGCATCGGTTGTGAGAAAACACACGCAAGACAAAACGGTTCTGACCGGTCAGGTAGTGAAGCCGTGTACCAAAACCAGTACGGTACAGGTATGACCCAGTCCGGTTAGTTCCCACCTCGCCAGGCCAGCGAGTTCTCGTTGAGGGCAACAACGGCGGGTTTCCCCTCGGTAAGCATCCTGTCCGCGATGGCAATCGCTGCCTCCAGTTCGGCCTGCGACAGGTGCTTGTAGGCCGGGCGGCCCGCAACGTGGTCGTACCACACGTCGTCGAACAGATTGTCGAGCACGACACGGGCGAAGCAGTGATCGGCGTGGATCGGCCAGTCGCCGCTGGCCCGTGCCTGGGCTGGTAACGCCCGGTGGACTTTCCGGTCGTACTCCGTACGCAGATCCGAGATATCTGTGCCGTCGAACGTCCGTTGCCCCATACAGAGCGGTCGGTCTGGACCGGGTTGAGTCTGTCCGATCACCCCGACCCGGCGTGCCAGGCGGGGTCGCCGGCCGTCTCACCCACCAGAACGGATAGCTGTGAGTCTGGGGAACCGCCCACCGCCCAGCACGGGTGCGGTGCCGGACACTGGACGTGCGGAGGATGTCACTGAGGACGTACAGCGGGGTTTACCCAACCGCCCCGCCGGCGGTCCGGATTGATGAGTCCCGCAGGGTCATCACGTTGCCGCCGCGCCGTCGTACCATCGTCAGGTATTGTGGCGTGACGCTCAAACTCCAAGCGTGCCGTCGACCGGCGGGATCGCGCGGGTCACGGCGGCCGAACTGCTACGCGGTCCAGCCTACACACGGTGGGTCTACCTCGGCACACGGATGTGCCACTACCGAATTAAAAAAACGCAGGGTGTAGCGGCTTCGTCGTCGCCCAACCTACTCGTCGCCGCCGTCAGTGACGATCCGGACGTCCTCGGCTTCCTCCATCTCACCGAATCCCGGATCCTCGGACTCCGCCAACTCCTCGTCGTCTGCCTCTTCGACGCGGTCGTGCGTTCGGTCGGTCGAACGTCGGTATGAGTGACACATAGTACCATACTAAGTGATCATATACAAACATATAAACCTTGCTTCGATCAAGATGCCGTATCTCTCTTGTACGGGCGACCGCCGCTGCGTCGCTGTCTCGGCACTCTGGTCGGCGCGTGATATTTATCCACACATCAGCATTAACAGGGATGCCTCCGGTCGCCGTTGTAACCGCAGCCGACTGCCCCCGCGAACCCCGCGCTCTCGCCGCAGAGGGCCATAAACAGGCTATTCGGACCCACGGGTGCGCACAATCGCTAGATCTCGTCTGAACCCGTGCCCACCGCGCACCGGCGGCGGCGCTCGCAACGCTGTCCGCTGAGCGACAGGACGGCAGCCCGACGCAGAGCGATATGCGGAGTGCTCACCGTGGGGAGAGACTCACAGCTCGCCGTAGCCCGCCTTCTCGCGGAGCGTCGTGACGCGATCGCGGATCTCCGCCATCTCCTCGCTTTCCTGTTTGGAATCGACGTGGCTGTACATCAGACCCATCCGGTGGTTCGACCGGAGTTCGTCCTCGTTCCGGTCGAGAAAGTCCCAGTACAGGGCGTTGAACGGACACGCCTTGTTCCCCGTGTCCTTGGTCTTGTAGTAGTAGCAGTCGCCGCAGTAGTCGCTCATCTTGTCGATGTAGTTCGCCGAGGAGACGTACGGTTTTGTTGCGAACACGCCGTCACCGTACTGCCCCATCTCGACGACGTTCGGGGTCGTGACCCAGTGGTAGGCGTCGACGTACGTGGCGTTGAACCACTCGTTTAGTTGCTTCGGTTCGACCCCCCACAGCGTCGCGAAGTTCGCCAGGACCATCAGCCGCTGAATGTGGTGCGAGTAGCCTCGCTGCCGAACGTCCTCGACGGTCTGTCTGAGACATTCCATATTGGTTTCCCCGGTCCAGTAGAACTCGGGCAGGCTGTGTGGCGCGTCCAGTTGATTTGCGTCGCTCAGCCTCGGCATCGAGTGTCGGTACACGTGCCGCATAAACTCGCGCCACCCGATCAGCTGTCGGAGCACACCCTCAGCCGAATTGAGCGGGATGTCGGTGCGGTCGTAATACGCCTGTTCGATCTCCTGCACCGCCTCCCAGGGGTGGAGCAGGCCGAGGTTGATCGAGGACCCGAGCAGCGCGTGTGCCATCGCCCAGTCGTCGCTCCGCATCGCGTCTTGATACGGACCGAACTCCGGCAGGCGGGTTTCGACGAAGTGTGTGAGCTTTCGTAGCGCCTGCGCTCTGGTCACCGGCCAGACGAACCCGTCTTCCTCACCCCACACGTCGAACTCCTCGGACACCCACTCGCTCGTCTCGGTGGTCAGGTCGTCGTGGTCGGGGTGATACACCGGTGGTGACTCCCACCCGTCGGGCGGGAACTCCTGATTGTCGCCGTCGTAGTTCCACTCACCGCCCTCGGGGTTGCCATCGTCGGTCATCAGCACGCCGGTCTGGCGGCGCATCCACCGGTAAAACGTCTCGTGTCTGAACGGCTGTTTGTCGGTGGCGTTCGCCCACCGGTCGAACGCCTCTCGTGTCCCGACGAACAGCTCATTCTGGACGACAGCAAGCTGTCCGCCGGCGTCTCGCACCAGCTCCTCGAACCTCTCGGCGCTGCGATGGCTCGGCGACCGCATCAGAACGACCTCGTCGTCGGGGTGGTCCGCGAAGTACTCCGACAGCGCGTCGCCGAACGAGTCTGCTTTGATGTATGTGACCGCGTAGCCGCGCTCGCGGAGTTCGTCCCTGAAGTGACGCATCCCGCTGAACACGAGTGTCAGTTTGTCGTGGTGATACGGTTTCCGCCGGGCGAAGTCGTGGGCCTCGATCATCAGAACCCGTGACCCTTCTGGGGCCCGCCCGATCGGGCCCGCGTCGGGGTGCAGGTGCGTCCCCAACACCCACGGAACCCGGGTTAGGTCGTCCAAGCTGTACGTCTGCGTTTCCCCGACAACTGGTGTCACCAATGTACTCCGTTCAGGTGCCTCTGTCAATTAACAATATCGTCTGTCAGCGGCAGCGACAACGACGGCGCCCGGCCGGGAGGCGCCACACGGGGCGGCGAGCGGAGCGTCGAGCCTGCGCTCCGTGGGGGCCAGTCGCCGGGGCTGCGGGGCGACCGTACCGGCGAGGTCACACAGTATCAACTCATCCTACACTAACGTGCCGAACCGGTCGGGCGGCCGGCGGTGGTCGGTCGCCTGCTCGAAGGCGTACGCGAGCGCGATCAGCCGCGGCTCCGCGAACGGCCGCCCTAGCAGTTCGATTCCGACCGGGAGCCCGTGGTCGGTGAAGCCGGCCGGGACGGTGATCGCCGGCAGCCCGGTGTGGGCGGCGAGTTCACACCGCATCTCCACGAACGGCTGGTGATCCGGAATCGCAACCGGCGGGACCGCAGACGGCGGGTACGCGAGTGCGTCGAGATTGGTCTCGACCAGCCGCGCGACGGTCGCCTCCCGGCACCGCCGCCGGCGGTCGAGGCTCCGGAGGTAGCCGACGTTCTCTGCCTGCTCGAGGCTGTCGAGGATGTCGCTCTCGCGGATGCGTTCGGCCACCGCCGGTGCGACCTCGCCTGACCCGACGATCTCGGCCAGCGAGTCGTACGGAAGGTCTGCGTCCAGCCCCGCGAGGTAGGCGTCGAAGTCGCGGCTGAACTCGTACCTCAGCACGCGCGCGCCAGCCAGCACGTCGGCGTCGACAACTTCGACAGGGTCAACGATCGTCGCCCCCGCGGCGGCCATCTCATCGAGCGCCTCCTCGACGGCGGCCGTCACGCGTTCGGCGGCGGCTGCGGGCGCGCTCGCTGGACTGCTGCGCCCGAAGAACTCGCGGACGACGCCGATCCGGGCGCCCTCAAGCGCGTCGGGGTCGAGGTGGGCGGTGTACCCGTTCTCTGGGATACTGTCGGCTCCGGTGGCTGTGACCGGATCCGCGGGGTCGTAGCCGGCGATGACATCCAGTATCCGCGCTGCGTCGGCGACCGTCCGGGTGATCGGGCCGACGGTGTCCTGTGTTGACGAGAGGGGAACGAGCCCGCGCCGGCTGACCAGCCCGCGGGACGGTCGGAGCCCGACCAAGTCGTTGAACGCGGCCGGCGAGCGGACGGAGGAGCAGGTGTCCGAGCCCATCCCGACCGCCCCGAGGTTTGCGGCGATCGCCGCCGCGGTCCCGCCGCTGGAGCCGGCGGGCCGCCGGCCCAGGTCGTAGGCGTTCCGCGTCGCACCGCCCAGCGAACTGATCGTGTCGACGCCGAACGCGAACTCCTGGAGGTTGGCCTTCGCGACGATCACACCGCCGGCCGCCCGGAGTCGGTCGACAACGAACGCGTCCTCGTCGGGGACCGACCCCGAGAGTGCCGTCGATCCCGCCGTGGTCGGCAGATCGTGTGTGTCCATGTTGTCCTTGAGAACCACCGGGACGCCGTGAAGCGGGCCGACGAGCCCCTCGGCGGCAAACCGCTCGTCGAGCCGCTCGGCCCGCTTGCGGGCCGTGTCGTTGAACGTCAGGATGGCGTTCAGGTCGTCGTCGTACGCCTCGATCCGGGCAAGATAGCGGTCGACGAGCGCCGCGGCTGTGCGCTCTCCCGCCTCAAAAGCCGCGTGGATCTCCGCGACGGTCGCCTCGACGATGTCGAACCCGTCGCCGGTGGCCGGTGGCATACACGCTCGGTTCCGGCCTGTCCATTTAGTTCCTCACGCCGAGAGCGTCGCCGTCGCGGTCTTCGCGTGCGGGAACCGATCCCCCGCACTACGCCGAGGCGCCGGCCGACGCATCGCCGACACTGATCAGAAACCCGATGGCACGGAGCCTGTCGGCCAGCGGTGCGCCGATGGCCGACGCGGGTGTGAGAACGCCACCGTCGAGGGGTGAGTCGGTATCGCCTCTGAGGAGGGCCATACCTGACTCACCGAGCATCCGCGCGGTGGCACCGTAACCGGGGTCTATATCGGCGCCCACGGTGGCCTCGACAGTGAACTGGCCGTCCGTGCCGGTGCCTCGCCCCAGAATCCGGACAGTGAAGCTGCCATCCATCGCCGCTGCTCGTGTCGGGCCCTCCCCGGGGTCCGGAAAGACGTACTCCCGGATGCCGTCTCTGAGCGTATCGATGCCCATCGCGGTTTTGAATCCGGACAGGCTCGTGGCGATGAGGGCGGCCTCGGCCGCGCCACGGACGCCCGAGCCGGTCGGAACGACCTCCGTGCAGCGGAACTCCCGTCCCCAGGGATAGTTCAGCAGTGCGTTGCTCCGCCGGACGATGCGTTCGTTGACCGGTGCCATCGGTGACGGTGCTGTCCAGCCCGGGCCCAGCCGGTCGCGCTGCGGGCTGGTCTGTTCGCCCGGGTCGACGCCGTCGCGTTCACCCGGTGGAGCCAGTGAGTAAGGGTTTTCCAGCGTTTGTTTGGCGATCGGGTCGGTCGAGGCCGCCTCGAAGAGTTCGCCGAAACTGGCCAACGTTCCGCCGCTGACGCTTCCGTCGCCGTCCGCGAGATAGATCTGGACAACATCGCAGGGACTACCGTAGGTTTCGGTCGCGTACGACTGGGCGAGTATGGTGCCGAGGTCGGCGGGGACGGAGTCGAACCCGCAACTGTGGACGATCCGCGTATCGGCCGCAACAGCCGCATCGTGGTACCGGTCAACGGTCTCGCGGACCCAGTTCACCTCGCCAGTCAGGTCACAGTAATCCGTACCGGCATCGATACACGCCTCGACCAGCGGTGTCCCGTACGTCGTGTATGGCCCGACTGTCGTGCAGACGACGCTCGTCTGCTCGACGACCTCACGGAGCGTGTCGATCTGTGTGGCGTCGCCGACGACGGTCGGCAGTTCGTCCCAGCCGTCGTAGCGGTCGGTGAACGTCGCCGCCACCCCTTCGAGCCTGTCTGGGTCCCGCCCGCCGAGCGCGACAGAGAGCTGACTCGACGTGTACTGATCGACGAGGTAATCCGCGAGAAGACCGCCAGCGACACCGGTTGCTCCCCACACGACGATGTCGTACGGTCGTTTTGTGCCGGTCATTACAGTAGGGTCGGTCCCAGCACTCAAGAAACGTCCACCTTCTACCCGAAGATCATACGACCTCCGATATCGTGTACACGCCAACGCCTGCGACCCCGGCTGCTTCGACACCATCCGGAGGAGTATCTCGCGCGACCGGTCGCGTGTTGACATCCTCCCCGCGCTAACGCGCGAGGATTCCACGAGGTGGAGTTTGCGGTTCCGTGTTTCCTCGGGGTTCAAGAACGCTTTCGCGTGACCCGTCAACGGTAGCCGTCCAATTATGACCGAGGACGTGCATTGCAACGGATACAGCCCTGTCAACAGGGCCTTCCCATCCAGACGCGCTGGACGCTTCAACGGGAATACCGAGTCCCTCAACGGTCGGGTATTCAGCCGACTGGGTACCGCCAGTCGCGTCTCCGTGAAGAGGACGTGGCGGAGTAGGTCTGGTTTTGTTACCCACCACGGTCACTGGTCGAAGACCAGATGACGGTGAAACCGTCGTGACGTGGGTGGGGAAGACCATCATCATATAGTATGGTTGAACCCGATTTAAATTACCGTTTCAAACTCAGATGAACATCGTCAGTGGATTGCGTCATCAATTGTCGGATTCATCCCCGCGCTAAAGCACGGGGCTTTCTCCTCGATTCTCCGTAACCAGGCGGTACAGTTATGTGATAGTATAACGAATTTTTATGATGGTGGTATGAATGACCACACCAGAGACGGACGGCGGGCGGACCCAAGCGTTCGACCGAGATAGCCCTCAACCCACTCGGGTTTGGTGGTGTTTCGAGGGGGTTCTAGGGGCGGGCATCGCCGGGGCCATCATCGTGTTTTCGTATTCGATGCTTGCCGACCTGACAGCAGTACTCGGGCTGCTGTCCTCGACGGCAATCGCGTTCCTCGTGATCCTCGCGTGGGTCTCCGTGTGGAGCATCATCGCAGCCACTCGAAACCACGTCCAGAGAACCCCGGAAGCAATACACCGTTGATACCCTAGTCGCGAGGGGTAAGGTTTCAGCGGGGATCGCGGCGTCTAACTTCGGAGGGCCTGCCCGCCAGCTGAGTGTGATTCACGAGCACCTGGTCAAGCGGCACGGGTGGGTCAGTGATGCACGGTTCCTCAACGAATTGAACTTCACGATGCTGCTTCGGGGGCCCGAAGCTCACTAACTGGCTGTCTGTCTCGGCTGGCTACTCCACGGGACCCGCGGCGGAATCGTCGGCGGTACCCTGTTCGTCCTACCGAGGTCCGTCTTGATGCTCCTGTTTTAGACTGAGATGCCGTACTTCGATTCCAAGTGACCTACTGCGGTGCGGCGTCCGCAACCCATAGAGGATCGCTACGAGTCCCAGAATGCTGTGATCCGCTGACCGAGATCGGTAAGGATGGTTGCGAGTACGTCCCGCCAGTCTTCGGAATAGTCGGCATCCTCGCCGGGAGTCGACGCGTCTGGTGGTGAATGGAAATGTGCGCGGGTGTTATCATCATTCGGGTGCCGGTCCCATCGACATTCCCATTCGTTGCCGGTCCGGTACTGCTCAGAGTAGTGGATGCTGAAATCGTCGGTCTCGAACCAGCGGATCCGCAGATACGCACGGCTGACGCCGCCTAGAAAGTATCCGAGGTCGTAGTCAGCAACGAGTGCGTTCGGTGCGTATTCGGGCCGTGTTTGGATCTCGCCGAACCGCTCGGTGCGGGCGAGGTGTGCGGCGATCTGGTCGAGCATTTCTGTATCGGTAGGACCACGATCGGGTGGGTCAGTCGTGTCCTCAGGCATCGACTGGCCCAGGCCTGCTACCGGAGACTAGATTGCTCCGGCGTGCTACGTCAAGGAGTGCGGCGCGCCGTTCCAGTGTTTCCCACTCGGAGAGCGCTTCCCAGGCTGCTTCGGTGGACAGATTCTGCTCTTTGGTCGCGTCGACGAGGGATACCTCATCCGGGTGCGTTGCATCAAACTGCGTTCTGTAGTTTTCGATCCGTTCGAGCGTATCGCTGAGGGCATCAACAATCTCCTGCTCGGAGTATTCTTTGCGGATCCGGTCGATACGCCGCCACTGGAACTACGCGTCGTTGCGTTCGTACCGGACTGGGCGGCCGTCGTGCCGCTGAGCCATCCCCATTTCGTCGAACCACTTGAGGTAGTCTCGTGCTGTTTCGGTGTCGCAATCGGCACGCTCGGCGATCGTCGAGACCTTCGTCGGCGTGCGAAGTCCGACGACAACGTCGAGAAGTCGCTCTCGAGTTGATCCACCTTTGAGGACTGTGTCCGGCGATTCTAATGCGTTGAGCTCAGGCGGTGACTTCTCACCGTCGTATGCATCGTCGGGGATGTCCGTGAGGTCCATACTGTAATCTCCGTACGATAGCTTACCAAACACAGCGATCTATATCTGTGGTAAGCTAAATTATTTCTACACGAACCGAACAAGATGCCGACTGGAGTGTCTCGACTTGGTCTGTGGTCATCCAGGCCGTGGCACGAATTTTGGAGTTTGCGGATTCACTCATCCCAACGACTATTCTATATCTACGGATTTGTCATCGTTCAGTTCAGCAGATTACTGTTCGACGAGCATTTACCTCACCGATACGGTGAAGTTGAGTCAGCATAACAGTTGGAGAGAGTAAAATATTATCTAACTAACAGGACTCTAAAATTATGTCTGAATTATGATCTTTTTCTACTAGAAGACGTATTTCATCAAGCGAAGAGTAAAAATTGATTGTGTCACAAAGTCCTCTAGAGTTCAGTAGCAACTGACTCCTCTAACGAAGTGGTCGCTTCTGGTGTCCAACCGATGGAGCAACCTATGCACGTCACAATCAACGGCGGTTCACGATTAGCATCGACGAGGACAAAACGGTACCGTTAGCCACGCTTGCCGAGTTCGTTACCGATCAGAACGTCGAGTTTGTACTGCTCGAATCGATGGTCTGGCGCCTGAGCGCGGGCCGCGTTGAGGCGCTCTGTGGCAAGAAACAGGCTACTGGCGACCGTGACCGTCGCTTCCAACGAGCTGGTACCGACACAGGCACAGCCGTCACAACCGCCAGTGAACACGAATTCGAACTTCACTACGTCGAAGATACCGCCGCTGACCACGACAAACCCAGCTACTTCCGGCCCGTTGAAGGTGTTCTCAGCTTCGACGGGCAAAACCGCTATCAGCAAGACATTGCCGCCAGGAGCGTTGATCTCGCCACCTCGCTCAGCTATTGTGATGATGCTGACCAGACTTTAGACCGCTTTGCGACGCGACCAATCAGTTGGTCGGACTTTCAAGAGACACGCGCTCAAAGAACGGGACCGGTTCTCGAAACCCTGGAAGATGTTTCAGATAAGAATAAATTATACGAATAATAAACCGCTCCTGAATTCCTGACTCCCCGCGACGAAGTCCTCAAAGCCGGATCTGATACTCTCACGCCGGGTTTAAATACTCATAATAAGACAGGTTCTGACGTGAATCGCAGAAGCCTGTTGGGTGCATTGGCTGTCAGTTCAGTCACGGGGTGTCTTCGACTCACAGAACCACAGGGCCAGAACAACACTGCACGCGCCGAGGAAACGACTCGGGAACCGACTCCAAAGCCCACCGTGGTCGGGCTCGAAGAACGCTGGGACCACGAGGACGCTGGCCTCGGTGTCAATTTCAGCCCAGATTTGGTTCAGGCGGATGGCGACAGGGTGTTTGCGTTCGGACCGCAAACGGCGCTGCTCGATCCCGCTGTGCCGACGCCAATTAACACGGTGGATATCTCCGCTGGCGTCGACGGTGGTGTGAACGAGGTTTCCGACGCTATCGTCGACGAAGACGCCTGTTACCTCGGGGCGATAGGCGAAACGCCGTTAATCGTCCAGACCGACCGGATGGCCAGCGAAGTACAGGGATCGGTCCAGCTATCCTCAGAACTAGAGAGAGTCACCGAGATGGTACTTCAGGATGAGTTGCTGTTCGTGGCGGCTGGGGCTAGCCGAACGAGCAATCGGGGACAACTAGTGGTTGGCGATACGAATACGGGAGAGCAGGTATTCGAATACACGTGGTCTGATAACTATCTCGACTCGCTTGCGGTCTCCGATGAGACGGTGTTTTTGGGTGTCCAGAGCACTGACCCAGTGGTAAACGCTTATTCCATCGCCGATCAGGAGATGTTCCGGACCGACCAGCGGTTCGGGTTCGACGGCGTGTACAACGTCAACGTCGTCGATGGTGTTCTGTACACGGCTTCGACCGGGTTGGTAGCCAGAGACGCTGCCACCCACGAGGTCATCTACGAGCAGGAGCTGCCGACTATCCCACAACTCCCGCCAGTCGTCCACGACGGGCAGGTGTACGCTATGACGACAGCGGGCGTGCGAGCGTTTGACTCGGAGACCGGTGCCGAACAGTGGTCCGTCCGGACGACCGATGCGGTCATCTATCCGCCGGCATTCAGCGGACGGCTCGCGTTTGTCGCCGATATCAGTAATATCATTTATTCCATCGACATCGAAACCGGTGAGATTCTCTACGAGACCGAGCGGTTCGAGTCCTCTGTCGACGATCTCGAAACAATCAAGGAACAATTGATGACAGTGATGGACGGTTTCCGAGCGTTTACTGTTCAGTATGACGAATAAAAAAACCGCGCCGTGTATGGGACCGATAGGTGTGAAACCGTGACTGAGACAGTACTATCACGTCGCCGCTACCTCGCCGGTGTCACTGGTGGTGTCGCCACGATGAGTGGGTGTCTTCGGTTCTCCGATCCCGCCGAAACCCCAGACGAGCGGACAACGACCGCTGGTGAGGCAGAAACGAGGACAGCCAGCAGACCCACAGACACGGCGACTCCAGACGCGGATATCCTATATCAGGAGGGATTCGAAGGGACACCGATCGGGGAGCTACCGGAAAAATGGGCGTACCATACCGGGCAGGAAGCGCGCGTTGTTTCGGAGATATCGGCAGACGGCAACAAGTCACTCAGACTCCGTGGCAAGTCGGGTGGCTGTAACGAATCGGTTGCCAGGCGACCGATCCCACTCCGAGACGAGGTTCGATTGACCCTCGCAGTCAAAGTCACGTCGTCAGGGTCAATAGGCTGTCACGATTCGAGACAAGCGCGCATTATGGTTCGGACGAAAGCGACGGGAGAGATCTATCCTGGAAACAGTCTCGAACTCCTGACGTTTACACCAGCGGGTGACTGTGTCGCTCGTGGCCGCTCGCTGGGTAAGTATACCGAAGACGAGTGGACAACGGTGACCGTTGACTATCGCCGGGAGAGCCAGCGAGTCGTCC
This sequence comes from Halobellus salinus, assembly GCF_014646875.1. Classification (GTDB taxonomy): domain Archaea; phylum Halobacteriota; class Halobacteria; order Halobacteriales; family Haloferacaceae; genus Haloquadratum; species Haloquadratum salinum. Next base: position 744 of record NZ_BMOC01000028.1, on the reverse strand, counting down.
AAGCGTACTCGATCAATGGAACAGAGCAGGCGACTATCGAGCGAGAGCCTGAACCGTACGAGAACCGATTAAGCGCACTCGCACTGGAGAGCGCTGAGTTCACCAATTACTGGGACAAAATACAGGTTACCGAACTCCCGTAGCTTGCGATGTTAGAGTTCCACCCTCAGTCCGAGAGATGATCCATCAGCGTCGCCATTGGATCCCTTGGGGGGCCCGTGATTCCTATCTCCTGCCGCGGCGGTACCAACTATTGTCGCTAATCTGCAATCCCGCCTGGGGAGTTGTCTTCGTGTCGCCAAAGCTCGCAGTACCATTGGTGACGCCAGTGACCCTAATACTGGCCCCTACTATCTACGACTACGTCATTCTGTTTCAATTAGTGGGACTGTTCGGGTGGGCTGTCGTCGGATACTGGTACTACAGCGAATGTCCACTCGTTTTGACGGCTCTACTCGTAACCATCCCACTGATAGCATCCATCCACTCAGCAGGTGCATTTTGGGCAATCTTCCAGCCGACCACTAACTTCGGTGTTACTCAAAAGGTTCCACTTGTCGATGTCGAGGATAGCAGGATTGCCGAGGGTGCTGTCACTGCGAGAGATACCTACTTCGAACAGACCACTGAGGAAACCAAGCCCGTCAAACCCCGATAGTCTTAGGACCCATCCAACCATCCGTTCTAGTTTAACGCCTCAATCGACTGCTGTCTACTGATTCGATATCGTCGCAACTACCCGAT
>NZ_BMOC01000027.1 GCF_014646875.1 Halobellus salinus | reverse complement strand
TAGTTTCGCGGCCTCTTGGATCGATGATCATCTCGGTGACTATCTTCAAAAGTTACGCTAGGTACTACCGGCGGAAGACCTGCATCCCGATGTGGCCGTCCCACGCCTTCCGTGTCGTGAAATGAACGTCTTTGATCGCTAGGGAGTTCACGTCGATCAAGATCGTTGTCTTCATCGACTGCAACGAGTAGTTCGCACGGTCACGGTAGTGATAGCTGGTCTGATCACGCTGGAAGCCACTTGCATCGACTGCGGCTTCACCACTCCGGCCCGCCTGCTCCGCCGAAGCGCGGAGCAGGCGGCGGAGTTCACGCATCCGATACTCGTCTTCCCACCGGCAGACCGAACTGTGGTGTGGTGCCTCGTCGAGATCAAATACAGCGAGGATACCAGGCATCTCGTCGAGGTAGTCTTCAGTTTCACGAAGACTCTTCTCCAACTCAACGCGGAACAAAATCAACGCGATTTGTGTCCACTTGGCGTACCCGTCCGCGCCGTCCGGCGCGGCGGGTACGTCAGGGTCATCTACGTGCTGTTTGGCAAGATCTCGACACAGCATCGCTAGCCGTCTGAGCGATCCCATATCGCCAGACGGCGTCCAATTCCCGGTTAGCTTGACGGAATCTTCCTGTGAGAGCGTCTGAAACTACAGTCAGCCAGCGGCAAAACAAGGCACGGGAACAGGGGGGTGCGTCCAGCAAAGCACAGCAGGTAGTCGTTCCAGCCGCGCCATACGGCGCTGAGATCGGACTGACTGCGAGGCGTGCGGTCGGGATTGGTACACGACTCCGGTACATCTAACCCAATCGGAGACCCAACGTATGTATGGACGGCAGTTCGTCAGTCTCCACCGCCGACGTTGACCTCCGGACGGTTCTCGACCGGATGGCTGACGCCGTGTTCGCGGTTGACGCCGACTGGCAGATCACCTACGCCAACGACGCCGCGCGTGAGGTGCTTCGATCCGCGGTATCGGATGGGGCCCTCGACGACACGGGAACGGTCGACGGAGTACACCTCTGGGAGTCGATTCCGGACGCCGTCAACACCGAGTTTTACCACCGGTATCACGACGCGTTGGCATCCCAGGAACCGGTGTCGTTCCGGGAGTACTACGAGCCGCTCGGGGCCTGGTTCGACGTCCGCGTCTTCCCCTCACGCTCCGGGCTGTCGGTGTATTTCCGGAACGTGACGGAGCAACAACAGCTGGAGCAGCGGCGCCGAGAGAGCCTCCAGGCCTTCCAGGAACTGTACGCGGTGTCGTCGGATAGCCACCGGACGTTCGAGGAGAAAGTGGAGGCGATGCTCCGGCTCGGAACCGAGTATCTGGACGTCGACAACGGGATTTTGACCCGGATCGACCAGGGAACCCAGCACGTCAAGCAGTCGGTCGCGGCCCACCCGGGGTTGCAGGTCGGCGAGAGCTGCCCGCTGGACGAGGCCTACTGCAGGCGCACCATCGAACTCGACCGCATCCTGACCGTGGTCAACGCCGCCGACGAGGGGTGGGAAGACGACCCCGCGTACGACCGCTCCGGTCTCGGAATCTACATCGGGGGCCGCGTCGAAGTCAACGGGCAGCTGTACGGCACGCTCTGTTTCGCTGACACCGGCGAACGCGACGAGCCGTTCACCGACACCCAGCGGACGTTCGTTGAACTGCTCACCCGGTGGGCCAGCTACGAGCTGGAGCGTCAGAAGGCGCGGGGGCAGCTCCAGCGGGAGCGCGACCGGTTAGAGGAGTTCGCAGGCGTTGTCTCCCACGACCTCCGGAACCCGCTTCAGACCGCCTCGGGCCGGGCGGAACTCCTCTCGGAGACGGTCGACAGCGACCACGTTCCGCCCCTGAAACGGGCGCTGTCGCGGATGGAGACCCTGATCGACGACCTGCTGACCCTGGCCCGCGGGGGTATGCACGTCGAAGCAGTCACCGACGTTGACGTCGTTGGGCTCGCCGGGGAGGCCTGGGAGACCACCGACCCCGACGCCGCGACGCTGCGGGTCGAGCCGAGCCGGGTGTTGGTCCGGGCCGACGAGCCCCGGCTCCGCCAACTGCTCGAGAACCTCCTCCGGAACTCGGTCAAACACGGCGGCGACGCCGTCACGGTCACGGTCGGCACTCTCCCCGACCGCCGCGGGTTCTACGTTGAAGACGACGGCCCGGGGATCCCCGAGGCGGATCGCGCGGACGTGTTCGACGCGGGATACACCACCTCGGGGTCGGGCACCGGGTTCGGGCTGAGCATCGTGCGACAGATCGCCGAGGCTCACGGCTGGGACGTGTGCGTGACAAGCGGCGACGACGGCGGCGCCCGCTTCGAGATCACCGGTGTCAAGTTCGCGACTGAGTCGGACGCCACCCACGGCTGAGGCGTGAGCGTCCTGCTCGCGCCCGCGTGAGTCACCGCTTCCCGAGCGCCCGCTCGAAGGTCCGCTGGGCGCGGTCGTAGGCCTCGTTGCGATCGACGATCGGGTGGGGGTACGCCGGCGCGAGCCGTTCGCGCTCCGCGCGGGAGAGGTTCGGCCACTCCACGACCTTCCGGGCGGGGACGTCACGGAGTTCGGGCACGTACGCCGTGACGTAGTGGGCGCCGTCGTCGTATTTCGACAGCTGTGCGACGGGATCGAAGATCCGGACGTCAACGCTGTCGGTGCCGGTGGAGGCGATCCACTGCCAGTTGCCGTGGTTGCTCGCGGGGTCGTGGTCGATCAGCTGCCGGGTGAAATACCGCGCGCCCTTTCGCCAGTCGACGAGCAGGTGTTTCGTCAGAAACGACGCGACGTTCTGGCGCGGCCGGTTGTGAATATACCCCTCGGTGTTCAGCTGTCGCATCCCGGCGTCGATCAGCGGGTAGCCGGTTTCGCCGCGTTTCCACGCCTCGAACTGCTCCGGGTCGTTCTCCCACGCGATCGGGTTGGGGACGTGCTCGTAGTTCTCCACGAGCAACGTGGGGTTGTGATAGAGCAGGTGGTAGTTCTGCTCGCGCCACGACAGCTCGTAGCGGTATTTCCCGATGTTCCGACGGGCGTTTCCGGCGGCGGCGTCGTGCCGCTCGGTGGCGTCGGCCCACACCTCCCGGATGCCGATCATCCCCGCCGCGAGGTACGGCGAGAGCCGCGAGACCGCGCCGACCGGGCGCTCGACGGCGAGGCGCATGTCGTCGCGGGTGTCGTTGTACGTCTCGATCCCCGCGTCAAGGAACCGGTCGTACCGCTCGCGGGCGGCGCGGTGTCCCGCTTCGGGGAGATCGATATCGGCGTCAACGTCGGGGATGGTACCGCCGGCGTCGCCGGCGACCGACGCCAACGCGTCGGCGTCGGGGGTCGCCGACGGTGGGAGTTTGGATTCGGCCTGCCAGTCGTCGTAGAATCGGCTGTGGTTCGGGTAGTCAGACTCCAGCCGGGCGGGGTCGACGAGCACGAGGTCCGTCGCCGACTCGGTCGGGACCGCGCCGTCGACCCGGCGTTGGCGGTTCCGGCGCGCCGGCCGGTAGTGAGTGTTGTAGTAGACCCGGTCGGCGTCGGTGGCGTCGACGAGGTCGGCGAGGACCTCGGCCGGCGCGCCCGAGCGGACGACGAGTTCCGAGTCCAGTTCGCGGTACCGCTCCCGGAGTTTTCGGACGCCGTCCAACAGGAACGCCCGCTGCCGCCGTCCGACCTGTTTCAGGAGGTCGGGGTCAACGACGTACACCGGGAGTGTCGTGTCGTCGGCCGCGGCGCGTGTGAGCCCTCGGTTGTCGGGGATCCGAAGGTCCCGCTGGTGCCAGAAGATATGCATACAGACACGTAGGACGGCGGCGGTATGAGTCGTGTGGCCGTAGCCGAGAGTATCGGGGCGGCGGGGCGGTGGGGCGGCGGGGCGGCCCAAGCCTGCCGTCACTCGACGGACCGGCGCGCGTCGGCACCCAGGAGCCGCGGGAGCGCGGTGTTGGCGAACGTCAGCCCGACGACCAGCAGGATCGGCGCAAAAAAGAGGCCGTAGAAGCCCAACACCACCGGCCCGATGGTGTACCCGAGCATCAACAGCCCGACGTGGGTCTCCTCGCCGGAGAGCAGCGGCCGGAGCACCAGGTCCGGGATGGTGTCGACGATCACGATCGCGACCGCAAGGAACCCGGCGATCCACACCAGGTTCACCGGGTCGCCCCCCAGCAGGATGGGGAGTGCGGCGACCGCAGTGAGCGGCAGGTAGACGATCTTCATACCGACAACGGGGATCAGGCTGGCGACGCCGGTGAGCGCGCCGGCCAGGGCGGGGTATGGAACCTCTGCGGGCGCTGGTGCGACAACGTTGTACACGCTGAACGCCCCGATGGCGATGAGCGAGATCGCGAGCACGTTCAGGAGGTTGCCGAACAGGACGGCCTCCAGTTCCTCGTCGACCGCCTCAAGATACTCCCGGATGAGGGCCTCGTCGTCGAACCGGAGCAACCACCCGCTGATGCGATGGCCGTCGATCAGGAGGTAGTAGGTGACGATGAGCGTGACAAAGAGGTTCAAGAAGAACTGCGAGACAAGCGAGGTCAGGAACGCGGCGTGCTCGGTCGCAAACCCCACGAACGGGTCGAGGTCACCCGACTGGTAGGCGTCGTAGAGCCCCGGGAGCGAGAACTCGGGGAGGGAGCTAACGCCGCCGAACCACTCGACGTTCCGGGCGGCGACATCAACGAGGGCGTACTGCTCGACGAACTGCCGCGCCTCAACCACCAGAAGCACCGTAGCGTAGCTCACGAGCAGGACGAGCGGGAGCGCCAACGAGCCGATCGCGATAACGGCGCGGACGTTGGCGGGGAGCCGGAACCGGCCGAGCAACCGGTGGTACCGGCGGGTCGAGTAGTAGAGGAACACCGCGATCGTCAGGGGCGCGATGAACTCGTAGGCGAGAACGCCGATGACGACCGCAACCGAGAGCCCGAAAATGGCGACTGCAAACCGTTTCGCGTTCATACGTCCGAGGCCGCCCGACATCGTTATAATCGTTTCTTTGTCGTGTTGTGGTCAACGGCGTCAGACCGAAGCCGCCCGTGCCCGCACCAGCCACCGGCGATGGCCACTGTCGACTCGCCGGGGGCCGATCCGCCGACGCCGGCGTACACGGACGCCGGCGCCACATTCGGTGGGGGCGGAACCTACCGCTACCGACTGCCGCGGACGTGGGCAGGGGGACCGACCGCGGCGTTCGTGCTCCTCAACCTCAGCACCGACAACCGACGGCCGACGACCCGACTGTCACCCGGTGTGGGAACCGCTTCACGCTGCGGAGTTCCGACCCGTCCGACCTCAACGCCCACCCCGCGCCGGTGGGCCCCGAGAACGACGCCCACGTTGCGGCCGCGGCGCGTGCGGCCGACAGGGTCGTCGTCGGGTGGGGCAGCGCCGGTGGGAAGCGATGGCGGGGCCGGGCGGTCGCCCGACGCCTCGGCGTCGACCTGCACGTGGTCGGGACGACGAAGGCGGGGCACCCGCGGCACTCGAGCCGTACGCCCTACGGCACGACGATCGAACGGTGCAGCCACGGGGACGGCGGGTGACAGCGGGGCCGCGCCCGCGACGGCGCTACGCGAATCGGTGGAACGCGACCCCACACGTCTCACACGCCACGCCGTGTGGTGGGTCCGATCCGGGCTCGCCGAGGCTGTGGCCGCAGCAGTCGTCGAGCCGTCGCTCGACAGCGTCGTCGCCGCAGACCGGACAGGTGTCGAGGAACGCACACACCGCGTCGGCGGCGACCGCCCGGAGCGCTGGAGGGAGGTCGGTGTCGCTGAGAGCCGCGACCGCGGCGACCGCGGCGACCGCGACCGGACGGCGGAGCCAGGCCACCGAGCCGTCGACCCCGGTGACCACCAGGAACGCCTCCGGTCCGGTGCGTTCGACCCGTGCCGACTCAACCGACGGGGTCGCATCGCGGGCGACCGTCACGAGCCGGTCGTCGGGGGCGGCCGCGAGGTCGGCCATCCGCTCGCGCCAGGCCGTCTCGAACGCCGGGGTGACCCCGAGGCGGTCGCCGTCGGCGGCCACGACACCGGCGTCGGCGAGTGCCCGAAGGACCGCTTCCGGGTCCGGGTCGTCGGCGTCGACGTCGGCGAGCGCGTCGGAGTCGGCGGGGCCGCGGTGATCGAAGAGTCCTCCCGGGAGCGGGTCGACGAGCGCGGGCGCAAAGCGCGGCGTGAAGGGGACGAGGTAGCCGCGGAGGGCGATGAGCGCCGCCCCGACGGCAGCGACGCCGGCGGCGGCGGGCGGGCTACGGAGTCCGACGAGGGCGGCCACCACGAGCAGGACGGCAGCGTTCACGGCCGTGCAGGCGCGGCACCGGTTCGACCCCGTGTACTCGGGGCGGCGGAGTCGCGGGCGGTCCATCACACCCCGAGAAACGGGGCGGAGCCACCTGAGGCTATCGAGCCCACCGGCGCGACACCGGGTCGACCCGTTCGCGCGTCTACATAGGTGGACATAGGGCGGCGTAGACCACGGTATAGAACGATAGAAAGCGTTAAGTTGTGAATTATTATATATCCAAATATGCGTAAAGTAGACCGGCGCAAGTTCGTCAGTGGGATCGGCGCGGCGACCCTCGCGGGCATCGCCGGTTGTAGTGGCGGCGGTGGGGGCGGTAGCGACGACGGCGGTGGTGACACCGACACGGACACCGGGTCCGGCGGCGACGGCGGCGACGCGCCCGACCACGTCGATCCGTCGACCTACCCGGAGTTCGATCCGGCAGACCCCGAGTTCCCGCAACTCACCGACACGCTGCTGGATTCGGGCTTCGAGACCGGGTCGCTGAACGACCTCGAACGGCTCCAGGAGAATCCCCGCGACGAGCCGCGGTACGGCGCGTCGGTCGCCGAGACCCCAGACGACGAAAGCGAGTGGCTCGATCCCGACACCCTGGAGTTCTCGCTGACGCCGACCGAGGACCCGACGGTCTACGAGGAGACGCTGCGGCCGCTGCTCGACAACATCGCCGAGGAGACCGGTAAAGAAGTCAACTACGCGGCGCTCGACTCCTACGCCGCACAGGTCGAGGCCATGCGGTCCGAGCGCCTCCACCTCGCCGGCTTCTCGACGGGTGCGGTGCCGTACGCGGTCAACATCGCCAACGCGGTGCCGTTCTCGGTCCAGATCGACGGCTCCGGGGAGAACGGGTCGTTCGGCTACCGGCTCTGGCTGATCACGCAGGTCGACAACGAGGACATCGGCTCGCTGGACGATCTCGCGGGCGACCCGATGCAGAACGTCGCCCACGCCGACCCCTCGTCGAACTCCGGGAACCTCGCACCGCGTGCGCTGTTCGAGAACCAGGGCGTCGTCCCCGAGGAGGACTACGAGGTGAGCTACTCCGGCGGCCACCAGCAGAGTTCCCTCGGCGTCGCTAACGGCGACTACGAGGCTGCACCGGTGTGTTCGACGTGTTACGCCCGCGTTGTCAACGACGGACAGATCGATCCCGAACAGATCAAGACCGTCTACGCGTCCGACCCGTTCCCGACGACGGCGTTCTCGCACGTCAACACCCTCCACCCCGACATCCAAGAGGGGGTTCGCGCGGCGTTCCTCGACTACGACTACCAAGACACCACGATCGCCGAGGAGTTCGAGGGCCGCGGCACCTGGATCGAGATCGACTACGCGACGGTCTGGGACATCATCCTCCAGATCCAGGAGTCGCTCGAGGTCGAATACAACACGGGCAACCTCGAAGGGTAGCGGCCATAGTTCCGCGTCGTTTTATACTGCACTCGTTTCATAACCTAACTATGCTCTCAGTAACCGACCTACAGAAAACGTACTCTTCCGGCGACGAGGCGCTGAAGGGCGTCTCCTTGGACGTGACGGGCAACGAGACCGTCTCCATGATCGGGCCCAGCGGGGCCGGCAAAAGCACCTTCATCCGGTGTGTCAACCGTCTCACCGAGCCCACCGGCGGCAGCGTCGAACTCGACGGCCTGGAGATCACCGGCCTCTCCGGGGGAGAGCTCCGGGACGCCCGCCGCGACATGGGGATGATCTTCCAGGAGTACAACCTCATCGAGCGGTTGACCGTCATGGAGAACGTCCTGTCGGGCCGGCTCGGGTACGTCAGTACCTGGGACGCGTTCCGGCGGAAGTTCGCGGGCGACGACATCGCACGCGCCTACGAAGTGCTCGACCGCGTCGGGCTCAAAGGCCACGAGGACAACCGCGCGGACGAACTCTCCGGCGGCCAGCGCCAGCGGGTCGGGATCGCGCGGGCGATCCTCCAGCGGCCGAAGATCCTGCTGGTCGACGAACCGACAAGCAGCCTCGACCCCGAGACCTCCCGGGCGGTTATGGACCTCCTCACGGAGATCGCCGCCGAAGACGACATCCCGGTGTTGATCAACATCCACGAGGTCGACCTCGCGGTGGAGTACGCCGACCGCGTTGTGGGGCTCCGCGACGGGCAGAAGGTGTTCGAGGGCGATCCCCCTGACCTCGACGAGACCGCGAAAGGCCAGATCTACCGGGGCGAGGAGATCCCGGAGGGCGCCGGTCCGGCTGGGAAGGTCGTGGCGGCCGACGCCCCGGGCGAAGCGGTCACCGAAGAAGGCGACCTCAGAAGCACCTAACATGGCGACCGAACAACAACCCCGTCGGGAGTGGTCGCGCCCCACCGCGTTCTACAACCACTACGTGAAGTGGGCGGTGTACGCCGCCATCGCGGTGTTTCTGGTGTGGAGCGCGTGGAACATGCGGATCTCTCTCGACCGGATCGTCACCGGGTGGGGCGCCGCCGTCGGGCTGATCCAGGGGATGGTCCCACCGGAGGTCACCACCCAGTTCAAAAACGACCTCCTGATCGAGGGACTGGTCGAGAGCGTAGCCATGTCGGTGATCGCGACGATCGTCGGCGTGCTCCTGTCGATCCCGGTTGCGTTCATGGCCGCCGAGAACATCGCGCCGAAACCGGTCTACTGGACCGGTCGAGGGATCATCACCGGGTCCCGGGCGCTCCACGAGCTCATCATCGCGATCATCGCGGTCAAGGCGGTCGGGATCGGCGCGCTCGCTGGCGTGATCGCGCTGTCGTACAAGACCATCGGCTTCTTCGCGAAACTGCTGGCCGAGGAGATCGAGGACATCGACACCGGCCAGATGGAGGCCGTCGAGGCCACCGGTGCAAGCCGGATCCAGACGATGCTGTTCGGGGTAATCCCCCAGGTCATGCCGCGGATCGTCGGGCTCTCAATCTACCGGTGGGACATCAACATTCGCCACAGCACCATCGTGGGGATCGTCGGCGCCGGCGGTATCGGCGGGACCCTGTTGAACTCCTTCGACCAGTACGACTACGACTTCTTCCTCACAATCATCCTCGCGATCATCGCCATCGTCATGATCGGTGAACTCATCAGCACCTACGTCAGAGGGCGGATCCAATGACCGACTACCGGACCTGGGAGCGACGGACGCCGCAGCAGCGGGTCGGTCGGTACGTCCTGATCCTGATCGCGGTTGTCGCCACCGCGGTCTCCTGGCAGTTGCTGCAGATCAACTACAGCTACCTCGGCACGGCACCCGTCGAGTTCATGGACTTGGTCAACCGGATGTACCCGCCCAACGTGGGGTACACCGGGGCGGTCGTCTCGCCGTTGATTGAGACGGTCCACATCGCGATTCTGGGGACCGCCCTCGCGATCCTCATGTCGATCCCCGTGTCGCTTCTGGGCGCGGAGAACACCACCCCGAACAGGTACACCTTCCTCCTCGGGAAGTTCATCATCTCGGCGTCGCGGTCGGTGAACGTGATCATCTGGGCGCTGGTGTTCGTGATCGTGTTGGGCTCCGGTGCGCTGGCGGGGACGCTGGCCATCGCGGTCCGATCGATCGGGTTCTGCTCGAAACTGATCGCGGAGTCCATCGAGGAGATCGACCCCGGCCAAGTCGAGGCGATCCAAGCGACCGGGGCGAACTCGGTCGAGGCCGCGATCTACGGCATCGTCCCGCAGATCAAACCCGCGTTCATCGGCGTCGCCACCTACCGGTGGGACATCAACGTCCGCGCGTCGACGATCATCGGCTTTGTCGGGGCCGGCGGGATCGGCGTCGAACTCAACACCTCCATCAACTTCTTCGCGTGGCAACAGGTGCTCACGATCCTGATCGCGATCCTCGGAATCGTGATCGTCAGCGAGGTCGTCTCGGCGTACCTGCGGCGGAAGGTGCGCTGACGACGCCGGACCACCTCAGGGACCGACACCCGCATCCGATACGGGAGTTGTCGGTGACCCACGGCCGAACCCGTGGGCTCGCCAGTGGACTCCCCTGCTGCCGTCGCCCGCACGGGGGCAGTGTAGCCGTGCAGGTTCGACGCCCCTGACGGTAGCGCACACTGACAGGGTACCCCTCCGCCCGAAGACTTCTGCCCCGGGTGGAGACGTGTGAGAATTTTCCGAGCAGTAGTCTTGCTCGCGTTACCGTCGGCGTTCAGTTCGTACTCGCACTGCTGACGCGTGAACTGGTGCTTCGACTGCCGATTGCTCTGATGGGTGATCAGCAGGCGGGGTGGGATCGCGGCCGGACAGTTTGTGCGCCAGTGACCGAAGCCCCCGGAAGCGGTGGCCCGCTTCGGTTTGCGACCCGGGCGGCTCTGCGCCGAGTGGCCGGACAGAGCCACCGCACTATTGAGGCCTATATTGGGCTCAATATTTGTCCGGGGCAGTGTTTCAACGTGTCTGGCGGTCGAACAGGTCGTATCACTCACAAGACCCGCTGAGATCCGTCGGCAGGTCCGGTGTTCGAACTGCTCCGGAGCAGTATATATAGAAGATACCAAAGAGTTATGTAGGCATCCAACGACACAACGAAAGTGAGAATGAACTCAGCGAAGTCGCGGCGCAGATTCATCCAAGGGGCCGGTGCGGCGACCGTTGCGGGGCTGGCAGGTTGTTCGGGCCAGGGCGGCGACGGCGGTGGGGACAGCGGCTCCGGCGACAGCGACTCCGGCGGAGACGACTCCAGCGGGGATGGGACAACGATGGGATCGGGCGGCGGAAGCGACGTCACGATCAAGTTCTGGCACGCCATGGGCGGCGACCTCGCCCAGCGGGTCGACGACATCGTGAATAGCTTCGAGGAACAGAGTGACGGGATCACCGTCGAGACCACCTCCCGGAACAGCTACCGGGACAACCTCAACGCCACGACGCAGGCGGTGGGCTCCGGCGACCCGCCGGCGCTGTCGCAGATCTTCGAGATCGGAACCCAACTCGCCCTCGATAGCCAGGCGTTCGTGCCCGTCGAGGAGATCATCCCGAGCGGCCAGATCGACTTCGACAACTTCCTTGACCCGGTGCTTGACTTCTACCGGGTCGACGGGGAGTTGAACTCGATGCCGTTCAACTCGAGTAACGCGATCATGATGTACAACCGGGACGCCTTCGAGGAGGCGGGGCTCGACCCCGACTCTCCGCCGACGACGTACCAGGGCGTCACCGAGGCCGCGAACACGCTGACGAGCGAGACCGACATCACGAAGGGCATGACGTTCCCGAACCACTCGTGGTTCGTCGAGGGGTGGATGGCACAGCAGGACACCACGCTCGTCAACAACGACAACGGCCGCTCGGGCCGGGCGACGGAGTCGAACCTCGATTCCGACGCCGCAGAGAACATCTTCGAGTGGTGGGTCGACCTCTACAACCAGGATCAGTACCTGAACCCCGGGATCGAGGCGTGGGGCGAGGCCCAGCAGGCGTTCCTCACCCAGGAGACCGGGATGATCATCTACTCAACGTCGAGCATCGCGCCGATGAAGCAAGGCGCCGCCGACAACGGGTTCGAACTCGACACCGCGTACCTGCCCGCCCCCGGCGGCAACCGCACCGGCATCCCCATCGGCGGGGCGTCGCTGTGGGTCCCCCAGGGGCTGTCGGACGCCCAGCAGCAGGCGGCCGGCGAACTGCTGGTGTACATAACCCAGCCCGAGCAGCAGGCGTCGTGGCACCGCGGGACGGGGTACTTCCCGGTCCACGAGGGAGCCATCAGCCAGCTGGAGGAGGACGGCTTCTACGAGGAGAACCCGTCGTTCCGGACGGCGATCGACCAGCTCAACGAGACCGAGAGCACCGCCGCGACCAGCGGTGCCCTGATGGGGCCGTTCCCGGAGGTCCGGACCATCATCGAGGAGGGCTACGTCGAGATGATCCAAAACGAGGGTACGGACGTCGCCAGCGCGCTCGAGGGTGTCAAAAGCGACGTCGACAGCGCGATCCAGAGCTACAACGACCGGGTCTCATAGAACGGGCCCCGCCGCCGAGCACTGAGAGGCCACACCACTTTCACGCAACAAATGCCGGAATTCACCAAACCGTTCGACTCCAAGTGGCAGGCAGCGGTGTTGCTACTGCCGACGTTCGTTGTCCTGATCGCATTTTTATACTACCCCGGACTGGAGACGTTCCGGTTGAGCCTCCAGCAGACGATCCTGCTGGGCGCCCAGAAGAGTTTCGTGGGGCTCGAGAACTACCGGACGCTCGCGACTTCTGCGGCGTATCACAAGAGCTTCGCCATCTCCGTCGCGTTCGCGGCGGTGGTGGTAGTCGGGACGCTGGCGGTGTCGCTTTTCGTCTCGTATCTGCTCTTCCAGGTCGACGTGGGGGCGTCGACGTACCTGATCGCCGCAATCTGGCCGTACGCGCTGCCGACCGCGGTCGCGGCGTCAGTGCTTCTGTTCCTGCTGCATCCCTCGCTCGGGATCATCACCCACTACTTAGAACTGCTCACGGGACTGTCGTTGGACTGGTTCACGAACGGGCCACAGGCGTTCGTGATCGTCGCGGTCGTCGCGATCTGGAAGCAGCTGGGGTACAACATCATCTTCATGGTCGCCGCCTTGAACAACATCCCCGGCACGCTGACGGAGTCCGCACAGCTCGACGGGGTCGGCCACCTCAAGATGCTGTATAAGGTGTACGTCCCGCTCATGTCACCGACACTCGTGTTTCTAGTGATCATCGACACCATCTACGCGTTCTTCGCGACGTTCCCCTTGGTCGACCTGATGACCAGCGGCGGTCCGGACGGCGCGACGAACCTGCTGATCTTCAAACTGTACCGCGACGCCTTCGAGTTCAGCAACCTCGGGCTCGCGTCGGCGGAGTCGGTCGTGCTGTTCGCAGTCGTCGCAATACTCATGTACGTCCAGTTACGAATCTCGGAGAGCCGCGCCCACTACGGGGGATAGGATGACAGGAACCACTCACACGCCGGCCGGGGGGCGAACGTAGATGGCGACGCGAACCAACCCCGACTCCGCGCTGGCGGGGCTGCTGCCGGAGGGCGTCGACACCGAGCGGGTGCTCATCCACGGCGGATTGATCTTCTCGATCCTCCTCATGGGGCTGCCGCTGATCCTCGCGTTGATCATGAGCACCCAGAACACCTCCGAGGTGTACCAGGTGACGAACGTCGGGGTCGGCAGCCAGGGGCTGTCGAACTACGAGACCGCGCTGACCCAGTACAACTTCGGGCAGTATATCATCAACTCGATCGTCATGTCGGCGATCATCGTGGTCGGGAAGGTCGCTCTGTCGCTGTTCGCCGCCCTGGCGTTAGTCTACTACAAACTCCCCTACGAGCGGGCGATCTTCATGTTCATCCTGCTCACGCTTTTGCTCCCCGTCCCGGTGCGGATCGTGCCGCTGTTCGACCTGATGTCGCGACTGGGGTGGGGCAACACCATAATGGCGATCACCGGGCCGTATATCGCGAGCGCGACCGCGGTGTTCCTGTTCAGACAGCACTTTATGGCGATCCCGGCCTCTCTCGTGGAGAACGCACACCTCGACGGTGTCGGGCCGCTGACGTTCCTGTGGGAGGTCCTGATTCCGATGTCGAAGGGGATGATCGCCGGCGTGTCGGTGATCACGTTCATCTACTCGTGGAACCAGTACCTCTGGCCGCTGATCATCATGACCGATCAGAGCAAACAGGTCGTCCAGGTCGGGTTGCGGTTCATCCAGGGGGCCGCGCAGTCGGGGCTCACACAGTGGGGGCTGATTATGGCCGGCGCCATCATCGCCCTGCTGCCGCCGCTTGTGGTACTCATCGTGATGCACCGGCCGCTGCTCGAGACGCTGGCGATCCAACAGAAGTGATTCGAGATGTCAAACATATCTATTGACGGACTCACCAAGAAGTTCGACGACGTAACGGCAGTCGACAACATCGACCTCGACATCGAGAGCGAGGAGTTCCTCGTCCTCGTCGGGCCGTCGGGGTGTGGGAAGTCGACCACGCTCCGCATGATCGCGGGACTGGAGTCGATCACGACCGGCGACCTCCGGATCGGCGACCGTCGGGTCAACGATTTGCCCCCGAAGGAGCGGGGTATCGCGATGGTGTTTCAAAACTACGCGCTGTACCCACACATGACCGGCGCGGAGAACATGAAGTTCGGAATGAACTCGGTCTCGGACTACACCGACGACGAGATCGACGACCGGGTCGAGGAAGCCGCCGAAGTCCTCGACATTCTGGAGCTGCTGGACCGGCGCCCCGGCGAGCTCTCCGGCGGGGAGCGACAGCGGGTCGCGATCGGTCGGGCGCTGGTGCGTGAACCCGAGGTGTTCCTGCTTGATGAACCACTCAGCAACCTCGACGCGAAGCTTCGGGTCCAGATGCGCGCGGAGCTCCTCCAGCTCCACCAAGAGCTCGACGCCACCACCCTGTATGTGACGCACGACCAGACCGAGGCCATGACCTTGGGCGACCGGGTTGCGGTGTTGAACGACGGCCGCATCGAGCAGGTCGACCCACCGCAGGTGCTCTATGATTACCCCGAGACCCGCTTCGTCGCGGAGTTCATCGGTAGTCCCGCCATGAACATCGTGCCCGTCGATCTGGAGTACGACGGCGACAGCGTCAGCGCCGTCCACGAGGCGTTCGAGCTGTCGCTGCCGAACGGCGACCGGTTCACCGACCAGCCGCCGGCGGCGGCTTTCGGCGTGCGCCCGGAGGACGTGTCGCTGGCGGTGAACGCCCCGGCCGACGCCCAGACGTTCGAGGCCGAGGTGTCGGTCACCGAACCGCTGGGGGAGTCGCTGCTGATCCACTGCTACGTGGGAGACGACGAACTCCACGTCAAAGCCGAGGCCCGGAGCGCGATCAGCCCCGGCGACACCCTGGAGCTTGCGGTCGACGAGGACCGGCTCCACGTCTTCGACGACACCGGGAGCGCGGTCTATCACTCCTCGGTACGGGAAGAAGCCGCGTCGGACACCGTCTACACGACCCCGGAGCCGTGACGCCGGGAGCGACGGACCCCGGGTTCGGAGGGCGGTGACGTGCGGCCGATCGCCCACCGCGGGTGTCTCACGCAGTACCCCGAGAACACGCTGGCGGCGTTCCGCGGCGCCGCCCCGCACGTCGGGATGATCGAGACCGACGTCCGGCGGTGTGGCTCCGGGGAACTGGTTATTTTCCACGACGACACCCTTGACCGGGTGACCGACGCCACCGGGGAGGTGGCGTCGACGCCGATGGCGGTTCTGGAGGACGTGTCGATTCTCGGGAGCGAAGAACCGATCCCGCGGCTGACCGAGGTGCTCGAAACCGTTCCCGAGGACGTGGGGCTGAACCTCGAGTTGAAGGGCCGGGACGTCGCGACCGAGACGGTCGCGGTTGCGGCGGAGTACGACCACGAGGTCGTCGTTTCGTCGTTCTACCCCGACGACGTCGCCGCGGCTCGCGACGCCGGCGCGGAGACGACTGCGCACCTGTATTACGCCGAGGAACCCGTCGACTTCGACGTGGAGGCCGCAGTCGCCGCCGCCGCCGACCTCGGGTGTGCGTACGTCCACCCGGACGTCGACAGCTGTCTCGAAACCGACGTCGTGGAGGAGGCCCACGACCGGGGGGTCGGGGTCAACGCCTGGACCGCCGAGACCGAATCGGAGGTGCTCGAACTCCGGGCCCGCGGCGTCGACGGCGCGGTCATCAACGACTGTCGGTTCGCGGCGGTGTGCCGATCCGGGCGGCGGCTACACGAACTGGACGACGAGGACGCCGGCGAGCCCCAGGGCTGAGAGAAGCGCCGACCGGATCGTGACCGGCACGAGCAGGTTGCGGTTGATGCCCGCGGCGAGCCAGATCTTGACCATGATGCTCGCGAGCGTGCCGGCCAACACGCCCTGTGCGGCGGTCGCCGGCGTGATCTGCCCGGTGCTCGTGAGTGAAACTGCGGTGGCCGTCGTCGTGCCGCTGGAGAGGAGGCCGCTGAAGAAACTGGTGACCAGAAAGCCCGCGGTCCCGAACATCTCCTGGGCGGCGGCGGTGGCGACGAGCACCGTCAGAAACAGCGCGCCGAACGTCAGCGCGTTTCGACTCGAGAACGGCGATTCGAGGTCGAGTTCGATGTCGCCGCCCCAGTTGCGCTCGTAGACCGTCAGCCCAACCCCACCGACCGCGATGAGTCCCAGCGGGAGCCCCACGCTGAGCGCCGACTGCGGGACGAACGCGATCACGATCACGAGGTTTCGGACCGCCATGGCGGCGTCGGCCACGAGCACTGTCGCCACCGCGAGCGTCAGGATCCCACCGTTGGCCTTCGCCCGGTTTGCGATCTCGCCGATCACCGCGGTGGAGTTGACGAGCCCGCCGAAAAACCCCGTGATGAGCATTCCGCGCCCGCCGTACCGCTGCATGATCGCGTAGTTGGCGAACCCGATCCCGCTAACTGCGATCACGAGCGTCCAGATGAGCTGGGGATCGATCGCGTTCCACGGGCCGAACGTCCCGGTGGGGAGTAGGGGGTAGACCACGAACGCGATGATCGCAAACTCCGCGGCACCACGGACCTCACTGTGTGAGAGCCGGTGAGCGAACTGGTGGAGTTCACGCCGGAGCACCAGTAGGAACGACGACGTGATCGCGATCACGACACCCACGAGCACGAACTCCATCCCCACGAGGATGCCGACGACGTAGGCGACCAAGAGTGAGGTTGAGGTGGTCAACGCCAGCCCGTAGTCGTCGTTTGTGTCCTCCCCACGGGCGTCGTACACCAGCCCGCGGGCGCCGAGCAGCAGCCCCTGGCCGAGCACCAAAAGCCCGCCCAGCGCCAGCAGGACGGCCTCACCAAGGGTGGCGGCCGCAACACCAACCAGGCTGGTGAGCGTGAACGTCCGGATCCCCGCGGCCTTGTTGGACCACTCCCGTTCCAGTCCCAGCAGCATACCCAACGCTCCCGCGATGAAGAGGTTGAACACGTCCGCGTTGACCGGAACCATCTCGGGACCGATCTGGGTCATCGTCCTGTGGCGGCTGCCGACGTCGCTCGGTGGCTCGGGATCATATGAGTATATACCAGTATTTTTGCTATGTAGGTTATATAGACGCCCGGGTTTAAGCTTTTTCAACCCGAGAACCCGTCGCAGCGCCGCTGATGCGGGCAAACGGGTCGAGCGAGGCCAGAGACCGGGCCTCGGAGGGACGGGTTGTCCCCGCAGAGACGTCAGCCCGGAGGGAGGGTCGATCCCCGGACTTTTGCCCGCGCCGCCCCCACTCGGGGTATGCGCGCAGCAGTGTACCACGGCCCGCGGGACATCCGCGTTGAGGATCGGCCCGAACCGGAGCTCACCGCCCCCACCGACGCCCTTGTCCGGGTGACCCACACCGCGGTCTGCGGGTCTGATCTGTGGTTCTACCGCGGCGACAGCGACCGCGACGTGCCCTCGACGGTCGGCCACGAACCGATGGGGATCGTGGAGGCGGTCGGCGACGACGTCCGGTCGGTCGGGCCCGGCGACCGGGTGTTCGCGCCGTTCAAGATCTCGTGCGGGTCGTGTGAGTTCTGCCGGAAGGGGCTCCACACTTCCTGTACCGACGGCGACGGGTGGGGCGGCGACAACGGCGGCGCCCAAGGCGAGAAGATCAACTGCCCCCACGCCGACGGCACGCTGGTCCGCGTTCCGGATCGGTACGCCGACGACGAGGCGGCGCTCCGATCGCTGCTACCGCTGACCGACGTGATGGGCACCGGCCACCACGCCGCGGTGAGCGCGGGTGTCGGGGCCGGCGACACGTGTGTCGTGATCGGTGACGGCGCGGTCGGGCTGTGTGGCGTTCTCGCGGCCCGCCGGCTCGGCGCCGAACGGATCATCGCCGTCGGCCACCACGAGGACCGACTCGACATCGCACGGGAGTTCGGCGCGACCGCGACGGTCGCAGACCGCGGCGACGCCGCAGTCGAGCGGATTCTGGAGCTGACCCACGGCGGCGCGGCCCACGTGTTGGAGTGTGTGGGCGCGGCGTCGTCGATGGATCTCGCCGCGGCGGTGTGTCGACCGGGCGGCACCGTCGGCTACGTCGGCGTCCCCCACGGGCTCGACGACGGGCTCGATCTGTTTTCCTTTTTCGGCGACAACGTCACCCTCCGTGGCGGGGTCGCCCCGGTCCGGGCGTACGCCGAGGAGCTCATGGCGGACATCCTCCGCGGGACGCTCGACCCCGCGCCGGTGTTCACCGAGACCGTGGATCTGGAGCACGTCGCGGACGGCTACCGCGCCATGGACGAGCGGGCGGCGATCAAGGTGCTCGTCGAGGTGTGAGACTGTCGGCTGTCGTCGGGTGACGGAGTTCGACACCCAGTGGTACCGAAGCTCTTCACGCGGTTGTATCCGACAGTATGAACGACAGATGACACCACGAGTGGAACTCGACGGGTGGGACAGACTCAGTACTGAACTGCGCCGATTCGGCCAGACGGGTGATGTGACGGTTGGTGACGACCAGGTTCGTATCGACTTCGGCTCTGCACACGTTGAGGGGACACGGGATGGAACGCTCAGAACGGGAATGCCACTACACGGCTTTGCGCACGATATCGCCGCTGTGCTCGCCTTCGATCGCCTTCGATCACGACGCTGGCACGCCCACGGTCGACGCAGACGGTGTGAACTACACGTTCAGACGCCCAAGCGGGTAATCGGTCCCGTCGCGCGCTCTCCGTTCCCCTGCTGCTAACGCTGTGGGCGTTCGCCCCGTGCGTTCTATAACCTACCGCACGCCGCCGACGCCCGACGCGGCGTCGGGGAGGTCGTACGGGTCGGCGTCGAGGCCCAGTTCCTCCAAGGCGGCCGCGAGGTGGTCGTCTTTCGCGTAGTCGGCGCCGTCCGCGACACGAAGCTCCTGGGCCTTTGCGAACACCTCCCCCCGGCGGTCGTCGGGGATGTCGTACTTGTCGGTGGAGAGTTCGATCACGAGCCCGTTGTTGTCCTGGGTGTACAGCGAGAAGAAGATCCCCCGGTCGAAGACGTTGTAGTTGCGGCCGTCGTCGTCAAGCGCCGCGGCGACGTCCTCGAAATCCTCGGGGGCGACGCTGAAACAGAGGTGGTGCACCGACCCGGTGCCGCCGCGCTGGGGCCCGCGGTTCGACGCCCGATCCCCAACGAACACCGTGAGGATGCGGCCGTCACCGGTGTCGAAAAAGAGGTGCGTCTGTGACGGATCATCGAGGTTGGGCTGTCGGAGTACCACCGGCATACCGAGCAGGTCGCGGTAGAACGCGAGTGTGTCCGCCTCGTTACTACCCCAGATAGTGATGTGGTCGGTGCCGGTGGTCCGGATCGGGCTGTCGGGCCGCGCCGCGGTGACAGGTGTCTCCTTACTCATACGCGCAGTAGGGACGCCAACGGATTAAATAGCGGAGTGACACCGGTGTCACCGGGTCGGCGTCGGCGGTGAAAGCCGGTGGGACGACGGCCGGGAGGCGGGGACACAAGTGAGACGACGTGTGTGGGCACGGCCACGGGGGGTGTCGTTGGCTCCGGTTCGACGGTGTGTGGGCGGGTCCGCGTCGAGGAGTCGGCGCCGACGAGGAACGCCCGGGAGCCGGCTGTTGATCAGTACCGCGAGGGGAGGTACGCAAAGCCGGTCATGAACACCGCGGTGAGAAGTGACACGATGCTCACGCCCCACAGCCCGTTCCGGTAAGTCTGGTACTGGTCGATCTCGGCGGTCTGTTGCCGGTAGCGACTGTAGTCGTCGATCAGCTGGATCGTCGACCCGTCGGGGACGTACGCGAACTGCGTCTGGTCGCCGATCGTGACGTTCGCCTCGTGTCCGACGTCAACGGTGTTCGTCCGCGGCGCGGTCCACACCAACTCCGCGGTGTCGGCCGTCACCGAGTCGACGGTGGTGGTGTTGCCCCGGTAATCAAGGGTGTCACCCTGGGTGTAGGTTCGGGTCTCCGGCTCCGGGAAATACTCCGAAGCGGACACTAACCGGGAGTTGTTGATCACGACGTAGCGGGTGCCGTTCTGCTCAACGGTCTCGTCGCTGGCGTCGGGGTCTTCGGCGAGGAGCGCGCTCTCGTTGACCGCCTCGCGGAGTGTCACCTCGGTGGGGTCATCGCCCGCAATAACCACCCGCCACTCCTCGTCGTCAACGGTCTGTGTGGAGTCGTTCTCCCACGTGGCGGTGTAGCGATCCGACTCGTTGGTGTACTCGAGTTCGCCGCCGGTCTCCGAAACGCCCACAACCGTGTAGGTCTGGCCGCCCGCGTCGAGTTGGTCGCCCTGGGTGAGTTCGTACGTCGGCTCCTCGAACTCGACCGTCGGCTGCTGCGCGGTCGCGATGAGGGAGTACGAGGCCGCACCGACGAGGACGAAGAGTGCGACGTATATCGCCGCGGCGCGTCGTTGCATATCTCGGGGTTTGACCACGTGGCGTTTAACCGTTATCGTTTCTCCGGAGGCCCGTCCGCGCCAGCCCGGACCCGATGGCGTCGGTGACGCCCGCGGGCTACGGGGACACCGCCCCGGCCGTGGCGTGCCGGCCGACGACGGGAGGAGGCGTCGGTGTTCGCCCCCAACGTGGTCACTCCCGCCGCGTCCACTCCTCGAGGCTGAACCGGTCGTGCGCCTCGGTGTCGACCAGTTCCCACGCCGCTGTGTCCCACGCCGGGAACGAGGCATCACCCTCGTACTCCCCGTGGACCCGGCTCAACACCATCCGGTCGACCACGGGCTGAAACAGGTCGTAGATGGCAGCTCCACCGATCACGTACGCCCGCTCGGCGCCCATCGACTCCGCGACCGCGATCGCGTCGTCGATCCCCGGAGCGTGGTGCGCCGTCCCGACGTCGAACGCCGACTCCGACCGGCTCAGCACGATTTGGGCGCTTCCGGGCAGGTCGTCGAGCATTGACTCGAAGGTTACCCGGCCCAGGACAACGGGGGAGTCGGCGATTCGCTCGCGGTACTGGCGTCTGTCCACCGGAATCGATGGCCACGGGAGTTCACCGTCGCGCCCGAGCACGCCGTTTTCCGCCACCGCCGCGACGCTCACCAGTTCGACCACGGTCCACCTCCGCGTCCGCTTCTCGCAGTCCGAGTCACACTCGTATACGCGGCCGGAGCCGCAATAACTGTCCGGTGTAGGGAGTTGGCGAGGCGCGACCCGGTTCCCACCGGGACTATTTGTGAGTGGTTCACGACACTCCCTGTATGACCCGAAACACGTTCCGGACGCCGGCGGGCCGCGAGGTGACGGCGGTCACCGCCGCCGGGATGCGGGAGGTTGACCGCGTTGCGGTTGAGGAGGTTGGACTCCGGTTGCTGCAGATGATGGAAAACGCCGGGCGGGCGCTGGCGTGGCACGTCCGTGCGGTCCGCGACGACGAGAGCGTCGTGGTGGTGGCGGGCAACGGCGGCAACGGCGGCGGCGGGCTGACGTGTGCGCGACACCTCGCGAACCGCGACGTGCCGGTCCGGGTGGTGCTTGACCGACCCCCGGCAGACCTGAGTGGCGCGGCCGCCCACCAGTGCCGCATCCTCGAAGCGACTGACGTTACAGTCGCGACCGACCCCGACCCGATCGACCAGTTCGGCGAACCGACCGTCGGCGTGGACACACTCGTCGGCTACGGGATCAGCGGGGAGGTGCGGCCGCCCGCCGCTAACTACATCCGGGCACTGAACCGAACCGCAGACCCGGTGGTCTCACTCGACGTCCCCTCGGGGATGGACGCCACCACCGGTGACACCAACGGCGTCAGGGTACACCCCGACCGGACGGTCACGCTCGCGCTCCCGAAAACCGGGCTCGACGCCGTCGACGGAGGGCTCCACCTCGCGGACATCGGGATCCCCGCGACGGTGTACGACCGGCTGGACATCGACTACGGCCCGCCGTTTGACAACGCCGACTGGGTTGAGCTGGTCAAGTGACTATCACAGTAGTGACCACCCGCGACAGCACGCATTTCCCGCGTCCCGGTGTGTGTCCCCGGCGCGGCCGTCAGCGTCTGAGCGCGTCGGCCGGGAGCGCACCGGAGGGTGCGACCGAACACCACCGGGTTGCCGGTGTCGGGTGGACGCGCAGTCGATGTCGCTGTCGCGGCGGACGCTGTCGGCGGCCACCGTGGATGCGTCGACGCCGGGGGCGCCAGCCAGTCGGCAACCCCGACGACAACGACTTCACCCGCACCCCCATAGCTGCGGTATGGCTGACGTGGACTGCCCCGTTGAGGGCCTCCCGGCGCCGACCCCGTCGTACGGCGCCGAGCGGGTCATCGGGGCCCAACTCGACGCGTCCGGGTCGAACGACGGTCCGGCCTCGAACGACGATCCGGCCTCGAACGACGATCCGGCCTCGAACGCGGGTATCGGGACGGCGTACGACGTCGCACCGCCGGCGAACCGGCGGCAAACCGGCCCGCTCGAACGGGACTGCCGGCAGATCCGACAGACCGTCACGCCCACCGAACCCGACAACCGGACCGCCACCTACGGGTTCGGCGGCTCGAAGCGGTCCGTCGGTCGGTTCGGCAGCCGCTGGCTCACCGGCCACGTCCGCGTCGTATGAGGGGGGGTACGTCGCACCGTCGCTCCGCTACGGAGGCGGTGGCGTGAACCACGTCCCGGATCCCGTACTCGCTGCCATCGACGGCCTCGGACGATCGATCCTGGTCGACGACCCGACCACGCTCGACCAGCGCCTCCGGAGCGATTTCCGGGTCCGGATCGGCTGCGATCCGACGGCGCTGGACGCGGGAACGGCGTCCGTCGCGTTCCGGCTGGAGCACGGAACCCCGGCGCCGACGCTGCGAGGACACGGGTCGTTCGTCGCCACGGTCGTCGACGGCGTCGACTCACGGCTCCGGGAGTGGGGGATCGAGCCCCCGGACGCGTATACCCACCGGGGCGCCGACGACGGGTGGCAGATCTACGCCGGCCGCGCCGCGCTGCCCTGAGAGCGGCGTGTCGACGCCGCCGCGACAGACACGCCCACCGACCATTGGTCACCGACCGACGACTCCTCCGCATCGGTCGGCCGGCGACGGGGGACAGGCCTCGGATTGGGATCGGTACGACGAGTTCACGACGACCTCGGGGGTCTCGTTTCCGTTCGCCGGCGAAAAGAAAGAGCAACTGGTCGACGAACATAGTAGTCGAGTAGATCCCGACGCGTCGCGAGCAGTCTCCCGGCAGCGGTTCGTCGCGTCCCACGACCTGTATCGAGACCATGGCATCTACAGGCGGAGCAGGCCGAGTGCCTCGGGGTCGTTCGGAAATCGAAGATTTCCGTGATCACGAGAATCGAAGATTCTCGAACGGCTTGACCCCGAGGGTAACAACGCACATCTTGACATTCTCAAGACCGCACTCGAAAACGACGAGTGGAAGATTGGGACGGCAGAAGCCCTCTTGTACAATGAGAACGCCGAGTTACACGTCAACATCACTAACACCGAGCAGACCGTTCGAGACAAGCACGACTCACGAACAGTCGTCGGTGTGGACATGAACGAGGATAACGTCGCGTTGACTGCGCTCTCCGAGGATGGCGTCGAGGATACGTTGGTTATCGACTTCCCCGAAATCAAGTTCGAGCGTCACCGCTACTTCACGATGCGAAAGCGCATCCAGAACGCGGGGAAAGAGAGTATCCACGACACGCTGGAAGGGCGTGAAGAACGGTTCGTCCGCGACCGACTCCACAAGGTAAGTCGGCACATCGTGGAGTTGAGCCGTCAGTTCGAGAGGCCGTGCATCGCCTTTGAAGACCTCAAAGAGATGCGCGACAGTATCGACTACGGCACGCGGATGAACCGACGCTTGCATCACCTTCCATTCCGCGCTCTGCAATGCTACACGTCGTACAAGCCATCATTCGAGGGTATCCCAACTGGATGGATTAACCCCGAGTACACGAGCCAGCGGTGTCCGATGTGCGGGCATACGGCTCCATTGAATCACTAGACAGCGTCGGGATAGGCCGGTAAATCAAAGTAGTTGAAGCGGGTGAG
>NZ_BMOC01000026.1 GCF_014646875.1 Halobellus salinus | reverse complement strand
ACCGAACAAAGTGAGGTTTCATCCGGTTCAAATCCGGTCCCACGCATACCGCCTCGAACGAACGTGAGGAGGGGAACCCATACCTGGGTTCGATCCCCGCGGCTTCAAACCGGGCTTCACGCGGGCTCGCTACGGGTTCTTGTGGCGAATTCCCGGTCAGCGCCGGGTGCGAAGTCGGCGAGGTTCAAGCCACCGACCCGTGACGTCGTCCGACCGACGGCCCGCTCGGGAGATCGACACAGATAGTAACCGAACTGATCGTGGCGCGGGGGGCGTGAAGCTTCCGAGCAGCGACGTGACCGAGGCGGACATCGAGACAACCGAACACCTCGCAGACCCCTTAGAAGAGGCAGCCCTCGCCGAAGCCCGGCTCTCCGGGGAACAACTCAGTACCGCCAACTTCGGCGCCGCCGACCTCGCCGCCGACCTCGCCGCCGACCTCGCCGCCGACCTCGCCGCCGACCTCAGTGACGCCATCCTGGAGGAGGCCTCGTTCATCGGCGGCACTCTGCGTGGCGCGAGCCTGTGTAGGGCCGACCTGACCGGCGCCGGGTTGTCCGGGACCGACCTCACGGACGCCGAACTCCCCGGAGCGGTTCTCGTCGCGGCGGATCTAACGGACGCGGACCTCCGCAGTGCGGCGCTCAGCGAAGCGGACTCGGCAATGTCTCCCTGTTCGGCGCCAACCTGCGGAACGCGGACCTGACCGGGAGCACCCTCGCCGGCGCGGCGCTCGACGGCGCAAGGATCACCGACGCCGTCTTCGCCGACGTCGAACTCCCGAACTCGCTGACGCCCGGAGACATCGAGGCGGCAGTCGGCATCGTCGAGTAGCCCGGAGTCGCATCACCTCGTCTGCGCCCCGTGCGGACTACTGCGACGGGACCGTCCCGGTGGGAGCAGGACCGACACGCCCGGGGGGCGACCTTTTGACGCCGGCCACCCAACGCACGGTATGAACGTTCGTGTCGTTCAGGGCGACAGTGCACACCACTCCGCCGACGCCCTCGTCAACGCCGCGGGAACGGGCCTCCGAGTGGGATCGGGAGTCGCGGGCGCGCTCCAGTGGGGCGGTGGGGAGTGAGTACGGGTATGCGGATCCCCGACGACGCGGCAGCGGCCTGTCCGGTATGTGGCAACGCGTACGACTCCGTGTCCGAACACGACGCGGGGCTGATGGTGAATCTCCTCGACAACGAACGGTACCGTCGAGTTTGTTTCGACCCTGTCGGTGTCGACGGGGAGCCGCGGGTGCGGTTCTACCACCACACCCACGGCCAGACCGCGGGTGGTGGCTGCGGCGGCCCGCCGGTTGCACCCGAGTAGGATCAGCCGGCGCGTCGCCGGTGGACGACCCGAAGTCGACCCCCGATCCGAAAGCGCACCTCCGGTCCGAGGGCGGTGTCGTGGGACCCCACGCGCGGTACGAAGTGTTATTGCTACCCGTCTCAACCTATCGCGGACACACAATGACCGACACGTACGTCGGGTCGATCGACCAGGGGACGACCGGAACGCGGTTCATCGCCTTCGATCACTCCGGGCAGATTGTCGCAAACGCCTACAAGAAACACGAACAGATCTACCCCAACCCGGGGTGGGTCGAACACGACCCTATCGAGATCTGGGACAACACCACGCACGTGGTCACTCGTGCGCTCGACAACGCCGGGATCGACCCCTCACAACTGGCGGCGCTGGGGATCACGAACCAGCGCGAGACCACCGTTGTGTGGGATCGGGACAGCGGCCGGCCGGTCCACAACGCCCTGGTCTGGCAGGACCGCCGGACCACAGACCGCGTCGAAGCGCTCACCCGGGCCGGGAAGGCCGAGGAGATCAGGGAGAAGACCGGGTTGGAAGTCGACGCGTACTTTTCGGCCACCAAGACCGAGTGGCTGCTGGACAACGCCGAACCGCTGAAAATGCGGAGCGCCCGCGGCAACGACCTGCGTGAGCGGGCCGAGGCAGGGGAGCTCCTGATGGGGACAATCGACGCGTGGCTGGTGTACAACCTCACTGGCAACCACGTCACCGACGTCACCAACGCGTCCCGAACGATGCTGTACAACATCCACGACGTCGAGTGGGACGACGACCTGCTCGCGGAGTTCGACGTGCCCGCCGAGATGCTGCCCGACGTCCGCCCGTCGTCGGACGAGTCACTCTACGGTCACACCGACCCCGACGGATTTCTCGGAGCCGAGGTCCCGGTCGCGGGCGCGCTCGGCGACCAGCAGGCCGCGCTGTTCGGTCAGACGTGCTTCGACGAGGGTGACGCAAAGAACACCTACGGCACCGGGTCGTTCTACCTCATGAACACCGGCACCGACGCCGTCGAATCCGAGCACGGCCTGCTCACGACGATCGGGTTCCAGCTGTCGGGCGACCCCGTCCAGTACGCCCTGGAGGGATCGATCTTCATCACCGGCGCCGCGATCGAGTGGCTCGAGGGTGTAGACCTGATTAACAACGCCGCCCAGACCGCGGAGCTCGCCCGATCGGTCGACTCCACGGACGGGGTGTATCTGGTGCCCGCGTTCACCGGGTTGGGGGCGCCGCACTGGGATGGCCGCGCCCGCGGCACCATCGTCGGGATGACTCGCGGGACCGAAAAGGAGCACATCGTGCGCGCAACGCTCGAATCGATCGCGTACCAGACCCGCGATGTCGCGGAGGCGATGGAGGCCGACTCCGGGATCGAGACAACGTCGCTCCGGGTTGACGGCGGTGCGGTCAAGAACAACTTCCTGTGTCAGCTCCAGGCGGACATCCTCGGGACCAGTATCGCCCGACCCGTCGTGGACGAGACAACGGCTCTCGGGTCGGCGTACGCCGCCGGACTCGCAGTCGGGTACTGGGACACTGTCGACGAACTCCGTGATAACTGGCAGGTCGACCGGGAGTTCACCCCGGAACGCGACGAGGAGGAGGTCGACAGGGGGTACAGCCGGTGGGCGGACGCGGTCGAGCGCTCCCTCGATTGGGCGCAGGAAGAGCCCTGAATGGTCGGGGCGCCGCTCCAGGTACCGGTTGTCGGACTCGGTGTCGAAGAGTTCGCGGTGCTGTTCGTCGCTTCGTTGGCGGGCGGGGCGTTCGGGGCGGCCCTCGGCGCGCTCCCGGCGTTTGTCTTCACCGGGTTCGTGGTGTTCCTGGGTGAGGGGATTGCGATCCTCCAGCGGGGGGTCGCCGGCCAAGTGGACACGATGTCGGCGGGCGAGGTAGCCGTCGGGATCACCGGCGTCATCGGGTTCGGTGCAGTCACCGGACCGCACGTCGCCTTCGCGGGGGGTGTGGCCGCCTCGGCGTACGCCGGCAAAAAGTATCCCGAGATGGCGCCCGACGGGTGGCCCTACCACTTCGGCAAGAACATTCTGGTGGCGTTCGGGACGAAACCGGACATCCTGGCGGTGGGCGCGATCTTCGGGGCGATCGGGATGTCGATCACACAGGTCGCAAACGGGCTGTTCACCAACGTCTTGGGGACGACCCCGCCGACCGATTTCGTTGCGGTCTCGGTGTTCGCGACCGCGTTCCTTGCCCGGCCCGTCTTCGGCTACCCGATCGTCGGAAAGCCCGCGGGCGCCGGGTTCCTCGACATGGCACCGTTCGAGCGGCGGGAACGACACCCACAGGCCGACGACGGGCCGACCGAGCACGCCGGCCGCCTCGCGACCGCACCGTGGCTCGACCACCAGTACAAGTGGGCGAACGTCACGGCCATCGGGGTCGTTGGCGGCATCCTCGGCGGATACATCTGGATTCAAACCGGGAGCGTCTTTCTCGGCTACGCGATCTCGACGATCAGCCTGCTGTTTTTGAACTTGGGTGTCGGGAAGATCCCGGTGACACACCACATCACCCTGATCGGCTCGACCGGAGCCGCGGTCGTCGACCCGATCGGCGGCAGCCTGGCGGCGCTTCTCGCGGCCGGTGTGTTCGGGGCGGCCAGTGGCCTCGTGGGGGAAGTCGCCCAACGGCTGTTCTACGCCCACTCCGGCACCCACGTCGATCCGCCGGCGATCGCGATCGCCACGATGATGTTCGTTGTGACAGGTCTCCACCTCGTCGGCGTACTGCCGAACACTGGATACCTCTAGACACCGTCAACGGCTGGCCTTTCCGGACCCCCGCCCGAAGTCAGGGGATTAATACCGTAGCTACCCGACGGTTCAGTAATGGCGCGCGAGCCGCCCGTCGAGGAACCGCCGGACCTCCAACCGCTTCTTGATGCGCTCGACGACGCTGACGCGAGAACCATTATCAGAACGATCGACGAATCCGCCACCGCGAACGAAGTCTCCGAGCGGTGTGACATCCCGCTTTCGACCACCTACCGCAAACTCGATCTGCTGACCGAATCGGGGCTCCTCGAGGAGGGAACGGAGATCAGATCCGACGGCCACCACACGACGATCTACACCGTCGCGTTCGAGGAAGTCCGGATCGCACTCACCGACTCGCGTGAGTTCGCGGTCGAGATCGGTCGCGCCGAGGAACAGCGGCCGGACGAGCGACTCGCAGAAATCTGGACCAGCGTTCGGGAGGAAACATCATGACACACACGATCGCCTCAGCCAGCATCGCCACGGGAATCATCATCGTCAAAACGGGGATCCTGGTCCTCGGCAGCCTCATCACGTATTTTTCATTGAAAGCGTACCGCAGCACTGGATCGGCCGCGCTCCGAGCGCTCGCAGTCGGCTTCGGGATCATCACGCTCGGAGCGCTGTTGGGCGGCACGTTCGACATCATCTTGGGTGTGTCGCTCGCGACCGGCCTGCTCATTGACGCCATTCTGACGTTCGCCGGCCTCGCGGTCATTACCTACTCGCTGTACACCGAGTGACCGTCGTAGCGGGCGGCCGCCGATCACTCTCGGAACCGCCGACGGGACGCCCAACTCGGGACCACCACAGAAGAGTTTTACCGACGCACCCGCCACCCCGCACCGATGGCGACTCCCCCGCACCTCTCCCCGAAACTCGCGGTCGGCGTCGGCTCTCTCCTTCTCGCGCTCGCTGCGACCGCGGCGACGATGCGCTCGCCCGGCTACCCCGCCGCCCACACCCTCCGTTCGTGGCCGTCGACTCTCGCCTGGCGCCTTCGGCGTGAACTCACCCGCGGCGACCGCACCGCCCACGCGTGGGCGGGGATCGCGGCCTGGTCGCTTCTGGTATCGGTCCTTCATTTCGGCGGCGTCTTCTACAACATCTACACCCAGCTTCCGTGGTGGGACTTGCTGACCCACGCGATTGGCGGCGCCGGGGTCGGTGCCGTACTCGCGATGACGTTCCGGGCGCCGACACTCCGATCGCCGGCGTGGATCCCGCTGGGGGTGATCGCGATCGGCGCCGGGTTCGAGGTCTACGAGTTCGTGTTCAAAACGTTCTGGTACCGGTGGTCGCTGTCGTTCTACGTCACGGACACGGTCATCGATCTCGTTGTAAACACGGTCGGGGCGGTCGTGGTGGCTGTCGCAGTGGCGGCCTACCGGCGGCGGGTGGGGGCGGCTGGGTCGGTCGACACCGACGCGGCGACCGTCAACGCCGACCCGGCGACCGCCGACACCGACGCGGCGACCGTCGACACCGACTGACGATCACGGCCGTCGGCGCCGCTCGGCATCGGCGTCGGCTGACGCGTCGAGTTCCTCCCGGGCCGCCTCGAACACCGACGTCTCGGCGTTCAGCGTGTCCGCGAGCGCGTCGGCGGCACCGAGGAGCCAGGTTGCCCGCTCGACGTGAGACTCCAGATCTCCGGGGCCAATGCGGTACTGATCGACCAGCGCCTCCCGGTCAGCGCCCTGAGTCCACTCCAGCAAAATCCGCGCGAGTTTCACCGCACACAGCCACGACTCGAAGTCGTCGGCCTCGTCGGGGGCGGTGGTGAACTCCGCGGCGTGTCGCGTGGCGTACCGGTAGATCGCGGCGCGTTCGCGGTTCCCGAGGTACGTACCGCGGGTGTCGGGGGTGGCACACACCGCACCGAGCGCGGTGAGCGGGGTCACATTCTCGTCCGACATCGACTCGATCGTCCGGATCGCGTCGACTAGCCGCGCGCCCGTTTCGGGCCGGACGTACTGCCGCGAGACCGTCGCGCCGAGGTCGGTCGCCGAGAGCGCGCCCCCGAGGGTACCGGTGTCGGCCGTCGCGCCCTCCGCGTTCGTTGCGCCGCCGACTGCGAGCAGCCCCATCTCCGACAGCGTTGCGGCGACGCCGTCCACCAGTCCCGAGAGGTCCACGTCGGGCGACTGGAAGGCGAAAAACGTCGCGTCCAGCAGGTTGAGCACGCCCCGCTTCGAGTCGGCGAAGCCCGACGCCACCACCGACAGCACGTGCGTCCGGAGCGCCTCCCGCTCGGTGAGCTGTGATTCGATCGCCTCCGGGCCAGCGTCGACGTACCGCTCGCGGACCGCCGCGGGATCGGCGGCGACGAGTATAGCCTCGCCGTAGGGGTCGAGGTGTGGCCGACCGGCGCGACCACACATCTGGTGGACTTCCAGAGTGGGCAGCGGCGTCATCTCCTCGCCGGTGTAGCGTTCGAGGTCCCGGACCACCACGCGGCGCGCGGGGACGTTCACGCCCGCCGCCAGCGTCGGCGTCGCACAGATCACACCCAACGTGCGGTCGCGGTACGCAGACTCCACCAGCGCCCGGTGGTCGCTCGCCAACCCAGCGTGGTGGAAGCCCACTCCTGACTCGACCGCCGCCGCCAGCCGCCGGCCCGTCTCGGTCCCGCCGCGCTCCCGCACTCGTTCAGCGAGGCGCGGCCCCGGTGGGTCGGTGTCGTGGCTCCCCTCGGGGTCGGCGTCCCCCGAGTCGCCGTATCGGTCCCGCAGCGCCGGTTCCTCGGCCAGCCGGGCAGCCAGCGACTCCGCCTCCCGCCTGGAGCGGACGAACGCCAGGCACTGCCCGCCGTCGTCGACCGTGTCTGCGACGAGCGCCGCGGTCACCTCGGTGTCGCGGTCGCCGGCGGGTCCCGGCGGCGGCGCGTCTACTGCGAGCGTCGACCCGTCGTCGAAGTCCACGTCGCCGTCGACGTAGACCCCCCTCCGCAGCGAGACCGGCCGCCACGTCGACTCCACTAACTCGGCGTCGAGCCACGCCGCGATGGCGTCTGGGTTGTCGACCGTCGCCGAGAGCGCGACGATCTGAACCCCCGGCGCCCGGCGTTGGAGGGTCGCAAGTGTGATTTCCAGTGTCGGGCCGCGCCGCGCCCGACCCAGCAGGTGGACCTCGTCGACCACGACACACGCCAGCGCTTCGACCCACGACGCGCCGTTCCGGATGGCGGAGTCGACCTTCTCGGCGGTCGCGACCACGACGTCCTCTTCCCCCAACGCCTCGGCGGGGGAGTCGAAATCGCCCGTGGAAATCCCGACGCTCACGCCCGGCAGCGCCGCGAACGACTCGTACTTTTCCCGGGCGAGCGCGCGGAGCGGGACGATGTATAGCGCCGGCCCGTCGGCGGTGAGCATAGCGAGTTCGGCGATCAGGGTCTTTCCGGACGCCGTCGGGATCGCGGCGACGACGTTCTCCCCGCGGGTGACGCCCGCCTCCACCGCGGCGGCCTGCGGCGGATACAGTTCCTCGATCCCCGACGCGCGGTACTGCTCGCGGACGGTCGCGGAGACGGGGAGGTCCCGTACGTGCACATCTTAACGTGGGCCGGAATCGTATAAAAACTCGTGGGCGTTACCGCGCGAACATCCGTTCGAGCGGGGTCGTGAGCCGATACGCGCCGAGCCACCCCGTGGTGTCGGTCGGGGTGGGTCCGGGCACGAACCGCGCTTGTTGTCGGCTGTTTCGCGGAGGGTGGGCCGGACACGGCCGCGTTCGGACGGCCTGCGCCGCACCCGGCACAGCCATGCCATGATTAATACCCGCGGCGGACCGAAACCCCGTATGCTGCACACACAGGGACCGCTGCTGTCTATTGACGTCGGTGCCCGGGAGACCACCACCGAGTCGGTCGACGACGTCCTTGCCGACTTCGTCGGCGGCCGTGGCGTTGCGACAGCCTTGGCTCACGATCGGATCCCGTTCGACGCCGATCCGTTCGGCCCGGAGAACAGCCTGTTTCTCGCGACCGGCCCCATGCAAGCCTCGCAGATGTCGTTCACCGGGCGCATGAGCTGCACGGGCGTCTCGCCGCTGACCGACGGCCTGTTCTCCTCGAACGCCGGCGGGTTCCTCTCCCGGAACTTCGTCGGCGCCGGCAACGCCGTCGTGGAGGTCACCGGCGGGAGCGACGAACTGGTGGCGGTCCACGTCCGCGAGGATGGCGTCACCTTCGAGGAAGTGCCCGAACTGGCGGGCGCGGAGGTGCCGGCGGTCGTGGCGTACGCAGACGAGGAGCACGGTCTCCCTGCCGAGCACACGGCGTGTATCGGGCCCGCAGGCGAGAACGGGGTCCGGTTCGCATCGATCATGACCTCCGAGTCGCGGGCGTTCGGCCGCGGCGGCCTCGGCGCCGTGCTGGGCGCGAAGAACGTCAAGCTCCTGACGTTCGACGGCGACGCCGACCCCCCAGTCGAGATCCCGTCGGTGAGTATGGACGTCCACCGAGAGGCAGCGACCGCCGACAACATCATGAAGCAGCAGGGGACGACTTCAGTGACGGACCTCGCGAACGAGAGCGACGCGCTGCCCGCGTACTACTTCGCCGAGCAGTCGTTCGCGGGTGCCGAGGGGATCAACGGCGACCGCGTCGAGGAGAAGAAGTACAAGAAAGGGACCTGCTCGCAGTGTGCGTTCGCGTGCAAACTCCCCACCCGTGACGACGCCACGGGCGTCGAGACCGAGGGCCCCGAGTTCGAGACGGTGATGTCGTTCGGCAGCAACTGCGGGATCGACGACATCGTCGACGTGATGCGGGCGAACAAGTTGTGTGACCGGTTCGGGTTGGACGTGATCTCGTGTGGCGACGTCGTCGCGGGCTACCTCGACAGCGAGGACGCCTTCGGCGACGCCGACCTCGTCCGGGAGACCGTCGAGGAGATCGCCTTCCGCGAGGGCGTCGGCGACACGCTCGCGGAGGGGATCGACCGCGCCCACGAGGAGTTGGGCATCGACAACTGGACGGTCAAGGGTATGGAGTTCCCCGCCCACGACGGCCGTGCGCTCAACGGGCAGGGGCTGTCCTTTGCGACCGCGAACCGCGGCGCCGACCACATGTACGCCACCTTCTACGCCTACGAGTACCCGCTGGTGACCCAAGACCAAGCGTTCGACCCCGACGGCCTCAGCGACGAGAAAGCCGAGAAGCTCGTGGAGTTGGAGAACCTCCGCGCCGTCGAGGACTGCGGCGTCGTCTGTCGGTTCTCGCGGGACTTCATGACCCCCGACCGGTTCGAGGAGCTGTTCGAGGCCGACTACGAGTCGCTGCTCAATGTCGGCGGGCGAGTCGTCGAACTGGAGCGACATTTCAACAATCAGCGCGGGTTCTCCCGCGCGGACGACCGACTCCCGTACGAGATTGACGGGCTGGAGACGGCCCTTGACACCTACTACGATACCCGCGGGTGGACCGACGACGGCGTGGTGCCGAGCGTCGGCGGCGGGTCAAGCGCGGCCGCGGACTGATCGTCCCCGACCGTTCCAGTCCCGCCGATGTCGTCGCGAACAGCTACCGTGTAGTGAAGAACAACACCGGTGGGAACAGCAGAGAGACCGGCTTGGAAGCCCGGGGCTCCTTCCGTGCCCGCTCACGGGCGGTTTTCTCGGCCGGCATTCGCCGAACAAAACGCGACAGCTGCCGCTCACTCCGCACCTACCCGGTCACGTCGCTCGGGTCGTCCGGCGGGTCGTCGCCACCGGGGTCGTCCGGGCCGTGCGCTGGCGACTCCGGCTCGGCGCTGGTCGCGTCGGTCGCGTCAACCGCGTCGGTCGCGTCAGCCGCGTCGGTCGCGTCAGCCGCGTCGGTCGCGTCAGCCGCGTCGGCGTCGTAGTCGTCGTCGACCCCGATGCCGGCGCGCCCGGCGCGGTAGGCGTCGACCGCGCGGTCCAGCCGCGCTTCGAGTTCGTCGCGGAGGCCGTCGGCGCGCGGACCGGAGATGTCGACCGCGGCGGCGTCCTGCCCGCCCAGCGACAGCGACCCCGCGGTGTCGACGGTGACCGTCGCGAGCCCGAGCCGGCGCTGGAACACCGTCCGGGCGTCGATCACCGTCTGGATCCGGTAGTAGGGCACGACCTTGGTCCGCCGCCGCAACACCCCGTTCCGGGTGACGACGTGGTGGTCGCCGAGCCAGTGGCCTCGGTGTTTCCAGGTCGCGTGGGCGAACCAGACCGCGAGCGGCGCCAGAAACGCGGGCAACCACGGCGGAAACGGGAGCGAGACCGCGGCGTCAGCGGCGTACGCGGCGCCGGTGAGCACGCCGACGACGAGCAGATACCGCACCAGATACCGGCGGCGGGCGCGCTTCGGCGGCCGCTCGAACTCAACGTCGCCGACAGGCTCGAGTTCCTCAATCAGATCCAGCACGTGGTCGCGCTCCGCGAGCGGGACTGCGGCCTCAGAGCCCCGCGACCCCCCGCCCCCACCGGGGGCGTAGCCCGCAGTCTCGATGTACAGCGTCGCGTAGTCGAAATACCGCTTCAGCGGGTTGTCCGACACGGTCAGCGTCTGGATCTTGTCGAACGGGATCGACCCGTCGTACCGCTGGAGCAACCCGCGTTCGTACTGGAGTTCGTCGCCCGACCGGACCAGCCGGAAGTCGTAATACTGGGCGATAGCCGCCGCGGCGCCGACGACCCACGAGAGCAGCGCGACGCCGACCAGGACGACGGCGGCGCCGACCGCGAGCGCGACCCCGGAGGTGGCCAATAGGTACGCCGGCACGACCGTCGATCCCACCGTCGACACGAGCAGAAACAGGACCCCCGGCACCCGGAAATCGATCGAGAGCGCGCCCACGAGGGCGAGTTCGGTCCGGTCGAGCGCGAACAGTTCGGTGACCGGCGGGGTGTCGAACCCGCCACCGGTCGATCCTGCGGGGCGTGCTGCCGGCGTTGCGCCCGGATCCGTGTCGCCGGCGGTGTCGCTCGCGTCGTCGGTGTCGCTCGCGTCGTCGGTGTCGCGCTCGCCGTCGTCGGACTCCGTATTCGCCCGCTTCAGCCGGCCGAGCGCGGCCTGGAGGCGTTTGGCCTCCTCGAAAGAGACGAACCGGAGCCGCGCCTCGGTGTCGCCGCCGCCGGCGGTCTCGAAGGAGACGACCGCGATCCCGAAGAGGCGCTGGAGCACGTTCCGCGAGATGTCGACGTTCTGGATCCGCCGGATCGGGATCTCGCGGCTGCGCCGGGAGACCACACCGGAGTCGATGTCGAGGGTGTCGTCGCCGAGTTCGTAGGCGAACCGACGGACGTACGCCGTTTCGTAGCCGATCAGCCCGAGTGCGGCGACGCCTGCAATCGCGAACAGGAGCAGCGGCCCCGCGGGGCCGACGCCCGGAAGGTCGAACCCGCCGCTCATGGCGAACACGACCGCCACCGCGATCCCACCACCGCGCTGGAGCACGCGGTACGGCACCGACAGCGGCGACAGGCTCCGGGGCATCTCAGACGGCGTCCTCGCTCTCCGAGCGGATCGCCAGCCGCTTCAGCCGCTCTCGGAGGTCGTCGGCGTCACCCGCCTCCAACCCCGGAACCGACACGTCGGCGCCGCGGGAGCCGGCGGTGTAGACCACCGTGCTCGCGAGTCCGACCAGGCGTTCGATCGGCGACCGCGAGGTGTCGACGTGCTGGATCCGGACGAACGGCACCACCGTCCGGACCCGGGTGAGCACCCCGCGTTCGAGGTACAGCGAGTCGTCGTATACCTCGAACCGCCACACCCGGTACCGGAGCACCGCGAGCACGACGCCGAGTCCCGCAAACCCGACGAAAACCGCCACAGGTGCCCACTCGGGCACCCACGGCGGCGCGATGAACCGCTGGATGCCGACGGCGACGCCAGCGAGGATCGCGGCCGTGAGCATGGCCCGTCCCATCCACAGCAGCCGAACGCGGGGGTGGAGTCTGTGCATCGTGTGGTCAGTAGAGCACGATCCCCGAGGAGAGCAGCCCCGCATCGACCAACAGGAGGGCGCCGACACCGGCAGCGGCGCGGAAGACGCCGGTCGCCGCCGAGGCGGGGGCGCGAACCCGTTTCTCTCGGAGGCCGTCGACGAGCCGCCCCCGGCCGATCTCGACAAGGGCGGTGAAGACGAACCACAGCCCGAGCATCGCGAGCACCAGGTGGCCGCGTGCGCTCCCAGTGAGTGACGCGACCGTATACCCCGTGCCGGCGAGGTGCCCGCCGGTGAGCAGCATCACCACCGACGCGCCGCGGGAGAAATAGACCAGCCGGTCGGCGATCGTTTCCAGGGGCGCGGCGTCGAGCGCGCCGCCGGTCGCAGCCGGGAGAACCACGCCGGCGACGAAGACCACGCTGCCGACCCACAGCGCGCCCACCAGGACGTGGAGAGTCGTCATAACGGTGTCGAGTACCATAGGTGGTTTTAGCTCCCGGCGCCGCTTGAAACCCGGCGGTTCCGTCCGAGCCGGGACGGCGATCGACGCCCCACACCGCGCTACCCGACCCGACCCAGGCCGCCCGCGGTCACGTCGATCCCCGGGGAGTAGTGGACGATGGGCTCAGACGGTGGGCGCTCGAACCCGTTGGCCGAACACAGCGTGTTCGAGCGGATCGTCGCGGTCGCGTCGGCGAGCGACCACCGCGGGTGGGAGATATCGCCGGCGTACAACCCGCCGCCCTCGGTGTAGAACCGGTAGTTCTCAGTGAGAAACGCCGCAAGCGACCCCGGTTCCGGGGTCCACGTCTCACCGACCTGCCGGTAGGTCGCGTCGAACCGCGC
This sequence comes from Halobellus salinus, assembly GCF_014646875.1. Taxonomy (GTDB): domain Archaea; phylum Halobacteriota; class Halobacteria; order Halobacteriales; family Haloferacaceae; genus Haloquadratum; species Haloquadratum salinum. The sequence goes on along the minus strand of NZ_BMOC01000026.1, from coordinate 14,848 downwards.
CGGGGCCGCGTCGTCGTGCGTCCGGCGGCTCCGGAGCGTCATCGCCCCGTCGTCCTCGCGGGTGTGCCGCATCTCCGCGCGGTAGTAGGGGAGCTGGAACCCCCCACGCGCCACCGAGACACCAAGCCGGTCGGCGGCGTCGAGGCTGTAGAAGTAGACGCCGCGGTCCCCGTCCGGGCCAGTGACGTACGTCCGGAGGTTGAGCTCCGGGAACGACCGGCCGGCCGGGACCCCGCGGGGTCGGATGTCTGACATAACGAACCCGACGACGCCGAGCCACGCGTCCCCGTCGTGGGTCGCGACATGTAGCCCGTCGGGCAGGCGTGCGGCGACCGTCTCGGGGTCCACACGCCAGTGGGCGAACACCACGTCGCGCCACCGCATCCGGAGCAGGTCCATACGCGACGGAGGGGCTGCAGACACTTTCGGGTTCCCCCTGGGCGGCCGGCGGGGCTACAGGGTGCTCCCGGAGGCAGACAACGCCGCAACCGTGGTGTCTACCAGCCGGTCGAGCGTCTCCGGGGTCGCCGCGCCGACGTAGAGGTTCCCGACTCCGGTCGGAGCCGACGCGTCGGCGTCGGGGTCGACCGGCGCCCCGGTGTCGGGGTCAAGCACCCGACACTGAACGCCGGCCGCCGCCGCGAGGAGTTCCCCCGCGTACTGCTCGTAGACGTCGGGGTAGTAGGCCACGAGTCCCTCGACCCCACCCCGAGCCAACAGCCCCCAGTCGACGCACGGCGACCAGGTGTTGATCACCCGCTTGGACTCGGCGCCGACCGCGGACTCGATCCGGTCGGCGGTCGCCCGGAGCCCGACGTCGCGGAGGGCGGGGAGTCCGACCACGAACGACACCGTCCCCGCCGACAGCGACACCTCGGTCCCGGGCGTGATCGGCTCCCCGTCGACGGTCGCACCCGCGCCGCGGCGGGCCAGATACAGGTCGTCGGGCAGCGGCTCGTAGACCGCCGCCACTTCGGTTCGGCCGTTGCAGCGGACACACGCCGCCGTCGCGAACGACGGGAGCCCCGCAGCGAAGTTGTTCGTACCGTCGAGCGGGTCGATAATCCACTCGTACCGGTGATCGCCCGCCGCTCCCGACTCCTCGGCGTGGATGGCGTGGTCGGGGTACGCCTCGCGGATGACATCGAGCACGCGTTCCTCCGCCGCGCGGTCGGCAGCGGCCTTCACGTCGTCGGTTCCGTAGTCGGCGTCGATGGGTCCATCGCGGAACGCGTCGGCGAGGTAGTCGCCGCCGGCGCGGACCGCCCGCTCTGCGACCGCCGCGAGCCGCGCCCGCGATAGTGTTCCGTCGGTCATACCTACCCAACCGGCCGACCGAAATAAGAGCGTTCGGTTCCCGGTGTGGGTACGTCGTTCAGTGACACTAACTCCCGAGTGACGGTACGCTTTACACTGTGGGGTCGGTAGGTTCGAGTATGCCGAAATACTCCACCGGGGGCGGCGGAGGCGGTGGCGACGGCGACAGCTGCGAGCTCTGCGGCCGGTCGACCGGCGATCTCACCCGGGCGAACGTCGCCGGTGCCGACCTGTTCGTGTGCGCCGAGTGTACACCCCACGACGACCGGAAGACGCCCAGCAGCGAGCTGTCGGGGGGTGGCGACGACACCCCCTCACGGGAGAAGCGCGCCGCCCAGCGACAGGCGCGGCTGTACGACCAGACCAGAGGTGACGCCACCCACTGGGAGTCCGGGACGGAGTACGAGGACGACCAGTTACCGTACCTCGTTGCCGACTACGGCGAGGTGGCTGAAGCCGCACGGCGGGACGCGGGGCTGACGGTCGAGGAGTTGGCCGCCGAACTCGACGTCGAGGAGTCCGACATCGACGCCGTCGAACAGGGGCGGGCGACGCGGGCCGGCGTGGGCGGTTCACTCGTCCGGGCGCTCGAGGAGCGACTCGGTGTCGACCTGGCCGACGAGTGAGGAGGGTGCGTCGGTGCGGGTGGCAGGTACAGAACACGTCCGGCGGCGGCGCGCGACAGGGTCGGCCCGGAACCGGAACCGCTTTTCGGGACCCACGTCTCACCCGATCGTATGCACACGCGAGCTCCGTCGGAACCGGAGGTTCGGGAGTTCACCGCGGCGGTCGTCGGCGTCGACGACCGAGCGGTGACGCTTTCGGAGACGTACTTCTACGCCGAGAGCGGCGGCCAGCCCGCGGACAGGGGAGCCATCGACGACGTCCGGGTGGTCGACGTCCAGACGGTCAACGGCGCGGTCCGCCACACCCTCGCTGAACCCCCGTCGTTCGAGGTCGGCGAGACGGTGACCGGCGTCGTCGACGACGACTTCCGGACGTACTGTATGCGGGCCCACACCGCGAGTCACGTGCTCTACGGCGCGGGGCGGCGGCTGCTCGACGACCTCGGCTACGGCGGGTTCAATATTTCAGAATCGAAGGTCCGGGTCGACTTCACGACCCCGACGGACATCGACGACGAGGTGCTCGTGGAACTCGAGCGCCTCGCCAACCGCGCGGTGTGGGAGTCCCGCGACGTGTCCTGGGAGCAGGTCCCCACCGCGGCGGCGACAGACCGGGAGGAGGTCGCGTTCAACACCAAGACCGAAGAGGGTGTGATGGACGGCGCCGACACGGTCAGAGTGGTGGAGGTCGACGGGTGGGACGTGGCGGCCTGCGGTGGAACACACGCCTCGAACACCCGAGAGATTGGGCCGGTGACCCTGCTCGACCGGTCGAACCCCGGGGAGGGGCTCACCCGCGTTGAGTTCGCGGTCGGCCCCGACGGGATCGACCGCCGGGCGACCCACCACCGCGCGCTCAGGGAGGCGACGGTCGCGCTCGGCACGAACGTCGCGGACCTCGCCGAGGTGGCGACATCGATCCGCGCGGAGCGCGACGAGCTCCGGGACCGGGTTCGCGACCTCGAACAGGCGGCCGTTACCGACGCCTTGGAGCGGTTCGAGTCGGCCGAGACGGCCGGCACCGGGTGGCGGGTCGGTGTCCTCAACGGTGTCGGGCCGAACGACGCGGGCGAGGCCGCGAAGAACGCGGTCGGCAGCCGGGAGGTCGTCGGGGCTGTCGGCGACGGCGAGCGCCCGTACGTTGTTGTCGCTGCAGGCCCAGAAAGCGGCGTGAACGCGGGCGATGTCATCGACGCGGTCACCGACCGGTTCGGCGGCGGTGGGGGCGGCGGCCAGCCGTTCGCGCAGGGCGGCGGCCTCGACGCCGACCCCGAGGCGGTCGTGGCGGCGCTTCGGGAGTGGGGCCCCGAGGAGTGACCTCAGATACACACTGCGGGGTCGCGTGCGGTTCGGCGGCAGTGGCCCCCGCCCGAAGCCTCTTTTCGGGTCGGCGTCGTTGACACGGTAATGACGAACGGTTCGACCTCCGACCTCGACGCGTTCGACGCGGTCGTGTGGGACCTTGACGGAACGCTCGTGCGCCTACAGGTGAGCTGGGATCGCGTCGCCGACGACGCGGCTGCGGTCTTCGAGTCGGCGGGGGTTGACGCCGCGGGCAAGAACCTCTGGGAGATGCTGGATCTCGCTGACCGCTCGGACCTCCGCGGAGAGATTGAGACCGTCATCGCGGATCACGAACAGAGCGGGGCGCGGGAGTCCGATCGGCTGCCGTCCGCCGACGCCGTCGGCCGGGCCGACACCGAGGCGGTCTGCTCGCTGAACTGTGAGTCGGCCTGCCGGGTCGCGCTTGAGACGCACGAACTCACACCGCACATCGACGCTGTCGTCGGCCGCGACACCGTTGCGACCCGCAAGCCCGACCCCGAACCCCTGCTCGACGCGCTGCGTCGACTGAACGCCGAACCCGCCGACGCGGTTTTTGTCGGCGACTCACCCCGCGATTCCGAGACCGCCGACCGGGCCGGCGTCGCGTTTCGGTACGTCGACGAGGCGTGACCGAGTGGGTCAGTTCGCCGAGTCGGGACAGCACGGGTGTTAAATCCGTTCAGCGCCAACTTCTGGCCAATGAGTCACCCAGTCCGGTACTACTGTCCTCACTGCGGTGCCGTCGTGGAACTCGACCGCGAGGGATATCTCTCCGACAAGTCGGTCACGCCGTACCCGCTCGTCGGGTGGGAGTACCGCGACCCCGACGAAGCGTACGACGTCGCCGACGGGGTTCGGCTGGTCTGTGGCGACGGTGCCGCGGTCGACGGCCTCCGGTGGACCGGCGACCGAATGACCGCCGACGACGTGGCAGAACCGGGCATAGAGAGCCCGTGTGGGCGCGAGTTCTACCTGTCGTTCGTCCGCTTCGTCGAGGGAGAAGAAGTCGAACCGGAGCCCGATCCGTCGCACGTCGAGATCGCGGCGGCGGAGCCACACGGGCCACGCGGCCCGGAGGGCCCGGGTGGGTTCGGACTGTAGTGGTCGCCGGCGGGCCGGTCACTCCGCGGTGAACTCCGACAGCAACGTCTCCAACTCGTAGCTCTCGAAGGCGCGGGTGCTGTGGCGGAGCGTCGACACCACGAACGTGGAGTTTGTGCTCCGGACCTCGTCGATGCGCTCGAGGTCGGTGATCAGCCGCTCGACCAGTTCCCGGTCGGGGAGGTGTGCGATCACTACGAAGTCGGTCTGGCCCATCGTGAAGTACGCCTGTGAGACGCCTTCGACCTCCAGGATCGTCTCCTCGAAGTCGTGGTGGGTGCCGTGGTAATCGGTCGAGAGCTGCACCAGTACCGTCACGTCGAGGCCGACCTCTTCGAGATCAAGGTCGTAGAGGTCGTTCTGGATGATCCCCGACTCTTGGAGGTTGTTAAGCCGGTAGTGGATCGTCGACACCGGGATGTCGGTCTCCTCGTTGAGGCGTTCGGGGCTGCCGGTACCGAGGTCCGAGATAGCCTTCAGGAGACGGATGTCGCGTTCGTCCATTGTCTGGTGATACTCTTTGGACCGGTGGGCATGTATATTACGACATGGGTGGCGACGCCGCTAAGACCCTCGCCGCCTTCCCAACACGTACTGATGGACCGAACCGATGTTCGGCAGGCGTGGGACGCGGTCGCAGACGCCTACGCCAGCCACCGCGACCCGACCGGCTCCGACGCCGACCTGCTGTCGACACTCCGAGATGAACTCGGCCCTGCCCCGACCGTACTCGACGTTGGGTGCGGTGACGGCGCCCGGACGCTCGCGAACCTGCCCGACGGGAGTGTCGGACTCGACATCTCCCGGCGGGGGGTGGAACTCGCCGCCGAGGAGGTTCCGGAGGCGCGTCTGGTACAGGCTGCAATGCGGGATGTGCCGCTCCGCGCCGACAGCGTAGACGCGGTCACGGCGTACCACGCGGTGTTTCACGTCCCGCGGGCGGCCCACCCCGACGTGTACCGGGAGTTCGCACGGGTGTTGCGACCGGGCGGGCGGCTCCTGATGACGCTCCCCAGCGGGCGGTTCGAGACGGTACGCGATGGGTGGATGGGCGGTCGTATGCTGTTCTCGGCGCCGGGCCGGGACGCGACGCTCGCACAACTTCGGGACGCGGGGTTCACCGACATCCGCACCGAGACGGTGAGCGACCCACTCGGGAGTGCCGCGGAGTTCGCGTTCGCGACGGCGTCCGACGGGTAGCTCCGGCGGGTTACCCACCGTTGGCGGCATCGCTGTCGACACCCATGGCCTGGAACAGCTTCTTGCGGACGGCCTCCTCGGTCAGTTGGAGCAGGGTGTCCCGGTTGTCGTCGCTGGTTTCGATTCCGGTGAAGATCCCGAGCGGAATCTCCACGTCGCCCTGCGTGGAGTGGCCACCAGTGTCGCCGATCCCCGAAAAGGCGTCCTGGAGGATGTTCCCGATGTTTATTCGGATGTCTTTCGAGCGCGCCGACAGGAAGATCCGGTCGTCGCTGATGCCGAACACCGCCGTCGTGGTGATGCCTTCGAGCTTCAACAAGTGTTGGGCTGCCTGGCCGAGAGCGTCGCGGTCGCGGATGAACCCCGCGTTCGACACCAGGTGGCTCCCCTGGACCTCGCGGTTGTGGATGGCTTCCGCCAGCACGTCCAGGGTCTCGGGCGACATCGACGGCGACTCCACCTGTTCGAGGGTGTTGTGATTGACGAACGGGTGGAGATACGCCGCGGCAGTGAGGTCCGCCGGCGTGGTCTCGCGTTTGAAATCAAGAGTCTCCGACCGGATTCCGTACAGCAGCGCGGTCGCGACCGCCTCGGTTGGCGAGACCCCGAACTCCTGGAGATACTTGGTGAGGATCGTCGACGTCGATGAAACGTTGGTCCGGATGTCAGTAAACGCCGCCCCGACCTCGGTCTCGGGCTCGTAGCGGTCGATGAAGATGTCGACGTCGACCTCGGGGTCGAACTCCGCGTCGCTGGATTTCCCGTGGTCGACCATCGCCACGGCCCCGTACTCCGAGAGGGGTTTGCTGTCCTCAAGCGGAACCAGTTCGATCCCGAGCAGGTTGACGAACGCGCGGTCCTCCTGGTGGCCGATCTCGCCCTCGTAGCTGATCACGGCGTCAACGCCGTGTTCCCGTGCGATCGCCTGCAGCGCGACCGCCGACGCGATCGAGTCAGGGTCGGGGTTGTCGTGGGTGAGCACCGCCAGGCCGTCGGTGGCGCTTTTGAGCACCTCTGCGAGCTGTTTCGCGTTGTACTCGAGCTCGCCCGACTCCAGCGAGCGCAGGGCTGAGTCGGCGATGACCTCCGAGGGGTTGATCACGACGTCGGCACCCAGCTCCGCGAGCTCGTCCTCGGTGACCGGGTCGGACGCGCGCGCAACGAGGAACTGGTCGCTCCCCCGTTCTCTGAGCGCGGAGACAGCGGCCTTGTTGGCGTCGACATCAGACGCGAGAATCAGGACGACATCCCTGTCCCCGACCGCGTCGACGACATCGGGCTCGGAGATATCGGTCCGCTGGGCGTTCAGATCCTGATCGCGCAGGGATTCAACTCGGCTCTCGTCCTTGTCGAGGATGAGGACGTCTTTGCTGTCGGCGGCGAGGTCCTCTGCCACAGCGTAGCCGACGCTCCCGCACCCCAGGATGGCGTAGGTAGACATCGAAGACGTGGCCCCGGCACTCATACTGGCCCCACTTCAGGCCGGACCACACTTAACAGCACTCGTTCGGTCCCGCCGGCGTGACGCCAGAGTTTTTCGGGTTGCGGCCGGATGACCGGGTATGCAACGCCGGCTGGTCCTCGGGGTCTGTGCGCCACTTTACCCCGCCGTCGAGCGTCTCTCGACCCGTCCCGGCAGCCTGACGGTCGTTTCGTCGGAGCCGCTCCCGCCCGACGCCGACGGGTCGACGGTGACACACGAACGCAGCCGACCCGACGACTTCTCGTCGTACCCCGCCCGGGCGGACCTCGTCCTCGTCGCGGGCGCCGACGGTGGGACAAACGCCGCGTCCGCCACGACCGCACGCGAGGCCTTCCCCGACGCGCACCTCGTGGTGTATGTCGGCCTCGACGCCGACCCGACGGTTCGGGAGCGGATCGACGCGGTCGCAGACCGGGTGATCGACGCCGACCGGGTGCTCACCAACCACCTCGAGGATCTCACCGCCGGTGCGGGCGCCGAACGGCTCCACCGGCTCTACGCCACGCTCCGCCGGATCGACGGCCGGCTCGCGGTCGTCATGCACGACAACCCCGACCCCGACGCGATCGCCAGCGCGCTCGGGGTGGCTCGGGTCGCCGAGTGCGTCGGTCTCGACGCCGACGCGTGTTACTTCGGCACGATCTCCCACCAAGAGAACCGCGCGATGGTGAACCTGCTGGATCTCGACCTCGTCGAACTCGACGACGGGTCGCTCAACGAGTACGACGGCGTCGCATTGGTGGATCACTCCCGTTCGGGCGTCAACGACGGTCTTTCGGAGGATACGCCGGTCGACATCGTCGTCGACCACCACCCGCCGCGGGCTCCGGTGGAGGCACGCTTCGTCGACCTCCGCCACGACATCGGCGCGACGAGTACGTTGGTCTCGGATTACCTCTCTCGGGCGGACGTCACCCCTGGAGAGTCGCTCGCGACCGCGCTATTGTTCGGGATCCGGGTCGACACCGACGACTTCGCCCGCGAGGTCTCGGTCGCCGACTTCGAGGCCGCCGCCTGGTTGGTGTCGCAGGCCGATCTCGATCTGCTGGAACGCATCGAGTCGCCGAGCATAACGCCCGAAGTGGTGGAGACGCTGTCGCGCGCGATCCGTGACCGCGACGTCCGCGGTGACGCTTTGGCGTCAAACGTCGGTTCGATCCGCGACCGCGACGCCCTCGCACAGGCTGCCGACCGGTTGGTGTGCATGGACGGGATCCGGATCGCCGTCGTCTACGGGTTCACCAACGGAACCATCTACGTCTCCGGCCGCACCCGCGGGACGGACATCGACCTCGGCGAGACGCTTCGAGACGCCCTCGACAGCATCGGTAGCGCCGGCGGCCACGCGGACATGGCGGGCGCACAGGTTCCGCTAGGTATTCTCGACGACACGGACGAAGGCTCCGAAGCCGAGTTGACCACGGTCGTCAGCGAGGTTATCGCCGGCCGGTTCTTCGAGACGCTCAAAGACGCGACAACGCTGCTCAACCCCGGAGACGGCTCGGAGTGGGTCTTCGAGTTCCCATTCGACCGGTGGGACCGAGACCCCGAGCCGGGACGGACCCGGTGAGGGGGTTGAGCCGCGTCTGTCCCCCGGTGTCGCGTCGGCGCAGGGCGCACGTTTTTGCGCCGCGGTCGCGTACCGCCGTCAATGACCGGCAGGCCGCAGGTCTCGGAGTACATGACTCGGGAGGTCCAGACAGTCTCACCCACCGATACCGTCGCCGACGTGGCGCGCCGGATCAAAGAGAGCGAGGGTCACAACGGCTTTCCCGTCTCGGAAGGCCGGAAGGTTCAGGGGTTCGTGACCGCCAGTGACCTCCTGTTGACCGGTGACAACGATCCGATCTTTACTGTGATGGCCGAGGACATCATCGTGGGGCACCCGGAGATGGACGTGATCGACGCCGCCCGCGTGATCCTCCGGTCGGGCATCCAGAAGCTCCCGGTGGTTGACGACGCCGACAATCTGGTCGGCATCATCTCCAACACCGACGTGGTTCGGTCACAGATCGAGCGTGCGACCCCCGAGAAGGTCGGGAAGCTGATGCGAACCCTCGAACAGATCCACGACGTACCGCTCCACCAGGAACACCGGACCGTGGAGCTGGTTCGGCTGACACCCACACAAGCGCGAGTGTACGCCGACGAACTCGAAGGCAGGCAGTACGAACTCAAGCGCGGGCTGGCGGAGCCGTTGGTCGTCATCGACAACGCTGGTGACCTGATTCTGGCGGACGGCCACCACCGGGTGATGGCGGCCACCGAACTCGGGGTCGAGGAGATGGACGCCTCAACCATCGTTGTCGACGAACGGGTGACGCTCGGAATGGAGCGCACCGCCGAAAAGGAGGGACTGGGATCGATCGGCGACATCGAGGTCGTCGACTACGGCCGCCACCCGCTGATCGAGACGACCGAACGGCTCCAAGAGTAGGCGTCACCCCGAAGGACTGGTCCGAAACCACACGGGCCAATCGGCGTGAGGGCCTCTCGCCAACGCAGCCGAGTCGCCGTCAACGCGGCCGAGTCGCCGTCAACGCGGCCGATTCATTCGCCGGTAGTTGCCTGGGTATCCTCACCCCCGCCGTCGGCGATCCAGGCATCGAGCACCTCCCGCGCCGCCGTCTCGTCGGCGATGCGTTCACGCCGGTAGTCGCGGCCTGCAGGCGCCTGGTGGAGTCGGTCCAGCCGGACGACCCACTCGCCGTCCGGGCGGCGTCGCCGCCGGATCGTGGCGTACCCGTCCTCGCGAGTCCACTCTTCGAGTCCCTTTTCCTTCCGCGATCGCGTCCACTCCATACACTCCACTACGGACGCCCGGTTTGTATACGGTTCGACCACGCTGTCGGACACGCGTCGTCGTGGCGCTGGCGAGCTGACCGGCTCACGACCGGCATATGTCGGGTTGCGACACTCACGTGGTCGTCGGTCCCGACGCGCGCAAGCGGGCCCGTTCGCGCCGCACACTCCGGGCAGACCGGAGAGTCCAGGTCGTTGGGCTCCACGGTCGCTCCGGGGAGTTCGGCGCCACACGCGGGACACGCGAACCCAGCCGGTGGGCCGCCGCCAGTACTCGTCGTGTGGAAGCGTACGCGGGTGGCTAGTGACCCCGCTATTTGGGACCGGATCCGATCCACCGACCTGGCCCCGTACGTTCTTGTTGATCCGCGCGGTAGATCCGGTCAGTGAATCCGTTTGAGCAACGAACCGAGGCGGTCCAGGCCGCACTCGGGGACAGCGGCGCCGACGCCCTTGTCTGTGTCCCCGGCCGGACGCTCCAGTACCTCACCGGTTTCGAGGAGCCACAGCGTGACCGACACCTTCTGTTCGTGGTTTCGCAAACCGGGGAGCCGGCCGCGTTTCTCCCGGCGCTGTCGGCCGCGCAGTTCCGGACGGAGACGTGGGTTCGGGAGGTCGAGACCTGGAATGATGGTGACGACCCGGTGGCGGCGCTGTCTGGCTTCTTCGACAACCGCGACGTGCCGGCGGCACCGCACCTGCTCGTCGACGACACGATGTGGGCAACCGTTCTCCAGGACGTCCGATCGGTCCGACCCGACGCCACGGTCGGGCTCGCGAGCGAGGTGGTGGCCGACATCCGGCTCCGGAAGGACGACGCGGAGATCGACGCACTCCGCCGGGCGTCGGCAGCGGCTGACGACGCCCTCGATGCGGTCCGCGCGCTCGGGGCTGACGCGGTCGGGCTGACCGAGGCCGAACTCGCCGGGCGGATCGAGTCGTTTCTGACTGACGCCGGCGGGGGGAGCCTCTCGTTCGAGACGATCGTCGGCTCTGGCCCCAGCGGCGCGATGCCGCACCACACCCACGGCGACCGGGAGATCCGCGCGGGCGAGCCGGTCGTACTCGATTTCGGGGCGCGAGTCGACGGCTACCCCGGCGACCAGACCCGGACGCTTGTGTTCGGCGGTGACCCACGCGAACGGGTCGGCGAGGTTCACGACGTGGTGCGGCGGGCCCAGGAGGCGGCGGTCGGCGCCGTGGAGCCGGGCGTCACTGCGGGGAGCGTCGACGACGCCGCGCGGTCTGTCATCGAGGACGCGGGATACGGCGACGCGTTCGTGCACCGCACGGGCCACGGCGTTGGCCTTGACGTCCACGAACCCCCGAACATCGCGGCCGGCAACGACACCGAACTCCGGCCCGGGATGGCGTTCAGCGTCGAGCCCGGAATCTACCTTGATGGCGAGTTCGGCGTCCGGATCGAGGACCTCGTGGTCGTGACCGAATCGGGGTGTGAGCGGCTGAACCACACACCGCGCGGGTGGGAGTGCTGACGGCCGCGCGGCCGTCTACCCGTCGGCGTCGGGCTCCGCGTCGTCGGGTTTCAGAATCGCGTCGACATCGGCGTGGTCATGGAGGAGTTCGCGCATCCGGTCGACGGTGCCTGCGTCGCGGGCGCGGCCGCTCTCGAGGATCGACTCCGCGCGGTCGACAACCGAGAGCGTATCGCCCGGGGCCGACAGTACCGGCACGCCGCGGTTCTCCGCCGTCCCGAGAACGGCTGCCGGCGGGCGGTGCCCCCCGGTGAGGATGACAGCGCTGACGCCGGGAGCTTCCAGCGCGGCGGTGACGATCTCCGGGCGGTCGCCACCGGTGACCACCGCGGCGTCTTTGGTCCGTCGGAAGTACCGGAGTGCGGCGTCGCCGCCCATCGCGCCGACCAGGAACCGCTCGATGTGGCCGTCGGTGTCCCCCTTGACGAGGACACTCGCGCCCAGTTCCGCGGTGAGGTCGCCGACTGTCACCCCCGCGAGTTCGCGGTCGTGCGGGAGCACCCCGATCACGGGGACGCCGCGACGCTCCAGGAACGGGACCGCGTCGCTTTCGAGTTCGTCGAACGCGGCGTCGGACACGTCGTTGAACAGGACACCCGCGAGCCGGTCGCCGAAGGCGTCCGCCGCGGCGAGCACGTTGTCGAGGTCCGCACCCGTTCGATACGGCGCCACGAGGAGGACCGCGGCGTCGAGGCGGTCGGCCACGTCCGCGTCGGTCAGGTCGACAATCCCGCCGGTGGTCCAGTCGCCGCCACCCTCGACAAGCATCAGGTCGGCGGCGGTGGCGAGTCCCCGGAACTGCGATTCGACGAGGTCGCCGAGTTCATCGGGATCCTCCCGGCCGCGGATCGCGCTGTCAACGAACGTCGGCGAGTAGACGACAGGTTCGAGTTGGTGCATCTCCCCGTCCAACTCGAGGAGGTCCCGCGCGAGCATCGGGTCGCGGTCGAGGGTTTTCCCCGTGCTGGATTGGAGCCGCGTGCCTTTCGGCTTCATGTAGCCGACGCGTCGGTCGCGCTCCCGGACGAGCCGGCCCAACGCGAGCGTGACTGCTGTTTTTCCGGTGCCGTCCGCGATCGAAGCGACGAGTATGGGTTGTGTTGGCATCTGTGGACTCCTCAGAGTCGGTCCGGGTCGATAGTCAGTCGCACGTCGACGGCGGCGACGCCGGAGGGCGTCGCAACGAGGGGGTTGATGTCGAGTTCCAAGATTGCGGGAACGTCGGTCACGAGCTGTGAGAGTCGCTGGATCGTCTCGACGGTGGCGTCGACGTCGACGGGGTCGCGGCCGCGAGCCCCGCGCAGCAGCGGCGCGGCGTCGATCTCCCGTGTCATCGCCTCGGCTTCGGGCCGCGACACCGGCGCGACGCGGGAGGTCGTGTCCTCCAGAGTCTCAACGAAGATGCCGCCCAGCCCGAAGAGGACGAGCGGCCCGAACTGGGGGTCCCGGTTCATGCCGACGATCGTCTCGACGCCGTCGTCAAGGTCGACCATCTCCTGCACCTGGACGCCCAAGATCGTGGCGTCCGGCTGGTACCGGCGGGCGCGGGCGACCAGGTCGGCGTAGGTGTCGGGCACCTCGGCGTCGGCGACGCCGACTTCCACGCCCCCGACGTCGGATTTGTGGAGGATGTCCGGGCTGACGACCTTCATGACCACATGGCCGTCGATTCGGGCGGCGACGTCGGCTGCTGCCCCCGGCGTGTCGACGACCTCGCCGTAGGGGGTCGGGATCCCGTAGGCGTCGAGCAGCCCCATCGCTTCGACGCCGAGCCGGGTGTTGTCGCGGTCGACCGCCGACGAGAGCATTTCCTCGGCCCGCTCGCGGTCAACGTCGAACGCGACTGGAGCCTCGTATTCGCGTTCGGCAATCGACCGATACTCCGCGAGGGTGTCGAGGCCGTAGACCGCCCGGGCGGGGTCGAAGTAGTTCGGAATCCCCGCGGCCGACAGCGCGTCTTCAGCCCGATCGACCCGCGCGCCGCCCATCAGACACGCCGCGACCGGCTTCCCGTGCTCGGTCTGGAGGTCGACGGTATCGCGGGCCAACTGGTCGTAGTCAAGCACCGCCGTGGGACACGCGAGCACGATGACGCTGCCGACTGCGTCGTCGCCGAGTACCACGTCGATCGCCGACCGGAACCGGTCGTTGTCGGCGTCGCCAACGACGTCAACCGGGTTGTAGATGTTCCCCTCCGCCGGCAGCGACGCCGACAGGGATTCGAGCGTGTCGTCGGTCAGCGACGCCATCGAGAGCCCGGAGTCGCCGACCGCGTCGGTGGTCATCACGCCCGGCCCGCCGGCGTTGGTGACCACTGCGACTGTGTCGCGGTCGGGGAGTGGTTGCCCCTCTAGGACGCGGGCAGCGTCGAACAGTTCCTGGACCGAGTCGGCGCGGATCACACCCGCCTGGTCGAGTCCCGCCTCGTAGGCCTGTTCGGAGCCCGCGATTGTTCCTGTGTGACTCGACGCCGCCTGCGCGCCGGCGTCGGTGCGGCCCGACTTCACCACCACGACCGGCGTCTCCGGCGTCACCTCCCGGGCGGCCCGGATGAACGCTTCGCCATCGCTGATTCCCTCCAGGTAGCCGAGGATCACCTCGGTTCCGTTGTCGCCGCCCCACGCTTCGACGAAATCGGACTCGTCGAGGACGGCCTTGTTACCCAAGGAGACGACATCTCTGAACCCCAGGCCCTGTTCGTTCGCCCAGTCCAACACCGCGGTGATGAACGCGCCGGACTGGCTCATGAACGACAGCCCACCGGGAGTGGCGTCCTCGGGGCCGAACGTGGCGTTCATACCGACTGGCGTCGACATAATTCCGAGGCTGTTCGGCCCCACGAGGTCGATTCCGTGCTCCGTGGCGACCTCGATCAACTCCGACTCCCGCGCGGCCCCGTCGCTGCCGGCTTCGCCGAACCCCGCAGTGACCACGACCGCGCTCCGGATCCCCGCCTCGCCGGCCTCGCGGACGACCGGGACCACGGCGTCCGGCGGCACGACCACGACCGCCAGATCCGCGTCCGTCTCGCTCACGCTGTCGAGCGCCGGCCGGCTGAACACCGTCTCGCGGCCGGGGTTCACCGGGAGCACCGTCCCGTCGAACCCCGACTGGAGGTTCCGCATAATCGCCCGCCCGACCGAACCGCTGCGGTCTGTCGCGCCCACGACCGCAACCCGGTCCGGCGCGAACAACCCGGATAGTGTGCCCATCGGGTACGCGTTCTCGGACGCGGATCTTAAATCCGGGCGTGAACCACCGGGAGCGGGGGCGAACGACCAACTGCGACTCCGAAACGCCGATAGCGCGGCTCGCCACGCCCACGACGGGGCGGGGCGGGTGTCGGCCGCGGCTTCGTCGACCTCCGCGGTCGGATCCGTGAGCCGACACGCCGGCGGCGCGTGGAGGTCCGCCCCGTCGAGAGAGGCGGCTACCTGAATCAAGGAGAGAGTCCCGCCGTTCACCGCGGGCGTGAATCCGACACTCCACGGCACAAA
>NZ_BMOC01000025.1 GCF_014646875.1 Halobellus salinus | reverse complement strand
CGCGGCTCGTCGATGATGGCAACCGCGAATAACGCTCTCATCCGGTCGAAGGGCTACACACAGCGGTGGATGTCAGAAACGTCCTACTCGACGGTCAAGCGAACCCAGGACTCCGCCCTGCGTTCGCGGTTCTGGTACCGCCAGTTCCGCGAGATCGTTCTCCTGTTCGCGCTCAACAACATCAAGAAGCGCTCCAAGACACTATGATCCGACTCCCGTACCGCATTTTCAATAGAGCACAGATTTGGTAAGTTGGCGACGGATTGTAACCACAGGTCCACGTTTGAACTCCGTGTGCGCGCCCGCTGTCGCTGTGCTGTAGTTAGATTTTGACGCCCCCACGGTTTCATTCCAGGGTCCGTTGGTCGACCTCCTCGGTAAGATCCCGCATAAACTCTGCGACGGTGTTCCCCATCATATAGACGGGGTGTCCTTCGGTAAGGGCTGAATCAAGAACATCTGCTACGTGCTCGGATTCGCGGTGTCGAACGACACCGGCGTTGACGCGCCGCTGGAGGAGGGTATCTTGTGTTCCGGCGGCGTGAATCTGGGTGATGAGGTTGTTTGCGTGAAGCCAGTTGAGGTACTGGACGAACGCAGCTGTACGGCCAGCCCGGTCGCGCCGGGTGTAGATGAATGGAGTGATGATATTGTTCTCCAGGCGCTCGACGAGGAACTGCCGGAGCAGTTCCGTGGACTCTATATCATTCATCATTGCGCCGTTAGCGATCAGGCCACCTTTTTCAAGTCGTTGCCAGCCCCACTCCCGATGCAGGGAGTCGATATAGGTCTGGATCTGACTGGGTTCAAGCGGATCCAGTCCGAGTTCGCGGAGTGTTTCGCTGACGAGCAGGGCGGACCGCGCGCCGAACACGTCAGCGAAGGGGCTCTCCTCGCCGTCGGGTTCGGCGACACGGAACTCGTGGCCAGTCTTCTGAAACTCTTGGCGAAGATACGTATTGATGGCGTCGTTTCGGTCGCCGCTGATCACGGCCGTGTTTTCCGGAATAACGCGGGTAAACACGCGGGCGATGTCATCAAGATCGTCACCGAGCGTGGACTGATGATCACGACGGACGTTAAGGAGAATCACGACCTGTGGATCGAAGAGTTCGTTCGCCAGACGGGTCGTGTACTCGCGGATGCCCTGGTTCTCGACGATTGCAGCGTCGACTGGATGATACTCCGCGAACTCCGCTGCGTTCTCGTAGAGTCGTGTGGTACCGTCCCGTTCAATGCGTGTTCCATCGCAGTTGTGGTAGGAGACTGGCTGGTCACCCGTAACCTTCGCGTAGGTTTCGAACCCTCGGTCAACGAGTGTCTCGTTGAGCCACCGAACAACCGTTGATTTCCCTCGAACACCCGTGACCGTGACGCGAGCGGGTGTTGGCTCAACGCGCTCGTAGTGGCCGCGGCTACGGAATACAACACTTCGTGCAGCGGCGGAGAGATCAGAGACAGCATACGAAACATACTGTCTGAGGTCGGTCAAGGACTGGGGAAGCGTGTCACTCACTGTGGTCACCATCGTTGTCAGCGGTCGTGTCAGCAGGCGCTGATGCTCCACTGGGGGGTTCGTGGGAGCCGTCGACGAGTGGGGAAGTCGCGGCATCGGGTCCATCTGTGTCGGCCTTCACGAACACAGATGCCTGTGCAAACTCAGCCCGCGATGGGCGTGCTTGTTCGAGGCGGTACACCTCGAAGAGAGCCAAGGCAATAACTACTGCTCCGAGGGTGGCGTAGGCGAGTTCAGCATGATAGAGCAGTCCGGTCTCTGGGACATCGATGAAGACAAGCAGGCCGGCGTAGAAGACGACGAACAGGCCTGCTGAGATCCGGATGCTCGCGGTTCGGCATTTCGGTGAGACACGATAGAGGTTGTATGCGGCGATGCCGATGAACAGTCCGAGAAAGAACAACGAGAGCCCCGGCAGTTGAATCGCGGTCAGGCCGCCAACTGCGAGGGCGTAGAGCGTGCCGGTGATGAGTGATACACCGAGGAGCACACGGCCATACAGTAGTGAGAGCCAGTGGATGCTTGAAACGGCAAAATAGGCGGCGGTCGCGCCGAGAACAAAAACCACGGCGACGTGTTCAACGTGGGCGCTGAAAATATCGAGTAGTGGAATGATGACGATGCCAGCGAGCGGGAGATCGTAGCGTTTCCGGACGAGTTCGTAGATACTGATGTCGATGATGAGGAGTGAGATAGCTAACCACTGGGGTGTGATCTGGGTGATGGGTCCGCCTCGGGTTTCGATGCCGAGCCAGACGACGAGGTCACTCGTCGGGAGTGCGAGGACGGGTGGTGTGGGTAGTGGGTGCGCTTCAAAGAACAGGAGTCCCGCAGTTCCGATGAGCATGAGGCCGACGTACACGACGATGGAGAGGCCGACATCGATTCGTCGGTCTTCAGGGTCGAGTCGCATCAGATTGTAGGCAGCGACACCGGGGAAGATGCTTGCGACGATCTTGGCATCGTCGAACGGAAGGCGGACGAGCGTGTGGGCGGCGATGATGTAGGCGACGAGAATGGTTGTACAGGCACCAGCGAGGACAGCGATGAGAAGGACCCGACGGCCGTGACTCAGCGTGTATTCGCGTGTGAGCCAGAGTGCACCCCATGCTCCGACCACGCCGCCGATGAAGATGGGTGGTGAGAGGGGTTCGAGGAAGGTATAGACCGTCAAGAGGGGGAGAACCATCACGCCGCCGAGTCGATAGCCGCCTCTATGTGAGATGGCTGCGACGATAGCCAGCCCGACGACCATGATAGTCGCTGCGATGAGCATTCAACTCACTGACGGAGTGTCAGCTGATTACGTGATTAACCGACGACACTAAAAGATGCTGGCTATCCCGGGTATTTGTCCGTCCTTCTTCTCCGTTTGAGAGGCGACGGTTTATGGAACATAATGAGTGACACCTCTGGTGAACCGGAGGCGAGGGCAACGGCTTCGGAAGCGGAAGATGCTGCCAGCGGAAACGGTTCGGCGGGGGTGGGTCGCCGTGAATTCGTGATTGGCGGTGGGGTACTCGGCGTTCTAGCCCTGAGCGGCGCGGGTGCGTATCTGTCGATGGGGTCCGCTCCGAAGGAAAGGTTGTTCATGCTCCAACAAGGGTATCTCCGGTATGAGGTCGATCCGATCTCGGAAGCCGGAATGAACGTTGAGCAGTTCTACGATTACACGGATCCGTCTGCGAGCTTAGAGGGTCGTGTTAATTTTGGCGTGAGTTGTGCAGGACGGCGAGGGCTTGGAGCCACGATTCTGCTGTCTTCGGTTTGACATAGCTGAAACTATTTGCAAACGAAAATGTCCGTCATTCTATCTCTCAAAATACTCGTTCGATTGCATTCTGATTCCCGTGTGAAATCATCTGGAACCGATAGCCATCCTGGTCAAAGGCGTTCACCAATTGACATCCTCCCCGCGCCAAAGCGCGAGGATTCCACGAGGTGGAGTTTACGGTTCCGTGTTTCCTCGGGGGAGCGTGTCATAGAAAGGTTCACATAGCTCACTGAAGCAGCTTAAACAAATTGAAATCGCCGTGCACTCAGTGCACGCTGATTTGAGCTTGTTTTAGCTATGACGAAAGAGAAGTTCGGAGTCGCTGTTGGCGAGGAGACCGTGCAAGAAGTGGATGAGTTGGTCGCAGAGTGTGACGATCTCGGAGCCAGCCGCTCCGAGATCGTCGAAGCCATCCTCACAGCGTTCGTTCAATCCGAGACAAACCACGTTGAACAGATACGAGAGATCATTATTCGGAAACGAAAGGGTACTCTCTGACTGATTTTAAACTTCGTGCACCAAGTGCACGTACTTCTAAGCTAACAGCCTGCTATAATAGTAATTAAAATGATCATAGTGTGTGAAGAGTTCTATGACACGCTCTAGTAGGCTATCCAGTGCTTGAGCCGGGACAGGTGTGACCGGATTGTAGCGGCGGCCAGTCCCTCGCGCCGGTCATCGATGTACAGTTCTACAGCTTCGGCTGGTTCGATTGCTTCAGTCATTTTGGCTCTCCGGAACCGGCACACGCATCGAGGGTGCAACCCGTCACAACTTGGGCTCTCCCGCTGGAATAGCGCTTATAGCGGTCGAGCCTGTCGCTGTCCTGTGACTCTGGTGCGAGTTGCGAGAGGATGGGCGCTGCAGGATTTGAACCCGCGACAGCTTGGTCCGAAGCCAAGTACTCTGTCCAGGCTGAGCTAAGCGCCCGAAGCCACGAGCAGTCGCCGCCCGTGCGCCTCTACTCGGCCTGAGCGCACCCGCGGGTAAAAACACACCGGATCGGAGCCCGCAGGTGCGCGGACGGTCGTGTTCAGTTACGCAGGCGCCAACCAGAAAACCGCCCGTGGTTGACATCCTCTCCGCGGTGAAGCGCGGGGATTCCTTCGTGGGACAGCAGGCCGTTCCTCCGTCCCCGGAGCCACCCTGACCGAGGCCACGGTGGTCTCGGCTCTGGTTCGTGAGTAGTGCGTCGGGCCACCCAAGTGCCGTGGTGTGTTTTGTGTATCCGGTTGCACTTCACGGGCCGTGCCATCGACCCGACTCAACCCCGCTGGGTGAGTAGAACGCTCGACGCAGGGTTGCTTTTTGATGACGGAGACCCCCATCCAACTCCAATTTTCGCCTGATGTGCTTGCGTTACAATATGCTGTCGGGCTACTTAGTATCGTGGTCAGCGTCCCTGTTGTCGGGTTCATCCCCGCGCTAAACCACGGGGCTTTCTCCTTGATTCTCCGTAACGAAACAGTACCGCGCGGACGACCCACGGATTTATGACCAAACGGACGGAGAACCGACTTATGAGCCAACCGGAGATCGTGCAGTCCGGCCTCGGCGACGAGACGGTTGTCGCCCACGTCGACCTCGGTGGCGAGGACGAACTGTACGTCACGCCCACGCGAACACTGCGCTACCGGGCGGAGGGGCTACTCTCCAACGAGTCTGTCGAGGAGTTCTCCCACGGGGCCGAACGCGTTAGCGTCTCCGAGGGGCGCCGAAAGTCGAAGGTGACCCTGGGTTACGGCCTCGACGGCGAGCAGACGGTTTCGCTGCCGACGAGTCGGTTAGAGCACGCGCTCGAGCCCATTATCGAGGGGGTACTGAAACACAACGGCGTGCTCGGTCAAGACGAATCGGTTGCGCAACTCTTCCGGTTCAGCGAACTGACCGTCGTTGTAGCCGGCGAGCGCGTGGTCCGCCACATCGGCCCGGGACTGTGGGATCAGGAGTTCGAGTCGTACCACTACAGCGACGTTCGAGATCTGGAGTTCGAGGACGGGAGCGTGAACACCTCGGTCGTGCTGACGGTCGGCGGCCAGCGGGAGCGGTTCAAGACGCCCAACGAGGACGCCCGTGCGGTACGCGCCGCGCTCGAATCGACGCTCTTGGCCTACCGGCAGGTCGATTCCATCGAGGAACTCCGGGCCGCCGGCGCATCCGAGGGGTCCGGAGACCCCGGAAGCCCCGAGGAGGTCTCGTTCGGTGACGGTCCCGATCCGTTGTTCGCCGATCCGACGGAACCGGACGAACGCCCGGACAACGCCGCGCGGGCGCCCGACGATGAACCCCCGAACGTTGGCTCGGCACCCAACGGCGGGACAGCAGGAGACCGGACTGCCGAGGCCGACGCCTCCAGCCTCGGCATCGACGAGGCCGTGCAATCGGGGACGGCAGGCGCTGCTGACGCGGCGACACCGGCGGGGCCCGAACCCGATGCAGCCGGCGTCCCGGAGCCGAAAGGCGGGTCGGAGTCGGCGAGCACTACGGCCGAGTCGTCGGCACGAGGCGGCGGGGAAGCGGGCGACAGCGCGCCGGGGCCGGCGGACACTCAAAACGGGGAGACAACCGGGGAGTCATCGAACGCGGGGTTCGAGGGGTCTGGGTTCGAGGCGGCCGCGCCCGCGGCCGACGAACAGGTCCTCGAAGAGGTTGCGGCGCTTCGAGAGGTCGTCGAGCAGCAGAACACGGAGTTGCGTTCCCAACGTGACCTGATCGAGCAACTGATCGAGGAGCTCCGACGCGGGCGCTGAGCGACCAGCGGGGCGAGCTACGCCCGTCCCAGTACCTTCCGGACGCACTCGGGCCCAAACGGGCCGAGTTCGCCCGCGTCGAACCGGACGAAATGGCCCGTCCCGAGGCCGGCGCCACACCGCCGGCATTCGTAGTCTCCCTCCCTGCGGACGACCTGCTCTTCGAACCTGACGAACGTGTTGCCTCGGCGCGTCCGGATCCGTCCCGCCTCGCGGTCGATAACGCCCCGGAGCTCTGCGGTATCGAGGATCTCCCGGGTCAACGCGGGGGTTGTGGTGATCGTCTCGATCCGATCAACCGCCTCCGGGAGCGGGAGTGACTCGCGTTCGAGGTGTGCGAGCAGGTCAACGCCGAGCGCCACCCGGGCTTGCCGGTTGAGGTCGGCGAGCGACGGGCGATCCGCGGCGTCGGAACCGCCCGCGGTGTCGATACCGCCGCCGTCCGTGTCGGCTTCAACCGGCGCGGACTCCGCGGCGTCCGAGTCGTCGCCGGTGGCGGCATCGCTGTCGGACTCGGCGGACGATCCGAACGCCGAGAGGTCGGGCTGTGCGTCGCGTTCGTCGCCTGCCACGGTCGTACGTCGGCACCGGGGTGACTAAACTTTGCGCCGGGAACGCTTCCGAGCCATACACGCGCTCCGGTCACTACTGTTATGTCTGACCCGCGGCGACGTGTAAACGATGGGACTCTCGCGCGCCCAGCGGCGGGTCGTCGCCGGGGCGGCACTCGCAGTCGTGCTCGCGGGGACGCTTCTCTCCTCTCCGAATGTCGTGCTCTCGCGGGCGGCGTGGGTCGTCGACGACCCCGTCCGGCTGCTCGCCGTTGCGGCCGCGTTCGCGGTCGTGCGGCCGCTGTTGGCGTGGCCGACCACGCTGCTCGCGGTGCTGCTCGGGTACGGCCTCGGACTCCCGGGATTTCCGGTCGCGCTCGCCCTGGTGACACTCACGAGCGTTCCTCCGTTCGTGTTCGCGCGACGCCTCAGTGGCGACGGGGACGTTGCAGCCGCGGGCGCGGCGTTCGTTGAGCGGGCCGGCGGCGTCCGGAGCGTGGTCGCCAGCCGGTTAGTGCCGGCTCCCTCGGACGTGGTGTCGGTGGCGGCGGGCGTCGCCGGGGTTCGGCTTTCGACGTTTCTGGTCGGTACCGCGATCGGGGAGGTTCCCTGGGTGCTCGGGGGGACACTGGTCGGGATCTCGGCGGGGACGCTCACTACCGGGGCGGTCGCGGAGGCCGCAGACGTTCGATTGGTCGCCGCGGCGGCGCTCGCGGCTGTGCTCCTGCTGGCGCCGACAGCGTACGGCTGGTATACTGAACGGGCCGTCGGGGCCGGAGGGGTAGACGACGACCGGTGACTCGGGTGCAGTCCGCGGATCTCTCGCCGCCTGACTTGCGAAGGTTTAAGAGCGTCATCAGACTATGGGAGGACGAGCCCGGGTGGCTTAGCTGGACATAGCGCCGCACTCATAGGGTTTCCCGAGATTCGGTGCGGTTCGCCTTGGAAGCCTCCGACGCTCCCCACGGGGCCCGCCGAGCCTCGAACCTGGGACATGCGGAGATCGTGGGTTCGGAGCCCACCCCGGGCACTCACCACACTTTTCCAGGCCGAAACTCCCCCGAGAGCACCACGCCCGGCTGTAGTCCGCTCACCACCTACATCCGTAGTTCGTAGTGGGAGTCGTCGGTCACCTCCAACCCCGCGAGGCACGGCCGGTCGTCGTGTGGTCGAAGTCCCGAGCACTCGTAGATCCCGTTCGGTGTCTCCTCGACCGCGTCTAACGCCGCGTCCCAGTGGCTCACGATAACGACACGTTGGGTGAGCGCGGTGAAATACGGTCGGAACACGCAAGCCACCACGGGTTTGATCGCGTGCGAAATAGACCGGGACCCGGAACGACGGGCCGACTCCGGTGGTTGGTTCTGGTCGCGTCCTCACGGCGAGGGAGTTCCCAACGGTGTCAGTTGTGGCGGCCCGCGAGCAGCGCTGCGGCGAGCAGCGCCGTCAGCGCGACGACCACGCCGAAGCGATGAGGGCGTTGGCAACGACGCGTCGAACGTGTCCCACTACGGGTGCGTCACACGCCGTCGACGACCACATTCATTTATTCCGGTACGCCCAACCACCGACTATGGACTCGATCAACCGGATGGCCATCGAACTCGTAGACGAGGCCATCGACTTCGCCGACGAACTCCGCGTCGACGCACACGACCTCCCCTCCGGGGCGACCGTCCTCGACTTCGGCGTCGACGCCGTCGGCGGCGTCGAGGCCGGGATGCTCCTCGCGGAAGTCCAGACCGCGGGGCTGGCCACCGTCCAGACTCGAATGGACGAGGTCGCGGGCGCGCCGACCCCTCACGTCGAACTCCAGACCGACCACCCCGCGCTCGCGCTCCTGTGCTCCCAGAAGGCCGGCTGGGAGCTCGCGTTCGAGGACCCGCCGTTCGACGGGCTGGGGTCGGGGCCGGCCCGCGCGCTCGTCGCCGAGGAAGACGAGTTCCGCGACTTGGAGTACGCCGACGAGTTCGATCTCACCGTCCTGTCGGTCGAGAGCGTCGACCTTCCCGACGACCGCGTGGCTGAGCACGTCGCCGAGCGCGCGGGGATCGAACCCAGCGGGGTGTTCCTGCCGACCTACGCCACCGGGTCGACGGTCGGCAGCGTCACCGCCGCTGCCCGCGCCGCCGAGCTTGCGTTGTTCCGGCTGTTCGAGCTGGGGTACGACGTCCGCAACGTCCAGTCGGTGTTCGGGTCCGCGCCGCTCGTGCCGGAGACCTACGACGAGAGCGAAGCGTTGGCCCGCACCAACGACGCCTTGGCGTACGGCGGCGAGGTTCACCTCACCGTCACGGAGGAGTTTGAAGACTTCGATCACGTGCCATCGAGCGCGCGCGAAGAGTACGGCACACCCTTCGCGGAGATCTTCGCCGAGGCCGACTGGGATTTCTACGAGGTCTCCGAGTCGGTGTTCGCGCCCGCGAAGGCCACCATCGACGTGGTCGACGGCCCGACCTACGCCCTGGGCGAGACCGACGAAGACCTCCTCGCGGACTCGTTCGGTCGCCAGTGAGATTCAAACTCCTTCCCGAGCCGCCGGGGTCGCTGGCTCTCATCGGGGAGGCCCAGCGTGCGGTCCCGTTGGTCCCGGGGTCGGAAGACGACTGCTGTGCCCGGTTGATGCGCCGCGTCGAGTTCCCCGCCCGCGACGTGAGCCGGGCGTGGCTCACGTTCCTCCGCGCGCTGGAACTCGCACGCGAGACCGACGCCGGGTTCGTCCGGGAGCAGCGGGAGCCCACCCCCGAGCACCTCAGGGACGCGTTCCGTCGGCGAGTCTACGGTGCGCGCGAGGTGTTGGCGTCGCTCGACGCCGACAAACCGAGGACGGTCGATGAGGTCTTCACCGAGTTCGAAGACCGCGTGCCGGTCTGGGAGACCCACCGCGCCGCCGAGGACTGGCGCGACGTCTGGCGCGAACGCGTCGAGCGGATCTTGGGGTGGGCGGTGCTGCTTGGACTCGCCGAGAAGCGCGACGACGGGTACGTGCGGAAGCAGTAGGGCGGACTCGGGCCGGTCTACGTCGCCGGCGGCACGTCGACGTCGCTGCCGTCCTCTGCACCGACACCGCTACCGACATCCTCATCCCCGTACTGCTCTCGCAGCCGACGGATGCGTTCGGGGATCGGCGGATGGGTGAGGTTGAACGCGGCGTAGGCGGGGTGCGGGAACGGGTTGCTCAGGTTCTCGCCGGCCAGCGTCTCCAGCGCCCGCGTCATCTCGGCTGCGCCCCCCATCGTCTCCGCGGCGAAGTCGTCGGCCTCGCGCTCGTGCGCCAGCGAGAGGCGGTTAGTGAGCGGCGCGGTGAGCGTGAGCACCGGAGTCGCGTACAGCAGCCCGATTCCCAGCGCCGCGTACGTCTCGCTCGGCAGTTCAAACGCGGCGTACACCCACTGAGAGGTGGTCACCCACCACAGGAAGCCGAACACGACACCCATCTGGATCGCCGACGCGGCGACCTGCTTCCAGATGTGTGCCTTTTTCCAGTGGGCGAGTTCGTGGGCCAACACCGCCTGAATCGCCGCCCGATCCATCTGGTCGACCAGCGTGTCGAACAGCACCACGCGCTTCGCGCGACCGAACCCGACGAAGTAGGCGTTGGAGTGCGACGACCGCCGGCTGGCGTCCATCTCGTAGATCTGCTCGCAGTCGAAACCTGCGCGCGCGAAGACGTCCTCGACGGCCTCCCGGAGCGCGCCGTCGTCGACCGGGTCGAAGTCGTTGAAAAGCGGCGCGATCACGCGCGGGTAGACGACCATCAGCAGGAGCGAGAACCCAACGACGGTCGCCCACCCGGCCACGGGCCACAGTGTCGGGAGCGCGTCGACCGCGAGAAGCACCGCGCCCGCGATTACCCCGCCGAACGCGAGCGCGACGACCGTGCTGACAACGAGGTCGCGGACCCACAGGGCCACGGTCTGGTTGTTGAACCCGAACCGCTCTTCGACCACGAACGTTTCGTAGGCGTCGAACGGTGCCGACAGCACCCGGCCGGTGAGCACCGCGCCCGCGAGCAACACGACGCCCTGCGCGATGCTCGGCAGGCCCGTGGCCGACAGTTGGCGCGCAATGTCGCCGTACAGCCCCGAAACAACGACCGCAAGCAGGATCGCGACACCCACCCACGACTGCAGCCCCGAGAGGGTCGTCTTCGAGCGCTGATACGCCAACATCTCCTCGGGGTCATTGACGTCAAGGGCCTCCCGGACCCACGCCTCGGCGTCGCGGACGGCCGAGGCGCCGTACCGAACGTTCAGCCCGTCGAGTACGGACTCTAAGAGTTGGACGCCGCCGACGAAGCCCACGAGCACGAGCGCGGGGAGTGATACCATTACCTACTGGTGAGAGGTCGCGAAACTTCAACGTCGCGGGAGGGGGCCGCGTTCCCACACTGTGGGTGACAGCGGATATACCTGGGAGGGGGGTTTCGGCGGTTTGCCGGTCAGGCTGGCTCGGTCGTCGAACTCCGCCGGGAGTGCTTCGCGGCGCTGTGAGCAGACGCGCTGTCAGCGCCACGATCAGGGAACCGGAAAGACGTCTCGTGCCCGGAGAGAGCCGATTCACCGCGTCCGAGCGTCGTATCACGCTGGGGTGTCGGATACGCTCCGAGAGCGATGGTCGAAAACGGCGCGTCTATGCTGCGCGCGTAGACGTTCATCGGGTGTTCGGTCCAGGTCGTCGGGTTTCGAGGGGCCAGGCCCGGTCGGCTTTGACGATGTCGTGGATTTCAGCCTTGAGGTCGTGGTACGCCTCGATGACATCCTGTGTGGTGATGATGCCGACGAGGTCCATCCCCTCGACCACAACGAGCTTTTTGATACTCTTCTCGCGCATACGCTTGGTGGCTCGCCGGAGCGTCTTCTCGGGCGGGATCGTGTGCAGCGGGCGGCTCATCACCTTTCTGATGGGGATCTCCCCGAAGGGTGCTTCGGTGACGAACCCCGCGTGCAGACAGTCGGTCTCCGTGACGATGCCCACCGGAGCGGCATCCTCGTGGACGATTACGCTACCGGCGTGATTCCGGAGCATCCGTTCGACGCCACCCCGCACCGACTCCTCAACCGAACACGTGACGAGGTCGGTCGTCATCGCCGCTTCGACGAGCATACGCCCCCTTTCGGGGGACTCGACTTAGCTCCCGCGGGGAACTCGCGTCTCGTTCACCGACTGCGTGTGGCGGAGCTCGCGCGGCAGTCAGTCCGGATCCGGAGCCGCCACACTCAATCCGGACGCGAACCGACGACAGCGGTGCCACGACCGAGGCGCTACGACTCTCCGCCGCCGTCCGCAATGTCAAGGACGGTTCCGACACCCTTGGACTGTCCCTCACGGAAAACGAACCGCTGGCCCGCCTCGACGAGATACGGTCGGAATTTGAACTCGATTGTTGCCGTGCCGGTGTCGCCGGGGAGCAGTTGTCCCCCTTCGGGGTGGAAGATCACCGCCTCGCTCGCGGTCTCGAGGTGGACCACAGGCTCGTAGCCGTCGCGAATCCGCGTGGGGTGGTTCAGCACCATCACCTCCGCCTCGAACGACCGGGCGGCCGTGGGGTCGGCGTCCGCCGGAAGCAGCGCCATCCCGCGATCGATCTCGGCCTCCTCAACGCCTTTGAGCGCGATCCCGACGATCCGGCCCGCGGTCGCGCGGTCCACGCGGTGGTGGTGCATCTCGATTGAACGCACCTCTACGTCCCGGAACGATCCGTCGGGCATCGGGCCGAGTTGGAGTTCGTCGCCGGGTTCGACGCTGCCGGAGTCGATGGTGCCCGACGCGACCGCACCCACGCCGGTGACTGAGTAGGTCCGGTCGATGTACATCCGGAAATCCTCTCTGTCGTGGGCGGTGGTCTTCGGGAGCCGCTCGAACATCGAATCCAGGTCGTCGAGACCGTCCATCGTGACCGCGCTGGTGCGGAGGATCGGGACGACCGAGTCACCGAGTTCCTCGACCGCGGTCTCGACCCCGTAGCGGTCGACAGAGAGCGGCGTCCGGTCCACGTCGCGGAGCAGGCGCTCGACCTCCCGCTCGACGGTTTCCAGCCGGTCGTCGCCGACGGCGTCGGCCTTCGTGATCGCGACGATGGTGGGCAACTCCATCGCGAGCAGGATCCCGAGGTGCTCGCGGGTCGTCTTCGTCGGCCCGTCGTCGGCGGCAACGACCAGGAGGCCGTAATCGAGGCGCTGGCCCACAAGCCCTCGGATGGTGGTCCGGAGCCACGGCTCGTGGCCCACGGTGTCGACGAACGACACCAGTCGGTCGGCCTCCTCAACGATCCGGGCGCGGTCGGACTTCCGGTGGGGGTTGTCCATGTGGACCGCGTCGCCGTCGGTGAACCCGTAGACGGCGTACGAGAGATCCGCCGACAGCCCGCGCTCAACCTCGTGGGGCTGAACGTCGAGGAACCCGCGGGTGCCGCCCTGACCATCGTCGGCGGTCCCGGTGACGAGCGATCCCACGAGCGTCGACTTCCCGTGGTCGACGTGACCCGCGGTGCCGACCACGATGTGGTCGTCGTCAGCGAGCCGTCCCCCGGTGCGCACCGTCGCGACGCCGACCAACCCGCGGTCGCCGTCGTCGCCGACGCCCCAGGTCTCGACGTCGTCGATGTGGGCGTCGGCCTCGTCGGCGAGAATCGAGAGAACGTCCATAGACTCGGAGAACGCGCCCGGGGAGATGCCCGCGATCCCCCCGTCGTCGGTGACACCGACCACGTAGGTCGCGGTCCCGTCCCCGGAGAGCACGCGGTGGCGGAGTTGCGCCGCGAGGCTCTCCAGTCGGCCCTCCGCGAGGTGGAGGTCTCGGGAGAGCCGCTCTTTGAATTCGACGCTACCGCCCTCCTCCTCTCCGCGCTCGAGGGCCGATTCGAGAACGGCCCGATCAGCGCTCATACCAGGTGGTGAGTGTCGATCCGACAAAACCCTTTTCGTGGTGTGTGTACCCGTGTCACACGAACGCTACGGAGCAGTTCCAAGCCGGTTCCGACCGAGGGTCACTCCTCGACCAACCGCTCGTAGGCGCGGGTGACGCGCTTGAACGCCTCCTCGTCGCCGGAGTCGGCGTCGGGGTGCGTCGACTTCGCCAACTCGCGGTAGGCGCCTCTCACGGCCTCCTCGTCGGCGCCGGGATCGACACCCAGCGTCCGGTAGGCCTCCGCGATCGAGGGTTCGTTCGGGTTCTGTCGCGGACGCTCGCGGGACTTCTCGCCGGCGCGTTCGCGTCTGGACCCGGCCGCACGCCGCCCGGGGCCGAACCCCTCGAACCCGCCCGGCCCCTCCGCGGCGGCGTTGGCCCGGCGGCGCCGACCGCGGTCGGCCGTCCGGCGGACTCGGTCGGTGAGCCGGCCGCTGGCGTGGTACCACAGGAAGTACGTCGCAACCCCGAACGGGAGCGCAAACAGGAGCAGGAACGGCTGGTAGGCGAACGCAAGGACTGCGAGAAGCACAGTGGTCCCCGCAAACACCGCCGCGAGCCCGACGACGAGTCCGTCTCCGTCCACGACGCAATGGAGGGTGCGGAGAACCGTAAGCCTCCCGGCACGCCGACGTCTGTGTCGGCCGAGTTTCGTGGTCCGGGTCGGGAGTGCGACAGATGGATTACGCCACTGGCGAAACCCCAGGGTGTGATCCGCCTCGAGAAGACACACATCGAAAACCGTGTGCTGGTACAGCCCAACGACACCAACCACCGCAACATCGCCCACGGCGGCAACGTGGCGAAGTGGATGGACGAAGTCGGCGCGATGTCGGCGATGCGCTTTGCGGGCCGAACCTGCGTCACCGCACGGATGGAGAGCGTCGACTTCCTTCGACCGATCCCCCGCGGCAACACCGCACTGGTGGAGTCGTACGTCTACGACGCCGGAACGACGAGCATCGACGTCTTTCTCCGGGTGTTCAGCGAAGATCCGATGTCCGGCGACCGGGAACTCACCACCAAGTCCCGGTTTGTCTACGTCGCTCTCGACGAGGACGGGAACCCCACCTCGGTCCCCGACCTGGATACGTCCTCCGAGCGGGCCACGGAACTCCAGGCGGCGGCCGGGCGACCGGAAGCCGAAACCGACGGGTGAGGCGAGGTGGGGATTCGGGATTCCTCGTTTCTATCGCGGTTATCAGTTTATCGACCGTCCGAACCAGTATCTTCAAATCGGGCCGAAACGAAGCCGCAGACATGAGCCTTGAACGCGAGTACGATTGCCCGGTGTGTGAGGGGACCACCTTCTGGCGGACGGCGTCGATGGAGATCCAACTCGGCGAAAAGACGAAGTGGCGGTGTGAGGAGTGCGGCTACGGCTTCATCGAAATCGACGGCATCAGTACGGCGAAAGCGTAGCCGCGCGGTCCGTCCGTTACACGACCGTTTCGTCTCCCGATTTCCGTCGACCGAAGTCGGCGGCATCGAGCTGGATCCCGGAGCGTCGACGGCGTACACGTCCGTGGTGGCCGTTCACGAGCCCTCCGAGGACGTCGCCCGAACGGCCGAACAACTGGTCGAAAACGCCAAGTAGGGGGAATCGCCGGACGGGGCTGCAGTCGCCCGCTACTGCTCGTCCAGTGCGTGCCAGGAGAGCCGCGGGTTCCGCGCGGCGGTGGCCTGGTCGATCCGCTGGGCGGTGGTCTTCGACGGCGCGTTCGCGAGCTCCTCCTCGGAGTCCGAAATCGCACCGTTGAACGCCGCTGCGAGGTCGTCAAGCGACGTCTTGTCCTCGGCCTCTGTCGGCTCGGTGAGCATCGCCTCGGGAACGAACTCCGGCCACTTCGTCGTCGGCGG
This sequence comes from Halobellus salinus, assembly GCF_014646875.1. Taxonomy (GTDB): domain Archaea; phylum Halobacteriota; class Halobacteria; order Halobacteriales; family Haloferacaceae; genus Haloquadratum; species Haloquadratum salinum. The sequence goes on along the minus strand of NZ_BMOC01000025.1, from coordinate 13,383 downwards.
GTGGACCCCGTAGTCGAGCATCCGCTTGGCCACGTCGGCGGCGTCGCGGTCGCCCGCAGTCGCCGCGAACTCGTGGTGGAACGGGCCGTACGGGATGTCGTACTCCATCTGTTCGGCCAGGTAGTTCGCGTTCAGGACCGCCTTCGCGGAGGCGTCTTCCAGCCCGGAGTCGCCGAGTCGGGCGATGTACGCGTACGCCTTCACCAGGACGAGCCAGTTGCCCTGGTAGCCGTGGACCTTCCCGATGCTTCGCTCGGGGTCGTACAGTTCGTACTGCCCGTCCTGTTCTCTGACGCGGGGCCGCGGGAGGAACTCCGCGAGTTCCTCGCGGACGCCGACCGGGCCGGCACCGGGGCCGCCGCCGCCGTGGGGCGTCGCGAACGTCTTATGGACGTTGTAATGCATCACGTCGAAACCCATGTCGCCCGGGCGGGCCCGGCCGAGCAGGGCGTTGAGGTTCGCGCCGTCGTAGTAGAGCAACCCGCCCGCGTCGTGAACCATCTCGGAGATTTCGACGATGTCGCGCTCGAACAACCCGACGGTGTTTGGGTTGGTGAGCATCAGCGCCGCGGTCTCCTCGGAGACGGCGGCTTCAAGCGCGTCGAGGTCGACCCGGCCGTCCTCGCCGGAGGGGAGTTCCACGACGTCGTACCCCGCCATCGCGGCGCTCGCGAAGTTGGTCCCGTGCGCGGAGGCGGGGACGATGACCTCCGAGCGGTCGTCGTTTCGTGACTCGTGGTACGCCTTCGCGACGTGGATCCCGGTGAACTCGCCGGCAGCGCCCGCGGGGGGCTGAAGCGTCACCGCGTCCATCCCGCCGATCCGCGCGAGGTAGTCCTGCAGTCCCGCCAGGAGTTCCAGCGTCCCCTGGATGGTCTCCTCGGAGCGTTCGGGGTGGACAGCGGCGTTCGGGTCGGCCGCGACATCCTCGGTGAACGAGGGGTTGTATTTCATCGTACACGACCCCAGCGGGTAGGGCCCGGTCTCGACGCTCCAGTTCATCTGCGACAGCCGGGTGTAATGCCGGGACAGTTCGGGCTCCGAACTCGTCGGAAGCTCCAACTCCTCGCGGGTCAGACCGTCGGGGAGCGGCGACTCCTCGCTGACGTCGACGGTCTTCGTGCCGGTCTCCGAGAGTAGCGGTTCATACCGATCGTCATCGCCGTAGCGTGCCTGATCGTGGTTCATTTACACCGCCTCCTCGAACGCGTCAACAAGTTCGTCCGTCCGCGACGCGTTCACGTCGGTGACACACACCTGTAGCAGGTGGTCGTCGAGGACGTGAACCGCGCACCCGCCCGCTTCGATGTCCTCCGCGATCGCCGGCGCAGGCTGGTCGGTCCGGACGGCGAACTCCCGGAAGTGGTGTCGGTCGTGGACGGGTGCTTTGACACCCCGGATGCCGTTCAACTCGGTTGCGAGCGATGCTGCCTCCTGAACACACTGGTTTCCGAGGTCGACAAGGCCGTCGGGCCCCAGCCACGCGAGGTGCATCGCGGTCCGGAGCGCGACCCACGCCTGATTCGTGCAGATGTTGGAGGTCGCGCGCTCCTTGCGGATGTGCTGTTCGCGGGTCTGGAGCGTCAGGGTGTACGTCCGCCTGTCCGACGCGTCCTCGCTGGCACCCACGAGCCGCCCGGGGACCTGTCGGAGGAACTCCTCACGGGTGGCCAACAACCCGAGCCCCATTCCGTAGGCGGTCGGCACCCCTAAGGCGTCGGCCTCGCCGACCACGACGTCGGCGCCCACGCTCTCGGGCTCTTCCAGGAGACCGAGCGCGGCCGTGTCGGTGCCGAGACAGAACAGCGCGCCCGCCTCGTCGGTGATCTCCCCGACGTCGCCGAGATGCTCCTCGATCGTCCCGCGGACGGTCGGATTTTCGACGTAAACCAGGGCGGTCTCGTTGTCTGCGAGCGCCGAGAGCGCGTCGACGTCGACGTTGCCGTCGTCCATCGGGTAGGTGGCAACCGCCAAGTCGGTCCCGTCAACGTAGTTGTCGAGGACGGCGCGTTTGTTCTCGTGAAGGAGTTCGGGAACGAGCACGCGCGTACCCGAGACCGACCGCACACGACCGGCGAGCCGGGCGGCCTCGCCGAGCCCTGACGCGGCGTCGTACATCGAGCAGTTCGCGACGGGAAGCCCGGTGAGTTCCGCAATGAGCGACTGGTACTCGAACAGCGCCTGGAGGAACCCTTGTGCGATCTCGGGTTGGTACTGGGTGTAGGAGGTCAGAAACTCCGCGCGCTGTGACAGGTCGTCGACCACGCTCGGAACGTAGTGGGTGTGGTGATCCCGTCCCAAGAACTCGGTGAGGTCGTCGTTGCGCGCGAAGGTTTCTGAGAGCTCCGAGCGGAGCTCGCGCTCGCTCCGCTTTTCGATCCCGAGGTCGCCGTCGAACTGGACCGCCTCAGGCACGTCGAACAGATCGGCCTCGCTGTCGACGCCGACAGCGTCGAGCATCGCTGCGGTCTCCGCCGGGGTGTGCGGCGCGTACGGGGTGCCGTCGACGTGTTCGTGCCGGCCAGCGTCGGTCATTCCGGTCCCCCGTTCGGTACGGTTCTGGTGGTGAGTGTCCGGATCATTCGCTATCGGCTGACGTAAGGGACTGCATACACTTCACTCCGTCTGCTCGCTGTACTCGTCAGCGGTGAGAAGCTCCGCCAACTCGGCGTCGTCAACGTCTTCGAGCTTCAGCATCCACCCCTCGTCGTACGGAGATTCGTTTACGAGCTCCGGCTGGTCGAACAGCGCGTCGTTAACCGCGCTCACGACGCCGGATACCGGCACATAGAGGTCCGATACCGCTTTGATCGACTCGATAACACCGAACTCCTCGCCCTGTGACATCTCATCACCCGCTTCCGGGAGTTCGACGAAGACGATGTCGCCCAGTTCGTCCTGTGCGAAATCGGAGATGCCGACGGTCACGGGTTCGCCGTCGGTGGTCGCGTACTCGTGTGATTCCTGATACTTTCGGTCGTCAGGTGTCTCGAACATCTATCGTACTCTCTCTACTGTGTGGCCATTTATTTATGCCGGATGAACGGGGTCGATACCACCTCGGCCCGCTTGCCGGTGCCCCGAACCACGACTTCGATGTCGGTGCCGGGTTCCGACAGCGACACCGGGACGTATCCCAGCGCGATCGGTTCGCCGAGGGTGGGGCTCATAGTCCCGCTGGTGACGTGGCCCACGACATCACCGTCAACGGTAATATCGTGGCCGTGGCGGGCGATTCCGCGCTCTCTGAGTTCGATGCCGACGAAGGCGTCTTCGGGGCCCGTCTCGGCCGCCTCGGCGAGGGCGCCGCGGCCGACGAACTCCGTGTCGAGGTCGACAGCCCACCCAATTCCGGCCTCGTATGGCGTCCGTGGCTCCTCGTCGGGGTCGAAGTCCTGTCCCGACAGCAGGAAGCCCATCTCGGTCCGGAGGGTGTCGCGCGACCCCAACCCGCAGGGGTCACACCCCTCGAACGCTGTCCAGACCGTCTCGGCGTCGTCGGTGGCACAGAGGATCTCGACGCCGTCCTCGCCGGTGTATCCGGTTCGTGCGACCCACGACTCGACGCCGTCGACCTCGCTCGCGACGATCTCGTTCCGGGCCGGTGCAGCCGTGTCGACGGTCGTCGCGTTGTCGACGGCCGCAAGCGCGTCGGGACCCTGCACTGCCACCATCGCCCACAGGTCGGTCTCGTTTTCGACTTCGGCGTCAAGCCCCCACTCGTCACGGTGGTCGACCCACCGGTCGAACGTCGCCTCGTCGTGGCCCGCGTTCGGGACGAACAGGTAGCGCGGCGCCTCCAGCGCCGGGAGCCGGTAGACGATCGTGTCGTCGAGAACGATCCCCGCCTCGTCGGTGATGGCGGCGTACTGCGCGTCGCCGGGGTCGAGTGCCGCGATGTCGGCGGTGACCAGCCGCTGCATCAGTTCGGTCGCGTCGGGGCCGCTCACCACGACCTCGCCCATGTGTGAGACGTCAAAGATCCCCGCGGACTCCCGGACGGCCTCGTGTTCGGTCCGAATCGAGTCGAACTCGACGGGCATCTCCCACCCACCGAAGTCGGTGAACGTCGCCCGGTCGGCGTGCAGGTCGTAGAGCGGCGGTTTCCGAAGTGCCATACCGGGGCATCGATACGAGGTGAGAAAGGCTTTGATATGTCCCGCCCGGACGGCATAAACCGCTGCTTGCGATACGAAATACGAGGCACACGAAGTACGCTAACGAATCGCCGGTATCGCTCGGGTGGATCGACGGTGACTGGCAATCGACGACGAGAATCCGGATCAGGCGTACGCCTCAAACTCCCGGCCGAACAGCAGGAAGTAGCCCGTGCCGACCACACCGATGGCGGCGGCGAGTGTGAACGCGACCGTCGGACTCACGAACTCCCAGAGCACCCCGCCGACGGCGGCGCTGGGAATCACCACCGTGTTTCGGAGGAGGTAGTAGGTCCCGGTGACCCGGCCACCGGCGCCCCGGTTCGCAGGCCCGACGATCAGTGCCTTGTGCGAGGGGAGGCCCGCGAACCGCAGCCCCGAGAACGCGAAGACCGCGACCATCGCCGCCGCCGTGTCCGGTGCGTTGATCAGGACGACCGGGAAGAGCGCGTACACCGCAAACCCGACCGCGACGACCGGCTTCAGCCCCACACGTTCGGCCGCTTTCGCCGCCGGCGCCATCACGAGGAGTGCGACCAGCATCTCCACTCCGAGCAGGTAGCCGAAAAAGGCCGCCGGCGCGAGGTCGACGCCATACGAGAGACCCGCGACCGAGACGGTGGTCTCGAAGCCCACCGCGTAGATCCGGGTGACCACGAGGACAAAGAACACGTAGACCATTCCGTTGGCGAACCGGACAAGGGTATCGCCGACGAGAAGCGGCCGCAGCGGGTCGGGCATCTCCCGGATGTCGCTGCGGACCGCCGCCACCCCCGCAAAGGAGTCGCCGATCGAGTCCGCGCTCGCGTCGTAGAGCACATGCTGGGCAACGGTGCCGACGATGCCGAACGCGACCGCGACACCCAGAACGTACCGGAAACTCGTCGTGAACGCCGGATGCAGGCCGATCAGGACCGCCGCCAGCACCGGGCCGACGAGGAACGCGGTCCGACGGAACGTCTCGGTGCTCGCGAACCCCGCTGCCAGCCGGGACGGGTCGGTGGCTTGTTTGACCACCGCGAACGTCGCTCCCAGCCCGAAGGACTTCCACGCCTGTGCGAGCAGCACCCCCACGAAGATCCAGATCCACGGGCGGACGGTGACGCCCGCGAGTGCGACACCCCCGAGGTCGGGAGCGAACGCCCAGATCAGGAACCCGAGCGTCGAGATCACCCCGAACAGCGTCAACGCGTTGCGGGACCCGATCCGGTCGGAGATCGCGCCGCCGGGGTACGGATAGATGGCCGAGATGACGTTGCCCGCGGTCCCGAACAGCCCCACGACGACCCCGCTCGCCCCGAGCGCGACGAGATACTCCGGGAGGAACCGGTTCGTCATCTGGAACCCGAGGCTGAACGCGAACATCGCGAGCGACAGCACCAGTACGTCGCGTTCGAGCGCGAAGAAGCGCCGGAACGTACCGACCGGACCACCAGTCTCACGGTCGGCCGCGGGATCTGCCTGAGTCATCGAGTCAGGTAGTGGTTCGCGCGCGACCGGAATATAAACGTGGGTAGAAGGGTGACAGACGACGGCACGCCCCTTCTCCGTAGCGGCCGTTCAGTCGTCCGCTGTCGAGGCGCCGCCGGGACCCGCAGGCGTCGGCTGGGCACCCGAACCCATCGTCGATTCGGCGGCGTCGCGGTCAAAGCAGTACCGACGGTTCCACACGAAGTAGATGTACGGCACCTTCGCGACCACGTCGAGGTAGATGATGATGAGAGTGATACCCGCGGCAGAAACGTACCCGAGACCGGGTGCGCCGACGAGCCACACCAGCGGGTATGCCACCCAGAGCAAGCCGATGTGGTTCTGGAGGAGTTTGAACAGCCCGCGCCGCTTGGAAAAATTCCGCGCGTAGGTCGGAAGCACGCGGTAGAGAACGTAAAAAAGCGACAGGTGAAAGCCTCCCGAGATCGCGAAAAACGCCCACTTCGTGGGGCCGGTGGTGACAGTCGCGACCGCGCCGGCGGCGATCATCCCCGCATCGGCCGCCATCACGCCCGCGATCCACCGGCGCGGCGCGCCCGCAACGTAGCCGACGTAGCCGACGAGAAGCGGGGTCGTCACCAGCCAGTCGACGTACCGCGGCAGCACGATCGTTTCGGAGCCGACCGTGAGGACACCGACGTCCAACGCCATCACGATGTACATCAGCCCTGCGAACCCGGGAATGGCGAGCAGGTACGCAAACTTCCCGCGGTCGGTGTCGGCGTCGTCGACGGTCGCAAGTCGTGCTGCGAGCGCGACCCCGACGGCGAACCCCAGCACTGCGAGCGCGTACGCGGCGGTGATGTGGGTGCTCATCGGCGGTCACCCCCGTCGGTGGCGGCAGCGCTCTGCACCTGTTCGGCGGCCCCGGTGTCGAGCGTTCCGACGCTGAAGATCTTCAACTGTGCCGCGAGCTCGCCGGCGTTCCGGTCGAACGTCCCGAGCGTCGCGGTGATGTCGCCGACCGCGTCCTGCTGCTCGCCGATCCGGTCGGTGATGTCGCCCGCGGCCGCCTCGGTCTCGCGGCTCCCCTCGGCCGCCTCGTTCACCGCCGCGGCGGTCGTCTGCAGGGTCTCGGCTTGGTCTGCGGTCGCGTCCCGGATCTCCACGATGCCGCTGTCGATCTCTGCGACCGAGTCGGCGATGTCCTCGATGTCCGCAAGCGCTGACTCAACGGTGTCGGTCCCAGTTTCGATCCGCGTTCTCGTGGTTCGGACCGATTCCGCGGCGTCGCCGGTGGCGTCGCGGACCTCCTCGATCATCGACCCGATTTCGTCCGCGCGGGTCTGGGTCTTCCCCGCGAGCTGTTTGACCTCGTCGGCCACCACCGCAAATCCGTTGCCCGAGGAGCCGCCGTCGCCCGCACGCGCGGCCTCGATCGAGGCGTTCAGCGCGAGCATGTTCGTCTGCTCGGCGATGTCCCCGATGATATCGACGATTTCGGTGATCTCGTCGGTGCTGTCGGCCAGGGCCTCGATCTGCTCGACCGCGTCGTCGACGTCGGTCTGGATCCGCTCCATCTCGTCGATCGCGCCGCTGGCGGCCGTGCGGGCGTCGGCGCTCGTTTCGGTCACGTCGTCGCTGCGTTCGGCCAGATCGTCGACCGTGGCGGCGACCTCTTCGGCGGTCGCCGACAGGGTGTCGACGTCCTGCGTGACGGTCTCGATCCGAGCCCGCTGGGACTGCGCGCGCTCGGTGATGTCCTCGGCGGTGTCGACCGCGCCCTCGACCGCGTTCTCGACGGCCGTCCCGCGGGTCTGCATCTCCTCGACATCATTGCGGATGTTGGTCGCGAAGACGTCGACGTCCGCTATGGCGTCCCGGAGCTGCTCCATTGTGGTGTTGAACTCGCGGCCGATGGTCGACATCGACTCGTACTCGGTGTCGACGTCGATCCGCTGTGTGAGGTCGCCCTCGGCGGCGCGCTGCATCGTATCCGCGTACTGCTCGGCGATGCGTTGGTAGTCGTCGGCCATACGTGTCGCCTTGTCGCCGGTACGTTCGGCCTCTTGCCGTGCGTCCTCGATCTCCGTTATCCGCTCGGACAACGAGACCCGCATCTCGTCGACGGCGTCGTAGATCCGACCCAGTTCGTCAGTCCGCTGGGTGTGGATGTCGCGGTCGAGGTCGCCATCGGCGATCCGTTGAGCCTCGCGTTCGATCTCTTGGGCGGCCGACAGCGTCGCAGTCCCCGTGATAGAACCCAGTGCCAGCAGCCCCGACACTGTCGCGACCACCGTCGCGGCGACGCTGCCAGTGAGAAGACCAACTGACGCGACAAACGCACCGGTCGTGGTGTATCCGAGCGCGAGTTTCGTTCCGTAGCGGCTCCGTATGGGCTCCCGCATACCGTTCAATGCGGGCATACCCGGTATAACTCCTGCCCGCTCGTTATCGGCGATGATATCTGGGGGTCGAAACGACCCGCGGGGAACCGAAACCGCCCCCGGGACGGACCGGAGCAGGGGCCCAGCTAGTTGCTCGGAGTGCGGTCGTCGGTCGCCGGTTCCACCGGCCGCGGCGCCGCGGCGTCGGCGCGCCAGACGTTCGCCCTGTCCCCGACCCGAGAGAGGGAGAGTCGGGTTGACTCCCCGGCCGAGAGCGACGACACCACGCTGTGTGTTGACTCGTCGGCGTACGCAACCAGGTGGTAGGTCGCGTGTGTCGCGTCCGAGCGGACCGTCACCGCGTTGTGTGCGTTCATCGACTCAACCACAGTGAACATATCTGGTCCAGAGCTCGATTCTGCACTCATTTCGTTTGGTGCTTGTATGTTTTCCTTTATAAATCTAGTCTAATACGTGTATAAGGTGTATGTATCCGAAGTGCTCAATCCCCGCAAGCGGCCACGGCACGCAGCGCACGCAGTCCGAACCGCCGGTCGACACCGTCGGGGTTATGCCGACGCCCGCGGAAGCCGGAGTATGGACCTCCTGGAGCGGCTCTTCGGGCCCGACACCGATACCCGCGAGGACCTTCGGGTGGGGCTGTTCGTTGACGGGCCGAACGTGCTCCGAGATGAGTTCGACGTCGACCTCGACGACGTGCGCGCAGCGGCCGAACGCGCCGGGCGGGTGACGGCGATGCGGCTGTACCTCAACGAGCACGCGACCCCGGGGTTGATCCAGGCGGCGGAGGCCCGCGGGTTCGAGGTGGTCGTCACGAGCGGCGACGTGGATGTCCGCCTGGCCGTCGACCTGACCGAGTTCGCGATCGAGGGCCGCGGCGACGTCGTCGCGGTCGCCTCCCGCGATACGGATTTCAAACCCGCAATCGAGACCGCGAACGCCCACGGGTGTCGGACGTTCGCGATCGCCCCCGGCGCGTTCGGTCGGTCGGACGCCCTCCGGAACGCGGCCACCCGGAAGGTCACGCTGGGGGAGGACGACGAGGGCCCGACGCTGGTGGGGTACGACTCCTGAACCGGAGGCAGGACGCGCCGGCGACCGTGTGAAAACGGGCGGATTTTCACCGCTCCGGTTCCACCACGGAGTATGGACGAACTCGACACGCCGGTGGTCGACAACCACCTCCACCTCGATCCCGACAACGGCCGCGGGCTCGACGCGGTCGAAGACTTCGCCCGACTGGGAGGCACTCACCTCCTGGTCGTGAACAAACCCTCGTGGCACCTCGGCGACATCCCCAAGTCGCCGTCTGAGTTCGAGCACGTCTTCGCAACCACGATCGACGTCGTCGACGCCGCGACCGAGGTCCTGCCCGGGCGGGCGTGGCCCGTCCTCGGCGTCCACCCCGGGTTGGTCTCCCGGCTGGTCGACGACCGTGGACTGGCGCCCGAGGCCGCGCGGGATCTGATGTGTGCGGGACTGGACCGCGCCGCCGAGTTCGTCCGGAACGGCGACGCGCTCGCGCTGAAGTCCGGGCGCCCCCACTACGAGGTCACCGACGCGGTGTGGGAGGCGTCCAACGACGTGATGCGCCACGCGTTCGCGTTGGGCGCCGAGGTGGATTGCGCTGTCCAGCTTCACACCGAAGCCACCGACGACCTGACCGAGGTGGCGGCGTGGGCCGAAGACCGGGGAGTGCCGGCCCACAAGGTGGTGAAACATTACGCCGGCGGCAGGCTCGCCGGGCCGACGCCGAGTGTGATGAGCGACAAGGACCGGCTGGAAGCCGCCGCGGAGTCGGGCGAGCCGTTCCTGATGGAGACCGATTTCGTGGACGAACCCGACCGGCCGGGTGCGGTGTTGGGCCCGAAGACCGTCCCGCGCCGGGTGCGGTGGCTGCTGGATTCGGGCCACGACGCGGCCGTCGAGCGGGCGCATGTGGAGACGCCAGCGCGCGTGTACGGCATCGACACCCGTAGCGCGCTGTCGGGGTAGGGCGGTTCGACTCGTTCGGTGCGCACACCTGGATTCCGGAAGTCCGGCCCGAACACCCGATGTTCGACAGGAAAGGCATTTGAAGCCCGACCGAAATGGTGGAGTATGGCTGACGCCGAGGAAACCTACTACACTGAAGACCGCTGGCAGAACTGGCTCGCCCGCGTTGAGACAGAGGAGATCGATCCCGAAAACGAGGACTCGGCGCGCCTGCTTTTGAACCTCCAGGACGACGCCGCCATCGCAGTCGCGAAGATCATCTCGGCGTTCGAGGAGGGCCGGCTCGAAGCCGAGGAAGCCGTCGAGGAACTCGACCGCGTCCGTTCGATCGTCCTGTCGGAACCCGACCTCTCGATCGAGAACGACACCGCCCGCGAGGACAAGGCGATCCTCGTTGACGGCGTCCAGACGAGTCTTGTCTGCGTGTTCTACGCCGCCGAGGAGTACATCGCCGCCGGCCCCGCCGAGGAGGCCCCGATCGCGGAGTACGTCGAGGCCGCCGCCGCCGCGGAGGCCGACGACGACATGGACGCCGCCCTCGGATACCTGGTCCAGGCGGGCACCCGGATCATCGCGGGCGACGACCTGGACATGTCCGTGGTCGAAGAGATCGAGTACGGGCTGGTTTCGGAGTGGGTCAACGGACTGGATAGCCTCCAGAGCGCGATGAGCGACCCCGAAGTGGTCGAAGAAGAGGACTGAATCCGGGGTCACAGACGGATGCGGACATCGTGTCGGCTCGAAGTAGCGGAAAGCCGCTGTCTCTGGCTAACTGTGTCCCAAGATCCGACAAAGGCGGTTTCCCATAGGGCGTCACCGCAACCGATTTTTCACGACGAGACAGACCCCTGGTTCGTCGACCCGTTCACCGCAATGTTGTTCGGGTCGTAGAACAGCGTCCCATCGACACTCAGTTGATCGACATACAGCGTTGCGCTCGGCGTGGTTAGGTTCGCGGCGTAGCTTCCACCGCTCAGGTCCGCCGATTCGAGGTAGATGTCGCCGTTGGAGTTGAGTTCTATCGGTCCGTTATTGGCTTCTATGAACGTTCTGTTGGCGAGGATCCGGCCGTTCGTACTCGTGATTGTAATCCCGTCGTTGGTGTTGGAGTCCAGAGTGACATCGTTGATTCTGATATCGCCTTCAGCAGTCAGACTGATCCTGTCACCGTTGGCCCTGAAGTCGGTTCCGGCGGTGATCGTCCTCGCTGTAATGTTGACTGGGTCACCGGTTGCCCTGAGCTCGCCGACCTCGGGGTAGATTGCCAGGTCGGCATCCGGGTCGTTGTACCCTGCTTCCAGCTGCTCCTTAGTGACGATGTCTTCGCCCTCGTCGTAGACACCGTTCCTGTTCGTGTCGATGAATCCGTCTCCATCGCCTTTCCCATCCTCGTTGGGCGGGGTCGCGTTGTCGATGTCCACGACCGTGATCACGAACGTTTCGGTGTCGGTGTTGCCGTCGTCGTCCGTGACGGTCAATTCGACCGTGACGTTCTGATTGCCGGTCACGTTGGTGGGGGCTTGGTACTCCGCAGTCGGCGTGGCGGTGTCGTCTTCGACGATCATCCCGGGACCCCTGGTGATCATCCATTCGTAGCTGACGATCGATCCGTCGGGGTCCGTACTCCCGCTGCCGTCGAGCGTGATGCTGAATACCTCCGCAACCTGGCTGAGCGCCGCAATTTGAGCGGTCACTCCAGTGGATCCGCCGGTCGGTGGTGTGGAAACCGTCGACAGATTTGTCGACCGGACCGCCCGGTACAGCCGTTCGTTGGTCCCCGACGAGTAGAGGAAGACATCGACGTAGCCGGTGAAACCGTGAGACACGGTTACACTATCGCCAGTATCGAACGTGCCGTCACCCAGATCCGATTCAGCCAGGTCGCTCAGCGTGTATCGATCCCGCCCCGTATCCCCACGTAGGAGAAGCGTGAGGTTGCTGGCGTGAAACGACGGGCCGCCGGCGTGGGTGAGCGTCAACTCGGAGGGAGTCAGTTCGGGGTTGATGTTGAGGTACGACCGTTCGGTCCCGGCCTGGATCGCGCTTGTCTGTGTGAGCAGCCCGAGTCCGATGGTCGTGACCAAGATGATGACTAACGCGAGGAGCAGAATCACTCCGAGTGTCTCCGTCGCTGCACGGTCATCCATCTGTGTAGTCCATCGGGGCAGTCGCCCTCCAGTATATAGACAGTACCGGCTGGAACGATAGAATGGTTATTCTGCTATAATAAGGTATAAAACATATTCGACGGTACTGATGAACTCACGGTGCCACCAAACAGTAATATACGCCCTCAATCGAACAGTACGGGTATGGATATCCTGGGGGATGATCGCGGTCAGTCGGTCCAGATCGGATTCATACTGATCTTCGGCATCCTGGTCATCACCCTCTCCATCTTCCAAGGGGCTATCGTTCCCAATCAGAACCGGACGGTCGAGTTCAATCATTACCAAGAGGTCCGGGACGATATGACCGTGCTGTACACCGAGATCGTCTCGCTCGGCTCCTCGTCGAGGAACGGGCAGGTATTGACGCCGGTCACGCTCGGGACCCGCCACCCCGCGCGGTTGATGTTCATCAATCCGCCGCCTGCGATCGGAACGCTGCAGTCGAGCGGCCAAAAGAATATAACCATCGAAACTAACACTGGCGGGAATTCGATCGCCGCCGCCGACATCTGCGGCGGGGCGACGAGCACGGGGCTCGTCTACTCCCCTGAGTACCAGGAGTCGACGCTGCCGCAGATCCGTTATGACAACGGGCTCTTGTACGTCGAAACCGCCGGCGGTGAGTACGCGATGCTGGAGAACCGGGTCGTCGTGAACGAATCCGCCCAACAGGTCAACATCTACCGGACCACCGGACAGCTCGAAGCAAAAAGCGAGGTCGGCGTGCTGCCGATCGAACTGACTGGAACCGATATGTACGGCGAAGATACGAGCGTCCAGCTTGACGGCACCAGCGAAGTCGTCCTCCCAAGCAATCTCCCTGCTTCGGAGTGGAACGACGCGACTGCGCTCCGTGGGAGTGTGACTGCGACACAGAATTCGAGCAATACAGTAGCGTTAACCGGGTTCAGTGACCGGGACTACACCATCCGCTGTTACACGACGGGCCTCGGGGAGCGTCCCGACCCGCCATCCAACCAGTTCAGGGAGACGTTTTAGCTGTACCGAGGCGCTAAGCCCCCTTCCTCACCGAGCCCCGACCGAATGGGAGGCGCGAGCAGGCAGGGGATACAGCACCGCACGGTTCTCATACACTCTACGGTTGCAGGCCCACAGCCCCACGCAATCGTAACGGTTTTTCAGTAGGGTAGTGTCGTATTGAACAAACCCAATGGAATATGACCTCGACTCGGGAGCGCACTCGACGTATTCCCTGCACTA
>NZ_BMOC01000024.1 GCF_014646875.1 Halobellus salinus | reverse complement strand
CTCACAGCGTCAGAAACGTTCCTGAGGCGGCAGACGACGGTAAGACGGTCGATGGCACGGCCTGTATGCCTCAAGTGGGACGATCATAATTGGTCAGAGTCACCACGCTTGGTTCCCAACGAGGAGCATACGAACCCGCAAGTTGCCTCCGTGGGCGGGTAAGCGATACCCCCAGCGTGAGGAAACCCCGGCGTTCACGCCGGGGAGGATGTCATGCCGCCGCTCCGTTCTCTGGCACCCGCTCGGGCGCCACCCGTTCGAGCGCCGCAGTCTCGACGAACACCACCACGCGGTCGTTCCACAGCCGGAAGTCGTGCTCGAAGGCGGTGTACCCCGACAGCGCCGCCGCCGTCTCGGTCCGGTCGTAGTCCTTCGTGACCACCACCGGCGGCGGGTCCGACAGCGACGTCTCCCTCGCCTCGTCGGGATCAGTGCTCGCGATTTCGGCGTCGTAGCGCTCCAGATACCACGGCAGCGGGAGCCGGTCGTGCCACGCGGGACCGCCGGGTGGCGCGGTGTCCAACGACGACTCGTTGCGGACGTAGAAGGTCTCCCCGTCGCCGCCGGGCGGCCGCGACCCCACGAAGAGCACGTCCGGCCCCTCGTCGTTGTCGGCGATCACCTCGCCGACGACCTCGACGGTGGGTTTGAGGTCGTTCGACGGCTGGGCCCACTGGAGCACCTGCTTGTCGGCCTCGTCGGTTGAGTTGAAGTACGCGGCGTTGGCCGCGGCCGCGCCGCCGAGCGCCGACAGCACCACGAGCGCCGCGAGTCCCACGCTCACCGCGTCGCGGGCGGCGACCGCCTCGCTCGCGCTGTCGACCACGAACGCCAGTCCGACCGCGGCGGGGATCGCGAGCGGGACGATCACGTGGACCGCGGCCCACGGCGCCTGGATATCGGTCGCGATCGGGTAGCCCACGAGCGACGCCGCCGCCCAGTAGGTCGCGAAGGTCACCACCTCCCGCGGGCCGGTCCCGCGGATCCCGTAGCGGTCGACGACGATCCCGAACACCCCGAACGCGACCACCGCGGGCGCGCCGTACGCGAGCGTCTCACCCAGGTCGTAGAGGTACGGCAGGTACGGGTGATCCTGGTGGCTCCCACCGGCCCAGGTGTCGACGAACTTCTCGGCGGCACCCACGGTGCCGGCGTTGACCACGCCCGGGAGTTGCGCGGGCGAGGCGAGCGCCTGCCACAGGTCCGGCCGCGGTGCGTAAAAGAAGAACACGACCCCGAGGAACAGGGCGGCCGACCCGACCGCGACGCCCCCGACGCGACCCAGCGACACCCGTGCCGTCGGGCCGTGCGCCAGGAGCCGGCTCGTGACCCCCGCACGCAACTGTCCGGCGACCACCCGTGCGGACTCCCCGCGGGCGCGGGCCGCGAGCAGCCGGTGATCGGCGAGCAGCGCGCCCGCGCCGAGGAAGCAGACCACGTAGAGTAGGGCGTTCTCCTTCGTGGTGAACGCCAGCCCCAGCGACGCCGCCGCGGGGAACGAGTAGCGGAGCCGACCCGTATCAACCCCGCGGACCGCGAACCCGAGCGCAGCGACCGCGAACGCGGCTACGAGCATGTCGTTCCGCATAAACCGGGAGTAGTAGACCGCGAGCGGGGTCAACGCGAGCAACGCCGCCAGGGCGAGCACCTCGGTCCGGCGGAGCCGCTCGCGGAACAGCCACGCCGCGAGCGGGAGCAGCCCGCCGACGACCGCGACCGGGAGTCGCGCCGCGAAGTCCGAAGCCGGGAGCACTGCGAACACCCAGTCGTTGACGATCGGGAGGAACGGACCGTGGACGATCGGGCGGTAGGCGTGGACGCCGGTGTCGCGGTACCGGAGGATCCAGTAGCCCACCCGCGCTTCGTCCCAGTGGAAGATCCGGCCCCCGAGGCCGACCACGCGGAGTCCGAGGGCGAGCGCGGTGATCGCGAGGAGGCCGGCCAGGAGGCGGCGGCGCCGCTTCGAGCCGCCCGCGGACCGGACCCACGAAAGCGGCCGGTCGGCGTCACGATCGGAGGTCGTGGTGCCGTCGGCGGTGTCAGAGTCGGCAGTCGTATCGGTGCCGGGGCGACCTGTCCCGGCGGCGCCGCTGTCGGCAGCGTCACCGTCGTCGTCCGCGGACGGGTCGCGCGCGGCGGAACCGTCGGTATCCCGATCGAAGGGGGTGTCGTCGGGGGGGCCCCCGTCAGGGCTCATTGTGCGCCGTTGGCGACCACGCGGTTACAACTCTTTTGTTTGCTGACGGGGCAGTCGCCGTTGTCGGACGGCGCCGGGTCCGTGTTCGCCACCGGCTCCCCGTCGATACCTCTTTACTCCCACCGGGGGACCGCTTCGGTATGACACGGCTCGGACTGGTGGTGGCCCAGTACAACTCCGCGGTCACGGAACCCATGGCGGCTGCCGCGCGCGACGCCGCCGGGGAGCGCGGCGCGACGATCGGTGACACCCTCCCGGTCCCGGGCGTGTACGACGCGCCGCTGGCGGCCGACCGACTGGCGCGCCGCAACGACATCGACGCGGTCGCAGTCGTCGGCGCGGTCGTGACCGGCGACACCGACCACGACCGGGTGATCGCCGACGCGACTGCCGGGGCGCTCACGGATATCAGCCTCGACCGCGACGTACCGGTCACGTTCGGCGTCTCCGGCCCGGGACAGAGCGGAGCCGAGGCACGCGAGCGGATCGACAAAGGTGCGGAAGCGGTAAACGCCGCGGTCGATATGGTGGAGACGTTGCAATGAGTTTCGACTTCGCGGCCCGCGTCGAACGGGTCGAGCCGAGCGCGACGTTGGCGATCAGTAACAAGGCGAGCGAACTGGAAGCGGAGGGGGTCGACGTGGTCGACCTCTCGGTGGGTGAGCCCGACTTCCCCACGCCGGGGAACATCGTCGAAGCCGGGCAGGACGCGATGGACGCCGGGCACACGGGCTACACACCGTCGAACGGCATCCCACGGCTCCGGGACGCGATTTCGGAGAAGCTCCGCGGCGACGGTATCGACGCCGACAGCGACGAGGTCATTGTCACCCCCGGCGGGAAGCAGGCGCTGTTCGAGACGTTCCAGACCCTGATTGACGACGGTGACGAGGTGGTGCTGATGGATCCGGCGTGGGTCTCCTACGAGGCGATGACGAAACTCGCCGGCGGGTCGCTGAACCGCGTCGACCTCGCGCCCTACGACTTCCAGCTCGAACCCGCGCTCGACGACCTCGCGGCGGCAGTCTCCGACGACACAGAACTCCTGGTGGTGAATTCGCCGTCGAACCCGACGGGCGCAGTCTACACCGAGGCGGCCTTCGAGGGCGTCCGCGACCTCGCGGTCGACCACGACATCACCGTGATCTCCGACGAGATCTACCAGAGAGTCACCTACGGCGTCGACCAACCCAGCCTGGCGGCGTTCGACGGGATGGGTGAACGAACAGTCACGATCAACGGCTTCTCGAAGGCGTACTCCATGACCGGGTGGCGGCTGGGCTACCTCCACGCCCCCGAGGCCCTGGCGTCGCAGGCGGCGAAGCTCCACTCTCATTCGGTTTCCTGTGCGGTCAACTTCGTCCAGCACGCCGGCGTCGAAGCCATCGAGAACACCGACGACGCGGTGACCGAGATGCGCGACGCGTTCCGCGAGCGCCGGGACATGCTCGCAGACCTCTTCGCTGGACACGACGTGGACGTGCCCGTCGGCGACGGCGCGTTCTACATGATGTTGCCCGTGGCTGCTGATGACCAGTCGTGGTGCGCGGGCGCAATCGAGGACGCACACGTCGCGACCGTGCCGGGGTCGGCGTTCGGGTCGCCCGGCTACGCCCGGATCTCCTACGCCGCGAGCGAAGATCGGCTCCGGGAGGCCGTCGACCGACTCGTCGCCGAAGGCTACCTGTAGTCGCTCCCGGCGCGATTCCGGCCCCGGAACTGCTGCAGGGGACGGCCGACCGCCCCGTGTGGGGCCGCTCGAGAGCCTCCTGCGGAGCGACGACGGCAACGTCGCGTCGGTCGATATCGGCCGCGACGACGACGCACCACGGACGGGAGCGGTCGCCGTTGTGGGGTTCGTCGACAACTTCCAGCGCGCGTACGGTGGCGCCGACGGCACCGCGGATCCGGCGTCGCTCAACGGCGACACCGACCGGCTCCGGGGCGCGGCGGCTCCCGCGCTGCGGCCACGCCGAGAGAGCGCGATCCGGCTGGGGAATCTCACTGGTCCCGCCGGGCCCGCGCGTCCCCGATGGTCCGCGTGAACTCCCGTGCGGTCCCGGTGAGAGAGTCGAACTCGCCCGCTTCGATCGCGTCCTCGTCCACGATCGCGCTGCCGGCGCCCACGACGGCCGCGCCGGCCTCAATGTAGTCGGCGACGGTGTCGATATCGATCCCGCCGGTCGGCATCAGCGGGATCTGGGGGAGGGGGCCGGCGATGCTCGCGAGGTGTCCCGGCCCCATTGACGACGCGGGGAACACCTTCGCGATGTCGGCGCCGGCCTCGTAGGCGGTCACGGCCTCAGTCGGGGTGAGCACCCCCGGCGCGACCGGGACGCCGTAGCGGTTACACGTCGCAACCACGCCGGGATCGAACGTCGGGCCGACCACGAACTCCGCGCCGCTGGTGATGGCGGCGCGAGCGGTCTCGCTGTCGAGGACGGTGCCAGCGCCCACGATCGCGGCCGACTCGTCGAACGACGCCGACAGTTCGGCGATCATCTCCATTGCGCCGGGGCTCTCGGCGGTGATCTCGAAGGCGGTTACGCCGCCGTCTGCGAGCGCCGAAGCGACCTCAATGACCGTGTCCGGGTTAACGCCGCGCATCACCGCGACCACGCCGCTGTCGACGAGCCGCTGGAGCGCCTCGCTCGTGTCGAGTGTGACCATCGTGTGTCGGAGTCGACGCTACGAGCGAATAAAACCCGCCGGCGGCGCCGGCGCGGCCGGGTGGTCACAGCCGCGGTGCCCGCGGGGGACCGCTCAGTCGGTTCTCGGCACCGACGCCGCCCCGATCGCGAAGAACGCCGCGGCCAGCACCGCTGCCGCCAGGAGGTTCGGGAGGATCGCGGCCGTCGCGTCGGCGTACGTCACCGCGCGGATCCCACGGGCGACGTACGTCAGCGGCGAGAACGCCAGGGCGGGGCGGAACCAGGCCGGGAGCAACTCGGGTGTGACAAACGTCTCCGAGAGGAACAGGAGCGGAAGCGCAACCGCGTTCGAGGCTGCGATCACGCCGTCCTGTGAGCCGGCGAGCCGGCCGATTGTCGCACCCAACCCACAGAACAGGATCACCCCGAACGCGACGAACGGCAGCAAGAGAAGCGTCGCGGGGGCCACCGGGACCGTGGTGCCGGTCACGACCACGGTGAGCACAAGCAGCAGGGTCGCCGCGGCCCCGATCACCACCACGTTCACGAGCGACTGCGCCAGCAGCCATTCCCACCGCCGGAGCGGCGTGGTCGCCACCTTCTCGAACCGGCTCCCCGCCCGGTACCGCGCCACCGTGCTGCCGACCCGCGACAGCGGGGTGAACAACACCACGACCGCGAGGTAGCCCGCGATGTAGTAGCCGTCCGGCTCCGCGAAGAGCCCGCCACCGGTCGGCTGTGTCCCCACCAGCGCCCCGAAGATCACCACGATGATCGCGGGAAAAAAGAACGTGAAAAACACCGCTGTCCGCCGCCGGAGAAAGGCGTGCCAGGCGGCGACGAACTCCGCGCGGATTCGGCTCCCGCGGCTCATCGCGCCGCCCTCCCGGCGTCGCCACCGCCCCCGTCGGGTCCAACGTCGTCGCCTGCGAGCGACTCGCCGGTGAGCTCCAAATACACGTCGCCGAGGTCGGGCTGGGCCCACGTCAGCGATTCGATCGCGATCCCGTCGGCGTCGAACGCCGCGACCGCGCCATCGATGTCGCGGGGTCCGACGCCTTCGACGACGACCTGTCCCGCCCGGGACGACACCTCGAAATCGTCGCCGAGGGCGCCGAACTCCGGCTCAGAGGCCGGCGCGCTACCGCCCGTGTCGACGACGAGCCGGCTCCGACCGCCGTGTGCCGCAATCAGGTCTTTGGGGGTCCCGACCGCGACAAGGCGACCCCGGTTCAGAAATCCCACGCGGTCCGACAGCCGCTCGACTTCCGCCATAGAGTGGCTGGTGAGAAGGACTGTCGTCCCGCCCGCCGCGAGGTCTTCGAGGAGTTCCCACAGCGCGCGCCGACCCGCGGGGTCGATCCCGGTCGTGGGTTCATCAAGGAACAGCACCTCCGGATCGTTCACCAGCGCGATTGCGACGCAGACCCGGCGCTTCTGGCCGCCCGAAAGGGTCTCGTACCACTGTTCTGTTGGCTCGCCGTCGATCCCGACGTCCGACAGGACCGCTTCGGGGTCGCGCGCGGCGTCGTACCGCCCGGCGTACTGCGCGAGCAACTCCCGTGGGGTGAGCCGGCCGGCGGGCGAGAACGACTGGGGCAGGAGGCCGATTCGCGACCGCTCCACGCCGGTGGGGTCGGCGCCCAGTACCCGGACTCGACCCTCCGCTCGCGTCGTGCCGGTCAACGCCCGGACGAGCGTCGTCTTGCCCGCCCCGTTGGGGCCCACTAGCCCGAACACTTCGCCCGTCGCAACCTCCAAGGATACCCCCTCAAGCGCCGTCACGTCGCCGTAAGACTTCCGAACGCCCTCGGCGACGAGTGCCGCGGTCATACCTCGGGGTCGGGACCGTCGGGTCCTAAGCCGTTCGGATCCGCGGTCGGGACCCCGCGCTACGCTCTCGACTGGGTGTTGTCGTCTCCCTCGCCCCCATCCCCGTCGGGTGCGTCGCCGGTGCGGTCCGCTCCGTCGGGCACGTCGCCGGTGCGGTCCGCTCCGTCGGGTGCGTCGCCGTCGGACTCACCCGCGGACGCGGAGTGGTCCCCGGTCGCGGCTTCGTCCGCCGCGTCGGCACCATCATCGCCGCGGACCTCGTGTCTGATGGATTTTAGTTCCGCCTCGACGTCGACTTCGGGGCGATCCTCGCGCGCTCGATCGTCCGCGTCGGTTTCAGGGGCATGCCCGTCGCCGGTCACCTCGATCTCGACACCGCTCGACCGAGCGTTCGGGCCCGCACCGGCCGGTCGGTCGACCTCGTCACCCTGCCGGCCACCACGGTCCGCCGTCCCTTGTGCCGTGTCGAGCCGGTCTCTGACCTCCGCCGAGAGGCCGCGCGCTTCATCGAGGAGTTCACTCGACGCCCGGTCGTCCGGAACGTCCGACTCCGCGAGCGCGGCGTCGAGTTCCGAGAGCGCACGCTCGACGCCGGAGACCGCATCCCGGCCGATACCCGCAGCGTCGCGACCCAGCCGCGACGCCGTCGACGTGCCCCGCTTGCGTCCCGACTCCCCGAGCGTCGAGCGGTCGGGGTCGAGTGCTCGAAGGGTGCCGCGGAGGAGTTCCAGCGCCCGGATGGTCGCCTCCAGCGTCGAGATGAGCGTCGGGAGCGTGTACTGTTCGGTGAACCCCAACAGCTCCGAAACCGAGGGCGGACGCGGGAACGCCGAGTCGCGCCCCGTCCGACCCCGCCGGCCCCGTTGAATAGGGGGGTCCCGGCGGTCCGGTGTCTCGTCCTGGAGTTCAGTTCTGAGCTCCGCGAGCGTGGCCTCGAGGTCATCGAGGAGTTCGGGCAGGTCCTCGTCGGGGTCGGGTGGGTCGGGGGACATACCGGGTGTTGGGGACGGGCAATCAAAACGTATGCGCCCGCAGCCGCTACGCGGGACGCGCCGCCTGATCAGTCGAACCGACCGCGCCGACGGAGTTCCCGACGTGGACCGTACGCCGGTCGGTGGCGTGGCGCTGGGGCGCGGCGTACTGACACGTCGGCGACTTCCGATCCGGCTCCGGGGTTCGGTTCCGCGGAGCGAAAGCGGCGCGAACGGTGAATCGGTCGTCGTGGGACTGCACCCCAGAGCGAGACTACTGCGTGGTCAGAACGATGCGTGGGCCGATGGCACGCGCCCGTGTCCGGTCGGAACGTCGCCTGAGAGGGCTACTGGGTCGCCGACTCGAGGACGAGCGTGTCGTCTTCGAGGTAGTGTTCGAGGTGGTGGGCGGCCTCCTCGACCTCGATCAGGTTCTCACGGATGAGGTGTGCGGTGGTCGGATCGCCGAGGTTCTCCGCGAGTTCGACGTGGTCACGGAGCGTCTCGATGATGTCGCCGTATATCGCCATATCGTTCCGAAGCGACGTTCGGATGTCGTAGACGTCCTCGTCTTCGGGGTCGACCGCGGCGTGTTCGGAGATGGCGTCGGTCCCTGCGACCGGGACGCCACCGAGCGCCTGTGCGCGCTCGGCGAGTTCGTCCGCGAACTCCTCGGCCTCTTCGGCCATCTCGCCGAGGAGGACGTGAATGTCGTTGAACTCCGCGCCCTCGACGTTCCAGTGGTGTTTCTTCAGTTGGTGGTACAGGACGTACGTCGACGCCAGATCCGTATTCAGGGCGTCAACGATCTGCTCGGCGCGCTCCGCGTCGACGCGGAGGGCGTCGCTCCCCTCGACCTCGTCGGCGTGCTGTCGGACCGCTTTCTGAGTGCTCATTGCGTGTTTCCATAGGGCCGGCACCCACTTAATACTTTGATATTCAGAAAGATCTTTTTCAGAAAGCTAAACCGAACCTGGCCGTGACCGCCCGCGTTAGTCGGTCGCAGTGCCGGCTTCTTCGGCGGGTCGACCGAGTTCGACGATGGTCCCTTCGTGGCGGCACTCCTCGAGGGCGTGTTTTGCGTCCATCCCGGCGACGTGGGGGGTGGCGGCGGTGCCGACGCCCACTTTGAGTTCGACGCCGGCGTCGGTCTCAACGTAGTCGATCGCGTCCCGGTAGTCACCCTCGTCCATGGCCGGACAGACCGAGATGATGTTATCGCCGCCGACGAAGAACGACAGGGCGCCGTGCTCCTCCCGGAGGTGGCGCATGACCGCGGCGTACCCCTGCTCGATCTGGATGAACGAGTCGAACTCGTTGAGCTGGTCGGTGTACTTCCCGGTGGCGTCGTTCACGTCGAAGTGAGCGATCCGGACGTCGCCGTCGGTGCGTTCGGTCTCTGGGAGGAACTCACCGTCAAGCACCTCGCGGCGGTCGCCGTCCTGTGCGGAACCGGCGTGCTGGAGGCCCGCAGTCGCCGCTTCCAGCGCCGCGGCCGGTGTGGCGTCGACCCCCGTCCCCAGGCTGATCGTGACCGGATACCGGTTTCCGATGGTCTCCTGCAACAGGGCGTGATCCGCCCGGTCGAGTCCGTTCGTGACCGCGACCATGTTGTCGAACCGTGTGAAGAACACGTACCCGTCTCGGGCCCCCACGAACTGCGCGAGGTCGGCAAAGAGCCGCGATTGGAGCGTTTGGAGGTCCATCTCCCGGCGCGGGTTCGGCGTTACCGTCCAGGGGCCATAGTTGTCGATCTGAACGAGTGTGAGCTGGGAATGCGTCACAGTCGGTTCGATGGACCTGGCGTATATGCGTCTTTCCGTATCAGATCGGACTACTGTCTCAAAACTGGAACGCTGCCCCGGCGGGGGCCGTCGAACTTCTGCCGCCGGTTTTTATCCGTGGGAGTAGTACCGGACGGTCGTGAGTGACCATCCAGCCGACGACGGCCCCGGTGCGAGCGGGAGCCCCAGCAGCGGTCCCGCGGACATCGACTCCGAGGACGGAGGGAGACACGACCGCCTGACCCGCCACCCGACGCCAGGGCGGCGGAACTCCCTGCGCGGCTGGACCGACGCCAAGCCGGTTTGGCGGGTGGTTCGCAACTACCTTCTGGTCTGGGTCGCGCGGATCGCGCCGTCGCTCCGGGTCCGGAGCTGGGTGCTCCGTCGACTCGGCGCCACGGTCGGCAACGGTGTCTCGTGGGGACTGGAGGCGACGCCCGACGTGTTCTGGCCGGAACTGCTCACGCTCGGCGACGACGCAGTGGTCGGCTACGACTCGGTGCTTCTGTGTCACGAGTTCCTGCAGGACGAGTACCGGACCGGCGAGGTTGTGGTCGGCGACCGCGCCATGATCGGCGCGAAAGCGGTTGTCCTCCCCGGCGTCCAGATCGGCGCGGACGCCGAGGTGGCGGCGAACTCCCTCGTGACCCGGGACGTGCCCGCCGGTGTGACAGTCGCCGGCGTGCCGGCACGCCCGATGGGGCGCGGTGATGTCGACACGGAACGGGCGGCCGACAGGAGAGACGGCGTGGCCGACCGGTGACTACTCCCGAACGCGAACCACGCCCGTCTCGAAGACGGTGCTGTTGGGGAGAATGAACTCCTCGCCGTCGTCTTCGACATGCGTCACGAACAGGTTCACCTCCTGGACGATCCCCCGGTGGTCCCCGATCACGACCTCATCACCGATGGCGTACGGCTGTTCCAACAGGAGGTACGACCCCGACGCAGCGGATTTCAGCAGGTCGGACAGCGCCAACCCGCCCAGAAAGACCACCGCAAAGAGATACCCCGCCAACAACACCACCAACGCGAGCGTGGCGACGCCGAGTTGCGAGAGCGCGATCAGGACCGCGATGTAGAACACGGTGAACTTGGCGAGCCGGGGAAACACCCCGGTCTCGGGGAGTTTGATACCGGTGAGCCGCTCGCTGATCACCATCTGCACCTTGTCACCGACCACGACGCCCACGATGAGGATGAGAAGCGCAAAAAACAGTTGCGGCAGGAACTGAACGGTGCGGCCCCAAAAGCCCGAAGCGACAGCCACGTTGCCGATCGCGAGCACGCCAAAAAAGGTGACGCCGAGGACGAACAGCCGGATCAGCGAGCCGAGCACGTCGACGGTTGAACTGCCGAACTCCCGGGCGGTTCGCTCGAAGGCCGTGCCCTCAACGGCGTGAGGAACGCCGAGCCTGACGAGGAGCCGTCTCGTGAGTCCCCCGAGGAGGATCGCGAGGATCACTCCGGCAACGGCGACAATCGCGCCGAGCCAGACGGCCCGCGGAACCGCGTCGAACAGGTCGACGAGCGGGCGAGTGTCGATCTGAGCGATCCCTGTGGCGTCGCTCCCCGCCGCCACGACCGTCTCGGTCATCAGTACTCCTCCGGATCGATCTCCAGGACGAGCCCGCCGCGTTTGAACGCTCGAACCAGGCCGTCGGACTCCGAGAGCACGATCGCGGTGGCGTTGGTGTCACGGGTGATCGCCGCGCCGGCCATGTGGCGCGCGCCCAGCCCCTTCGGGATGTCGACGCCCTCCGCGGCGGGTTCTAAGTACCGGTACGCGCTCGCGATCTTCCCCGAGTCCGAGACGACGAACGCGCCGTCGAGCCGGGAGAACTCCTTGAGCATGACGTTCACGATCGGATCGCCCACGTGGACGTGAGACTTCTCGAAGGGGTTGTACGACAGGGGTCTGGACTTGTTCATAACCTTCCCCGCGTCGCCGACAACAAACAGCGCGCCGACGGGCTTGCCCTTCTGTCCCTTCTTTCCCAGTTCGATCGCGACCTCAAACACGTCCCGGATCACGCCGGGTTCCGCCCGGGAGTTCGCAAAGAGGTCGTAGATCCCCGACCGCATCGACTCGGTGACCCGGACCCGGACCACGCCGTCGGGGTCGCCGTCGAAGATCCGGACGCTACAGGCGACGATGTCCTCGTCCTCGACCAGACCGCGTTCTAACGCTCCCTCGATGCCGAACCGGATCCGGTCTCTGACGTTGTCGAATTCCAGGGGGAGTTCGACGTAGGTTTCGGCGTCAACGGTGTTGTTTGGGGCGACCACGAGCAGATCCTCGTCCGGATCCGCCTCGGCGAACCGTCGGTAGTGGGAACTGTTCGGAGAAAAAAGCAGCACCGCTTCGACGCCCGACACGACATCGCCCAGGAGATCCGATAACGCCGACATTGGTTTCACTACGGTATCGCCCGTATAAAGCGTTGTGGACCGTTCTCACACCCCAAAGCGGTCTGACGGGCGTCAGACGGCTAGTACGACTTCGCGTAGTACGCGGTCTCGGTCGCGCCGCCGCCGCAGACCGCACACGCCTCGCCGTGGTGGATCTCCGCGTCGGGGTCGTCCAGCGGCACCAGCACGATCTCGGCGGCGATCTGGTCTTTGATCTCGGTTTCGCACGCCTCGTCGCCGCACCACGGGGCTTTGACGTACCCGCCGTGTTGCCCGAGTGTCCCCAGGATCTCCGCGCGGTCGTCGGCTTCTCTGATGTTGGACTCTAGGTTCCGTTCCGCGGCGGCGTAGAGCTTGGCATACACCTCGTCGAAATGTGACTCGACCGTCTCGGTGATCCCGTCGCGGTCGACCTCGGTGGACTCCCCGTCGGGGCGGTGGACCAGCGTTGCGCTCCCGTCGACGGCCTCGTTGGGGCCGATCTCCACCCGGAGCGGGACGCCTTTCAGCTCCCACTCGTTGAATTTGAATCCTGGATTCCGTTCGTCGCGGTCGTCGAGTTCGACTCGGATTCCCGCGTCGTCAAGGTCCGCTCTGATTCCCTCGGCGTACGCCAGAACCTCGTCCTTCGTGTCAGCCTGCCAGATCGGGACGATCACCACCTGTTCGGGCGCGAGCGCCGGCGGCAACACCAGCCCCTGCTCGTCGGAGTGGGTCATGATCAGCGCGCCGATCGCGCGCCACGACAGCCCCCACGAAGTGGTGTGGGCGATCTGTGACGCCTCGTCTTCGTCGGTGTAGGTGATGTCGAACGCGTCGGCGAAGGAGGTCCCCAGGTGGTGGGAGGTCGCGCCCTGGACCGACTTGCCGTCCGGCATCAGCGCCTCGACAGTTGTGGTGGTGTCGGCGCCGGGGAACTTGTCGTGTTCGGGTTTGGCGCCGCGGAGCACCGGCATCGCAAGCAGGTCCTCGTAGGTGGCCTCGTACTGGTCGAGCCGTCGCATCGTCTCCGCCCACGCGTCCTCGCGGGTGGCGTGGGCGGTGTGGCCCTCCTGCCAGAGGAACTCCTTGGTCCGGAAGAACGGCTTGGTTTCCGTGGCCTCCCACCGCACAACAGACGCCCACTGGTTCACCCGCAGCGGGAGGTCGCGGTGGCTCCGCACCCACTGGGAGATGTAGGGCGTGATGATCGACTCGGAGGTGGGTCGGACCGCCAGTCGCTCTTCGAGTTCGTCGTTGCCGGCGCGTTCGACCCACGCCACCTCGGGGTCGAACCCCTCGACGATGTCCTTTTCGCGTTCGAGGTAACTCTCCGGAATGAACAGCGGAAAGTAGGCGTTTCTGACGCCGGTATCCTTGAACAGGCCGTCGAGGTGGGCCTGGATCCGCTCCCACACCTCGTACGCCCGGGGGCGCGTGACGATGAACCCGCTCATACCCTCCGGGGCGTAGCTCGCGAGGTTGGCCTTCTGGACGACCTCCGCGTACCACTCCCCGGTGTTGTATTCCTTCGACTCGGTGATCCCGAGTTCCTGATCCTCAGTCATTATCCAATCGGAGCCCCACAGCGGTCTTAAATGTCCTGATGCCCGCGGTCGGGAAGGGTTCGGTCACCTCTCCAACTCGGCGGGATCGACCACGAACGGGCTCTCGGTCTCCCGCCACGCCCACCCGGGGAGCCGGGTCTGAAAGCCCGCAGCCAGCGCGGCGTCGAGGTCGTCGATCCCCGCGCCGCCCGCGGAGTGGGTCGTCACGTCGGCGTAGTGGAACGTGGCCTGCGCGAGCAGCGACAGCGGCGTTCCCCCGGCGATCGCAGCGGCGAGTTCCCGCCCCAACACCTCGTCGACCACGAACCCGGGGTAGTCGCCGTCGACGTCGAGGTCGCGGAGGAGCCCGACGTACGCCGCGATGTTGACCGCGACCTCGCCGTCGGCGAACACCGTCGCGACCGACTCGCGGTACGCTTCGGGGTCGACCGGATCGACGGTCGTGCCGAACGCCTCCCCCAGCCGGTCCCGGGTGCCGTTGATCAGTGGGACGACGGTGTCGGCGCGGTCTGTGACCCACTGTGCCTCTTCGGTGACCCGTTCCGGGGTGAGCTTCATACGACTCCCTCGGCGTCGCGCGGCTTCGTTTTTACGAACCTTTTTATCTAACCGCCCAATAGCTCGGGGTAAGCGGGTTTTCCCTGCCGCTCCGAAGCCCGAATCACCGGAGAGGGTCGCGATACGCCACGCTGATGACTTCGCATCCACCACTGCCGTTCGGCCGTGGCGACGACACCTCCGGACCGTCGGGACCGCGCCGGGAGCCCCGACCACCCGTCCGTCGGCGACGACCCCGACGGATCGCCCCAAGGTATGAGTTCAGTAGATACGAAACTCGAAGATCTGCACGCAGAGGTCACGGCGGAGCTGCCGCCCGATATTTCAGTCTCGGACGTCACCTACGAGGGCCCGGAGCTGGTCATCTACACCCGGGACCCAAAGCGGTTCGCCCGGAACGGCGACCTGATCCGGGACCTCGCGGGGAAACTCCGAAAACGGATCACCGTCCGGCCGGATCCGGCGGCGCTGGCTCCGTCCGAGGAGGCCAGCGCCCGGATCCGTGACATCGTCCCCGACGACGCCGGCGTCACCGACCTCTACTTCCACGACAACACCGGCGAGGTCGTGATCGAGGCCGATAACCCCGGGCGGGTGATCGGCAACCGCGGCGCGACCCTCCAGGAGATCACCGCCGCCGTCGGGTGGACCCCCGAGGTCGTTCGCACGCCACCGATCGAATCCTCGACCGTCTCGAACGTACGGGACTTCCTGAAAAAGGAGCGCGACGACCGTCGTGAGATCCTCGAGCGCATCGGCCGGCAGATCCACCGCGAAGAGCTCGCAAGCGAGGAGTGGGTCCGGATCACCTCCCTCGGCGGGTGCCGCGAGGTCGGCCGGACGTCGTTCATTCTCTCGACCGCGGAGACGCGCGTCCTGGTCGACTGCGGCGACGACCCCGCCACCGGCGAGGGCCCCCACCTCGAACTCCCGGAGGCGCTGGGCGCGGGTGCGAACTCCATCGACGCCGTGGTGGTGACCCACGCCCACCTGGGCCACTCGGCGTACCTCCCGGTCCTGTTCGACCGCGGGTACGACGGCCCGGTCTACACCACCGAGCCCACCCGCGACCTCATGGGGCTGCTCCAACTCGACTACCTCAACCGCGCCGAGGCCGAGGGGCGGACCCCGCCGTACAGCTCCGAACGGGTTCGGGCGGCAATCAAACACACGATCCCACTGGAGTACGGCGACGTGACCGACATCGCCCCGGACATCAAGCTGACCCTCCACGACGCGGGCCACGTCCTGGGGAGCGCGGTCGCGCACTTCCACATCGGCGAGGGGCTCTACAACGTCGCGTTCTCCGGGGACATCCGATACGGCGACACCCGGCTGTTCGACGGCGCGGTCAACGACTTCCCGCGCGTGGAGACGCTCGTGATGGAGTCCACGTACGGCGGCCGGAACGACTACCAGACCGACTGGGGCGACTCCGAGCGGAAGCTGACAGATCTCGTATCGTCGGCGCACGACCGCGGCGGGACGGTGGTGATCCCCACCGCTGCGGTCGGGCGAGCCCAGGAACTCATGCTCGTGTTGGAGGAGGCGATGTACGAGGGGACGGTCCCGGAGCTCCCGGTCTACCTCGACGGTATGATCTGGGAAGCGACCGCGGTCCACACCACGTACCCGGAGTTCCTTCGGGAGGACCTCCGCAGTCGCGTGCTCGACACCGACGACAACCCGTTCCTCGCGCCCGCGTTCGAGCGCGTCGACGGCGGCGACGACCAGCGGGCCTCCCTGGCTGCCGACGGCCCCGCAGTCGTCCTCGCGCCGTCGGGGACGGTCACGGACGGGCCGATCGTGTCGTGGCTGCGGCACCTCGGCAGCGACCCCGACTCCCGGTTGGTGTTCGTCGAGCACCAGCCGCGCGGGACCCGCGGGCGGCGGATCCAGGCGGGGCGAACGGAGGTTCAAGTCGGGGGCGAAGGCGGCGTCGGGGCCGCCGAGACCCTCGACCTCGAACTCGGGGTCGAGACGCTCGATGGGTTCTCCGGGCACGCCGACCGGCAGGGGCTGGAGAACTTCGTCCGGACGATGCGCCCCCGTCCGGAGAAGGTGCTGTGCGTCCACGGCGACGAACGTGCGGTCCAGGACCTCTCGTCCGGACTGTATCACGACCACAACCTCCGGACGTTCTCGCCGAAGAACCTCGAGACGTTCCGATTCAGTTGACATCCTCCCCGCGGTAAAACACGGGGCTCTCTCCTCGATTCTCCGTAAGGATACTGTCGAGGTGGGTTGCTGCGGACGGCGCGGGAGCCGCCTCGGGACTCGCACTCTCGACTCGGTGCGACCGCTGTCGTTGCACGTTTCGCCCGTGATCCGGCCAGCGGGCGTTGCGTTCCGGCTGGGACACGGGGGCGTCGTTCCCGGTCACACCGAACGTGCGGCCACATTCGATCCACCCGCGCAGTCCCTTCCGACCTCATCGGGCGGCAGCTCCCGGAGCAGCCGTGTTTCACCCGAGATGTCCGGCCGGCTCGACGCCCGCGCCACGGTTCCGGGCGGTGGTCACGAGTACCGTCCCGGTGACGCCGGCGTCGTCGAGAGCGGCGTGGCCGGCTGCGCGGGCCGAATCGACCCGATCGGCGTGGGTGACCGCGTAAACGCACGGCCCCCACGACGACTGTCCGACGCCGTGACACGCCTGATGGTCGTCCAGGGCGGCCACGATCTGCCCGGCCGGCGGGCGGTAGACGCCGCCCTGTTCGTCGGCGTACCACGTGCCGTTCAGCCGATCGATCGACCGGATCGCCGCGCCGAAGCGCTTGTGAGCGCCCGCCGCGACCGCGGGCAGCAGTCGCCGGGTCACCGCGCCGGCGACCTGGTCTGCTGTCCCGGGAGCCGCGCGCTCGACGACCGACCGGATGCTCTCCTCTTCGGTGTCGCCGCTCCGCCCCCGTTCGGTGTCGGGGATCACAACGAGAAACCGCCACGTTTCGGGGAGATCGCGCCGCACAGCCACCCGGGGGACGGCCCACGCCCCGTCGGCCGGACGGTCGGGTGTGAACTGCTCGGTCGGGTGGCCGGCGTCGATCACGAACCCGCCGGCCTCGAAGGTCGCGATGCCGACACCCGACCGACCGCCGCGGCCGAGGGCGGGAGCCAGCGCCCGCACGTCCGGTTCCATGCCGTGCGCCCGGCCGACCGCCGTGAGCACCGCACCGGCGAGTTGGGTCCCGCTTCCCAACCCGGCGTGTCGCGGCAGCGCGGCATCGATGGTGACGGCCGCTCCGGGAACGTCGAGGCGGGCCACCGCCCGCGAGACGTAGCCACGGGCGACCGGATGGTCACATTCGATGCTGTCGGCCGGGGAAGCGGTGACCACGGTCCGCGGCCGGTCGAGTCCCAACCCGATCCCGCCGTACAGCCGGTCGTGGGCCAGGCTCAGGTTCAAGAACCCGACGTGGATTCGGGCGCCGGTGGTCACGCGGACACGGCTCATCACCGGACGGAGGGCCGGGACCGGGTTTTCGGTTTCGACGGTGGCAAGCCGGGCCGGTGTCGCGGTCCGGCTACGGGAGCGGACAGAGGCTGGCGGTAAAGACGGCCACGTCGTCGGATTCGTTGCGCGCGCCGTGGACCACGCCGCGGTCGTGTCGGACGACTCCGGGCGCTACCACCGTCTCCTCGTCGCCGTCGCGTTCGACGACGACCTCGCCGTTGAGGACGTGGAAAACGTTCGTGCTCTCGGCGTGTTCGTGGGCGTCGAGTTCGGCACCGGGACCGAGCGCGAACGCCTTCACCAGGACGTCGTCGGTCACCACCAGTTCCGCGGTCACGACTTCGCCGTCGTCGGGGTCGAGTGTTGAGCGAGCGTCGGCGTACAGATCGAGCGTTGCCATCACCTGCTGGTGGGTTGTGACGGTATATATACTGTTGGCCCTGCGACGCCGATACACGGATACCCTATCCGGGTCTCGAAGCGTGGCGGCGGGGGTCCGTGACTCCGGCCCGAGCGCTTGAGACGAGTCGGTACGGCCGTCTGGGGGCCGCGACCCCTGGCCGACGCCGCCGACCGCGAGCCGAGCACCCCGCGCCCGCGGCCGACGGCTTTTGTACGACGCCGGGCCACACTCCAGTATGGTGACGATCAAGGACAGCGTCCACGACCACATCGAGGTCAGGGGCGTGGCTGCCGCTCTCCTCGAAACCGACTCGGTCCAGCGGCTCCGACACATCACGCAGTTGGGGACGGTCCACCTGGTGTACCCCTCCGCGAACCACACCCGGTTCGAGCACTCGCTTGGGGTCTACCACCTCGCCAACACGGCGCTCGACCACCTCGGGATCGACGGCGTCCAGGCAGAACGCCTCCGCGCGGCGGCGCTCCTCCACGACGTCGGCCACGGCCCCTACAGCCACAACGTGGAAGGAGTGATCCACCGCCACACCGGCAAGTATCACGACGACGTCCACGAACTCCTCGCAACCGGGGAGGTGGGCAACGTGCTCAGAGAATCGGATCTCGACCCCGAACGGATCGCGGACCTCGTCGCGGGCAACGGTCAGTACGGTCAGTTGGTGTCGGGGGAACTCGACGTCGACCGGATGGACTACCTGGTCCGGGACGCCCACCACACCGGGGTCCCGTACGGAACCATCGATTTCGAGCGGCTGATCCGCGAACTCACGTTCGTTGACGGCGAGCTCGTCCTCGCAGAGGGGAACGTCCAGACCGCCGAGTCGCTACTGCTCGCCCGGGCGCTGATGAACCCCACAGTGTATCAGCACCACGTCGCCCGCATCGCGAAGGCGATGCTCCGGCGCGGGGCCGAGCGGCTGCTCAACCGGGCCGAAACCACGCCCGCGGAGCTCCGGCGGATGGATGACCACGACCTGCTGGTGGCACTGCGAACCACGCCGGCGACCGCGGAACTCGCCCGACGACTCCGGACGCGGGACCTGTACAAACGTGCGGTGTGGGCCGAACTCGACGCAGTCCCGGAAGACGTTGTCGACGCCGGCTACGACACGGTGTCAGAGCTGGAATCCGCAGTCGCCGACCGCGCGGGGCTGTCGTCGGAAGCGGTGGTGGTTGACGTGCCGGACCGGCCGTCGATGACCGAGTCGACCTCCCGCGTGATGGTCAGCGGGGAGATGCGCCGGCTCGGGAAGCAGTCGCCGCTGGTGTCGGCGCTCCGAACTGCGGGGAAACAGCAGTGGCGGCTCGGTGTCTACGCGCCGTCGCACGACACAGATCGGGTTGGCCGGGCGGCCGTCGACGCGCTCGGGCTCAATCTCGACGGTGCGTTGGTCTCCGACGTCCGACCGGGCGTCACCGCCACGTTGGACGAGTTCACTGGGCCGTGATCCGGGACGAGTTCACCGGGCCGTGATCCGGGACGAGTTCACCGGGCCGTGATCCGGGACGAGTTCACTGGGCTGTGATCCGGGACGAGTTCACCGGGCCGTGATCCGGGACGAGTTCACTGGGCTGTGATCCGGGGAGTCGCTGACGGGTCGGTCTGACGCCGCGGGGACGAACAGCACTTCAATATAAATCCACCTACTTGACAACCGTTCCCACGACAAAACCGCACGACAGCTTCGACCCCGTGTTTCCCCCGGTCGGCAGCCGTCTAGTAACCTTTAACCGATTTAGACCAGTAATTGCCGACAAGATGGCGAGCAACAAGATCCTTGGTATCGATCTCGGTACCACGAACAGCGCGTTCGCGGTGATGGAGGGTGGCGACCCGGAGATCATCGTCAACTCCGAGGGCGAGCGGACGACACCCTCGGTCGTCGCGTTCGACGACGGCGAGCGCCTGGTCGGAAAGCCCGCGAAGAACCAGGCGGTCAAAAACCCCGAACAGACGGTCCAATCGATCAAGCGACACATGGGCGAGGGAGACTACGCCGTCGGACTCGACGGCGAGGAGTATACGCCCGAGCAGGTCTCGGCGATGGTCCTCCAGAAGATCAAGCGCGACGCCGAGGAGTACCTCGGCGACGACGTCGAGAAGGCGGTCATCACTGTCCCGGCGTATTTCAGCGACCGGCAGCGCCAAGCCACCAAAGACGCGGGCGAGATCGCCGGCTTCGAGGTCGAACGAATCGTCAACGAGCCCACCGCGGCCGCGATGGCGTACGGCCTCGACGACGAGTCCGACCAGACCGTTCTGGTCTACGACCTCGGCGGCGGCACGTTCGACGTATCGATTCTCGACCTCGGTGGCGGGGTCTACGAGGTCAAGGCCACCAACGGCGACAACGACCTCGGCGGCGACGACTGGGACGAGGCCATCATCGACCACCTCGCCGACGAGTTCGAGACCGAACACGGGATCGACCTCCGCGACGACCGCCAGGCGCTCCAGCGGCTTGAGGACGCCGCCGAGGAGGCGAAAATCGAGCTGAGCAGTCGGAAGGAGACCACGATCACGCTGCCGTTCATCGCGACAACGGACTCCGGCCCCCTCGATCTGGAACAGAAGCTCACTCGCGCGAAGTTCGAGTCGCTCACGAGCGACCTCATCGACCGGACCGTCGATCCCACGAACCAGGCGCTCGAAGACGCCGGCTACAACAAAAGCGACATCGACGAGGTGATCCTGGTCGGTGGGTCCACCCGGATGCCGCAGGTCCAAGAGAACGTCGAGGAGATGACCGGCAAGGAACCCAAAAAGAACGTCAACCCCGACGAGGCGGTCGCGCTGGGTGCGGCCATCCAAGGCGGCGTCCTCGGCGACGAGGTCGACGACATTGTCCTGCTCGACGTGACGCCGCTGTCGCTCGGAATCGAGGTCAAAGGCGGCCTCTTCGAGCGGCTCATCGAGAAGAACACCACGATCCCAACCGACGAGTCGAAGATCTTCACCACCGCCGCGGACAGCCAGACGTCGGTCAATGTCCGGGTTTTCCAGGGCGAACGCGAGATCGCCGAGGAGAACGAACTCCTCGGGGAGTTCCAGCTCACGGGCATCCCGCCGGCGCCCGCCGGCACCCCCCAGATCGAGGTCGAGTTCAACATCGACCAGAACGGGATCGTGAGCGTCGAGGCCGAGGACAAAGGCTCAGGAAATGCAGAATCGATCACCATCGAGGGCGGCGCCGGCCTCTCCGACGACGAGATCGACCGGATGCAGGAGGAAGCCGAAGAGCACGCAGAAGAGGACGAGCGCCGCCGCGAGCGGATCGAGGCCAGAAACGAGGCCGAGAGCACGATCCAGCGGGCCGAAACCCTGCTTGAGGAGAACGAGGAGGAGGTAGACGACGACCTTGTCGAGTCGATCAACGAGAAGGTCGAAGACGTCGAGGAGGTCCTCGATTCCGACGAGCCCACGAAGGCGGAGCTCGAGGACGCCACCGAGGCGCTCGCGACCGAACTCCAGGAGATCGGCAAACAGATGTACGAGGGCCAGCAGGCCGCGGGCGCCGCCGGTGCGGGCGCCGGTGCCGCGGGCGCCGGTCCCGGTGGTCCGGGGCCGGGCGGCGCAGGCGCCGGTGCGGGAGCGGGCGGCGCGGGCGACGGCGACGAGTACGTCGACGCCGACTTCGAGGACGTTGACGAGAGCGACGAGGAGTAGCCGGGTCCGTCGCTCAGCCGGAACTGCATCCCAGTTCCGGTGACAGCAACGAGTGCGACGAGGGGCGGCCGCCCCACCCGGATCCGGCGTCAGACGTCCGTCTGACACTGGAGGAACATTTTTTTCCGCCGGGAATGACGGATGCGTATGCCGATCACCGACAACGAGTGGGAGTCCGGGAAGGAGTGGACCGAGGTCGAACGCGCCGTCGCGGAGTTTCTGAGCGCCGTCTCGCCGCGGGCGTACGCGGTCGCGGAACTGGACGAACTCCTCGTCGAGGGGGGGAGCGTGGACCCACCGGCCGACGAGTGGGACGACGATGGCCCCGACCCGGTCCGCGTCGCGCCGATGGACGTGACCGAGCGGGCGGTCCGGACGGCGGTGACAAACCTGCGGGACGCCGAGTTCCTGGAGTCGAAGCGGGTCGACACCGCCGACGGCGTTGTGACCTACTACCGCCGGTCGGAGCTCAACGTCTTCGGTTGACGGTGGATTCGGCTGGGACCGGGTCAGTATACACACCCGTGCATACTCACCCGCCTCACCCCGACCGAAGGTAGCACATAGACGGTTTTTTAGCCACGGGCGTTTCACTAGCAGGTATGCCAAACGGGCGGGAGTCACCGAACCCCACACCCGGACGCGCGGCGACGCACACCGAACCGACGGACGCGACGTCGACCCACGCGGAACCGACGGGTGGCGTGGCCTCCGGTCCAACCGAAAAGTGCGGCGTCGTCGGTATCGCTCTCAACGACCGGGCGGCCGCACGGCCACTCTACTACTCGCTGTACGCACTCCAGCATCGGGGTCAAGAGTCCGCGGGGATCGTGACCCACGACGGGTTCCAGCAGCACAGCCACGTCGAGATGGGACTCGTCGGCGACGCCTTCGGCGAGGGCGACCTCGACTCCCTGGCAGGGGCGACCGGCATCGGCCACGTCAGGTACCCGACCTCCGGCGGGGTCAACACCTGCTGTGCCCAGCCGTTTTCGGTGTCGTTCAAATCCGGATCGCTGGGGCTGTCACACAACGGGAACCTCGTCAACGCCGAGGAGATCCGCGCGGAACTGGCAGAACTCGGTCACGCGTTCACCTCCAGTGGGGACACGGAGGTCATCGCGCACGAACTCGCGCGCAACCTGCTGGAGGCAGACTTGGTCCGCGCGGTCAAGCGGACCATGAACCGGATCCACGGCTCCTACTCGCTGACTGTTATGCACGACGAGACGGTGCTCGCGGTCCGGGACCCCCAAGGGAACCGCCCGCTGTGTATTGGGGAACTCGCCGACGGCTACGTCGTGGCGTCGGAGTCGGCCGCGATTGACACTCTCGACGGCGACCTCGTCCGCGACGTGCGGCCGGGTGAACTCGTGGTGTTGGAGGCCGATGGGTCCGGGTTCGAGTCCTACCAGTTGGTCGACCAGGAGACGACCGCCCACTGTTTCTTCGAGCACGTCTACTTCGCCCGCCCCGACTCGATCGTCGACGACACGCTGGTGTACGAGGCGCGTCGGAACCTCGGGCGGAAGCTCTGGGCGGAGTCGGGCGTCGAAACCGACGTGGTCCTGCCGGTGCCGGACTCCGGGCGGTCGTTCGCGTCGGGGTACGCCGAGGCCGCGAACGGAACCACGGCCGACGGGGACCCCCGGGCAGAGGGTGACACCGGCGTCGAGTTCGCGGAAGGGTTGATGAAGAACCGGTACGTCGGCCGAACGTTCATTATGCCCACCCAGGACGAACGCGAGCGGGCCGTCCGGCTGAAGCTCAACCCGATCAAGTCCACCATCGAGGGGCGGTCAGTCACGATCATCGACGACAGCATCGTCCGGGGGACGACGTCCCGACAGCTGGTCTCGCTGCTCCGCGACGCGGGCGCCGAGGAGGTCCACGTCCGCATCGGCGCGCCGCCGATCGTCGCCCCGTGTTACATGGGGATCGACATGGCGTCCCGGGATGAGCTCATCGCGGCCGACCGGTCGATTGACGAGATCCGCGAGGAGATCGAAGCCGACAGCCTCGGATACCTCTCGATCGACGCGGTCGCGGACGTGCTCGACGCGTCGCGGCTCGACCTCTGTCTCGGGTGTGTCACCGGCGAGTACCCCTACGACATCGACGGCGAAGCCACCGACCGCGACATCCAGCGGCCGGTGATCGGCGACGGGGAGGGGTCGCCGGCGCGAGCCGACGACTGAACGGCGACCCGCGACCTCCCGGGTGGCTTCCCCACCGACACGCAGAAGACGAACGGGGTGACCACGGCGACGCGGTCGCCGTTCGACAGTTCGGTGCCGAACCCCTCGAGGTTCTCGTTGAACGCCCCATCGATCAGAATCCGGGCGTACGCCCGGCTCTGTTCGCCGGCCGGGTTCTTCCGCAACCCGCCGGGCGCGTCGTCGCCATCGACGGGCGCCCACCCGCGAGTGGCCGGGTCGGCTTCGATCTCGGCGGTCGCTGGGTCGCGGACGTCGTAGTCGGCCAAAACTGCCTCGGCAAACCCCCGCAGCGTTGACCCGCCAGTCGTGAACGACACCTGTGGCGTCCTGAGCGCGTCGCGTAGGCGTCCGGTCGACCGAACGTCGACGGTCGTCGCTGCCTGTACCCGTTGTGATTGCACTGTATTGGTGGATGCCCGCCCACCCACGTACGGAACACGCGAGGAGAACGCCCCGCGCTTCAGCGCGGGGATGAATCCGACAGTCGGTGAAACGAACCCCTGACAGTAGCCAGTCCGGATTTGGAATCTTCAGTGTTGTATGAGCTTCGACCGTCGAGGGGGGCGGTGTTCCCGGGGACGCGTCCAGCACGTCTGGATGGGAAGACCCCGTTGACAGGGCTACACCCGTTGCAGTGCGCGTCTTCGGTTATGATTGGACGGCTACCGCCGAAGGGTCACGCGAAAGCGTCGTTGAGCCCCGAGGGAACACGGAACCGCGAACGCCGCGTCGTGGGAGCCTCGCGCGTTAGCGGGGAGAGGATGTCAACAACCCCCGAACGTATCGGTTGTGCGACGCCGAAGCTCAGTACACAACGTACAACAGCAGGTAGACCACGTCGCCGAGGAGAAAGGAAATGAACCACAGCGACGCCGCCACCCGACCCACGCGGGGGTGAAGCGAGTCGCGGATCGCCGGGATCGGCCGCGTGAGCGCGAGCAACGCCACGTAGTACAGAAGCGGGACGCAGGCGATCGCGAGCAGGATATGGACCCCGAGCGTGGGGAGGTAAACGTACTGGTAGACCGCGTCGGGGCCGGGAAACGCGGTCGTCCCGCGGAGCGTGAGCCGGTAGAGGTAGCACGCGAGAAACGCTGCGAACAGCCCGAGCGTGGTCACCATCAGTGCCCGGTGGCGGCCGATGCGGCCACGCCGGGCCGCACGGACTGCGAGCGGAATCGTCACCAGGGCAGTCGTGCTGAGAACGGCGTTGATGTGGGGGATGGCGTTGACGACGGCGTCGGGGGCCCGCGGTAGGAGCGAGGCGGGGACGACACCGCCGACGGCCCCAAACACGGCCGCGAGCGACACCACGGACAGCAGGGCCGTCAGTTCGGGGACGCGGTCGCTGACGCGGAGTTCCATGCCTGAAGGCCGGACGGGGTGGAAAAAACGGTGTCGGCTCCCGGGCGGCGGCCGCCGTCACGCGATGTGGACCCCGGCCGACGAGCGCACACTACGATCACAGTCTTTTTGATGAATCCGTAGGGACAACGAGTAGCGACTGGTGGGGGTCAGTGACGGAAACCGACCGACAGCGCCGATTGGACGCCGCCAACGACCGATAGTGGGCTAATGGTCCTCGAAATCCCGACACCTGCGTTCATCCTGCTTCTGACTGTCGCGTCAGTGCTGCTGATCGTCAACGACCACCGAACGTCGGTAGAGCAGCGGCTCCGGGCCCGCTTCGGGGTCGACCGGGACTGGTGGATCCCCGTCGTCGCGTTCACCATCGCGGTCAGCCTCTCCCTGGTCGGTCTCCCCGCGATACGGACCGCGTTCGTCGAGAAGTTCGACATCATCGTGCTCATCTTCTCGTTCGGGATCATGTCGGAGGGACTGGGTGCGTCCGGGTTCTTCCGGTATATCGCGTACAAGATCGTCGCCCTGTGTGAGGGCAACTCAACGCGGCTCGTCCTGTATCTGTTCACGATGACGTCGGTCGTCACCCTGTTCACCACGAACGACATCGTCGTGCTGGTGTTGACCCCGGTGATCGTGGAGATCTGCTTTCAGGCGGGGATCCGGAACACCAGACCCATCCTGCTCTCGCAGTTCGTGGCCGCGAACACGCTCTCGATGGGGCTTCTGATCGGGTCGCCGACGAACATCATCATCTCCGAGGAACTCGGGATCAACTTCTTCGAGTATCTGGCGATGATGCTGCTTCCGGCGATCGTCGCGTTCGGCTCTTCGTTTCTGCTGATTACGCTCCTGATCAGGGTGACGGAGTCGGACGCCACGACCGCGTTCGACGACCTCCACATCCAGCCGGAGTACACGATGCCGGCGGAAGTCCCCGAACCCTACTTCACGACCCAGATGCGCAACTGGATCCTGATCTTCGTCACGTTCGTCGTGCTGGTGGCGGTGGTGACCTTCATGCGTGTCTCGCTGTTCTGGTGTGCGATCCCGAGCATGATCATCGCCATCGGGTACTGGTACACCTCCGACGAGCACGAGGCACCCGTGGTCCAGCCGCTGAAACGGCTGCCTTACGGGGTGTTCTTTTTCGGGATGACCTTCTTCGTCTTCGCGGAGGCGTTCGCCCGGAGCCCGGTGGTCGAGACCGTGCTGATCCCGTTTCTCCAACAGTTCTTCGCAGAGAGCCCGGTTCGGGCGGGCGTGCTCGGCGTCTTCGGCTCCGGAATCTTGGTGAACGTATTCAACGACCTCCCGGCGGCCGCGCTGATCGCCAACGTGCTCTCCCGGCTGGAGTTCTCGTCGTTCATCTCCAGGACCCTGCTGATCCAGTCCTCGCTCGTGGGGCTCAACATCGGGACCTACGTCACGCAGGTCGGGGCGCTGGCCGGCCTCATCTGGTTCAACCAACTCCGCATCCAGCGCGCCAAGCAGCGGGAGTACTTCCCCGACCTCGTCGGGGAGATGTCGTTCCCCAGCCGGGGCGACCTCGTCAGATACGGGCTCCTCCACTTCGTGTTCACCGGCCTGTCGGTCGGGCTGTTCTTGATTTTCGTCTGGGTGTTCCTGTCAGTGCTCATTGGGCCCTACTGACCCCACGCCCGGCACGGTCCCGCAGCCGCGCCGACCTCCCGAGGGTGCGCCGGGCGGGGAACCGGAATCAGGTCCGCGGGAACGAGAGCAGGAACTCGCCCGCCGGAGTGTCGTCGTCCCCGGTCGGTTCCGACAGCTCCACCGTCAGTCCGGCCGCGGATTCGGGATCCCGCTGCAGCGACAGTGTCGTCAGCGGGAGTCTGCCGTCCTCACGAGTGCCGTCCGCAGCCCCGTCCGCGTTCCCATCAACCGGCGGCGTGTCCGCCGCCTCGGCCTCGTCGTGCCGCTCGAAACGGTCGACGCGGAATTTCCGGAGATAGTGTGCGGTCTCGACCGCCCAGTTGACGGCGGCCGTCCGGGTGAGCTTCCCCTCCTGTATCAGCCCGTTTATCGGCTCGCTGTGTCTGAACTGGACGATGTTGTGCAGGAACGACAGTTGCGTCTCGTGTGTCCGGAGCACCTTGTCGACGGAGAGGTACCGGTACTCCCCGTTGTGCGACCGGGTGTCGGATTCGACCGCCAGGAACACGTCGGTGTGGTCGATCCCCGTCGCCGAGTCCCGCAACCGGTCGTCGATCGCGTCGAGGATCCGGAGGATGTTGACCTCGGGGTCGGGGACCGTGTGGTTCAGGGCGATCACGACCTTGTCCCCGGCTTCGAGCGTCCGCGGGCTCTTGTCGGTCTCGTGGAACAGCATCTCCAGGAGTTCGCTGATCGAGTCGTACTGGACGGCGTTGACAGCGTCCGACAGTTCCGGGGTGACCTGCCCCGCCGAGTTGTACACCGTCAGGTTCCGACCCCGCTCTGCGGGGTGTTGCCCGAACGAGAAGACGAACTCGCGGATCCGATCGTTGAGGTTGACAACGAACACGTCGCCCGCCCCGTCACCGGGGGTGTCGTCGCCCGCCGCCGTGTCCGCCTCGACGTGGCGCTCTTTGGCCACCTGGAGGCTCGCTGTCGCGGTCTCCATCTGCGGATTCAGGTGGGCGTCTGCGAACCGGATCGGGACCGTCGTCCCCGAGATGTCGGATAACAGTCCGTACAGGATCCCGATCTCGTCGCGGTCGCCGCTTTCGAGGTCGGCCCGGAGCCGGGCCTCGACCTCGGATAACACGTCCCGTTTGAGCCTCACGCGCCGGGTGTCGGTCGCCTCCGTCCAGCGGGCGTCGGTCGCGTCGAACGCCCGGATCTCCGCGAGCGCCTCGTGCTCGCTGTCGGACAGCGGCGTGGCGTGGAAGGTGTAGTTCGACAGCCGGTACCCCCGGATCCACTCCGGCGGGGTGGGTACCGTATCGAAGTGGTAGTAGGCGTCGAGCTCGCGGACGGGCGTCGCCACGTCCAACCGCATCAGGTCGCGGATGTCGGTCTGGAAGCTCACAGCGTGGAGATGCTCGCGGAACCGGGTGTCGGCCAGACTGTCCGAGACCCCCGCCAGCTTCCGGCTGTCGGACAGCCACACGGTACTCGGCGTGTCCGCCCGCCGGTTCGGACTGTCCTCGAGGTCGCTGACGTGTCGGTTGAGCTCTGTGACCAACCGGACGTTCTCGTAGTCGGTGTCGTTGTTCGTGTCCGGGAGGATGTACAGTTCGTCGGCTCCGACCGCGTCGTACTGCTCGAAGAGGAGGTCCTCCGAGTACGACAGGCGTTCGATCTTGGTGCGGTACTCCTTCGAGTCCAGATCCTCCAATCCGTCGATGAAACTCCGTGCGTCTTGGAGGTTCGACTCCTTCGCGAAGATAACGACGAACGCGTCCGAGCGATCGAGAATCGACCTGATCACCCCGTCGTACTTCTCGTGGTAGTTGAATATCAGCACGCGGTACGCACCGATCTGCCCCTCCGC
The DNA here is from genome assembly GCF_014646875.1 of Halobellus salinus. Lineage (GTDB taxonomy): Archaea > Halobacteriota > Halobacteria > Halobacteriales > Haloferacaceae > Haloquadratum > Haloquadratum salinum. The sequence continues at coordinate 774 of NZ_BMOC01000024.1, read as the reverse complement.
CATCTGTTTGACTAGGGTGTCGTGCGCCTGTTCGGACGTGTACCTGACGATCGTGACGATCGACCCCAGGACGACGAACGGGAACACGCCCGCCAGAAGCAGCGCCAGAATGCTGTTGGGGGTCTGGCCCTGCTGTAACCCGCTCACCACGAACACCAGGATCCACGTGGCGTAGTCGACCACCCCGGAGAACGGTGCCGGCGAGGGGTAGAACGCCGCGTGGAGCACCTCGGCCCAGTAGACGAGCACCAGAAACACCGCGAGGAGGACCCCGGTGACCGCCAGCGTGTACGTCTTCCTGTACCGGAGGCTCCAGATACGCACCCGCGTGAGGAACCGAAACAGCTCGTTGAAGTGTCCGACCAGGATTCCGTTCTTTTTGAACGTGCGAGCCAGGCTATACCCACCCAGGGTCGCGAAGACCGCGTAGATCCAGAAGATCACCCACGCGGCGATTCCGGGAGAGCGGATGAACTCGGACCCCGATACCACCATCTTTCGTATCCGATTCAGAAGGTCGCTATATGAAATTTTTCGTGGACGCGACGGATGGACGCGTTCCGGCGGTACCACGCCGAGCGGCCTTCGGGAAAGGAAACTCATTTAAATTGTCCCGGACTACGGTGGAATGCGCTTCAGTACTGCGCGTGGGTAGCCAAGCTAGGCCAACGGCGCAGCGTTGAGGGCGCTGTCCTGTAGAGGTCCGCCGGTTCAAATCCGGTCCCACGCATACCGCCTCGAACGAACGTGAGAGGCGTGTCTGCGGAGTAGGCG
>NZ_BMOC01000023.1 GCF_014646875.1 Halobellus salinus | reverse complement strand
TCCGTCTGTGTGACGCCGTTTTTGTGCGCGATCGCAGCCAGCAACCGTTGAGTCGGCTTGTTTCCGTCGACGTTGGCAAGCGCGTCTTGGAGTTCTTCGACGGAGATCTCGTCGAGATGGTCCATTAGCTACTGTACGACTTTCTGTGCTGAAAGTTCTAACGACTACTATAAAACAAGCTCAAATCAGCGTGCACTGAGTGCACGGCGATTTCAATTTGTTTAAGCTGCTTCAGTGAGCTATGTGAACCTTTCTATGACACGCTCGATCTTGGTTACCCGTGTTCAGTAACCCCCGACTGCCGAGATCACCGCCCGACTCACTCCTTACCTCGATCTTCTGAGTATAGATTCGGGTCGACAGCGTCTGAAACGTCTGTTTGGAACTTGGTGGACTTATGGGTAAGAGACAGTGCTTTAGCGCGGGGATGAATCCGACAATTGATGACGCAATCCACTGACGATGTTCATCTGAGTTTGAAACGGGAGTTTTAGGTAGGATTCAACCATACTCTGTGATGATGGTCTTCCCCACCCACGTCACGACGGTTTCACCGCCGTTGACGTCGACCCCGACGGCGCGTGGCGGAGCGTGATCGTGTCGGGGGCGCCCGATCGGATCACCCCAGAACGCTGGGGCGTCGCTCGCAAGGCGATGCTCGGCAACGCCTACCAATCGGATCTGCTCGCCGAGCACGAACTCCAGGAGAACCCCCACGTGTGGGTGCTCGGCGTTCGGGAGCGGTCCGGCCGCGCCGTCGGGCAGTAGCACGGACAGCCCGAGTCGACGTCACGGAGTGTTTTCACCCATGCTTCCGTCGTCGGTAGTATGGTCTCCCGCGAGAACGCGGTCATCCTGACGTTCGGCACCGTCGCGCTCCTCCTTGGGTACGGCGGGTTGTGGCTCACCGACCTCGGCACGACCCCCCTGATCGGAATCATCCTGTTTGTCGGCGTCGTGGCGCCGACGACCGTGAACCGCTACCTCGACAGCGAGGGGTCCGGCTGAGCCAGTCGGCCCGCGGTCAGAACTGCGGATCGTACCCCTCGCAGTGCTCGCGCAGGAACAGGTGGCGCTCGGTGGCGATCCGCTTCCGAACCGCCGTGTCGTTGGTTCGAGCCCGGTACATCCGCGAGATGTGCTCGGCGTGCGCCCGCGTTGACCCGGCCGGGATCGGGTAGGTGTTGGTGACGTGGTCGATGACGCCGACGAACTGCTGCTCGTCGGTGGCGTCGGCGTCGGCAGACTCCTGACGCCGGATGAGGTCGATCGCCGCTGCCTCCAGTTCTTCGAGGTCGTCTTCGAGTGCCTCGGAGCACGCCATTCCCGACCGTGTGTCTACCGCGCGGTCGGCGTCAACCCGTCGCCGACGGTGTTCATCACCTGGAGCGCGGCGGAGGCGGCAAGTCCGCGGGCCACCTCGTCGCGGTCCTCGTCGGTCAGTCCGGATTCGAGGTCCTCCTCGTCGGGTGTAAAGCCCGCGCTGACCGGACGACCCGCCGGCGGGCGAACCGCGACGGTCGCTTGGGGGCCGTTGGTGCCGTAGGAGAGTTCCGACCCGACGGCGTACCCCTCCGGGAGGTACGTTTGGGTCCGGGAGACGATACCGGCAACGGCGGTCCGGAGTTCCCGTACCTGCGCCGCAGAGAGGTCGACCTCGTCCGGGCGGCCCGCGTCGACGACGCCAGGGGCGCCTGCGTATGGGTTGTTCCCATTCATAAAGTAAGACAACGTGGATACGAGCACAGCCCAGATAAAGCCGTCGGCAGTGTCACGCGCATCGGCGTGGTAGACGGGAGACGCCGCCGGCACCCTGTCTCAGAGGATCGATTCGGCCTCGCCGTAAACCGCGACCACGACCGCTGTGGTGTACCCCCCGCCGTCGGCGTCGGCGGTAACGACCGCGACCGTCTCGTCGTCGAACGTCCACTCGCGGAGGCCCCGCCCAGTTTCGAGCCCGGCCTCGACGCGGCGGCGGACCGCCGCGGGGTCTTCGCCCGCGACCTCGTAGAACAGCCCCGGTCCGGGCCCCGTTGCCCATCCCAATCCCGCCGAGACGGTCCCGACGCCGCCAGTGGTCGCCCGCGCTTCCACGACCGTGAGTCGGCCGCCCGCCGGCCCCAGGTCCGAGGCCGTTTTCACGTCCTTGACGGTCGCCGCCGCGGGGATCACCGAAGAGACGGAAACCAGATTGTAGTTGTGGATGTTGGCGGCGGCGAGGGCGGCGTCGTAGGAGGCCATCCGCGTCTCGGCACGGCCGACCCCGCGGACGACCCTGATGGTGTTCATACCTGGGGAAGCCGGCGCGGGGAATAAGCGGTTACGGATCCGGCGGCGCGGGGAATAAGCGGTTACGGATCCGGCGGCGCGGCTCGAACGGGCGACCCGAGGCTGCTCAGTACTGGTAGGGGGTATGTCCCGGAATCGTTGTCTGTTCTTCGGCGTCCTCGATTTTCGCGTAGGCGTCGTCGAAGTCCCGGCGGCGGACCTCAGCGCGACCGTCGCGGATCGCGAACATCCCCGCTTCGGTCGCCAAGGCAGCGATGTCGGCGCCGGAGTACTCCTCGAGTGTCGACCCCAGGCCGGCGAAGTTGACGTCGCTCGCGACGTTCATGTCGCGGGTGTGGATCTCGAGGATCTGCTCTCGGCCTTCGAGGTCCGGCTTCGGGACTTTGATGAGTCGGTCGAACCGGCCGGGCCGGAGGATCGCCTCGTCGAGCATGTCGAATCGGTTGGTCGCGGCCATAATCCGGATGTCGCCGCGGTCGTCGAAGCCGTCCATCTCCGAGAGCAGTTGCATCATCGTACGCTGGACTTCGGCGTCGCCGGACGTCTTCGAGTCCGTCCGCTTGGAGGCGACGGCGTCGATCTCGTCGATGAAGATGACCGCGGGTTCGCGCTCGGCCGCGAGCTCGAAGAGGTCTCGGACCAGCCGGGATCCCTCGCCGATGAACTTCCGGACGAGTTCCGACCCCGCCATCTTGATGAACGTCGCGTCGGTCTCGTTTGCGACCGCCTTCGCCAGCATCGTCTTGCCGGTTCCGGGCGGCCCGTACAGCAGTACGCCCGAGGGCGGGTCGACACCGACCGTCTCGAACAGCTCGGGGTTTGTGAGTGGCTCCTCAACGGCCTCCCGGACCTCCCGGACCTGGTCGTCGATCCCGCCGATATCCCCGTAGGAGACCGACGGCGACGCGTCGATCTCCATGGCTTGCGCCCGGGCGTCGGTCTCGTCGTCGAGCAGTTGTTGGATCGCGAAAGAGTCGTTGATCGCGACCCGGTCACCCGCGTCGAGTTCGTCATCGAGGTGCGGCGACACCTCGGTCAGTACCTCCTGGTTGTTGCCGTGTTGTTTGATCACGACGCCGTCGTCGGTCAGCTCCTCGACGGTCGCGAGGTAGAGCGAGGAGGTTTTCAGCGTCTCGTTGCGCCGCTTCAGCTGTTCGAGCTCCTCCTGAAGCTCGCTGCGGCGGTCGGTGGCCTCCAAGAGGCGGTCGTCGAGCTCATCGTTGACCGCGACGAGCCGCTCGTAATGCTGGCGGATCGCCGACAGACGTTCGGCGTCGGACATTTCCGGATCGATATCGAGGCGCGGACGATCCGGTATGGACGGGCTCCGAGACATCGGTTGATGCAGATTAGACTCGGGCGTACATGTGCCTTTGGGTAGCCCCGGTTGCTTGTGAGGATCGGCTCGCTGCGCTCCCGTCGTCACTCACGCTCGTCACGCGGTGCACCCGCCCCGGTCCGCTCGCCCTGATATGAGCCGTCGTACACGCCGTTGTGTGCCGCCTCCGCGAGCACGAACTGCGCGACGCGCGCCCCGCGCTCGATCCGGATCGGGTGATGCACCTGGAGGAGCCCCTCGCCGCGACCCTCGTAGCCGGCGTCCCACACCGCGGTGTTGAGCATACACGAGTTCCGTAGTAGCGTCGATCGGGGGTACAGGAATCCGACGTGGTTCTCGGGGACCGCGATCGTTTCGGCGTACTGGACGATATACCCGCCCGGGTCCAGCCCGAAAACGTCGTTATCGGTCGCGACCGGCTCCCGCGATCCCACGGTCTTTCCGTCGGTGCCGACGCGCCCCGGTTCGACCTGTTCGAGAATCTTCGCGGCGGTGAGGTCGACGCCGTTGGGTTGGACCTGCTCGTCGGCAAGATCCGAAAGACACGACGCGACGTACGAGCCCGAGCGGAACATACCCCCAGGCGTGAGCGGGGAGTAAAAGCCGTTCCGGACCGCGGCGGGAAGCGTGCTCGGCGACCCGGTGTCGACGCGGTCGGCGTTGAGACCGGCGGCCCTCACGGGCGATAAGGGTACGTGTGAGTACGTGACTAAGGCACATATTCTTGCCCTCAAACACACGGGATTTATACTTGTAGACGGTCGATTACGGGGCGCTATGGGACAGACACTCACCGAAAAGATTCTCGACGATCACCTGGTAGAGGGTGAACTCGAACCCGGCGAGGAGATCGGGATCGAGATCGATCAGGTCCTCACCCAGGACACTACCGGAACCATGGTCTGGCTCCAGTTCGAGGCGCTCGACCTCGATGAAGTACAGACCGAACTCGCAGCGCAGTACTGCGACCACCAGACCTACCAGTTCGACTTCAAGAACACCGACGACCACCGGTTCCTCCGTTCTGCGGCCGGCACCTACGGCGCGTACTTCTCCCGGCCGGGCAACGGCATCTGTCACAACGTCCACAAGGAGAACTTCGCCGCGCCCGGCAAGACGCTGCTCGGGTCGGACTCCCACACCCCGACGCCCGGCGGGCTCGGCCAGTTCGCCATCGGTGCGGGCGGGCTCGACATCTCGGTCGCCATGGGCGGCGGCGCCTACTACGTCGAGATGCCCGAGGTCGTCAACGTCCGACTCGAGGGTGAACTCCCCGAGTGGAGTACGGCAAAAGACGTCATCCTCGAGATGCTGCGCCGGCTCACGGTGAAAGGTGGCGTCGGCAAGGTCTTCGAGTACACCGGCCCCGGCGTCGAGACGCTCTCCGTTCCCGAGCGGACCACGATCACGAATATGGGCACGGAGCTCGGCGCGACCTCCTCGATTTTCCCGACCGACGGGAAGACCCGCGACTACCTCGCCCGACAGGGCCGTGCCGACGAGTACGTCGAGCTCTCGCCCGACGAGGACGCCGAGTACGCCGACGAGATCGTGGTCGATCTCTCGGAGATCGAGCCGCTCGTCGCTGCGCCGTCCATGCCGGACAACGTCGTTCCAGTCCGTGAGGTCGCGGGCGAATCGGTGGATCAGGTCATCGTTGGGTCGTGTACCAACGGCGGCTACGAGGACATCCTCCCGGCCGCGAAGATGCTCGAGGGCCGCGAGATCGACATGAAGACCGAGATGGTCGTCGCGCCGGGGTCGAAGCAGGCCTCCGAACTCTTGGCCCGCGAGGGCTGGACCGCGGAGATGATGGCGGCGGGCGTCAACTTTTCCGAGGCGACCTGCGGGGCGTGTATCGGTATCGGCCACGTGCCCGCCTCCGACTCGGTCTCGCTGCGGACGTTCAACCGCAACTTCGAGGGTCGCTCCGGGATCGAAGACGACTCCGTCTACCTCTGCTCGCCGGAGGTCGCCGCGGCCTCGGCGATCGCGGGCGAACTCGTCGACCCGCGGGACCTCGCCGGCGAACTCGGCGAGTTGGAGCCCCCGGGGCTCGAACTCCCCGACCAGTACGACGGGTCGAAAACGGACATCATCGAGCCCGAGGAGTCCGTCGACGACGGGTTGGTGAAGGGCCCGAACATCGGCGCAGCGCCCATCGGCGAGCCGCTCGACGCCGATATCGAGGGGTCGGTGCTCCTCAAAATGACGGACAACATCACCACCGACCACATCATCCCCGCCACCTCCGATATCCTTATGTACCGCTCGAACATCGAGAAGCTCTCGGAGTTCACGCTCTCGCGCGTTGACGACACGTTCGCACAGCGCGCGCTGGACTCGAACGGCGGCGTCCTCGTCGCCGGCGAGAACTACGGCCAGGGCTCCTCCCGGGAGCACGCCGCGATGTGCCCGCAGTTCCTCGGGATCGAGGCGGTGCTGGCGCAGTCGTTCGCCCGCATCCACAAGGCGAACCTGTTCAACTTCGGAATCCTCCCGCTCGCGATCGATGACGACACCTACGAGCGGATCGAGCAGGGCGACGACGTGGAGGTCGTGACCGACGTCGCGCCAGCGATCGCAGCCGGCGAAACCGAGTTCACGGTCCGCGTGAACGACGACTGGGAGGCCACCGCGGAACTCGACGCCTCCGAGCGCGAGCGCCGGATTCTCGAAGCCGGCGGCAAGCTCCGGCTCACCAAAGAGCAGTACAGCGAGGGTGGCGGCGGCGCCGCGCCCGCCGACGACTGATCGACAGTCCGGGCTCCGGTATCGGATTTTTTCGACGCGAGGTCGGGAGCGGCCGCGCTGTCGTTCGGGCGGTCGCCGTCGCCCCCGGCCCGTCCCGCGAGCCGGCGGATTTTTGCCGGCCACCGTCAAAATACCGGGTGTGATCGACCCGTCCGGCGACTGCGACCGACGCGAGTCCGGCCCTGACGCCGGCGACGGCCACCCTGCCGGATCCGACGTGGCGGTCCGTCCTGCCGGCCGTGCGGACCTGCTCGACGTTCTCCGGATCGAGCGGGAGTCGTTTGCGGAGCCGTGGCCCTACGCCGCGTTCGAGTCGCTCGTGGACGCCCCGGCGTTTCTCGTCGCGGTCACTGGGACGGACGACAACCGGCCGATCCTCGGGTACGTCGTCGGCGACGTGACGCCGAATCACGGCCGCGACATCGGCCACATCAAGGACCTCGCGGTCCGCACCGACGCCCGCGGTGCGGGGATCGGGCGGCGGCTCCTCCGGGAGGCGCTCGTGGAACTGTCGCTGTCGGGCGCGGTGGTCGCAAAGCTCGAAGTTCGGGAGGGCAACGACGCCGCGCGGTCGCTGTACCGCGCGGAGGGGTTCGAGCCGACCCGGCGGGTGCCGCGGTACTACGGTGACGGCGAGGACGCACTGCTCCTCGTGACAGACCTCTGACGCACAGGTCCGAACGGACCGGACCCACACGCCCTTGTGTCGCGGCGACCTACCGTGGCGTATGGGCTTTGCGTGTCCCGTCTGTGAGATCCCCCACCAGGACGCGACGCACCTCGCGAACCACCTGGCGTTCACCGCGATGACCCACGCCGACGACCACGAGGCGTGGCTCGACGACCACGTCCCGGAGTGGTCGGAGTACGGCGAGACCGACCTCGCAAGCGAGGTGGGAGACCTGGCACCGGAGGCCGAGTACGACCAACTGTTCGAGGATACCGTCGGCGGCCGCGGCGGCGCTATGGGCACCACCCACGATCACGGCAGTCCCCGCGGCGAGGCGCCCGCGGGCGTCGACCCGAAAACAGCGGCCATAGCGGGGCAGGGCGGCCTCGACGACGCGGCTCGTGCGGTGCTCGAGGAGGCACGCGGGTTGACCGCGGAGATGCTCGGCGGGGGCGAAACGCCGGGAGCGCGCGAGGAAGCGGACGCCGACGGGGACGACCCCGACCCCGACCCCGACCCCGACGAGTGACCACAGCAGCCCGGTGTCCGGTCGGGCGGCGCGGTCGGAAGACCGCGATACGCCCTTTAGGTCTGCGGCCATAAACACAAGTATGCCTGTGTGCCCTGGTTGCGGTGACGACACCACGAAGCGGATGGCGATCATCAACCCCTCGGACCTCAGAGAGGAGCGAGACTACTGTCTCACCTGCGAGAAGTACGTCGACGACGACGCGCGGCCGCCGGAAGCCCGAGACTGAGCCGGCCCGGGAGCCTCGGAAGCCGAAGGCGTTTGTGCGTGACCCGCCGAGGAACGCGTATGGACACCGAAGGAAGCCTCTCGCCCGCGTCCGTCGGCGACGCCAGAGCCGCGTTCGACGCCGTCGGACCCACCGCGAAACAGGTGGTCCGCGAAGCCGCGAAGGCCATGGAGTTCGACCGCGAGGAGTACCGCGACCGGGTGACCGCACCGGTGGTCGAGCGCGCCAGGAACGTCCTGTTCGCCGACCGGTTGGCCGTCACCGTTGGCACCCGCGCGGAGTTCAACAGGTGGGTCGACGACAGCCCCAACTACGAGGTTACGCTGTTCGGGAGCGACGACGTCGACCGGGTGGTCTGGCACGCCGCGCCGTTCGCCGACGAGGTCGTCGCCGCGACGTTCCAGAGCGAGCGCGACGCCGCGGTCGGGACGCTCCGGCGGCAGGCGTTCAGCCGGATTTACCGCCCGCGGTTCGCAGAGGACGAAGCGGCGGGGCCACCGGACGCCCCAGGTCGCGACAGCGCCGACGGAAGCCGAAACGACAGCGCCGACGGAAGCCGAAACGACAGCGCCGACGGAAGCCGAAACGACAGCGCCGACGGAAGCCGAAGCGACAGCGCCGACGGAAGCCGAAGCGACAGCGCCGACGGAAGCCGAAGCGACAGCGCCGACGGAGGCGACCCCGAGAGGGACCACCGTTAAGCCCCGACGACCCGGATATCCACGCGATGAGCGAGGACGGACGCAGACACGACGACCTGGCGGCTCCCGAGTGGCCGGTGGTGGAGTCGGAACTCGAGTACGAGACGGGGTGGTTCACCGGCGGTTACGACCTGGTGGAACAGCCCGACGGGACGACCAAACGCTACTACTGGGCGGAACTCGCGACCGCGGTGGTCGTTGTCGCGGTCCAGGACGGCTCGGTGGTGTTCGTCGAGCAGTACCGGCCAACGGTCCGAGAGACGCAGTTCGAGCTCCCCGCGGGGGTCGTCGAGCGCGGGGAGTCGTTCACCGCGGCCGCAGAACGGGAACTCGGAGAAGAGACCGGGTTCGCCGCGGGCAGCACCGCGCTCCTGCAGGAGTTCTGGGTCGCGACCGGGCTCCTCCGGCACCGACGCGGGTTCGTGTTCGCCACCGACCTCAAACCCGTTGAACCCGACCTCGACGACAACGAGTTCCTGTCGGTGCGGTCGGTTCCGGTGGACGAGGCACTCGACGTCGCGCGCTCACAGCCCACCAACGACGCAACGCTCGAGGGGGTCCTGCTGGCTCGCGAGGAGGGACTGGTGTGAGGATCGATCCGTCCGAACGTCACTGTTAACCAGCGTGCCGGCTTTCACTCGGGTATGTTCGAAGATCGCCCGGACCGCGAGGAGGTGGTGCTCGTCGGCCGGTCGAATGTCGGGAAATCCACGATTATGCGGGCGTTGACGGGTCACTCGAAGATCACCACCGGCCGGAAGCCCGGCGTCACGCGGTCGCCGAACCACTTCGATTGGGTCGCGGAGAAGTTTATGTTCACCGACCTCCCCGGGTTCGGGTTCATGTCCGGTGTCGAGAAGCAGCGCCGCGAGCAGATCAAAACCGACGTGGTCCGGTATATCGAGGACAACGCCGACGACATCCTCGCGGGCGTGCTCGTCGTCGACGGCAAAGCCGCAGTCGACATCATCGACCGCCATTCCGGCCCCGACGAGGTCCCCCACGACGTGGAGCTATTCGAGTTCCTGTGGGACCTCGACATCCCCACGATCGTCGCGGTCAACAAGATGGACAAGGTCGACGACCGCGACGACCGGCTCGACGCGCTCTGTGACCGGCTGGGGCTCTACCCGCCGTGGCAGCAGTGGCGCGAGACGATCGCTCCCATCAGCGCGAAGCGCGGCGACATCGGGGCGCTGGACGAGGCGCTCGGGGCCACATTCACCGACCAGAAGCGCGATGACCTCCTGAAGTTCGTGAGTTGATCGGGGCTCCGGGCTGAACCCCTCTCGGATATCGAAGGGTGGCTCGGTGAGAAGGTGTCATCACACGGGGCTGAGTGGGGGTAACCCTCGTCATCGCCACCAGGTTCAGGTGGTCGCTCGGGCGTGAAGAATCCCCCGTTCGGCCGCGATGTCGGCGTGACGTGCCGCGTCAACGCCGACCTCGCCCGCGTTGTCGGCGTGTGCGTCGGTCGGCTCCGATACCGGACACGATGGCCAGCACCTGTCCGCTTTTTTGTCGCCACCGCCACCGGTAAATATGGAACTGTTCGCTGTCCCGGACCTGCCCGAAGTGCGGCCGGGCGACGACGTGGCCTCGCTGATACGCGACCGCACCGACCTCCGCGACGGCGACGTGGTGTGTATCGCCTCCACGATCGTTTCGAAGGCCGAGGGGCGAAGCACCGACTTGGCGTCGTTCCCGGCCGGCCCGCGGGCGCGGGAACTCGCCGAATCGCTCGCCGAACACACCGCCGGGGAACCCGACCCTCGGTTCGTCCAAGCCGTGTTAGAAGAGAGCGTGGACGTCCTGATGGAGGCGCCGTTCCTCTTGACGGAGACCCGCTTCGGCCACGTGGGGGTCAACGCCGGTATCGACCGGTCGAACGTCCCCGACGGCGACATCCTGTTGCTCCCGGAGCACCCGGCAGAGAGCGCGGCGGGGCTCCGTGAGTCGCTCCCCGCCGACCGAGTCGTCGTCACCGACACCTGCGGCCGGCCGTTCCGACACGGCCAGCGTGGCGTCGCGATCGGGTGGGCCGGCCTCGAACCGAGTCGGGACTGGCGCGGCGAGACCGACCGCGACGGCCGCGAACTCGGAGTCACCGTCGAGAACGTCGTAGACGAACTTGCCGCCGCGGCCAACCTCGTGGCCGGGGAGGGCGACGACGGAACACCCGCGGTCGTGGTCCGGGATTTCGAGTGGGGCGACCACGCTGGCAGCAACGACCACTTCCGGGAGATCGGGACCGACTACGTCCGGCAGGCGATCAGGGGGTGGTCGTATGCGTGACGGCGCCGACACGACCCCGACGCTCGGAGTCGAACTGACTCCCGATGACCCGATCCCCGAGATCGTTGACCGCGGGGTCGCCGCCGAGGACGCGGGCTACGACGTCGCGTTCGTGTCGTGTCACTACAACAACCGCGACCCGTTCGCGACGCTCGCGCGGCTGGCGGGCGAGACCGATCGGATCCGGCTGGGTCCGGGGGTAGCGAACCCCTACGAGCTGCACCCCGTGACACTGGCCGGCAAGACCGCGACGGTCGCGGCACTCTCCGGGGGGCGGGCCGCCTTCGGGATCGGGCCGGGCGACCCCTCGACGCTCCGGAACCTCGGGCTCGCGGACGAGCGCGGGCTCCGGTCGGTGCTGGAGGCGTTCAAAGTCGCACAGGACCTCTGGGACGGCGACCGGGTCACCCACGAGGGCTCTTTCGAGGCCCGGGAGGCGGGGTTGAACTTCGATGTCCCCGGTTCGGTCCCGGTCTACGTCGGCGGCGAGGGGCCGCACATGTGCCGGATGGCCGGGAAACACGCCGACGGCCTGCTGTTCAACGGCTCCCACCCCGACGACCTGGCGTGGGCGCGCGACCGGGTCGAGGAGGGTCGCGAGGACCGCCCGGACCACCGGGGGCGGTTCGACCTGCTGGCGTACGCGAGCGTCAGCATCGACACCGACGCGGAGGCGGCCCGGGAGGCCGCCCGGCCGCCGGTGGCGTTCATCGTCGCCGGCGCGGCGCCACCCGTACTGGACAGACACGGAATCGACCACGCGGCCGCGGAGGCTATCGGCGACCACATCGCCGCGGGGGAGTTCACCGAGGCGTTCAACCGGGTTACCGGAGGCATGATCGACGGGTTCTCCGTGGCCGGGACACCCGAGACCGCGACCGACCGGATGGCCGCGCTACGGGAGCACACCGACGGGATTGTGATCGGGTCGCCGCTGGGGCCGGACCCCGAAGCGGCGATCGGGCTGGCGGCCGACGCCTGGCGGGAGAGCGCGCCGGAGTAGCCCGGCGTTCGCGGACCTCTCGCCACAACGGGGCGCTACCGCGTCGGCTCTTCGGCCCCGGAGTCGGGAGCGCTGGCGCCCGACCCGGTGAGTTGGTTCAACACGGCGCCGACAACGAGGTAGCCGAACCCGGCGACCGCGGCGGTTGTGAGTCCGCCACCCACCAGAAACGAGAGCGCGGTGAGCGGATCGACCCCCAACAGCACCTCGAGCAGGAAGATCCGAACGAGATCGAACACGCTGACGACCAGTTGGACGACGAAGTCGACGACAGTGACCATACCGGTCGTTGGTCGGCATCGTATTTGTGTGTACGGGACCGGCGGGACGGTGTAGTCAGGAGTGGACTGGGTGGGAACGGCGTGGAGGTGACCTCAGACGTCGCCGCGGCTGCGGAAGAGACGGCCGCTACAGGAACTCCCGGACCTCGGAGTACCACATCTCGTGGTGGTCGACCTCCCCGATCCGCTCGGCGATCGCGACCGCAAGCACGTGCCAGCACCGGTCGTTCGGGTTCTCGGGGTCGAGGTTGTAGGCGGTGTCCTTGCAGGTACACCCCCCGTCTTCGACGACGTACTCGTCCTCGTGGCCGACCACGACGGTGAAGTCCTGGTACTGCTTCACACGCCCCTCGGAGACCGCCTCGATCGCGCGCCCGCCCCGGTCGTCGTGGAGTGCGAGCATCGACTCCACGGCACCGGGGGTCAACTCCCCGGCGTCGGCGAGTGAACGAAGCCACGCGGTCTCGGCGTCGCTCCCGGTGTCGGTCGGGACCGCGTAGTCTGTCGCGGTCGGTGCGTCGTCGGTCGTGTCAGCCTCCGGCTCGGAGGGGGGTACGGCGGCGTCGGCGTCCGAATTCGAGGCGGCGGCGTCGGCGTCCGAATCCAGGATACCGGTGTCGGTGTCCGGGTCCGGGTCCGGGGTGTCGGCGGGGTCGCTGCCGGGGGCGGGTTGTGGGTCGCGCTCGTGGCTCGCCTCTCTCTCGGACCCCTCCTCCGGCCCGTTGTCGTCGGCCGGGTCGCCGTCGCCGTGACTCACGCCCGCCGGTTGCCCCGGCGCGGACAAAACCCCACCGGTGGAGCGGGCCGCCGCCGCACCGCATCGCTTTTCGCCGCGGAACGCCCGGCGGGCGTATGAACGTTCGCGAGGGCGAAGTCAAGGTCGCGGTCCCCGACGCCCGCGACGGCGCGTCCGAGGGTGCTGGCGACGACGTGTTCTACAACCCGACCCAGGAACTCAACCGCGATGTCACCGTTGCGGCGTTGGACGCCTACACCGAGCGGGAGCCGCGGGCGAGCACGTACCTCGACGCGATGGCTGCCAGCGGTATTCGGGGGGTCCGCGCCGCGGCCGCGGGCTTCGACGTGACCTGCGCCGACGTGGATCCCGACGCGGTCGCGCTCGCGCGTGAGAACCTGGATCGGAACGGCCTCGACGGCGCGACGGTCGAGCGCGACGTCAACGCCCTTCTCTACGAGTCGGAGACCGTCTTCGACGTCGTCGACCTCGACCCGTTCGGGACGCCGATCCCCTTCGCTGACGCCGCGTTCGCCAACGCCCGCAGCCTGGTGTGTGTCACCGCCACCGACACCGCCCCGCTGTGCGGCGCCCACCAGCGCTCCGGGATCCGGACCTACACCACGCTCCCGCAGAACACCGAGTACCACCCCGAGATGGGGCTGCGCGTCCTGCTTTCCGCGCTGACCCGCACTGCCGCCCGGTACGACACTGCCGCGGTCCCGATTCTCTCGCACGTCACCCGCCACTACGCCCGGACGTACCTCCAACTCGACGCGCGGGCGACGAGCGCAGACGACCTTCTCGGAGGCCTGGGCTACGTCCACCACTGCGAGGACTGCCTCCGCCGGACCCACGAACGCGACCTGATCGCGCATCCGCCCGAAACCTGCGACGCCTGCGGCGGCCCCCGAATCCTGACCGCCGGCCCCATCTACCTCGGGGCGGTCGCCGACCCCGAGTTCGTCCGCACGACCCGCGAGCACGTCACCGACGACATGGGTGAGGCAGCCCGCGCCCGCCGGTTGCTGACCACCGTCGCAACCGAACTCGACACGCCGACCCACTACGACCAACATCGGCTCTGCAAGCAGTGGGGCCGGTCGGCCGTTGGGATGGACGAGTTCGTCGACGCGCTTCGGGACGCGGGGTACGACGCGACCCGCGCCCACTACTCCGGGACCGCGTTCAAAACGGACGCCGCGGTCACCGAAATACGGGACGCGACCGAGGAGTGACGGGGAAAGCGTCAGCGGGCGTCGAAGGCCACGTGTCCGCTTGTGGCGTTCGGACGGACAGATGGTGCGAGCGTACCGAATGCCGGCGGAGTGGCCGTCGTCTGCGCCGTTGTCGAGACCGTCCGCGACCGCGACGTGGCCTTGCTGGCAGCGGGGATCTCCTACTACGTCCTCGTGTCTCCGGTCCCGCTTCTGATCTTAGGGGTCGTCGCCGCGACGGTTGTCGGCGGGGTCGACCTCGCAACCCGGGTGCTGGACGTCGCCGGCGGTATCTCCTGCCGACGTGGTCGGAGGTGGTCGCGGCGGCGCTGGCGGACCGCCCCGGCCGGGGGGCGCTGTCGGTCATCAGCCTGGCCGTCACAGTGTGGGGCGCTGAAACTGTTCCCCGGGGTCGACGTCGCGTTCGCTCGGAGCTACGGCTATCGCACGAGCCCGATCCACCACCAGCTCACCGACGGGGTCGTGGTGCTCGTGACGCCCGGCGTCGCGGCGCTGGGGGTCGTGGTCACGACGGCGGTCATCGCTGTGGTCGACCTGCCGTTCGTGGGTCTCGCGGGGTCGCTCGTCCTGCTTTCGTTCCTGGTCGTGGCGTGTCTGCCCCTGTACGCCGTGATCCCGGACGTTTTGGTGCCGCTCCGGAGCGCGGTTCCGGGGGCGTTGTTTTCGGCCGTCGGGTGGACAGGACTGGGCGCGGTGTTCAGCATCTACGCGAGGATCGTTACGGGTGTCACCGGCGCACTCGGCGGGGTATTGCTTCTCGTCACGCGGTTCGACGTCTCGGGGATCCCGGTGCTGACCGGCGCCGCGGTCAACGCGGTGCTCGCCGATCGCGTCGGGGCGTCGACTCGTCGTGCGGACGCCGACGGCCGACGGCCGACGGCCGGCGGGAGTTCGCGCCGGCGGCCGCGGGCGGGGCCGGCGACCGCCGGGACCGAGACCGGCAGGTACAACAGCCGCGGGGCCGAGGTGCCGACCGGACGATGAGCGCCGAGGACGCGACAACGCCCGACGACGCCGGCGAAGGGGGCGACCCTGCCGAGAGCGCGACCGCCGACGGGGAGACTGACGTCGACCCACGCGGCGCGCCCGACATCGAACAGCTCAACCGCCGGGTCGAGGAGCTCCAGGCGGACCTCGCGGAGTTCGAGGCGGACATACAAGAGCGGACCGTCGACCGCCCGACGCTCAAAGCCGACCTCGAGCGGTACGTCCGCGGCCGGCTCCGTCGGGGCAAAGCACGCGGGTGGGGGCCGTACCTCGTTCTGCTCTACGGCACCGCGGCGACGATATCCGCCTTTTATTTCCTCGACGACGACCTGCTCGCGGTTGCGGCGATGGTTATCATCTACCTCTCGACGCTCGGGCTCTACGCCCTGTTCGTGGTCTTCGGCGTCGGGCTGAACGCCTTGGGCGTCCCCGGCCGGTTCGTCGACTGGATCCGCGACCGGCGGTCGTGAGCCGGTGCCGTTGCCGCCTTCCCGAGTCCCGCAGCTATTTGTCTCTCCGATGGTGAGGGTCGGAGCGATGACACTCCCCACGGCCCCGCTTGCCACCCGCGGCGTCGGCGAGGTCGCGTTTGCGGCGTCGCTTCCGGAAGCGGTCGTCGCGATCTTCCGACTGCTCACGCACCTGGGGAACCCGTACCTCCTCTTGGGCTGCGTCGCGGCTGCGTACCTCTTCGGCGACCGGGTCGGGATCTCCCGGCAGGGCGCCGCGTTCGCGCTCGGACTCGGGCTGTGTGCGATCGGACTGGTGTTGGGGCTGAAGCAGTTCTTCGGGCTTGCCCGCCCACCGATCTCCTACCGGAGCGGACTGGGGTTTCCCAGCGGCCACGCGCTCGGGTCGACGGCGTTTTGGGGCGGTGTTGCCGTCCTTGCCGACCGCGGCCGGTGGCGACGCCGGCTCACGGCCGCGGGTGTCGTGATCCTCGTCGTGGGGGCCTCAAGGGTTCTCATCGGCGTCCACTACCTCGTTGACGTCGTCGCAGGTGTCGGAGTCGGGATCGCGCTGCTTGCGGTCACCCTGGGGCTCGGTCCGGGGCTCTCGGTGGCGGGGTCGACCGGGCCGCTCACCCGCCCCAACCACCACCACGTGGCGGGGTTGTTCGCGCTGGCGCTGGCGCTCGGCGTCGCGGGGCTTGCGGTCGCCCCCGGCGAGAGCGAACTCCTCCTCGGGGTCGGGACCGCTGCGGGGGCGCTTGCGGGGTGGGTGCGGTTCGGCCGCCGGGCGGCCGCGGCGACGGTGGCGGCCTCAGCGCGGTCGCTCGCGGTCGGCAGCGGCGGGCTTGCGGTCGCGCTGGCGGCGATGGCCGGGACCACGGAGCTTCTGGACGCCGCTGTGGCCGTCGTCGGCGCCGGGGTCGTCGGCGCCGTCGTTCTGCTGTGGCTACCGCTGGCGGCGAGCGGGTCGAAAAAAATACCCGACGGCTGATCCGCGTCGGCGTTCAGTACTTCTCGAGGTACCGGTCGAGTTCCCACTGGGAGACGTCGATACGGTACTCGTCGTACTCCTGGGATTTGGCCTCGACGAACGAGTCGTAGACGTGCTCGCCGAGGGCGTCGCCGATGACTTCGTCTGCCTCCAAGGCGTCGACGGCTTCGCCGAGGTTCTCCGGCAGCGTGTCGATGCCGTACTCCTCGCGTTTGGCTTCGTCGAACTCGTAAATGTTCTCCCGGATCGGGTCGGGGGCGTCGAGATCGTGCTCGATCCCGTTGAGTCCGGCTGCGATCAGCGCGGCGAAGGCGAGATACGGGTTACACGAGGGATCGGGGAAACGGGCCTCGATCCGACTCGCGGCCGGGATCCGCGCGGCCGGTTTCCGGATCAGCGCCGAGCGGTTCCGGTCGGACCACGCGATGTAGACCGGCGCCTCGTACCCGGGCACGAGGCGTTTGTAGCTGTTGACCGTCGGGTCGGTGACGGCCGTGATCGCGGGGGCGTGCTCCAGCACGCCGGCGAGGAACGAGTGGGCCGTGTCGCTGAGATCGAACTGGTCGCTCTCGTCGTGGAACGCGTTGCCGTCCTCGTCGAACAGCGAGATGTGGGTGTGCATACCCGAGCCGTTGATCTTCGGGATCGGCTTGGGCATGAAGGTCGCGTGAAGGTCGTGTTGGGCCGCGATCGCGCGGACGACCGTCCGGAAGGTTGCGACGTTGTCGGCCGTCGACAGGGCGTCGTCGTACTCGAAGTTGATCTCGTGTTGGCCCTGCGCCACCTCGTGGTGGCTGGCTTCGATCTCGAAGCCCATATCCTCTAAGCCGTGGATGATGTCGCGGCGGACGTCGCTGGCGAGGTCCTTCGGTGCGAGGTCGAAATAGCCGCCGGCGTCGCCGGTTTTGGTAGTCGCCCGTCCGTCCTCGTCTTCCTCAAAGAGGAAGAACTCCGGTTCGGGCGCGACGTTGACCTCGTAGCCCAGCTCCTCGGCGCGGGCGAGAACGTTCTTCAGCACGCGGCGGGGATCCCCCTCGAACGGTTCGCCGGTGGAGGTGTTGATCACGTCGCAGATGAGCCGACCGGAGGTGCCGTCGCGCCACGGCAGGATCGCGAACGTCTCGGGGTCGGGCTTGAGCCGCATATCCGACTCCTGGATTCGGACGAACCCCTCGATCGAGGAGCCGTCGAAGTAGATCCCCTCGGTGAACGCTTTTTCGGCCTGCGTCGCGGGAACGGCGACGTTCTTCACCGTACCGAGGATGTCGGTGAACTGGAGTCGGAGGAACTCCACGCCTTTCTCGTCGATCTCGTCGATGACGTCTTGTGCTTCGGCTGAGAGGCCACCGTCGGCGACGGCGGACCCTGGTGTGCTTTCGTCCGTCATATCCTGGACAGTCGAATCCGAACAGTCCCAGTATAAAGACCTTATCGTTTGGTGCAAATCCCCCTGGCGTCCGGCCTAATTGGATATTCGTTAAATTCTAATGCCAGTAGTGACTTACTGGGTGTAATGACGTACGAAAACCTCGACGCAAAGCTGATCAACGCACTACTCGGCGACGGTCGCGCGAGTCTCCGGAGCCTCGCGGAGGATCTGGACGTTTCGGTCACCACTGTCTCGAACCACCTGCGCGATCTTGAGGACCAGGGCGTGATTGAGGGGTACACCCCCCGCGTGAACTACGACGCGCTCGGATACGACGTCACCGCAATCATCCAGCTCAAAGTCGAGGGCAGCGCCTTGCCCGACATCACCGACCGGCTTCGCGGGCAGAAACAGATGACGACGGTCTATGAGGTAACTGGCGACTACGACGTCATCGCGATTGGGAAGTTCACCGATACCGACGGTATGAACGCCCAGATCAAGGAGTTGCTCACCGACGCGGACATCCGGGAGTCGAACACCAGCGTCGTGCTCAACTCCGTCGTCGAAAACGCCCAGTTCGACCTCGACCTCAACGAGGAGTAGGGGCCGTGCTGCCGGCCGAGGCTGGGGGCGTCACCCCCGATCGGCCAGCGAGTCGTCCTCGGCGTGGGCGCGCACCCACAGCTGTCCGATCCGGGAGAGCCGTGTCCGGTAGGATTTCCCGTGTTCCTCGCGTTCGATGTATCCCTTTCCACCGGGACCGAGCCGGTCGACGTTGTAGATCACTTTCGACCGGAAAGAGTCGGTGTACTCCTCGTTCATGTCGCGGGCGAGGGTCTCGGCGAGCTCCGACACGGAATCGAACTCGCCGTACTCCCCGAGCTCGAAGAGGATGATCTCCTCGAACGGCTTCACGCTCCGGAACGACGCCACCGGCAGTTCCACGATGTGCTTGCCACCGATCTCCTTCGCGCCGATGGTGGTGCCGCGCTCGTCGAACTCCGCGATCAGATCCGCCGCCGAGTCGTGGCGCTCGCGGATCCGCTCGTCATCGACCTCGCCGTCCGACTGCAGATCCGCCAGCAACTCCTTGCCCGCCCGCACCTCCTCCGCTAAGTCGGTTTCGAGGTATTTTTCCGGGGCGGTGTAGTAGGTGTGGATCCGCTCTCTGTCCTCCTGGCGTTCGATCATGATTGAGTGGGCGGCGGTGGCGAACGCGAACGAGACCGGCCGGGGCATGGCGGAGACGTTCACCCACACCTCGGAATCGGCGGCGGCGTCGAGTTCGGCGTTGATCAACTCGTAGGCCTGCTCGAACGCGGCGTCGTAGTCGTAGACGTCGGCGACCACGACGCGCTCAGTGTCGGCCCCCAGCAGGTTCCGGAAATCCTGTTCCAGTGTCTCCGAGAGATTCCGGGAGTACTCCACGTTCGACTCGGACCCGACCGCGCCTCCGAGCAGGATCACCCGGTCGACATCCCGCTGGTCTCGAATGAGCGGCGCGATCAACCGGTCGTAGTCGAAGCCGACCGGCACGATGTGGGTCTGCATACCCGTCGGTTCTTCGGTCGGCGTGTTAAGCGTTGTAGTCCGGAGGACCACTCTGCGGCGGGGGCCGAGACTACCGTATCGGGGAAGTATCAAAGATAAATAACATTGACCAACTATTAATTATCTCGGATGCGAACCCACACGGGAATGAGCATCGACAACACGTCTCACGAAATGGACGACCACGGCCACGAACACCACGAAGTCGAGGGGCCGGGGTATCCGACGCCGGCGGCGATGCGGACCGAGAGCGAGCGCGAGAAGACCGCCTACGTGATGGGGCTCCGTGTCGGCATGGAGACCGGCGGTCACGACTTCGTCGGTGTCGTCGACCTCGACCCCGAGTCGGACACCTACAGCGAGCTCATCGACACCATCGAGATGCCGAACAGGGGCGACGAACTCCACCACTTCGGGTGGAACGCCTGTTCGTCGTCGTGTCACGCCGAGGGGTTGTCCCGGCAGTATCTGGTTGTCCCCGGCCAGCGTTCCTCGCGGATCCACATCATCGACGCCGAAGACCCCCGAGATCCCGAGATGGCGAAGGTCATCGAACCCGAGGAAGTCTTCGAACACGACCTCTCGGCACCGCACACCGTCCACTGTGTCCCCGGGGGCAAAATCGTTGTCAGCATGCTCGGCGACGCCGACGGCGAACTCCCCGGCGGGTTCCTCCAGCTGGATCAAGAGGATTTCAGCATCGACGGCCACTGGGAGGCCGACCGCGGCGGAATGGACATGAACTACGACTACTGGTACCAGCCGCGCCACAACGTTATGCTCTCCAGTGAGTGGGCCGCGCCGAACACCTACTACCCGGGCTTCGACCTCGACGACGTCGAAGCGGGCAACTACGGCGACAGCATCCACGTCTGGGACTGGGAGACTCGCGAACACCGCCAGACCTTAGAGTTCGGCGAGGAGGGCCTGATTCCGCTGGAAGTCCGGATGAGCCACAACCCCGAGGAGACACAGGGGTACGTCGGCGCGGCGCTGTCCTCGAACGTCATCAGGTTCTATGAGGCCGACAACGGCGATTGGGACTGGGACGTCGTCATCGACGAGGAGCCACGCGAACACGAGGACTGGGATATGCCCGTTCCGCCGCTCATCACGGATCTGCTGTTGTCGCTCGATGACCAGTATCTGTTCTTCTCGAACTGGCTGCACGGCGACGTGCGGATGTACGACGTCAGCGACGCGGGCAACCCGCGGCTGGTTGATCAGGTGTGGGCCGGCGGGGCGTTCGGAGAGCGCCAACAGGTGCAGGGCCACGAGATTCGCGGGGCGCCACAGATGCTCCAACTGTCCCGTGACGGGCGGCGCCTCTACTGGACGACGTCGCTGTTCTCCTCGTGGGACAACCAGTTCTACCCCGAGATGGCAGAAGACGGATCGTTGATGCTCAAAGCGGACGTCTACCCCGAAGACGGCCGGATGGAACTGGACGAGGAGTTCCTCGTCGACTTCGGCGACGCGCCCGGCGGGCCCGCGCGAGCCCACGAGATCCGCTGGCCCGGCGGCGACTGCACCAGCGACGTCTGGCAGTGAATGACGAGACCCGAGAACGACGACGGCGAACCGCCCGGGGGCGAGAACGACGACGGCGAACCGCTCGGGGGCGAGAACGACGACGGCGAACCGCTCGGGGGCGAGAACGACGACGGCGAACCGCCCGGGGGCGAGAACGACAGCGGCGAACCGCTCGGCGACGGGCAGGCCGGCCGCGTCGTCGAACTCGTCTGGCCCGCCGGACGGGCCGAGACGCTACGGGTTAGAGGCGACGAATCCATTGTCGACGCCGCCGAGACGGCCGGTGTCGCCGTACCGTACGGGTGTCTGTACGGGGCGTGTGGCACCTGCACCGCCGAACTGCTCAACGGAGAGCTCCGCCACACGGACCCCCCGCGGGCACTCAAAGACCGCTCGCTCGATGTCGGGTACGTGCTTCCCTGTATCGGAACGCCCGAAACCGACTGCCGGCTCCGTGTCGGCCACGAGATCCAGGCGGAAGTGGTCGGGACACCCTGGAAGTAGTGCTGTCGGTCGGAGCCACCCGGATCCCTTCGATACCGCTGGGGTGTCGTACTCCGTCACACGAGCGGGGCGATCACGCAGACTCGTCTGTGGCCGTTCACGGCCGGCTGTGAAACAACACTGCGGGGGCGTTGTCGGTGGTGATGCTCGCCCACGCGGCGCACAATATGCCCCCCATCGGGGATGCTGCTGGAGACGTCCCCGCCGTGTTCAGTGTCCTCTCCGGAGACACGGTATTCTATCTGCTCTGTGCGTCGCTCATCGTGTTGCACGCCGGATCGCAGACGTTGACGCGCGAGAGAGACACCTGCCCGACATCCCCGGGTAACGCAGCGGGCAGACGACTAGTCAGCCCCGCGGTGAGTATGGTGCGGCGACCGAGCACGGAGCGACCCTGTCCCGTCAGCGTACCGTTGTGGGCGCGTTCCCGCCGATTTCTGGGTAAAACTCGTATGACGAAGCGAAAATCCGCTGAAAGGGGTGGAGAACGGAGCCGATTCGATGTCGCTTTGGGAGTTGGCCGCGTTGTGATTGATATGAACGCGAACCCGTCGGCGAGTGGTGGGCAGAACGCGCCAGAGGAGGGAGCGAGCTACACGTGACGAACCGAGACAGCTACTACAACAAGGCCAAACAGGAGGGGTACCGAACCCGCTCGGCGTACAAACTGAAACAGCTCGACGACGCCGCGGGGCTGTTGGGTCCCGGCAATACCGTCGTTGACCTCGGTGCCGCCCCCGGCGGGTGGCTCCAGGTCGCCGCCGAGGCGGTCGGGGAAACTGGGACGGTCGTGGGCGTTGATTTCCAGCGGATCGACGACCTCGACGCCGACACGGTCGAAACCATCCGTGGCGACATGACGGACGAAGAGACCAAACAGCAGCTCCGCGAGCGGATCGGCGCCGAGGGGGCAGACGTCGTGATCTCGGACATGGCCCCGAACATGACCGGCGAGTATTCCGTCGACCACGCCCGATCGGTTCACCTCGCCCGGCAGGCGCTCGAAGTCGGGCTGGAACTGGTGCCCGCAGGCGGCGACTTCGCCGCCAAGGTGTTCGACGGCCGCGACGTGGACGACCTCCGGGCGGACATCGATACGGAGTTCGAGTACGTCCGAACAGTGCACCCCGACGCCTCGCGGGACGCCTCCTCTGAGCTGTATCTGGTCGGGAAACACCGGATCACCGCGCCGGTCGCCGAGGGCGAGGAACTCGACGCCGTCGTCGACGATGTCGGCAGCGAAGGCGACGGCGTCGTGACGGTCGACGGCTACGCGCTGTTCGTGCCCGGCACCGAGACCGGCGACGCGGTCCGGATCCGCGTGACCGAGGTTACACCGAACTTCGGGTTCGCCGAAGTGATCGAGGCGTAGGGAAGGCGGCGGTGACCGGATCCGTCGGCGTCACTCCGCGGCCCAGGGGTTGTCGTCGGCGTCGATCCGGGAGCCCCCGAACGCTTTCACCACCCCGTAGACGAACGGTGTATCCACGAGCGCGATCGCGAGCTTCAGCAGGTACTGGCCCACGATCAGCGAGAGAATGACCGAGAGCGGGGTTGGATCGCCGAGTCCGAGCACCCGCGGCGCGACGTAGAACGCCACCGAGACAAAAAGCACCGTGTCGATCGCCTGGCTTGTTGCCGTCGAGACGACGTTCCGGAGCCACAGCAGCGACGGGCCGGTGGCCTCGCGGATCCGGTGGAAGACGAACACGTCCCAGTTCTGGCTCACGAGGTACGCCACCAAGCTCCCGACCACGATGTTGGTGCCGGGCGCGAGCACCGACCGGAACTGGCCTGCCGCTTCGGGGTCCACCCCTGGGGCGAGGATCGTACTCCACACCAGAGCCAGAAGCACGAAATTCATGGCGAACCCGACATTAACCATCACCTGCGCCGCGCGCCGGCCGTAGAGCTCCGAGTAGCAGTCGGAAGCGAAGAAGGTGAGCGCGTACGCCAGGGCGGCCCCCGGCAGCACGATGCTCGCGCCGGTCACGGGCAGTTCGACCGGCAGTCCGAACGCCAGTATCTTCGACGCCGTCACCTGCGCCGTCGTCAGCGCGGTCACGAACAGCGCCACCAAGGCGATGCGGCCGGCGTCCGAACGGGCGTCACTCATCATCCAACCGGCCGTGCCGGGAGTCGATGTCGTCTAATACGTCGAGCGCCTTCCGGATCGACGCGCGGACCGCGTCGCTCCGGTTCACGAACTTCCCCTCGTCGCCGACGTGTTCGTCGAGGTCGTCGAGGAGTTCCCGCGGGATTTCCACGCTGATCTTTGGCATGTATTCGCGTACGAATATCTGGTTAATATATGACGCGGATTCCGGCCATCAGACTTCGACACTGCGTCGCTGTGGCGGGCATCGATCGGAGTCGGACGTCGAGAGCGCAGCCGGCGTGCAAAACGAGCGGGTGGGAGTGGAAGAACGGTGGAGCGAGTGAGTGGACCCGCGAGGGATCGTTACGGCGCTTTCACAACTCGGTGAGTCCGATTCGATGATTGGACGAAGATTCGATGGTTGGACGAAGATTCGATGGTTGGACGAAGATTCGATGGTTGGACGTGAAGCGATATTTATGGGTGGGTCCTCGCTCGAGATGTGATGCTAAGAAGCGAATCCTCGTCCGCCGGCAGGGCGTTGCGGTGCTCTCCATCGAGTACCGCTATAAACCAGTGTGGTCGTGGTGAAGGGTCGATCAGGTTGAACTCGGAGTGGCACACCCGAGGCTATCCCAGGCAGGTGAACTAGCTGTGCGCATTCCAGTCCCGACCAACAAGATCGTGATATTCACGCTGGTTGGCGCGCTACTGACCACGCTTGCTGCTGGTGGGCTGGCCGCTCCGAGCGCGCTCAATGGTGCTCTCCCAGGTGGGATCGCCGAGTCCAGCCTCCTAACGCAAGGCGGATCTGAAAACGCCGGCTCATCCGCCGCGCAGCCGACAGCCGCACCGCAAACTCCGGAACCGAAAGAGAACTTCACGCCCGCTGTGGAGACGCGCGTTGCTTCTCAGCAGGACAGTAGTACGCCTCTGACGCCAACCCCGACGGCCGTGGCGCAGACGCCGACTCCGAATCCAAACTTCACCCCGGCAGTACAGAACAAACCCAGCTCGGAGTATCAAGACCACGACGACGAAGAGGACGAAGAGGACGAGTATGACCGAGCGGGTGACCACGACGAAGAGGACGAAGAGGACGAAGAGGACGAGTATGACCGAGCGGGTGACCACGACGACGAAGAGGACGAAGAGGACGAAGAGGACGAAGAGGACGAGTATGACCGAGCGGGTGACCACGACGAAGAGGACGAAGAGGACGAAGAGGACGAGTATGACCGAGCGGGTGACCACGACGACGAAGAGGACGAGTATGACCGAGCGGGTGACCACGACGACGAAGAGGACGACGAGTGATGATCGGTGACACTCTCGAAGCAACGTATGAGCGGCTTGGACACAGTCGGCGGGAGTTCAAATGCTGTGATACTACCTGGGAGATCGAGGTGGTTGGGCTCCGGTCTCGGTCTGCCGTTTCGGCTGCGTGCCGGACCGCACACGCGCTTGAGGCTCAGCTTAACGCATTCGACGAGGCGAGTGCTGTCAGTCGGCTTAACGACGAAGGCGCAGTGACGAACGAACATATTGCCCGGATCGTCAGACGCGGACTGGCGTATTACGAACTGACAGACCGTGTATTCGACATACACCAAGGTCGAGTTGAGCACGACCTCAAAGGCTTCCTTCGCAAGGAGCGTGACACGCCACCTGCGAGTTTCGACACTGGAGCTGTAACGATTGAAGCGAATACGGTGTATACTGATGTCCCGCTCGACCTGAACGGTCTCGCCAAGGGGTATATAGTTGATCGGGTGTTTGAGACCGTCAATCGGGTGGGAAGACGCGGCTTCGTCAGCGGGGGTGGTGATCTGTCACCCCCGACCGGCCCAGTCGGAGTCGAGAGTCCGTACGGTGACGATACCCCGCTGAAGATACTCGATACCGACTGGTATGTTGCAACGTCGGGGGGATACCGTCGAGAGCGGGACGGGACCGACCACATTTACGATCCGACCACCAACCGACTCGGCTCGCGACACGAGTCCGTTACCGTGGTTGCCGAACGAGATTGTATGGCGGCTGATGCCTTCGCAACCACACTTGCGGCGCTCTCACTCACTGACGCGCAGTCGCTCGCGGACCGGTGTCCTGGCATAGAAGCACTCATCGTCCATAATGGAGTGTTTCACCCGACTGCTGGATTCAGTACCCATGTCCTGGACACGTAGAGAGCGCATCACGGTGATCGCGCTCGTTGTGGTTCTTCTCAGTCTCCCAATTAGCTTGCAGATTGGGAACGTGCGGGCCGTCCAGGAACTCGACGGGCAAGATCAAGCGCCCGTCACACAGACCGTGAGCCAGTCAGACTACGACGGAGACACCATCCCCGACCGGACGGATCGGTGTCCAACCCGCCCGGAAACACAGAACGGCTTCCAGGATCTGGATGGGTGTCCTGATACTGTTCGCACGGTTGAAGCTCCCAAAGCAGACCACACACCGGTGAATCAGACCGGGGGGAACGCCGCGAACACGCCGAAGCCAACACCTTCAGACTACGATACCGACGGAGTTGTCGACGCAGCCGATCGGTGTCCGACCCGTCCCGAGTCAAGGAACGGCTACCAGGACGGAGACGGGTGTCCGGACACGGTTACAACAACGGGAGCCTCGTAATGTCCGCAGTCGTTTGGTACTTGGACCGCGGCGCCGCACTCATCGCGTACCCATCGCTCTATTTAGCGGTGCTCACTGGGATCTTGTACAACACGCCTTCGTTTGGAATACTGCACACGGCCGCACAGCGGGTGCACATCGAACTCTCCGTGTTTGCGATGGTACTCACGCTGCTGCACGCGGCGGTGGGGCTGGTTGATAGCTGGATGGTTGTAACCGGGCAAGTTCCCGAGCCAGCGTATTCGGTGACGTATTTCGTTATCGGTGTCGGGGTCGGCTTCGGTGCGCTTGTTTTGCTCGTTGTCGCTGTGTTGGGGTTCATCGATGCGCAGCGGTTTAAACAGCCGTGGGGTCCGCGCGTCGTCCACGCGTTCACCTACGCGGGGTTCGCGTTTGGGACAATCCACGCGGTTGCGGTTGGTACTGATCTGCTGGGGCTGATCAAACCCATCATTGTTCCGTCAGTTGCCTTCTTGATCTACGTGTTGTTGGTGCGTCTCGTCGTACTGCGTGGGTTCCTTCCGAATAGCACAGCAAAGTGACGCTTCGCTCTCCCACCGTGGGCTTCGGCCGGGGACAAAGGCGTCGCAGTACCGCTCACGCGTCGGGTGAAAAGCGGAGACGGAAGGGACGTCTTATACCGTCGGCTATAGTCGCGTGACGTATTTCGACACCCCGGGGTGTCGAAAATCTTCACGTAGTTATAGCCGACAGTATCAGGCCCGTTCCGGCCCACGAGCAGAAAAGAGGGCAGTTCGGGGTGTGGGAGGTCATACTCACCAGCACAGTGCTTGCTGTCCGTGTGCCACCGTCTGGGCTAGTACCCCTCCCAGAGGCCGAGAATGCGGTCGACAACCCGATCCGTGAACGATTGCTGATAAACTGTGTAGAGATATTTCACACGGTCGGCATCGCTCACTTCGTAGACGACACGTCGTCCGTCCCGCTGCTTCGTCACGAGGTTCGATTCAGCGAGGTTCGAGAGGTGCCACGACACCGTCGATTGGGACTTTCCGAGTCGGTTGCTGAGGGCAGTGGTTGAGAGCGGGCCGTCAGCGATGAGGTGAGCGATAACCCGCCGACTGTACTCCCGACGCAGCGCGTTCATCACCGCCTGGTCTGCGTCATCGAAATCCGCAGCAGGATAGTATCTGGTGTACTGGCCGTCGTTGGATACTTCAACAAGCCCCTCGTCAGCCAGCCAGCGAAGTTGATACTGGATCGTGCCTTTTGCGTAGTCCAACTCGTCCAATAGCGCTCGAAAATGGACTCCTGGGCTGTCAGCGATCTGCTGATAGATGGCTCGTCTAGAGTCCAACTCCAGGTCCACCATTGATTATCCTCGCGTGATCGCAACAAAAAACGTAAGTAGACCGACAAGAATAAGAACTGCGAACCCGTGTTCTGCCAGCTCAAGAGCCTCGTAGGCGACGTATGGTGTCAGGAGATGTTCAGCCACAACCACCAGTCCATACACAGAGAACATCGCGTAGCCGACAGCGACGGTACGCATACGCAGATCGCGTTCGCGCTGCCAAGCGAGGTAACTGAACCCGCTCAGGACTGCTCCGACGAGGAAAATCCCGAGACTGACGTATAGTTCAACCAGTGACGCAAGGCTCATAGTTGAAGCGTAGTATGAACGCGGTGGTGACGTCTGGTACTGTGCATATCTGCAGGGGAGAGGATGAACTACCTCGCCCCGCTCGGCCTGACGGCCTCGCTGAGGGCGGGGGTACCCGCTTCCACGACGCGCTTCGCAGAGACAGCCGTATCCACAGGGTGTGCAGTCTCCACGGGCGTTAACGAGAGCGAAGCTCTCGTTCGCACATCAGAATCGCACAGCGATTCTGCGGACGGTGACGAGACGCGGAGCGTTTCGTCTCCACACCACGACTCTTCGATTTCTGGGGACGTTGCTTCGGAGTGTCTGATCCCTGGTTGTTCGACGGGGTGATTTCGTGGGACAATGCACGCTTCTTGTCGCATTTGAACGCTGCCCGTGTCCGTCGGCCTCGCAAGGCGTGAGTCGTTCCGAATGGAACGGCGAGCGTGTCGAAGCCGACAGGTCGGAACGGTCATATTGCTTCCACATTCGGCACTCGAGAATATAAGTGCTTGCGTGGGCCTGTGGGTAGTGTTTAGTTAGGAGTAATATCGGTGGGAACAGCAGAGAGACGGCCACGGAAGCCACCGCGGTCTCGACTCGGGGGCCTCGTTGTGCGCCTCAGCCTACGGCCTGTGGTGCTTACGTCGGCCGCTTTCGTCGAGACCGCGGCCCCTTCCAGTCCCGCCCGAGGGCGGTTCTTCGGTTGGCATCCGCTTCCCTAAACACGGCCGGCGTGTGAGCCTGCCGACGCGCAGTGTACGACCAGATGATTCCTGTGTCGACCGAGAACGTGCTCGCTCAGTTCTTAGGTGGTGGGAACCGGCGGTGAGTTTTTGATGTCGACAAACGAACTCTGGAGTATGTTAATCCGAATTGTTCTGGCAACCCTGGGGGTGCTTGAGTTGCTCTTCCCCAGACGGCTCACCGACTACGTGATGAACGTGACAACTGTGGGGGAGGCTACGTACGAGTACAAATCCTGGGTGTACAGCATCGCCAGAATTGAGGGGCTTGTCTTCATACTGGCCGCAATTAGGCTGGGGAAAGACCCGGATGAAGACGAGTGACATCCTCCTCGCCGTTTACGGCGAGGCTTCCCACGCATAGGGAATACCAGTCAGTCGTCGCTGGCAGAGGGTTTCGACTCTTTGTAGCCCGTGAGCGTCATCTGCGCTGGTACGCTCTTCGCACGGTGAGTCGTGGCGTTAACGAGACGCTTCGCGTCTCGTTCGCACACCAGAACGCGTCACGTTCTGGAGACGGTGTCACAACCGCTCCCATCCCGAGGTGAGTCATCGCGTTCCGCCTTGTCAAGAGGGACGCTCTCTCCCCACGGGTCAACCCGTCGTGCGATATTCGCGGAAGCGTTGATGTCAGCCTGAAACGTCGAAACGTTGCAATCGTCGTTCGGACACCGGAACTCAGCTTGTGAGTCCCGCCGACCCATATGGTGGCACGAGTGGCACGTCTGCGACGTGTACGCCGGATTCACGTACTCAACCGGGATGCCTGCTTCCGTCGCCTTGTCCTCGATGCGCCCTTCGAGCCGGGCGAACGCCCACGAGTGAAGCCGACGGTTCATGTACTTCCCGTAGTCGAGCCGTTCACCGATGTACGTCAACTCCTCCATCACCAATACTGGGTTCTTGAACTGTGTGGCGTACTCGACCGCTTCCCGAGACGCCTTCTCCACGATGTCGGTGAGCGCATTCTGGTAGTGACTGAATCGGTCTTCAACCCGCCACTCGGATGCGTCACGCTCTTGGAGTCGTTTCAGGGTCGTGTGCATCTCTTTGCGGAGATGGTTCGCTCTACTTCCGCTACACACGAACGGGTCAGTCGGAGAACCGTCCTTGAGGGCACAGCCCGTGATGAGGGCGTTTTCTCCGATGTCTAAACCGATGTGCGTAGCGTCACCGTCCGTCGCTGGTTCTTCGACCGGGTACTTGACGGTGACGTGCAGTACCCAGTTCTTCCGATGCTTCTGAAGCCGTATCTCGCCCGCCTTCGCGTCCTCCGATACGAGGTCGTGCCAGAGGTCTTCCTGCTCGGGGTTGATACGGAGCGGTATCCAGAAGTTCGTGCCCCGACCGGGACGGGGAACCCACCAAGTGAACTCGTAATCGCGTTCGGCGGAGTGGTCGAACTTCGCGGCTTGGTTCGTGAGCCGTACCGGGTGGCCGTCGTCCAATTCCTTGGCGTTGTACGCATCCGTTCTAGTTTAACGCCTCAATCGACTGCTGTCTACTGATTCGATATCGTCGCAACTACCCGAT
>NZ_BMOC01000022.1 GCF_014646875.1 Halobellus salinus | reverse complement strand
GGTAGATACAGGATTTTCGTTCGGATTCATCGATCCTAGCACCGACTCGGTTTGTGGGTAAGAGACAGTGCTTTAGCGCGCGGATGAGTCCGACACTGCCTCTCACTCCACGCCCGGGGCCCGACCGTCGGGCGTCGGGAGCGCGCGGAGCGACCGCGGTGGGACCAGGAAGTTCCCCCGGCGCTTGGTGAAGATGTACTCGAGGATCCCGTTGTTCACCCGCTGTCGGATCGCGGGCTCGTCGGTGAGGTCGGTCCCGTTCATGGCTTTCCGGACCTCCTCGAACGTCGTGATCTCCCGCTGAAGACTCGGGAAGTGGAGGCTCGCCTCGTCGTCGTCGGTCGACTCGAAGTGTCGCCTGAGCGTCCGGACCCGCCCCTCGTCGTCGCGGTTGGCGCGGGCGGCCTTCTGGGCGTGACCGACGCGGGCGAACTCGCGGGCGTGGTCGCGGATCGAATCGGCGATCTCCGGGGTCACCCCGTTGTCGTCGCCGAGGTTCTCCCCGACGCCCTCGACCAACCCCCGGTCGGCGTGGGCCGGCGAGAACAGCTCCGCGACCCGCTGGTCGTACGACTGCTCGTCGTACCAGTCGTCCAGCCGCATCCGGAGGTTCGAGACGTGTTTGGTGGTCCCGCCCGAGAAGGGCCCGCCGGCGAGCGTAACGTAGTCTTCGGTGGCCTGGTTCTGCCGGAACCCCGCGATGAACCCCATGAACAGCGGGGACTCTTCGGGGACAGGGTTCGACGAGGGGATCCCGGCCAGGCCGTTCTGCCGCTCGGCGGGCATCCCCGCGCCGACGAACCCCGTCCGGCGGTCTGCGATCTCAACGGTGTCGGTGAGGGGTTGTTCCATCGAAACGCCGTTGACTGTCGCCTCCGCCCCGGTGAGCGCCGCCTCAGCCGCGAGTACGACCGCCGCGCGGTCGGACGCGAGGTGTATCATCGCGTCCTGCCGGTCGAACGTGGGCGACTCGAACGGCGACAGCCGGCGTGGCTCCGGGAGGTCGATCGACGCCGGCAGCGACGCGTCGTACCGACCGAAGTACCGCGGCGAGTACCCAATCGAAAACAGGAGTCCGTCGTGGCTCCGCTCGTACGCCCGCTCGAGCGTCCGGAGGACAGCCGCCACCGACTCGCGGTCCGAACCGTCGGGCGGCCCCGACCCGGGGAGCGTGAGGTACAGCAGCACCTGGTGCCGCGGGAGGAGCGTGTTGCCGTGGTCGTCGGTCCGGACGCGATCGTTCCAGGCGTGCTGCCGTTCGGTGAGCACCGAGAGGTCGTCGGGGCCCGTCGGCACGGGATCGTCGTCCTCAGTCGCCTCCAGACACGCCGACAGCGCCGATACACCGCCGGCCGCAACGGCGGCTTTCAGCACCTCCCGGCGCGAGGCGTCGGCTCCGCCATCGTCCATACCGACTGATAGCGCGTAGACGGTGAAATGGGTTCTGTTCGCGTGGCTGCCTTGGTGCGGCCCCCGGCTCCCACCGCCCGAAGCGACGCGGCTATGTCCCCCGAGGCCTAGTTTCGTGGTGTGATTGGCGGGACACGGCTCCGACTCGCTGTCGGCGTGTGGGGCGTGCTGGTCTCGCAGGTGTTCCTCTACCCCGGGGTTGAGGACATCGTCGTCGCGCTCGGCGGTGGCGCGACGGTGCGCGCCGGCATGTGGTTCCTGGTCGCGGAGTTCGCTGCGTTCGTCGCGTTCGCGAGCGTGTGGGGTGCGGCGAGCGACGCTCTCGGCCGGCGGATGCCGCTTGCGGCGGCGGGAGCGTTCGGGGGCGCGGCCGGCTACCTCGTGCTCGCCGCCACACCTGCCTTCGGTGCCCCATTCGCCGGCGTCCTCGTCGTCCGTGTCGTCGGGGGCGCCGCCACCATCGGGGCGTTCTCGCTGTCGATCACCGCCCTGGCCGACCTCGCCGGCGGCAACGGCCGGAACATGGGTGCCGCCGGGATCGCGATCGGACTCGGCGCGGCGCTGGGGTCGGTGGTGGGTGGTCGGCTGGCGGACGCCGACCCCTTCTACCCAGTGTACGCCGCGGCGGCGACGCTTGCGGCCGTCGGCCTGCTGTTTCTGACGGTATCGGAGGCCGAAATCGATGCTGACCCGCGCCGCCTCGGCGATGCACTCGGTGGACTCCGTCGACAGCCCGCGCTCACGGTTCCTTACGCGTTCGGATTCATCGACCGGATGACGGCGGGGTTTTTCGCTCTGGTTGGCGTCTTCTACTTCCGGACGACGTTCGGGCTGGACGCCGCGGGTGCGGGGCTGGCGCTCGCGGCCTTTTTTCTGCCGTTCGCGCTTCTGCAGTACCCCGCGGGGATGCTGTCGGACCGAATCGGGCGGGCGATCCCGGTGGTTGCGGGGTCGATCTGCTACGGACTCGGCATCGTCGCCGTCGGGGTCGCGCCCGTGCTGTGGGTCGCGGTCGCGGCGATGGTCGCGGTCGGCGCGCTCGGGGCGTTGGTCGCGCCCGCGACGATGGCGCTCGTCACCGACGTCGCGACGCCGGAAACCCGCGGCGCGGCGCTCGGCGGGTTCAACGTCTTCGGTAGTCTGGGCTTCCTCGCGGGGTTTTTGCTCGGCGGGCTCACCACCTCAACCGCCGGCTACCTCGCGGCGTTTCTCGCCGTCGGGCTCTCGGAGGTCGCGATCGCACTCGCGGCCGCGCGAGCCGTGTGGCGGCTCTCCGGCGGCTCCGAGGAACGCGGTCGCTCGGTGGTGCGGCCGGCGGAGTGAGTCGGGGACAACGGCCGGGGCCGAACCAGGTGGCTTCGTTCAACAACCCATTCGGTGATTGATCCCGGCGGCCGTAGCTCATAGACGGCGCAGACACCTCCTACTCCGGAGCGTATTCCTCGTGTATCCGATCCATACGCGCCGCCATGACGAAGTCGGTCTTGTGGAGTCCGTCGATCTTGTGCGTCCACATCTCGACTCGAACCTCGCCCCATTCCAGCCGGATGTCCGGGTGGTGCCACTCCTCTTCGGCAAGCTCACCGATCTCGTACGTGAACTCGAGTGCATCGCGGAAGTCCTCGAGCGAATACGCTCCGTCGAGGTGATGATCGTCGATGACTTCCCAGACATCAGTATCGATTTCAGTCAGGTACTCGGCGTACTCCGCCTCTGTGAGCGGTTCGTCCTCTGATGTACAGGCCACACATTCCTCGTCGGCAAGCGTTGATGCCATATTCATACGTTCGACGGGCTCGATACTTGTGTGTTCACTCGTGTCACCTGAAGTAGGGGTTGAACACAGCCAACCAGCGCTACTCGGGACCGCACCCACGTCAGGGCGGCGCTACTCGGGACCGCACCCACGTCAGGGCGGCGCTACTCGTGACCCGACACCCGCACCGGCTGGTACGGCGCCTCCAGGTACTCCATCTCCGAACCCGTGAGCTCAATCGAGAGCGCCTCCACGGCGTCCTCGAGGTGTTCGACGCTCGTGGTGCCCACGATTGGGGCGTCCACGGTGTCGGACTCGAACAGCCACGCCAACCCGATCTGGGCCATCTTCACGCCCCTCTCGGCGGCGATTTCCTGCACGCGTTCGTTGACCTCGCGGCCGCCACTCTCCAGATACGGGTGTTCGAAGGCGTAGTCGTCGGTCTCGCCGCGAGTCGTCGCTTCCGCGTCCTCGTGTGGACGCGCGAGTCGACCTCGCGCCAGCGGCGACCACGGGATGACGCCTACCCCCTGCTTGTCGCACAGCGGCAGCATCTCGCGTTCCTCCTCCCGGTAGAGCAGGTTGTAGTGGTTCTGCATCGTGGAGAAGGGCGTGAGCCCCTCGCGGTCGGCGACGTGCTGTGCCTCGGCGAACTGGTGGGCCCACATGGACGACGCGCCGAGGTATCTGGTCTTCCCGCGGTCGACGGCGGCGTCGAGCGCCCGCATCGTCCGCTCGATCGGGGTGTCGTCGTCCCACCGGTGGATCTGGAGGAGATCAAGCGAATCCATTCCGAGCCGATCCAGGGAGTTGTCGAGTTCCTGCTCGATCGCCTTCCGCGACAGCCCTCCGGAGTTGGGGTCGTCGTCGTCCATCTGGAAGTACACCTTCGACGCGACCACGAACTCGTCGCGGTCGCGATCGGAGAGCGCGTCACCGAGCACCCGCTCGGACCCGCCGCGGGAGTACATGTTTGCGGTGTCGAAGAAGTTCACGCCGAGTTCGATCGCGCGGTCGACCAGTTCCCTGCCGGCCGCCTCGTCGAGCACCCACTCCCGCCAGTCGTTGTCGCCGAAGCTCATACACCCGAGGCAGATCTTCGAGACCGTGGTGCCGGTGTCGCCCAGTGTGGTGTACTCCATACCGTCAGCCACACCACCGGTGGGTAAAAACCCATGCCGCGTCGGATCTCGGGGATTTATGTCGATCGTCGTACCACATCCGCTGTGAGTTGTCCCCTCCGGTGATTCAGTATGTCACGCCAACGCTATCGAGTGGTCGCCGCCCTCCTCGCCGTCCTCGTGGTCGTCGGCGGCCTTCCGGCAGTCACAGTCGCACAGCAGTCCGACACGGACGGATCGCAGCCCTCCGGCGCAGTTGTCCGGATTGACGAGAACGAGACGTTCGACGGCACGCTCGACGCCACCGCGGGCGCGGTCGTCATAGCTGGGACGGTCAACGGCGACGTCTCCGCGACCGCCGGGTCGGTTCTCGTGACCGACTCCGGTCGGGTGACGGGCGATCTCAACGCCACCGCCGGCAGCGTCCTCCTCGAAGGAACGGTCGACGGCGACGTGACCGTCGCGTCCGCGGCGTTGGAGCTCCGCGAGCGGTCGACTGTCGGCGGCGGCCTCGACGCCGGCGTCGCGGACGCCCGTCTCGCGGGATCGATCGACGGCGACGCCGCTGTCGACGCTACGACCCTCGATGTCACCCCGACGGCCGCCATCGGTGGGTCGCTGACGTACCACTCGGAGGACGCGACGATCGCCGACGGGGCGAGCATCGCCGGCGGGGCGACCGCCACCGCCGACCTCGACGTCGCCAGTCCCGGCGGTCCCGGCGGCGACGCGGAACTGCCGACGCTCCCGCCGTGGGTCGGCGCGGTCTACTCCGGGTTGTCGAGTCTCCTGCTCGGCGCAATCCTGCTTCTGGCGGTGCCGAACGTCAGCCGCCGGGTCGGCGAGGTGGGGACGACACAACCGCTCCGGAGCGGCGGCGTCGGGCTTTTGACACTCGTCGGCACACCGGTCGCGCTCCTGATCTTGGGCCTGACGATCGTGGGGATTCCCCTGTCGCTCGTGGGCGTTCTCGTCTTTGGCGCCGTTGTCTTCGCGGCGACGGTGTACGGCGCCGTTGTGCTCGGGACGTGGCTGCTGTCGCTCGGTGACTACCGGAACCGGTGGGCGGCGCTCGCGGTCGGGATCGTCGCCGTCGCGCTCGTTCGACAGATCCCCGTTGTCGGTGGGTTGGCCCGGTTCGCCGTCCTCCTCCTCGGGTTGGGGGCGCTCGCTACCGCGCTCTACGAACTCCGTGGCGACGGCGACGACGGCGACGACGGCGACGACGGCGACGACGGCGGTGCCGACCCGGAGGCCCCCGCGGCGTAGGGGTATCACCGATCGGGCGGCCACCCGTGGTACGTCGTAGGGAGTCGCCCGCGTCGGGTCGCGGTCGCTCAGCACGTCGGCGCGGGACCGGGGAGTGCCGACTGTTCGCCCCGACAAAACCCGCGCGGCGGCCGTCGTCGCCTCAGTGTGCCCTACCTTCTTTATCGCCCGCCGCCTCGCCTCGGTATGTACGCTGCAGATCGGACGTGGCCCGAGCTCGGAGACTACGTCGCCGAGGAGTCGGTCGCGGTCGTCCCGCTCGGCTCAACCGAACAGCACGGCCCGCACCTCCCGCTGGCCACCGACCACCTCATCGCCGAGGGACTGGCCCGCGAGGCAGCAGACCGCGGTGGATTCCTCTGTACCCCCACGGTGAACGTCGGCGTCAGCCCGCACCACCGGCAGTTCCACGGCACGATGTGGGTTGACGCACCGGTCTTCCGCGACTACATCGAGTCGCTGACCCGGAACCTCACGTATCACGGGATCGACCGGGTGGTCTTCGTCAACGCCCACGGCGGCAACGTCGAGCACCTCCGCGAGGTCGGGCGCCGCCTCCGCGACGACGGGACACTCTACGCGGTCGAGTGGACATAACTCATTTTGTAGAGAAAATTTTTATATTGTTTTCCCGTGTAACGCATTTCTGCAATGTCGGACGAATATGAGATGTTAACAGTAAGAATATCCAAAGAAAAGAAGAAAAGATGGAAAGATTATGTTGAGGAAAGCAATCAGCCTACGCTGTCACAGTTGGTACGCATCGCCACTGAGAGAGAAATTGCTCGCGAGAATCCGCTTGAAAAAGGAGATCCCAAATCAAAGGAACCAGCACCTGAAGTGACCAACAAGCTAGAACAAATATCTCATAAACTCCAGTCTGTAGACCGGCGGCTATCTGCCATCGAATCAGAACGTTACGGTGATGAGGATCTCACAACGTTAGCTACGGAAATTTACCGTATTCTCCCGAATTCCATTGCAGAGATCCAAAGCGCCATAGCGCAGAACGAGGATACATCTTCAGTCAGTGGACCTCAGTCTAGCGGTGAATATATGATAGAAGCAATGGGAGATGATAGTCAAGAAACTGCTTCTGCGTCGCAAAGTCACGATCCATCTGAAAATCTTGCTTGTACCGGCTCGATAGCTAATATTGCTGCGATGCTTGATGCAGATGAAGAAGCCGTACAATTAGCTGTCAAAAGATTACAGAGTACTACCCACTCTGTAAGTTCAACTGAGTCGGAAGCAGGAACGACGCAGTACTACAAAAACAACTGATTCCTATGCTTAGGTCAGCAGAAGCCTTCATCCGTGAGTGTCAAGAGTGTGATTATGCCGAATCGACTATCCAGGGCCATACACGCTCGCTGGACTTATTCTCTACCTGGTGTGAAAGTCAGGGGCTTTCTGTAGAGGAGTTTCGTCCGGAGCAGATACGGGAACTTATTAAATGGATCAAGCAAGATAACTCAGCATCCTACGGTAAGATCCGATCAGAGATATTCCGAAGCTTAGAAAAATATTTCGAGTATCTGATCGAAGAAGACCGGGTAGACCAAAATCCGTGTGAGGAGATAGATATTGTCGACTGCATCATCCTCAATGATGCGTCACGATATCTCCAACGAATTCGCGCTACAAAAGCTGATGGCACGGTTCAAAACCGAGAACTCGGGTTAATCCAGTTCACAGAATGGTTTGAAAACCAGCGGGAGGATACTCTTGAAGAATTCACTCCGCTGAGATTGGAGGACTATGCCGTATACCTCTCTCGGAAAGGCTACGGCGATACGACAATTAAAGACAAGTTCGCAACCGTCTCAACTCTATACACGTTTTTACACGAAAAACAAGAATCCATTGAGCAGAACCCTGTAAAGGATGTCAATCTTGACGACGCAGACATTGTTGACTACCAGAATCCGACGAGGCAGAGCGATAAACTCGCGGAAGACACTATCTATCTAACAAAAGAAGAGAAGGAAGCGATCAAAGACAACTGCCCGGGTCCAAAGCTCAGAAATGAGCTTCTCATTGAATTTCTGTGGCAGACAGGACTTCGCCGGAAAGAAGCCGCGGATGTAACGTTGAACAATATTGACAGAGACAAACGAGAAATAAAGATTCGAGGAAAGAACAGCAAGAGTAGAGATGTTTTCTACCAGCCATCTTTGGATACATTGCTTGGTATATGGATTGACGGCGGTTACAGAAGTAGTTACAATTCCGCAGAAACCTCAGACCATCTCTTTGTATCAGAGAGAAGTGGCCGCCTAAATCCTCACCAGATCAACCAGATCATTGTGAAGTCAGCGAAGAACGCAGGAATCCAACGAGAAATGTATACTGATGGAAACGGACAAAGTAGGTACAAAATCACTGCCCACACTCTAAGACACGGATTTGCAGTTCAATCTCTAAAAAATGGAATAGATATCAAGACCCTAGCCGACATTATGGGTCACGATAGTCTAGATACTACGAAAGAATATCTCGACTTGATTACTGCCGACCTTCGAGAGCGCTACCGGCAGTACGGCCCCGGAGGAACTGCTGAATGAGCCAATGTGCGGTGAAAGAGTAAACGACCCAAGGCACAGGTGTTCAGCCTGTGGTGAAGTCAAGCCAAATTTAGTAGCACATCACGTTTCATATAAGCAGAATATCCGTGTACCAGTGTGTCAGTCTTGTCATCCGAAGATCCACCTGACGGATCAATATCCTGAACTAAAGCCCGAGTTAACAAGGAAAGAGGCAAAACAGCGCGGACTGATCGATTGAAATACGGGCTTCCATAGATTGAAGAGAGCGCCATTCATCAATCCATAATATGTATATTGCTGATGAAACCTGGCCGGAACTTGGGGATTACCTTGAGGATGAATCAATAGCCCTTGTTCCATTGGGCTCAACCGAGCAACACGGACCTCATCTTCCATTGGCAACAGATCATATTATAGCAGAGGCCTACGCACGAGAAGCAGCTGAAAGAACTGGCTATCTCTGTACTCCTACTATCAACATCGGAGTAAGCCCTCATCATAGGCAGTTTCACGGAACAATGTGGGTTGATGCACCTACATTCAGGAACTATGTTGAATCCTTTACTCGGAACCTTGCCTATCACGGAATTGATCGAGTGATCTACGTGAATGCCCACGGAGGGAATGTTGAACATCTGCGAGAGGTGGGTCGGCATCTTCGTGATGAAGAGGTGCTATATGCGATTGAGTGGATGTGGAATGATAGTATCCCAGATCTTGTCGATGACTTATTCGACCAGAATGGCCCTCACGGTGGTCCAAAAGAAACAGCGATGATTCAACATCTAAGGCCAGAACTGGTTCGCGAAGACCGTCTTGAAGATGCCCGAGATGGGGGGCTGAAAAGTATTGATGAAGCAGAAACAACAAAATTTGGAGCACGAACATTCTACGATGCTGCCGATAATACTGATAACGGAGTCCTTGGAGACCAGACTGATGCAACAGCCGAAAAAGGAGAGCAAATGTTTGAGGAAGCGACAGCACAATTAGTCAAGCTCTGTGAGTGGTTAGATTCTCAAGATTTCCAGGATCTAATGCCAAAGAAACACGTTTGAATAATCTATAGTGGTATCTTATATCCTATTTTGAATAGAATTTAAATACCAAATCACCGTCTACGTCTGCTGAACCGGCGTAATTATCGCAATACAGCCGGTTCCTGAAGGGAGATTTCGCTATGACAGAAAACTCAGCAGACGAGAGTCTCTCCAGCCGATCTTGTGACCGCTGTGGTTCCTGGTCGGCTGTCGGAGTCGAGTACTGTGAACAGTATCGAGTACCGGACGAATATGAGCGTCTCTGTCGAGACTGCGCGAAGGAGACGAACACCCACTCGGCGGAGGAGATGAGCGATAAGGAACTCATCGCTGCTATCGTCGACGACAGTATTGGCTACGCAAGTCCGGCCCACGCAGCAAAGCACGTCAAGGACTTCAGGCAAGACGGCTCTGCTGCCTACTGTGAGAGAGGGGCTGCGGTGTTCAACCGAGATCTTGATTCTCTCATCGAATCAGCCCGAGGGCACTGGGTTTCTATAGAGCAAGGTAACCCGGAGAAGGCAGAGCAGTTACTCGAAACCGTAGAGCAGTGGCAAGAAGTCGAGGAACAAGAAGGGCCGATGGCGAGTATGGGAATTTCTGTCGTCTGGCCAACTCACGCCCCGACTGGAGGTAGTGGAGATGAATGACGTTACCTGCGGTCAGTGTGGCAGCAGATGGGAATTCTACTACCTGACCCACGAGTTGGATGGAGACAAGAAAGAAGACGTTCTCCGGGGTAACGGCTGTCCGGCCTGTTCGTGGGGGAGCAGTGATCGAGCCACTGGAGAGTACCAGCTCGAACGAGTCCAGTCGATCTCACGGAACACCGACCTCGATCCTATCAAGTACTCCAGCCTATGAGCACACGTTGTCAACTTCGATTCACCGACGAGAAGACAGACCGTGTGGCTCAGGTCTACCGTCACTCGGATGGGTATCCTGAAGGGATCATCCCGCTCTTGGAGCATCTCCAAGAACTACTCCACGCTACTGGGACTCATCGTGACTCAGGTTACGCAGCGGCTCAGTTCATCTTAATCGACAAACTCCGGTACATAGAGAGGACGTTCCGTTGTCAAGACGGACTCTACAGTGACCTACCAGACTCGGTTGAAGGAGTGCTCTCCCCCGAAAGTTGGGAGGATCTTGAGCGGACTCCATCATACTTGCTGGGTCACGGCGTTGAGGATCCATCGTGTGGGATCCACGGAGATGAAGAGTATCTCTACATTGTCGAACTCCCGAACAGAAGCCCGTTTGATGAGCCGAGTGACTGGCAAATCAAGATCAGCGAGCACTGTGGTTTCCCTCGTTGGGATGGACCAACTGAGGATGCTTTCGAGGTTGCTGACTGGCAGTTCGAGGGATCACTCGCTGACGCAGTCGAAAAGTGGGGAAAGGACGTATGAGAGAGGAAGAGCCGGACATCGAGATTCCAGACGGATGGACTGTCTCTCAGTACAAATTCAGTGGCAATTTCAAACTAATCGCTGAGTTTGAGCACAAAGAATCAGGTGCTGAAGTGCGCTGTATGCCGTACAAAACGTACTCTGATCAGCCTGGATTCTGCAATGCTCATCGTGTGATCCTAGTCGATCCAGATGATGGAGTCGAAGAGATCGCTGTGGGAATGGAGTTGGAGTATGTCGAAGACGCCGAGCACGCAGCGCTCGAAGCTATGAAAAAGTACTCTGAGGGGTTATAGATGATGTAGAACCACGTTTCGAGCCGATCCAGGGTAGTGGTTCCACGTTCACAACGTAGTACTAGGTCAAAGCCCTCCATATTTTCCTTTTTGCAGATCACTAGATTGGTGATAGAGCCCCTAATACGACCATTCCCATCTATTATTTCATAGACGAATCACCGAGAATTTACGGCCAAGCCACACGAAATACCTACACTATAGCTATCGGATTAGATCGTCAGTTGGCTTCAGAGAGTCAATTAGCTCTCTTGAACTGTCCACCTGATATAGACCGTCAGTATGTAGCCGTGAAAGACTGCCACACATCCACCGAATACTATTTACCAATAGAAAAAATTGGATCGAATATGTCTGAGGACCCTCTTAGCATAGTGAAGCAACAACTAAATGATGCTATCGAAGAAGTAGATGACAGCGAAGTGCGATTCAAGCTCCGAACAGCCAGTCAATATATTGATGTCGCTAACCAACAGAAAGCAGATCCGGCTGAAACAGCAGAAGGTGCCGGATCCGACGACTGATTAAGAGACACTACCGGATCTCGATTAAATACAGCGGCTCTCTACGCTCTATAACAGCTCAACTGTTCAGGGTAGCCGGTCAATACAACTTCAGTCGTATGATCTTAGAGTCGGACCCTTAGATACTCTCTCACCGCACATTACCTACTATCGCAGATTCAGATTCTACAGGCGAGAGGTTCAGATGCTGAACAAGCCACGTTCCCACGACAAGAGCGCCGATAGCTCCCATCAATACTCCCAGCACTGGAACGACCAGGAATAGTAGTCCAGCGAATCCAAGATCAAGTAACCCTATGAACACGGGATAGAGTGTTTGCTGAGTCATCTTGTATTCGTATAGGCGTAGGATCGTCAAAAACTCAGTCAATGCTCAAAGGGACGCTATACATACTCACGAGTGAATCCGAGCGGCGAGCCTCTGAATTTCAATCCGGCTCTGCACGTTGAACTGAGAGTATGATGTAGGCGATAGAAAAGATGGATGATTCCGACCACGGAATTTCCTGAGTAATATGCAAGACCAGTAGATATTTAACTTTCAGTCAAATTGTGTGCAACGAATATGGGCGAATCTTCCGAACACCCCCCAGAGTCAGAGAGATTTGATGAGTTTGTCGAGGTGGCTGTCGATGATAACGAGGTATTACGGGTGGAAATGGATGATGAAATGAAACTCTCGGCTGTTGATAGTGCTATTATCGCGGGCTTTCTGGAGGA
Organism: Halobellus salinus; assembly: GCF_014646875.1. Taxonomy (GTDB): domain Archaea; phylum Halobacteriota; class Halobacteria; order Halobacteriales; family Haloferacaceae; genus Haloquadratum; species Haloquadratum salinum. Next base: position 20,731 of record NZ_BMOC01000022.1, on the reverse strand, counting down.
TATATGTGAAGACATTGACGAAGAACTACAAGACGAGTATGGGAAGGGCGTTGATGACATCCTCCGTGAGGACACAGATAATATTAAAGTCTCGCGGTATACTGGGGAATTGTCTCAGTGGAGGGAAGTGTCTTGACCCCAGCGGCGAGTTGCGGACCCTGGTCAATGGCGCGCGTAGAAGCAGGATTTTCATAAGTAACTGAACTCTGTACGTTCTACTATGACCGAGACATATATGACGTCGACAGCCGATGCTATCGTTCACGGATCTTCACCCTGAGGAGTGTGTATAAACTGCAGAGCCGGGTTTTCAACAAACCCAAACCACTCTTGCTGTTCTACGATTGTATCAGATGCAAATCTCCGAAGAACTCCCCTGGTTGTATCACGCTACTGTTGAGCAGCAAGAAGACTCATACGTGCTTGAGGCCCCCGGACAAGAAGTTCAGAACGGAGATCTCTCGCTTGAAGAGGTATACAAAGTAGCGCTGGTAGCAACCCCTTCAGACAAGACTGAATCCCCACGGGACTCATCAGGACGTGAGCAACCAGCTGACTCGGAGCCAAGCCCTCCCGTGGATGAGGGCGATATCAGAAGGGTCGAAACTGAAGGGGTAGGAGATCAAGGAGACGGGCTCGGTAAGATTGGAGGGGGTTATGTTGTGATAGTGCCAGATACGGAACCGGGAGATACAGTTACCGTGGAGATGGAGACTGTACGAGAGAACTTTGATATCGCGGAGGTCATTCAAGCCCATAGAGAGGACAACTGGAAGAAAGTATAGACACGGTTGCTGGGTTTTCGACTCGTAGGGCATTACGAACAGTACGCATTTCTAGGTATCAAGCTGTAAAGATATTCTTGAGCTCTAGTTGAATCACATAGACAGACGTTGATTTCTACTCCATTTGCCTGTTATTTTGACCACTCTCCTAAGTTTAGACTCCTAACAGAGATATTGGAAAGTGCTGAGATAACCGTTTAATATCTTCTATAATACGCTGAAACATAGCTGATCTCGGGGACAGAAACGCGTACCCACACGTCCGGTGGGGGGGTATACCATCCAATTAGTTTCAGTCTGGCACGCTGTTCGAGGTCCATAGCTTGAATGGGGAATGAAAATGTAAAAGATGCTTGTCACGTCCTCCTCACACCCCCCACCATCCCGTGTGCCACCGTGGGGTTAGAGGAAGATAAACGTTAACTAAGTTTATTTTACTTATAATTGTGTGAAATATACTCTATTGCCCACACAGGGCGTGTGGGGGTATGAGGAGTTTATACAAATTCTCTGACAACATCTCTTCACACGCCTATCCAGCCGTTGTAATTGTAGTTTAATCTGAGTCCTCTCTATTCTGTTCGACTCGATATACTGGTTTCTTACCATAGCTCGTCACCTCCTTCTCGTGTGTAATCATCTCGCTAAGAATTCCTCCAGTTTCAGTCAAATATTGTTCAATAGTACCCGCTGGTCGATCAAACCTATTTGCGAGGTTTTGCTTCGTCGCTCCACCATTGGTTATTATATACTTGAGCATCCGAGCCTGCAATTCAATCTTATCATTTCTTCTTTTGAGGTTTTCTTGACTCGTCTCCGCATAGGATAGCATCTCATTGTAGTGGGGATTATACTTCTCTTTGATTCGCGTTTTCAGCCAATCTATATCGTCTTGAGTCGGTTCGATATTCCCGTCCTCAATGTGACCTTCGAGTAAAGCTTTGCACGACAGCGTAACGTTCGTCTTGTTGAAAATTCTCGGAGATTCTTGATCGTACAGATTCACAAATTCATTCCGATATACATCTGAATTGACCGACTTGAATTCGCCAGTTAGGGCTACCTCGTCGAAGAGCTGCCGGAATCTCCGTTTGATCTCTTTCTCATCCTGACCTAACTGATCTTGATGTTCCCTCGCATCAGCAATATAGCCGCTCGGAGGATCGTTGAACACCGGCCACCACCGGTTGTAGAATGCCTTGTCGTATTCCTTCCAGAACGAACTCTCTTGATGAACAACTCCGATAATAACCGACTTTACAGGAAACTCTAACCTCATCTGGTTGTTGTCAGAGAGATAATCCCGGTCCTCAATATCCGACTTAGCGACAGAGACCATATCATTTCTAATGACGTTGTCCTCAAGCGCTTTGTAGAAGATGCCCTGAATTTGGCTGGAGTCCTCCATCGTCGTTAGAGTGTCCCACTCAATCTGAACGAGGTCGTTAGTAGTGAAAGACGGTGGATAGACATCCCCACTATCTCTGTCGGCACTCCCCATCAGTGCCCTCGGGGTAGACGAGTCTATCTGATCCCCAGATATAGTTTTAGGTAGAAAGTGGTCTATGAAATCGGAGACAATCTGTGATTTGAATGTCTCCGTGGGCCCAAAAATCAGCATATGTCGAGGCATCTTGACTTTATTTACCTCAACTCCGTAAGCCTGCTTGAGCTTCATTGAGGCAATCGAGAGCGCGAGTTCCTCGTATACGTGTCTAGCGGTTTTTGTGCCGTATCTACGTTCTCCTGCCTCTCCAACTAGCTCAAATAGGCTCTTCAGATCAGACAGATCAACTTCGGACTTTTCTTCGCTGGGCATAATTAGAGCAAGTATCTATGCTCATATAAAATTCAGTCGCGAGCTCCTCTTATTATACGTACAGGTCGTAGCTTACCGTCTCATATTCTTGATATCTGCTAAATCTATGGAAAGTAGTGATATTATTTGTACCAGTTATGTACCCTTCCAACTGAAGATCACCCCGCCGGTGATTGAACTCCATCACACGCCGCGTATGGCCATCGTGGTTGGATGATTGGGGAAAGGTTATCACTCTCGTATAATCCGTGTGAGGCCGAAATACGCCCGATATGTATACCGTATATTTGCCCATTGGATTGGGGCGATTGTTGGGACCCCTATTTTATCATAGAAGAAACATTTATCACCGCAAGTGACCAATCAACAGGTGTGATCGGGTATGACTACCTACAAATTAGACATTCCAGACAATAAGTGGATAGAATTCAAAGAAACCGTATCCCGAAACAAGACAATCAATGAAGTCATCGAGAACTATATCGACCAAAGAATCGAGGAGGAAGCAGAATGACTGGACTTGAAGACTACACAGACGACAGACAGAGCCAACAAAAGCAGACTCACATAACATTCTCGAACGTAGATCACCCAGATTCGAGAGGTGATTATGCTGAGGAAGAGAAGATGAGAAAGCACTATCAAGCTGCTAAATCCCTCAAAGACACTTCTGTCAATCGAAAGAGGATAGTCGGAGATTTCCTCGTAGCTGTTGATAAAGAAGTTACTCAGGGTAATGAGGGAGCCATCGAGGAGTTATTTGAGGGCTTCTCAGGCTAACCCCACACCTGGGACCTGACGCTTAGCAAGATGGTTTAGCCCGCGCTGGCGCATTATTGACAGTTCGATTCTGTCAAGCGGGCTTCCGCCCTGCTGGAGGCATTGTATCCAGCGATTCAAGCAGGCAGACAAACGACCAACGGAGAATTTAGAGAAATGACAACCGACGCAAACAGCGAAAGTGACGAGCTAGAAGAACCGAAGACGACTAGGATTACGTTCCATAATCCCGAAGCTAAGGAAATTCCTGAGGTATACAGACGGGATCAAGCCGCTAGAAAACATTTTGAGGCCGCTCTGTATATAAAAAGAAAGCTTTCTACTCACCGGATTCCATTCTTTGGAAAGCTTATTGCTGCAGCAGTTAAATGCAAAAAAGAAAATCATCCCACGGATCTAATAAGACTTTGTAATATATTGACCGATCAAGAAGTAGAAGTCGTACGAAGTAAGAATATCGAGCTGAAAGAGAATTAAAAATAACAATTTAGAACTTATATCCTCAGATGGGAATTGAACACTTTCTAGACTCTGAAACAGGAGCAGAGTCGCAAGATTCTGAAAACGAAACAGAAGCACAGGACTCCGGGGGGAACACGGAAGCACAGAACTCTGAGACGGAACCTAATAGACAGAGTTCCGATGGTCTTGAGAATCTTATAAACGAATTAAAAGGTTCAGAGGAATTTCTCAAAGACCTCGAAGACAAGCCGTACTCTCCGTGGATATCCAAGGATGGAACACTTACTATGTTTGAGCTAGAGCCTCACTATGTAAAAGAGAATATCTCAACGGATCTAAAGGACGAGGCGAAAGAGCGCGGCCTGCTGTTCTTTGATTGTGAGAAGGAAGTCATCGTCTTCACTGGAGAATTCACCGAGTATTACAATAAGATTGATGCGATGGGTCTGGACTGGTGCATTAAAAGAGAACAACGAGAAATGCAGAGACTCTGTTACTAATCCTTCCTACGCCTCCAAATCATCATACCGGTTAACCATATGAAAGCCAAGAGCCCGCTAGAATCTCAACAGGACGTATACGACAGAGTCAAGAAAACAATATCTGACAGCATTGAGAACAAACTCGACTGTGTAATCAAGGCTCCCCCTTCTTCAGGCAAATCATACAGCAGTGCTCAGGTCATTGCTGACAAAGGGATTCACGCAGCGTACTTCACTGCTCGTCGAGATCTCTACGGAGAGTTCAAACAGTGGTGTGAGGACCGAGGACTGACAGTGAAGATACTCCCCTCAATGCCGGAGGATTGCGACAGCTATGACTCAGACGAAGGCAACTCTGCTCCGAGCAAAGCGCACAAACTGTATCATAGGGGAATCTCACCTCAAACCATTCACCGGGAGACGGATGCTTGCCACTCAGCGTGTGAGTACGCTCGAAAGCTTCCAGAGCTGGAAGGAGAGTACAAGAAAGACATCCCACTCAGCAAGTACGATGTCCTCATAGGCCACACAAAACACTCTCACGTAGAGCCCTTCGTCCGAGACCGGACTGTATTCTTCGATGATATATCAAAACAAGCGTTCATCAAAGAGCACGAGGTTAACGAATCCAAGCTGACTGCTATCTTACAGAATGACTCCTTCCCTTGCAATTCTGTTGACTCTCTCTACGAGGCTAGAGGCTCAGAAAGAGTCCGACAGAGAGCAATTGATGCTCTGAATGATCTAGAGTTTGAACTACGGACAGACGAAGGCTCGACCACACATTCCGATGCTGTGAAGATCGTTGAGACGATTTTGAAATCAGAAGATCTGGGCAACGGGTTTGCTGTCTATGGCTACGGAGATACTGACGGTTCAGATAGAGAGGATTATATCGGAGTAAAAGACGGAGATGGCAGCGTGTATCTACTGAATAGGCCTGGATTTGGGGGAAACAAACCCAGGATCTCTCCTAATACCATCATCGTTCTCAACGGCTATCCGGTCGAGCACGAAAATATATCATCTCCTGTATGGCTGAACTGGAGGTTAGGAGTACACACTGAACTCGTTGAACCTCTATCTCTTGCAGAACGACAGAAATACTACTCTGAAATTATGGGTTTGTCTGTCATCCAGACCTCTGAGAACGTGAAGCCATACTCATCCGGTGAATACGTCACCAAGGGAGCTGACAGGAAGCTGATCAGGATAGTGGATAAAAATCACGACAAGGATATTCCGATAATCAGTACGAAGAAAGCTCTTGATCTATACGACGAGGACGAGCTGCCAATTAGCTCTAAAATGAACTTTGCTAACGTCGAGTCAAATAATCAGTTCAAAAACGAAGACGTTGGAGTCGTTCTTGGGAGTCCTGAATGGAGGATCCATCATCAAGCTAAGCTCATTGGAGCCTTTATGAACCAGTCCATCGAGTGGGATGGTCAGAAAGGGACTGACAAGTCATTTGGAGACGTTGGAGATCCAATTATGAGGGCTTTCAGGGATGATCTAGTAGGACAGGCTATCCTTAGATTCGGGAGGGATGAGTCAATTGATCAGAGTACAGTATATGTTCATACGGCTGCTATCCCTGACGACATCCCAGTTAGTAAAAAACCTGAAGAGACAGTTGGTGGTTCCTATGTTTCTACTGAAAATCAGATACTCAGATATCTTCAGAGTGAGGGCATAGATGAGTTCGAAATAAACGATATAAAAGATGAGATTGAAGCGAGTAGAAGCAGTATCAGCAAAGAATTAAAAAAGAGTGATAGGTTTGAGTTGATTGAGGAAGGAAGCGGACCAATCCCGGGAGTGTGGGGGTAGAGCCTGATATATAAAAATATTATCAGGAAACCCATAGAGAATTCATTCTGTGATTCCTAATAATCAGTTGACAATATCCGGGATAGGTGATTTTCTGAGGGACCTAACGCCTGAGGTGCTGCCCCCACACGACGGACCCGATCTGGATAGATACTGATTCTCCGTTAGTGCAACAGTACGCTCTTAACAAATCTTGAGAAAGAGTCCCACTCAAGACTCCAAAGGACCACCCAAGGCTGAAAATACAACGAGCTTAGATCGCAATAAATTATTGAACGGTCAGATCAGGCTGTATCAGCCAATACAGACGGATGCCGTATCAAATCAGATTGCCATCTACTCAAGATTTGTCACAAATAAGTTGCTGAGTATAGAGATGGTAGTGAATAGACGTATGATCTTCACTTTATTTTCTCAAGGGTGAAACAACTGACATATATCTGTACTACTCAATCAGCTTTTTAAACATACTACCCCAGTCACCCCCTTTTATATTCTTCCTGTTTGATCCAGGAGACGATTTATAATAATAATATGAGCCCCCTTTGCTGGGATTGTCCACGTATATGTTAAAACGGTCATTGTTCCCGGGTAGGATCTTTCTGTCTTCTGGAGGTACAATGAGGAAATGATCTTTCTCAGGATCAAACTCTCTCGATTGAGAGTACAAATCCAAAATCACCGAAAATATAACGCATTCAGATAATCTACTTTCAGCATCCAACTCGCGTGAACCCTCGAAGAATATCTGATCCGTATTTGGTGGACTATATTCCCAACTTTTTCTCTTATGAACTACCCCCGCAACAAGCTGTGGATTGTCTTCGAGGATGAAATGAAAAGTGGAGGACTGGAAATCAACCTCAGTTCCCCGCGACTCTGCTTCTTGTTCAAGAAGTTTCTGCCAACTTTTGATTACCGGGTCTGTGTCATATCTGTCAAGAACCATAGTTCCGAATTCTATTGTAAAGTAAATAAGCACTTGGTCAGCACTCCGACAATTCAGTAGCAACAATCAGAGATGACTCGGCAGCCGACTCGCGGTTTGTATCTTGCGGGGATAGCGGAACCTATTGTCGAATTAGGAGAAACCTCGCCGGTTAGTATGCAGGCAGGTTCTATCAGCTGATTCAAGATTCATTCGGAAAAATAAGAAGTTTCGATGCTGGGCAGAATCTCTACGTCTTATAAACAATCAGTACTAATTCCACATAGTCCACAATAGCTCACTAGATTAGTGTTTCATAGAGACATTCACACCCTGTTTGCTGCGGTTCAGTTCGAAGGACAAAATACTATGATGGGATAAAGCGAACAGAGGCCCTGAACAGTTCCTTACTCTCATCTGTTGTTATGACCACGCTGTCTTGATCCCCGCCAGCAGGAAGACTATCTATTTACCCCGATGATATCCTTTCATTCTTCGACGAGATCATCGAACAGATAGAAGCATCCTCTCACGGCAGTAGCTTCATAGGTATACACGCTGTGTAATGATAGTGTATGATGGAACTCAACCAGGCACTGGACGAGTTGTGTGATTGCGAGTATCCAGCCAATATAGACGATATCAAAGATAACTGCGAAAATCTGACGGTTGAGTTTCAAGACGGCTCTGAAACGACTCTTGGGGAGATGCTTGACCTCCTTGATGATCCCCCCGAGACATTTGATTCAAGTGATGAGCTCCGGGGCACTTTGATGTCTTTAGCACCACGAGGAAGCGTCGGGAGAGCGAACTACGACGATCGAGGGTCAACTCATAATAGCAGAGATCAACAGTCGTTTTAGCCCAAGCTTCTGCTACTCGGAGCGGCCATCAGATTAATTATATCTTCTTGCTCGACAGGAATTAATTACTCCAGAATAACACCAGAATTCAGATCCACGCACACCTGTTGTTGTACGGAGTCAAAGAGCAGCGAATATTTTGCGAGATACGCCCCAGGCACAGGCCATTGGATACAGGCCCAGTTGGGATGCCTGACCGACTGTTGGAATAAGATCACTGCTGGACTGCTGGCCCAGACTTTGTCTCTATCAACTAGGATGTCATAGAACTCTTATTGGGGTGTTTATTTCACGACTCAACGACTACGCCAGCCGTGAGGTCTTAGGTGCGAATGTACCGCTGTAGGTCCCACCAGATTTCTTGATCTTCACGAGGGCGTGCTGAATACAACGCGCAAGCCAGTCACCAGACCAATGCTGACGCTACGAACTGCTGAGAACCCGACCTATATTCACAGTTCATATGCGAGTGAGACGCGAACTCCTGTTTCATTATTCAAGAGTATGAATCCCCCGGTCGGCGCGTTATACACTTCTGCCACTGATTCAACTCGTTGGACTTCCTGACCTGAGAGGTCTCGCTGTTGTGTAGTTTTGGTAGAAATCGCTTCCGTGACTGCATCGTTCAGTGTTGGCGATTGAGAGAGTCTCGTCTGGTTATACTGCACGATCTTGCTCTCGTTCGCTCCGGTCGTGTTCTCTACTGGCTCGACAACCAGCAGACCTCCACGTGACACTGTCTCAGTCGTTGGTGACTCTGTAGGCTTCGGTGGTACCTCCGTTACGGTCGACGGTACGTCTGTCACAGTCGAAGGTCTATCCGTGGTGTCAGTCGGCTGACCTGCCGGTGAGAAGCCGCTACACCCCGATAACGCTACTATCAGGCAAGGGATCCCAACCAGTAACAGTTTACCGAAATTGGAGGGCATCGACAGCGAGTATTCATTACGTGACAAATGAAATTTTTGTGGTTTGGATCTCTCTACCCACCGGGTCGCTCCTGGCAGATTCTGAGCAGAAGACGATCCGATGTGATACAGCGTTCGGCTGTACTTACCGATTGAAATAGGTGTGCTAACGATTCTATGATACCCTATCTATCAACTACAGTATTACAGCTTTAATTTGGAAACAGGGTGGCATAGAAGGGTTCATAAGGTCATCGGCAGATCCGGCGGTTCCAGCCCCGATGCTGCTGTAAGCCACTCTGAAGGAACCACGGTTGCCGGGTGTATCACGCTATCCGGGTCAAAACAATCAGAATTCCGGAATAAAGAGGTACTGTTTGAAGATGTCTAAGCGCCGTGCACCGGGTGCACGTTCTTTTGCGACGGCACAGCTCTGTAAAGATACTTAGACTGACTATAGTGTGTGAAGAGCTCTATGACACGCTGTCACCGTGTTCGGCAAGAGCCGTATTAATACTCAGGTGTGGAGCGATCGGTAGTAGCCGATCCAGGTGAGGTCTCGTGGTGCCTTTCCTGAAGTTGAACGAATGTTTCGGCTAACACGCCGAGGATAAGAATGCTAACTGGCAATGAGATGAGGCCGGTGGCGATCTGCGAAGCCGCTGAATTAGCGCCGAATGCCATCACGGATGCTGTTGAGACAAGTGCAGACCCGACTGCGGTGGGAACGATGATGATGGCGAGAAGGATGAAGAGTCGAATCCAATTTCCTCTGGTGAGGTGCCAACTACTGGTCATTGCACTGATGAAATTGTCGTCATCAACGGCGATGAAGAAGGTCATAAATAGCAACGACAGGTAGGCGACGAGTCCCGGAATAACAAACAGGAGAGATCCGATGAACAGCAGAAGGGTGAACACGATACCCCCCACAATAAGATTGGCAATAACCCACGGAATCTGACGCTGAAGAAACTCAGTTGGGAGTTGGGTCGTTTTGCCAGCAACGAAGGTTCTCGTGGCGACTATCGTGAGGTACGAAAGGAGAACGAATACGATGAGGCTACTACCAGCTAGGATTCCAAAGGGCAAATCAATCGTTAATCCAAGCGAGCCAGAATAATCAGGCGGGAGCATCTGAACAAAAACACTGTTGAATAGGACTTGCCACAACGTTCCGAGCACTGCAGCCGCCATAATCAGTATTCCACCGTTTCGATTACTGACCCGACCGAGGCCGTTCGTGAGTGCGGAACGAATATCTAAGCTTTGCTGCGTCATCTCATCTCTGTATGGCGGCAGGAGAATCAAAAAGTCCCTCAAAACTTAAAATGGAACTGTACCCATCCCCGGCCTGTGAGCTAACGCGTGAGGGTGTCATAGAAGACTCCCCACACCAAACTGGAATTGATCAGTACAGGGAATTGACGTACCAATTAGTCGGTTGAACTATTCTGTATCTATCAAGAACGCTTTGCGAGATACAGAGGTTCTATACAACCGTTGATTATCGTTTGTCTCGCCCAGCCAGTGACGAAACACCGTCAGATAGATGTGCGAATGTACTGTGTGGAATTGCGTGTGCTTCTAAGAAATCGGGTCCGATGAACACAGAATTAAGACGAAATTGACTGCACGATACTCTCCCCGACGATCAATTTGTAGACTGCGAGTACTCCGGCAACAGAAAACAGGATACCGAAAATGAGCGCAAGTACCCCAGGCTTGTAGAACAGATTGTACAAGCCCAATATAAGCAACATCGCAGCGGAGATGGCCTGTGCTGGGCGTGTTCCTCTAAAATCGTTTAGTTTGTCTACGACGGAGGGCATATGCTGAATGAATCAAGTCCTAATATTAGTATTTTGCCTAATCAAGTAGATTCGCGCTTAATTATTCTTCACCAGCAGTTTCGGCGTTATGGCCGATACGCGATCAAGACCTCACGGCTGATTCGGCTGTGAGATCGTGATATAAACACCGTGGCAACTCTTCTATGACACCCTGTGGAAAAGTCAGATACTAAGGAAAGCTCGGATAGTCGACTGCTGGAACAGCGACACGGAGAAGATGATCACAGGGCTTTAATCGGACCTTCTCAGCGTTGTGTTCCTCTGATCTTTCTATTGTTTGGCCACAGTGGGGGCATTTCGCTGCCATATATGATCTTACACGTCCCAGCCGGATATAGGTAGTTTCTGTGATATGTTACTAATAGATTGAGCCGAACCCAGACTTAGGGGTACGCGCGAAGGGAAATTAGATGCGATTCTTAGAAATGATCCAATCTTGGAATTACCATTGATCTGTCTAAGATAGGTCCCCACGGGGGGACGGGGGCATCGCCTTTTCAGAGGATGTGAACCCACCCTCTACTATAATGGAGGCCCCTCCCGCCTGCCTACCTTTCCGTGTTGTCCCGTGGGGGCCGCGCCGATCCTACCCAATAGCCATAGTCATATTCATCCTCATTTTGCCACCAGTGTCATACCCATAATATATGTGACATACTCACGCAAAATAGCCTCCCCTGACTTAATTAGGGTTCATCCCAGAGTGGTCAGTAGAGAGCGTATGACAGTTGATTTCGAGCAATTAGACTGGGACTTGATTAGCCAAGTCAAGGCCTCCAAGAGACGAACTCAGGTCCTCAAAGAACTTACTCGAAAGCCCCAGATGAACTCGGAACTGGCTGATGAACTGGATGTCTCAACAAAATGGGCCAGACGCCAAGTCAAATGGCTGCAAGAGAGGGGACTAGTTGAAGACCTCACTGAATCGAAGTACAACCATAAGATTTATAAAGCCACTAACGACGGAAAACAAGTCGCTGAGGTGTTATAATATGTCGACTCAATCTAGAACTACTTTGATCAGAGCTGTCCGGAGAAATCTGAATCTAAGAATTAGGACTCTCGAGGATCTTGCAGCAGGAAGGAAGAACCCCACAGATAGACGCGCCTCTATTATTGAGAAACGTCGGAGCTTAATATCAGCCTTTGGAGGTGAAACATCCAGCAGAACGAGAACAAACAGAAGTCCGAGTCGGTCAGACACTGAGACCAAGACGGAAGAGAAGAATGAGACTGATCAGGACGATTCAACGGTCACTCCCAAAGATGGGGTGAATATTGAGCTTGAGTCACCTAGTGATGAAGAGATCCAAGCGGCGAACACTTTAGCAGAAGAGCACAAGAATGCAGATGAAATAGCTCTGGTAGAGAAGGGTAGCATCCAAGTAAAGGATAGCTCCAGTACGACATTTTCAGTGAAGATCAGTGAGATTTTGAATGGAGAGGAGGATTCTGGACCAGACACAGTACCGGCTGCCTCTCCTAGTATGGCACAGGCGGCAGCAAACAAACGAGGCTCTGATCAGGTTGATGGCTGATTCATTTGAAGAGACAGAAGTAGTGAAAGAAAGGAGTGTCTGGGAGGATAACTCTGGGAGCTGCCTGATGAATGTTTCTGGCTTACTAACGGCTGGACAGTACGAGATTGAGAAGGATGTAAGAGAAGATGGGACGATAGTTCTTCGTTGCGAGCCGGTAGGATCTGAGGATTGAGACTGTCATTTCCGAGTGGGGTGAAGTAAGGTTCAGATGCGATGTTGAGACTGACATATTTACTTGTCCTAACCGGGGTCATTCATCGGCCTGAACCATTCTATCCCACTTTGACATCCACTCAATATTTTCACCAGCAACTGTCAGAAGGTAGGTGAATATTGGAAGGGTAATCCCCAAAACGACAAGAAATACTACGTCAATGTCTCCAGAGCGTCCTAAGACGCCGAGATATTGGAGGATTGTGATAGTTACGAGAACAGTCGCTACAAGTTCTACGTGCTCTCTGTATGAGGGGGAGGGAAGTCTCATACTGTTGGCAACTTGTTGGCAGGCACAAACTAATTTCGTAACGTCTCTGGGCAGGACTTGTGCTCCATATCTTGAACTCTAGTCTTGGCAAGCTTGGGACAGTCACATCCTGCGAATCCTTCTATAACTCACTCTACCAGATGTAGATTTATTACACTTACAGCCATTTTCTACGCCATCTGTGGAGACTAAGAAGCAGTACCTCGTCGCAACAGGCGATACGTCGAAGACAAAGCTGCACAAGCCCTTGTCTGAAGAGAGCCCAAAGACGCCTGCGTGTAAACCTGCTGTTGAGTACCGACTCGTCTCTGAATCTGTTGGGAAACGTGTTATCGGAGTATCTGATTCCGCAGCCGATGAGGAGTGGAAATGTCTTCGATGCTTTTTACAGGACAAGATTGAGTACGGCAAACCAGCCGAGTAGGAAGCGGGGCTGCTCATCAGAAGCTACAGATAGCCTCTGTAGTGGATAATCCCTACTCAGATTCGGGAGCCATTCTACGACATTTTCAGTTTATTCAAGCGCGTAGACTGTGTCATTGTCTGCCCCTAAATAAAGAACATCCTCAAAAATAGCGGGTGAAGAGAGCACAACACCGGTATCAAACTGCCATACCTCTGTCCCGTCATCTTTGTTAACTGCGTACACTTTGTTTGAGTCGACTCCGAAATACACACGTTCTGAGCCTACAGTAGGGGAACGGATTATTGCGCCTCTACGACCACCAAATGATCCTTCAGTATCAAATGACCACTCGATTTCACCAGTGTCCGTATCTAGTGAGTAGAGTTTTCCTGGCCTATCAAATAGTTCGCCATCACCGACGTAGAGGGAGGAGCTATCAATCGCAGGAGATGAACGAATCTGCTCATCAGTCTCTGTTCTCCATTCTTCCTGTGCGTTTTCGGTTGTGATGGCCTGAACCGTCCCCGTAGCAGTTGTCACAAATACCAGTCCATCCTGGATGACGGGTGCGCCGGTCACTTCTCCGACAGCAGCAAACTCCCATCTAACGCTTTCGTCAGCCGTATTGACTGCGTAGACATCCCCCATTTCAGTACCGAAATAAACATTTCCACCTGCTAATGCTGGGGAAGCAGTGACACCCCCCTGGGTACTGAACGCCCATACCTGCTCACCGGTTTGAGTATCGAAGCCGAATACACCCCCGGTGTCCGGATCGCCAATGTACACAGTATCATTCGCTAAGACTGGAGACGCAGTGTAACTTGCCTGTCCAAAATCAGCACTCCAGATTACTGATCCGTCATCCGGGTCAAGCGCAAATAATTCTCCGTTGTTATCCGCAATATATACTGCACGTTCGCCAACTGCTGCACTGGACTGGAAAGCAGCGTCATTCTCGAACCGCCAGATTTCACTTCCACTGGAGGTATTCACCGCGTATACGTTCTTATTCTGGTTTTCTTTTCCGCCGCCACCACCGAAATAAGCAGTACCTTGGTGAATAGCTGGCGTAGTGTGATTATTACCATCTACACTAAATGTCCAGCGGGCTGTTGGCGATCCTGCCGGGCCTTCTATGTCTGGGGGATGGCCCGTATTTCGATTATTATACTGAAAACGAGGGAACGCCGAACTGACAAGTCCCGATTCGCTTCCAGTGTTATCTTCTGTCGGTTCTTCTGTCGGTTCTTCTGTCGGCTCTTCTGTCGATTCTTCTACTGAATTTTCTGTTGTCTCTTCAGGTTCAGGACTCCTCACTACCTCTTCTGATTGGATACCGAGGAGTTCCTGTGCTCCAACGTAGTACCCAACAATACCCCCAATCGCGGCTGTCCCGATATAATTCATAACTTCTCGCCGAGTACTCATAACTCAAGGTCGATTATCCAATAATATCAATTTTCCCTCTTCTTTTAGTTCTACAAGGAGGGTATAGTCTTCAGAAGCCATTCGATGATTGACCTATGTAGGTAGCTTCTCGAGTTTGTACGTGAATGGAGTAAGTGATAGCAAAATCGCTTGAGCCGACCGATCTCCCAGCTACAGATCTCGCTCTAATTTCGTACAGAAAGAAGACGCTCGATTGGGACTGTAATAATTTGACTGGCCTGATCGCTGCTACACTCCCTCTGCGGCCAATCCACCGTTCGTATAGTCGTTCAGCGTTGAACAAGCACGTCCAATTGAGATATTACATTGGCCGAGTAGCCCGGTCCCTCTATTCTGGCTCAACCGGAACTTCGCACTCAGGACACTCCGCGAAGATCCCACCCTCGTACTCAATGAGGATGTTACTCTGTGGTATCTCTTCACCACAGAACGGACAGCTGCCAAGGGGCGATCGCTGAGCGGACATAGGGGGGGATAGGGAGTCTGAGCGTGTGACAACTGCTGACTCCCTTATCTTAGATGTCGAGCTTAACCGACTAAAAGAATCGCCAACCGGAGTGAAAGTAGAAATACCTACTGTAGTAGCAGAAATTTCGGATTATCGCCAATCCCCAGGCCGTGGGGACACACCGTGATTCCGGTGAAAATTCCGACGATACAGGCCGTGAACGAGGGGATTTCAGACGCAGATGTCCAGTAATCAATCAAAATATGCGAATGGTAGGGGTAATGCTTGATGAACCCAGTTCTCCGGTCGCTATAGCTAGTTACCTCTCAGCAGTGAACTCTTGTGCTAATTTTGCAGCTTGTTTCCTACCGAGACCCACCTGCTCAAAGTGCTCTATGAGGGCTTCTTGAGCCGCTTGTCGACTCGGTTTCTGCTAATTGCTTGTTTATTTTACCAGACGCTGCTACCGTTGAGAAATAGTAAGATCAACGTTTCATAACCGCCGCTAACTTTAGATGGTACCCTTATTCATATGTATCAGCGGTAAAAAACTCGACTTATGAACAAAGATGAGTTAGCCGATTATGTTGAGAGATCTCAGTCGCTTATTGACTCCTCTCCCCAGATGAACGAGCAGAACACTCGGAGAAAACTTATCGAGCCACTATTGGAGATCTTGGGTTGGAATATGCTCTCTGAAGATGTCGAACTAGAGTACTCAGTTCAGATGGGGGTAGGCACGAAGAAAGTGGATTACGCGCTGATGATTGAGGGTGCTCCGGTTGTCTTTGTGGAAGCCAAGGGAGTCGATACGGCTATTTCAGATTCGCACCGGAATCAACTGAAGATTTATATGCGGCAGGTAGGTGTAGATTGGGGACTGCTGACTAATGGCACTCAGTTTGAATTACTGAAGCGGAAGAAGGGTAGAGAACGCCCCGACGAGGTCTCACTCGGCGAAATCTCTTTAGGTAATCTCGAAAACAACGCTCATCTCCTACATACGCTCTCTCGAGAATCAATCAAGACTGGCGAGGCGGAGCGAATTGCAGAAAATATCGAGACGACTCAACGAGCAGCGACTGATCTTCGTGAAAAGAAGGCTACAATTGCTAATCGTATCACACAAGTCGTCACAGACGAGATTGGGGACTCTGTCTCGCAGACGGTCCAAGATGGAGCAAAACAGTTTGTCGATGTATTATCAACGTCCCTCAAACAGCAGAGTGAGGACGGAGTCCAGTTTGAGTGGGCGGGCGAGCAAGAACTCCAGAAGGAGGATAGTGCTGAGTGGGTACCTGGCCAAGGGAGGAACGCAATAGTAGGGAGTATTCCACGAAGTGAAATATCTGGTGCTGGTGACTCTCAAACTGCTATATTCCCCACTCGTAAGTCCGGGATTCAGTTCCTCAAAGAGAACAATGCGTGGGGCTTCGTTCGAGTTGGTCAGAATCCAGAGTACGCCGCGTTCTACGTTGCAGGGGAGCCACAGGAGATACGCTACATCGCTAGCATCAAGGAGATTGTTCCGGCTGAGGAAGCCACCTTAGCACGCGAAGCAGAATCATACACAGGAGATGAAGCAGGGTTTGATCCTGGCGACGAAGTAGTGATCTTTGAACCAGGAACGCTATATGAACTTGAGGATCCTATTCCCTACAAGCGAAAAGCTCCGCAAGGTAGGGTATACTCTGATTTAGCCAGTTTCAGGAACGCAACGACAACTGAAGACGTGATTTGACTGCGGCTTCACCAGCGGTCTGTAGACGGTTATTGTATCCTATTCTGAATAACAAATATATGACCAAACGGCGACACTCAAACACAGAAATGGACGTTGCTCGCAAAGTCTCCGAACGCTGTCTTCAATGTAACCGCGACAGCGACGTATGGATACAGGAAAAACAGGAAGGCTCCGGGATCAAGAAATGCTATACGTGTAATTCGTGTGGTTATGAGTGGTCAGAGATGATTCCGTACAGTAAGTTAGACCGGTGACATTGTCTTAATCTCGGTATGATAGAGTTTAGCGAAGGAGACCGCGTTCGGGTAGATATCCCTGACGAGACTGACGTTGATCACCAGCAATACCACGGACAGCACGGAACCATTGTCTCTGCGTTGAGTGACGATGTAGACGAGATTATCGGAGATGAGCAGGATGCCCGCTTGTACCGAGTTGAATTTGAGTCAGGTCAGACGATGGACTTCCGGCGTCGAGATCTCCGTCCCCCGATAGAGTGACATCATTAGTACATAGCGGGTTTTATAAAAACTCACACGGGTCGGTAGATAAGCTCTAACGAATTGAAAGCGCTGTACACTTGATGTACGCTGTTCTTAGCTTGCTGTAGATGGCGAAAGAGACGTTCGGAGTCGCTGTTAGTGTGGGAATCGTGCGAAGTGGATGAACCTCGGGAAACATCAGTTTTGCCAACTGAACGACTTAGAAACCAGTTGAGTTTGGTCTACGTCATTCAGCCGGTACTCTTTGTCGTACTCTTGTACATATTCAATCTCCTCGTCTGTCAAGTCGAACATCGGGCCAAAAAGCTCGTCCGTGGCATCCGCAATTGGTTTCAGAGCTCCAGCCTGTTCAATTACTTCTTTGTCGTCACCGACGAACCGTGTCTGAATTTCATCCCACAACTCGTTGGCAACCTCTTCGATCTCATCTTCTTTCGCCTCCAGCCTGTCTTTTTTTGGTAGAGGGAACGGGTCAATAGATTTCCAATTCAGGTCTCTCTCGTTCTCGTATACCATCCAGTAAGTATAGAAAAGATTTGAGTGGAGGACGACGAACGCCGCCTTCTGCTCTATCTCGGAACTGAAGTAGAATGGATCGAAGTCCTGGGGTTTCTCCCCTGCCGGATACAAATTATCTAAGCAAGGATTGATGAAGTACGCAGGGTGTCTTGACCTCCAAACCGCATAGCTTGTTTCAGTAGAGCGAGTTGAGACATCATCTATCGTATTATCAGAGTTCTGTTTCAGTTTCTCGAGGATACTTCGAAGAGTGCTACTCCCGATTTTTGGAAGACTCTTATCCTTTCCACCGCCAATTCTATTTCCGAGGGTTAGACCGTCGGTTGACTCGTACTCAATACTATTGAATACTTTACGTCGATTATTTTCACTGAACCTCAGGAACTTGCTAGTGTAAATTGAACTATCATCCACATCCTCCTTCTTAGCAGTGATGATACCAGTTCGGGCTTGAGACCCTGCAAACACCTGTTGTGGCCTCCGACTAAAGCAAGCTACCTCTGGATTTGCCAGCCCGTCGCGAATAACCTCTCGAATGTTCGACGCAGTTCCTTGATAGGCGAAAAGCAAGGCGGCAATATTACCAAAGTATCCGCCGTCTTTCAGAATATTAACTTGTCTTTCTATGAATGGGGCAATAACATCGTTCACGTTCCCGGTCTTGTAGCCCTTAGTGAACTGCTTCTCCACCTCGGTTTGAACATCACCGTAGGGCGGATTACCGACTACCAAATCAAACTCTACGTCGTAGTCCCCGTTCTGATCTTCCGTTGCGGCTTCGGGGAATTCAACTGGCCAATGGAAGGGCCCATATGCGAGGTCTGGGGAGTTTATATGACTTCGGAGATTCTGTAGCAGTCTAAGATCTGTTTGGAGAGGCTGCCGCTCCAGTTCCAGCTTGAGGCCGTTGTTCAGGAACTGGCTGAAATCGTCTATATTGTCAATATCTCCTTCCTCGACCTTCGCACTCTTCTCATACCTCGGTTCAACGTAGAAGCCTTCATTTTCTATATTAGTTTTTTGTTTGTCAGTAAGCTGTTCTTCATCCACCCTCCGTATTGTGACTTTTTTGATAGATGGATAGAGATTTGTTAACCCGTCAGTTAGTTTCAGCCACTCGTTCTCCTTGCTGATTGTTTCCTCGAAATAATGGTTGATTTGTGAAAGGAAGCTCTCATCTAATTCAGGCCGTAGAGACTCGATCTTGTTATCCAGTTCGCGGCGAGTA
The DNA here is from genome assembly GCF_014646875.1 of Halobellus salinus. Classification (GTDB taxonomy): domain Archaea; phylum Halobacteriota; class Halobacteria; order Halobacteriales; family Haloferacaceae; genus Haloquadratum; species Haloquadratum salinum. The sequence goes on along the minus strand of NZ_BMOC01000022.1, from coordinate 1,693 downwards.
ATTTCTCCCTCCTTATATTCTTCTCGAACTTGTCGAAGTTCGGATATATCTAAGTCAAAGTCCTGTAGTTGGGACTGGCCTACACTGATCGCGGGAATACCAACCAGAGAGTTTCCTGCAACGATATTGATATCAATGTTTGGGAGCTCGCCGTAATCTGGTTCCCAGCCCTCTTCGACCATTTTCAGCCACACACGCAGCTTCGCAATCTCGACAGCGATCGGGTTGATATCGACGCCATAAATTGAGTTTAATACCAACTCTTTCTTCGCATCATATATATCGGCATCTTCCAGGCTGTCGCCTTTCCAGCCACGAAGTAACGACATTCGTACCCTGTGAATTTCGTCCATAACACCCGTTAGAAAGTGACCGGAACCGCAGGCAGGGTCAATCACTCTCAGCCTTCCAAGACGCTCGTATGCCTCCTTCAAAGCATCCGTGTCACCAAAGTAGCCTTCTCCTTGCTCAATTTGTCCAAGCATCTCCCCAAGACCGTTGGAAGAGACAAACTCTCTGGCGTTCTCTGGCTCCATCCCAGATTTTTTTACTATCTGCTTGCTGTAAGTATCCACTAGAATTTCGTGGACCTTCGGATCAATCGTTTTTTTATTTATCAGCTGAATTACGTCGTTCGGAGTGTAGTAGGCACCTTCGTCCTTCTGGCTTTGACCACTGTTGATGTGGTTGATCGTCATCTCGAATACTTGGCCGAGAACAGACGGGTCGAGACTCCCATTGTCTTCCTCGAGTTTGTGGCCCTCGATGAGGTCTCTGACGACGTTAATTAGCATATCGTCGTCTACGTCGTACTTTCGCTCGTCTTCAGAGGGAGCAAACAAGCTGCCGTTCAAGTACTCAACACTATCAAACCACCCACCTTTGTGCTTCGAGATGCGGTCGTTTTTTTCTGTGTTGAACAGAGAAAAGAAGATTGGCTGGAGTTGAGTCTTGTAGAGTCCACCTGTGAGCTGATCGACCTCACTGGCTTCCCTATACTTCTCAACTCGTTCGGTCAAGAACTTCTCAGGAAGCACTTCGTTATCTTCGAGGAACTTGACGAACAGAAGACGATTTACCAATTTAATCGCGAACTTCCGAACGTCGGCGTCTGAGGCAGAACTAGGAGATCTGATTGTGTCAATTAGTGTAGTGTCATAGTCATAACTTTTTGATCCTTCCCCGAACAGCAGCTGGACATATAAATCGTAAAACTCCTCAATTCCGGCCTGTTTTCTCCGGCGAATCTGCTTCGGAGCATCCTGAGTGAGCAGTTGGTTCAGATTATCCTTAAAGAAAATTTCGACGAATTCCTGAACTTTCTCGTCTGTATTTATTTCCGATGCGCCTGAGTAAGAAACCGAGGTTCGCTCGGAGGCAATCTTCAGAAGTTCATCTCGAAAGTCCAACGGCGTTGGTCCAATTCTATCGTAATCAAGATAGTCGCCGCCGAGTTCGATTCGGATAATAGTCCAGTTGATTCCGTCAGTGGCAATACCATACTCGGCTCCACGGGAGGCAGCCCGGTTGTTCAGGTAGTCTTCAATATCCCTTTCGGCGTCTTCCTGTTTATTGAGTGCCTTGTCCTCTCCGATTACATCTACGTTGAGGTTGGTTACCCCGAATAGTACCTAGCGTAACTTTTGAAGATAGTCACCGAGATGATCATCGATCCAAGAGGCCGCGAAACTAA
>NZ_BMOC01000021.1 GCF_014646875.1 Halobellus salinus | reverse complement strand
TAGTTTCGCGGCCTCTTGGATCGATGATCATCTCGGTGACTATCTTCAAAAGTTACGCTAGGTACTACGGTCCCTCCGGCAGCCGGCGCAAAGTGCCGGCGACGGCGAGCGACCGGGGGTTTTCGGGGTGGTCACAGGGTCACCAGCTTACCTGAACACTACCGAATCCGCCGGCCGAACGTTCAAACCCGATCCCGGCACCACATACGACGTGACCGACCGATCGCCCGAGGTGACCGACCGATCGCCCGAGGTGACCGACCGATCGCCCGAGGTGACCGACCGATCGCCCGAGGTGGACGCGCCGCGCCCCGATGAGGTCCGCCGGTCGCTCCGGGCGCTCGCGCACGGATCCGCGTCGTCGCAACCGTCGAACGCTCCGGCGCCCGACGAGACCGTCTCCCCGGATCCGGAGTCCGTCGTCCGCGACGCCGAACGCGCAGCCGACTCCGCCCGCGAAGCCGCGTCGTTCCTGTCGGCCGGCCGGCTCCCCGACCTTGACCGGGCGGTCGCGACGGCGGTCCGCCGCGACGAAGACGACACAACAGCCCGCGGCCGGGCCGCCCGGAAGTCGCTGCGGCGCCTCGACGCAGCGTTACGTGGGGGCGAGTCGACGACGCCCCGGCCGACGACACCCCCGGCCGACCACGACGCGACCACTTCCACTCCGGTCGCGGAACGGTTTTAGGAGCCACCGCGTAACGTCCGAACAGATGACACGGGTGATCCACACCGGCGACACCCACCTCGGGTACGCCCAGTACCACTCACAGATCCGCCGAGCGGACTTCCGGGACGCCTTCGAGCAGGTGATCGACGACGCGGTCGACGACGACGTCGACGCCGTGGTCCACGCGGGCGACCTCTTCCACGACCGCCGGCCGGAGCTCTCGGACCTCATGGAGACGATCCGCCTCCTCCGGCGGCTTCGAGGGGCGGCGATCCCGTTTCTCGCGGTCGTCGGCAACCACGAGTCGACCCGGAGCGGCCAGTGGCTCGACCTCTTCGCGGACCTGGGGCTCGCCGAGCGGCTCGGCTCCGAGCCCCGAACCGTCGGGGAGACGGCGTTCTACGGCCTCGACCACGTCCCGAAGTCCCGCCGATCGGAGCTGGAGTACGACTTCGCCCCACACGACGCCGACCACGCCGTCCTGGTCGCCCACGGGCTGTTCACCCCGTTCGCGCACGCCGACTGGGAGACCGAGACCGTCCTCGCGGAATCGGCCGTCGACTTCGACGCCGTCCTGCTCGGTGACAACCACGAGCCCGGCACCGAGACGGTCGACGGAACGTGGGTGACCTACTGCGGGTCGACCGAGCGCGCCAGCGCCGCCGAGGAGACCGCTCGCGGCTACAACCTCGTGACGGTCGACGACGGGGTCGACATCCGGCGGCGGACCCTCGACACCCGCCGGTTCGTCTTCGCGTCGGTGTCGCTATCGGCGGGCGAGGGCGCCGAGCGGGTCCACGAACAGCTCCGGCAGCGTGACGTGACCGACGCGGTCGCGGTGGTTGAGATCACCGGCGACGGGGAGTCGGTGGCGCCCGCCGCGATCGAGGAGTCGCTGACCGAGCGGGGCGCTCTGGTGGCGCGCGTCACCGACCGCCGGGACCGCGAGGTCGACGCCGATCTCGACGTCTCCTTCGCCGATCCCGACGACGCGGTCGAAGAACGGATCCGTGACCTGGGACTCTCGGCGGCCGCACTCGACGTCGACGGGACCATCCGCGGGGGCGAGGCCCCCGATTCCAACGTTCGAGCGGCGGTCGAATCCCGCGTCGCGGAGCAACTCGACGGCGACAGGTCGGCGTTCCGGACCGCAGCAGGCGGGGACACCCCCGCCGAATCGGGTGGGGACAGGCCGAATTCAGGCGGGACGGGCGGGAGCGCCGACGCTGGCGGGTCCGAGACGGACGGACCGGCCGCCGACGATGAGGACGACCGCGCCGCCCCGACGGAACCGGACACCGAAACCGACACGCAAGTCACGCTGGAGGACCTCTGAATGCGGTTTGAGCGGCTACGGCTTCGAAATTTCAAACCCTACGCCGACGCCGAGTTGGACCTCCGGGACGGCGTGACAGTCATCCACGGTCTGAACGGTAGCGGCAAGTCGTCGCTGCTCGAGGCCTGCTTTTTCGCGCTCTATGGCGCGCGGGCGCTCGATGATACCCTCGAGGAGGTCGTGACCACCGGCGCCGACGAGGCCGAGGTAACGCTCGGGTTCGTCCACGACGGCGACGCCTACGAGATCACCCGCGACCTCCGGCGGTCGGGTGATCGAATCTCGACCACGACGTGCACCCTCGACGGCCCCGACGTTGCGGTCGACGGCGCGCGTGACGTTCGGGCGTTCGTGACCGACCGGCTCCGGATGGACGCCGAGGCGTTCGTCAACTGCGCGTACGTCCGCCAGGGCGAGGTGAACAAACTGATAAACGCCACCCCCACACAGCGCCAGGACATCATCGACGACCTGCTCCAGTTGGGGAAGTTGGAGGAGTACCGCGACCGCGCCGGGCAGGCGCGGCTGGGCGTCGAAGACGTCCTGAACCGGAAGCGCGAACTCCTCTCGGACCGGGAGTCCCGGATCGAGGCCAAGGAGGAGGCGGGACTCCACGAGCGGTTGAACGAACTGGAGACGGAACTCGCCGCGGTCGACGACGACATCGAGCGGTTCGAGGAGAACCGCGACCGCGCCGAGGAGACACTCGCCGACGCCGAGGCGGTGCTGTCGACCTACGAGGAGCGGACGGCGGAGATCGACGACCTCGACGACGACATCGAGGAGTTGGAAGCGACTATCAAAGACGACGAATCGACCCGCGAGGAGCTCAAAACCGAGCTTGTGGAAACGGGAGACCAGGTCGACGAACTCCGGTCGCAGGTGACGGTCGTGCTCGATGAGTCCGACCTCGACGCGGCCGGCGCCGCCGACCTCGCCGCCGATGCGATCGAGGCTCGGCGAGACGCGCTCGACGCCGACGAGGCGTCGATCCGCGAGGACCTCCAGGACGCCCGGAAGCGCCGCACGATGCTGTCGAATCAGGCGGCGAACCTCGAAGAGCGGGCCGACGAGCTCGACTCCCGCGCCGAGGAGGCCAGACACCGGGCTGACGAGGCCGAAGCGTCCGCCGTCGACGCCGACGACCGGGCCGCCGAGTACGGCGACGAGCTGAAGCAAATCGATAACGAGATCGAATCCCTCCGCGAGCGGTTCGACGACGCACCGGTGGACCCGGGCGAGGCGGCCACGTACCGCGAGTCGATCCAGGCCGACCTCGACGACGCAAAGCAGTCGGCAACGGAAGCGCGGACGGAGCTGGAGTCGGCTCGCAACCGCCTCGAAGAGGCCGAAGCGCTCCGCGCCGAGGGGAAATGTCCGGAGTGCGGCCAGCCCGTCGAGGGATCGCCACACGTCGCTGCGATCGACGACCACGCGGAGCGCGTGGCGGACCTCAAAGCGGAGACACAGGACGCAGACAAGCGCCGGGAGGAACTGACTGATCGACTGGCGACCGCCGAGTCGCTCGCGGACGCCGCGTCGGAGATCGAAGAGCGACGGGAAAAGCGGTCGCTGATCGAAGACCGGGTCGCAGACGCCGAAGAGGCAGCCAACGACCACCGAACGAAAGCAGCGTCCATCCGTGAGGACGCCGCCGAGTACGCGTCTGAGGCCGACGAAAAGCGGGCGGCCGCCGAGACGCAGTCCGAGGCCGCCGCCGGGGCGGCCGAACAGGTGGCGTCGCTGGAGGCGGACCTGGAATCGGTGGCGACGGCGGCCGATCGGCTCGACCGGGTTGCGGACCTCCACGCGGAGGTTGAGGCGGCCGAATCGCGCATCGACCGACTCCGGGAGCGACGGACCGAAATCGCAGAACGCAACGACGAACGGCGCGCGTTCCTGGCTGAGAAGCGTGAGCGCCGAAGAGAGCTCGCTGACGCGATCGACGAGTCCCGGATCGAGACGGCCGAAGCGAACCGATCCGAAGCCGAGTCATACCTCGAACGCGTCGCAGAAAAGCTGGCGGACCTCCGGGGGCGGCGAGACGAGATTCAAACCCAGATCGGTGGTGTGAACGGCGAGCTCTCCAACCTCGAGGACCTCCGGGAGGAGAGAGCGGAAGTCGCCGACCGCGTTGCAGACCTTGAGTCGCTCCACGCCGAGGTCGCCACGCTCGAAACAACCTACACCGACCTCCGCGCGGAGCTCCGAAAGCGGAACGTCGAAACGCTCGAACGGATGCTCAACGAGACCTTCGAGTTGGTGTACGGCAACGACGCTTACGCCCGCATCCGGCTGGATGACGAGTACGGGCTGACAGTCTTCCAGAAGGACGGCACCGCGCTCGAACCGGGACAGCTATCGGGCGGGGAGCGCGCGCTGTTCAACCTCTCGTTGCGGTGTGCCATCTACCGGCTGCTCGCGGAAGGGATCGAGGGGGCGGCGCCGATGCCGCCGCTAATATTGGACGAGCCCACGGTGTTTCTGGACTCGGGGCACGTCTCCCGGCTGGTCGACCTCGTTGAGGAGATGCGGACCCTCGGGGTGGCCCAGATCCTGATCGTGAGCCACGACGACGAACTCGTCGCGGCCGCTGACGACCTGGTGACCGTCGAGAAGGACCCCACCACCAACCGGTCGTCGGTCCGGCGCCACGACGACGCCGCCCTCATCGCGGCGGAACTCGGGGCCGACGACTGAGACGGCAGCCTCCCGGCAGCGGCACGACGAGGACACAAAGACGGCCGGTAGTCGGTGCGCACGCACCGGGCGTTGAAATCTTGTGTCTCCGGCAGTGATCACGGGCCACAGGATGAACCTGCTTCGGGTCGCAACGAAGCTCCACCACTACCGGCTCCCGACGCTCGGGGTCTGTGGGTTGGCGATGACGCTCGCGCTCTCCGGTCCGGGCGTCAGGTTCCGCACCATCGGCCCGCTGCGCTTGGATATGTTTTATGCTTCGGTTGTCGTGTGCGGACTGCTGGTGCTGTCGGTTGCTGTCCTCGGCGAGTACGACCCGGAGGCGTACGGACTGGAGCCCTGAGAGAACGCGCAGGGATCCGTGTACCGAGTTGCAAGTACGTCTACCGCCCACTTGTGTATTCCCGGCATCCGGACGACGCCTCGCGCTCGCCGGACGGCCGCGCTCCGATCGACCGGTGGTCTCAACACCGATTGGGTCCACGGTCGGGTATGGGCACGTCGCTTCCGACCCGCGAAAAGCAGGCGGAGGAGGTTCTCGACCGGCTGTACGACGAGTATCCCGACACGACCATCTCGCTGCGGTTCTCCGACCGGCTCGAACTCCTGGTCGCCGTGGTGCTGTCGGCGCAGTGTACCGACGAGCGCGTCAACGAGGTGACGAAAGAGTTGTTCGACAAGTATGGGACCGCCGCCGACTACGCCGCGGCCGACGAATCCGAACTCGCCGACGACATCTACGGGATCACGTTCCACAACAACAAGGCGGGCTACCTGAAGTCGATCGGGCAGACCCTGGTCAAAGAACACGACGGCGACGTCCCCGACACGATGTCGGCGCTGACCGACCTGAAGGGCGTGGGTCGGAAAACCGCGAACGTGGTGCTCCAACACGGCCACGACGTGGTTGAGGGGGTCGTGGTCGACACGCACGTCCAACGGATCTCCAGACGGCTGGGACTCACGGACGAGGAGCGCCCCGAGGCGATCGAACCGGAGCTGATGGAGTTGTTCCCCGAAGACGACTGGCAGCAGTCGACGCACCTGTTCATCAGCCACGGCCGAGCGGTGTGTACGGCCCGCAATCCTGACTGTGATGCGTGCGTGCTTGAGGACATCTGTCCGTCGTCGAAGCGCGACAGCAACGTCGACCGGGCGTCGGGCGAGCCCTGGAACTGAGCTCCGGGCGCGGTGGTCCGGGAGGCTACCCGATCACGTACCGACTCACGAACTGGTAGAGTCCGAGGATCCACGCGAGAAACCAGAAGATCACGTAACCGAAGACGCCGACGCGGAGCCGACCGCGCCACGCCCCCATGTTCGGGTGGAGGTCGTCGAGGTCGATATCCTGCGTGGGGTCGTCGTAGAGGTCGGCTTCTCGTTTCACCTGGAGGATGCGGACGATCCCAGTGAGCGCGAACGCCAACAACGCGTACGCCTGCAGCCCCAAGACGGCGTGGAATACGAGCACGCCCTGGAGTTGATCGAGCAGTCGTGGGATCATCCACGTGACGACAGGAATCGTGTTGAGCACGAGCCCCGGAACGATGAACTTCAGGTGGTAGATCAGCACGTCCCAGGTCACCACCTCGGCGTCGATCATGATCCACGCGCCGTAGAGGTAAAACGGGAGGCTCGCGGTGATCATCAGCGCGGCGCCGGCCGCGATGGCCGAATCGGATACCATCGGACACGCTACGGGGTCCCGCGGTGTAAACTGACCGGCTCACGGCTGCGGGAGCACCGCAGCCCCACCGCCTCGGCGCGGTTCGGTGAACCGTTACCCTAAGGAGTGTGCCGGTCCAAGAGCCACGGGATGACGGAGTCCCCGGAGAGACCGTCCGCGGCGGACCGCCGCTCGAATCCGCCCGGCGCCAACGAGGTCGGCGACGCCGAGGCGTCGGCGAGTACGGGTGGGACAACCGCGGCCGAAGGCGGTGCGGGAGAACGGGACGTGGCCCCGACGGACGCCGACGGCTCCACGGAGGTGGCGTCGGTCGCCGCGGACGAGGGGGGTGGCGGCGAGGACGACCTCGAAGCGCTCCGGGAACAGGTCGAGGAGACCTACGACTTCGAGAGCTTCGGCCCGGCGGATATGGCCGACATGAGCCTCGAAGAGTGGGAAGCCGCGTTCGACCCCGAGACGTGGATCGTGGGCGAGGAACTCCTCGACCGGGTCGAACAGGAGCTCGAAGCGCGGGTCGCGATCCGCGAGATCTTCGCGATCGTCGAGCGCGTTTCCGACGGCGAGGACCGCGTGATTGCCTACTCCGACGAGGGCTACGCGGTCATCTACGCCGACGGCAGCATCGAAGGCGAGGGGACCGTCCTGCGCGACGTGAAACCGACCGTCGCGCTCTGCTCGATGGACAGCTACGAGCTGATGGACCAGCCTGCCGAGAGGTCGCTGCCGGAGCCCCGCGAGGTGGTCGAGGGCAGCGGGGAGTTCGGGAATCTTATGCTCCAGATCGTCGCGGGGGCGCAGGTGGTCGTCGGCATCGGGCTGGCGGTCGCGTGGCTCGCGCTCCCGTCGCTGTCGACTGTCGTGGCGCCGATCGCGTCCATCGGGTTTCTGGCGATCGGATTTTTCCTGTTTCTGGTGGTCGCAAACGCCAGACTCTCCGATCGGTTCCGCGTCGAGGAGTTCCGGAACCGCCTCCGTGCCCTCGAAAACGCCGGCGAGGAGTGGGGCGATGTGCTCCCCGAAGAAGCGAGGGGAGCCATCGACGCCGGCAGTGGAAGCGACGACAGCGACGGTGAGTTCGCCCGTGACGACGGCACCGACGCCACTACCGCCGAGACCGGCTCTATTGCCGACGGGCCCGACTCGGACAACGCCAACCACGGTGGCGACCCCGAGCGCCGCTCGGACACCGACTGACACCGGCACAGCGGCGGGGTGGTCTCGCTATACGAACGCCCAGCGAGTGGTGAAGTCGGTGGGTTTAAACGCGCTCCATCCCGAGACCGGAATATGAATAGGCGGGACTTCCTGCGCGCAGCAAGCGTGCCTGCTGCCGCCGCGACGGCTTCCGCGGCCGCCGGCACCGGCGCCGCCCAAGAGACGTCCGAGGGCACCGCGACCGGGACCGCGACCGCGACCGGGACGGCGGCCGGGAACAGCACCGGCGCGAGCACCGGCACCGGTACCGGCACCGCTGTGAGCGCCGGTGGCGGCCCGATCGAAACGGTGACCGTCGGTCCGGGCGGGTCGCTGGTGTTTTCGCCCGGCACCGACGAACCGCTGCGGATCGCGCCCGGCACGACCGTCGAGTTCGTGTGGGAGTCCGACAACCACAACATCGTGGTCGACAGCCAGCCCGAGAGCGCCGGTTGGGAGGGTCACGAGACGATCGAGAACACCGGTTTCACGTACGAACACACCTTTGGAACGCTGGGCACCTACGAATACTACTGTTCACCCCACCAGTCTGCGGGGATGGTCGGCACCATTGAGGTCGTGGAGAACCCCGACGCCGGCGGTGGTGGCGGGGGCGGCGGTGGCGAGAAGGAACTTCACTCCTTCGGCGTCCCGATTCACGCCCACTGGGTCGGCGCCGCCACGATCCTCGGAATCATCGTGACGATCATCTTCACGTTCTACGTCCTGAAATACGGTGAGTCCGCACACACGGGCACCGGGAGGAACTCGTAATGTCATCTAGTGGAAGCACATACGGCGACATCCACCGGTATGAACCGGCACGAGAGAGCACCGCCGCGGCGATCGCGATCGTGTTGCTCACCATCATCGAGGTCCTGTTCGTCTTTCTGTTCACCTACGGCCTCGTCTCCGGGTGGGGGCTGACCGAGACCGGGAACATGTACCTCGGTTCGGTGTTAGCCGTCATTTTCATAGACCTGGCGTTCATTCTGGCGATGTACAGAAAGGAGTTCCTCCCGGACGTCGTGATCGTCAAAAAGCGGCGTCGGAAGTGGGAAGACCTCTACATCCGTGAGGACGACGTCGACGGCACCCCGTTTGCCGACGGCGCGTGGGACCACGTCAAACGGGCGATCTACCCGTACTACAAGCGATAACAATGAGCCTGGAAAAAAAAGACGAGTACGACCACAACGGCTGGATGAAAACGAAGGACCTCTCCCCCGTGGAGACGGCCTTCCTGACCACACTCATCTGGCTCGACAAGCGGCTCCGCATCGTCGACTACCTCGAATTGATGGAGAACCTCTACTACAAGGTCAACCTCCAGATGCCGAAGAGCCACACCGAGCAGTACAACCTCGACAACAAGTTCTGGTACTGGTATCCGCTGTACACACTGGGGTTGTTCTCGACCCTGGCGTACGTCGTCGCCGCCATCTCCGGCGCACTGCTGGGCTTCTACTACAGCCCGTCGGCGGCCGCCGGAACGGAAGCCGCAGGCACCGTCGCCTACGAGAGCATCGGGTTCATCATGCGTGACCTCCAGTTCGGGTTTATGCTCCGGTCGATCCACCGGTGGGCGGCGCAGGTGATGGTCGCTGCGGTGTTCCTTCACATGCTCCGCGTGTACTTCACCGGGGCGTACAAGGAGCCGCGGGAGCTCAACTGGCTGATCGGCATCGTGTTGATCAGTCTGACAATGGTGTTCGGATACACCGGCTATCTGCTTCCGTGGGACCAGCTTGCGTTCTGGGCCGGCCAGATCGGCGTCGAGATGTCACTGTCGATCCCGCTGGCAGGCGAGTGGGTCGCCCAACTCCTGTTCGGTGGCTTCTCGCTGAGCCAGGCGACGCTCCAACGGATGTATATCCTGCACGTGTTCCTGTTGCCGTTCGTGGTGACGACGCTGATCGCCATCCACATCGGCATCGTCTGGGTGCAGGGCATCGCGGAACCCCATTAACAATGACCGACGACACACCCAACCGAGAGACCGACGCCGAGAAAGCCAGGGCCGACGGGAGCGGCATCGTCGCGCCGGACGACGAGACCCCGACGTGGCGAGAGCGAAAAACGCGCACGCAGGGGCTCTCTCAGCTCACCTACGAGTATTTCGAGCGCGCCCGCCGGGAAGACCAAGACCTTCGACAGGAGTCCGATTACGTCGAACGCGACGTGCTCGCGTTCCCGACGTGGCCCCACGAGGTCATCCGGAACCTCGCGGTCGCGAGTTTCTTCGTCGGCATGTTGATTTTCCTGTCGGCGACGCTGCCGCCGCACATCGGCGACCCAGCGAACCCGTCGAGCACGCCCGCAATCATCCTGCCGGACTGGTATCTCTACTGGTCCTTTGGCCTCCTGAAGCTGGGTCCGCTGAACCCCGAGCTGTCGATTCTGGGCGGCCAGAAGCTGATGGCCGACCGGACCTACGGCGTGCTTGCGAATCTCGTGGTGGTCGGGTTCGTCGCCATTGTTCCCTTCCTCAACAAGGGGAGCGCGCGGCGCCCGGTTGAGCAGCCGTTCTGGGCGGCCGTCGGGGTCGGCGGCGTGCTGTTCGCGTTCACGATCAGCGTCTACTCCGCGAAGAACCTGATCCCGATGAACCTCCACCTGCTGTTCGATCTCACGTTCCTCGTCCCGATCGTCGGCGGGTTCGTCACGTGGGCGGTGCTGAAGACGATGCGCGAGGGGTATATGTACGACCTCAACCGGCGGTACTACCGGCTCCGGCCGCCGAAGTAGCGGCATACGCGCCGATCACCGCTAGCCGGGTGTCGAAGACTGTTCGTATCCCGGTTTGGTTCGTATCGGAGCCGGTGAATCGGCTGTCAGAACGGGATCGCGCACTTCGTTGTGCGTTCGCCTCCGGATCGCTGCTAAGAACTGCATCAACAGCCTGCGAGCCACCCGTTAGTCGGCTCTTGGCCCGCCCGCTCCCCCCGGTCACTCGCGGTGGATACATTCCCCGTACTGTGTGAATCCGATCCGAGCGTGGCGCTCTTCGACGATACGCTGCTGATTCTCGCCCCCGGCGACGCGGACGTACGGAAAGGCCCATTTTGATGCCCCGCGTAGCGGAGACGATGACCGACGGAGACGCCACGGGCGTGGCGGCCGACGACGCCGACGGGGAACCGCCGACCGGCACCGATGAGGCGCGAGACCGCGACATCGTCGTCCCGATGCGGCTTTACAAGACCGTGACCGTCTTTTCGACGCTCATTGCGGTGGTGTGTGTTGTGTTCGGGTTCATGCTTCTCGACGCCGCCACCCTCAACGTGAGCTTCCTCGGGAGCATCGTCACCGGAGTGTTGGCCCTCGTCGGCGTCGGCGTCGGCGATGGGCTCCTGAGCACGGCCTTCGCCGTGGGCGGACTCGGGATCATCGGATTCGGTGCTGGGGTGTACGTCGTCGGAACGCGGTTCCGCGCCGAAGGGATGGGAAAGTCTCAAGAGGACTCCAACGAAGATTCGGACAACAATGGCTGACGAGTTCATCAAGGGACTGAGCATATTCACCGGTGCCGGGCTCGCGTGGATGGTACTGGCAGGGTGGTACCGCACGCCGAGTTTCGAGAGCGAACAGCAGTTGGTGGCCCCCGTCGAACTCGCGGACTCGGCAACGATGTTCGACTCCCTCGGCGTGCTGCTGATGGACGTGTTCTTTTGGTTCGCGATTCTGGGTGCGCTCACGTTTTGGGTGCTTGTCCCGGCTGTGCGACGCGCCGGTGAGGCCCTCAACGAACGCGTCGGGTAACGCTCCACCGGCGGATGCGATTGGAAAAGCTCTAATGAGTCGTGTGCGCATCCTCAGGTATGTATCCGTTACAGTTCCTCGTCCCGATCGGTGCGCTTGAGGGCGTCGCCCCGATTCTCCCTTTCGGCATCCTCGCGTTCGCGGTCGCAAACATGGTCACGCGGATCCTCCAGCACAGCCGACACGAGTCACAAGCCCGAGGCAGTGACGACGACGAGGCGCTCACCCGGTGGCTCCCCCACACCGTGACCACCCTCGGACTGGTGTTCTCGTCGCTGGCTTTCCTGATCGTCGAACCCCACGGCGGGATGGTGATGTCGGTGCTCGCACTCACGGTGTTCGTCTCGGATTTCTTCGAGTACGAGTCCCGGCGCGTGGAGGCTCGCTCGAAGAGCAAGGACCTCCAGCGACCGATCGCAGCCATCGGAGCGTCGGTGTTCGCGCTGCTGTACGCGAGCTACCAGAGTCTGTTCTTCGTGATCGAGCCGCTCTGGAACGCGGTCATATAGACCGTTTCGTGGGCTGTGGCGGGTCGGTCGAGTTTCCCTTGCGGCAATTCACAGAGAACAAGACGGATGCCACGGGGCTTGACCCCGAGGCGGTTCACCGAGTCGAGAACTGCTGTGGATCGACGAGCGACAGCGTCGAACCAGCCTCGATGTCGACCGCGGCCTCCGGGGGTACCGACCGGGTTACCTCGTCGTCGAGGCGCACCGTCACTTCGGCTTCGTCGCGTTCCACCGACAGCGACACCGGCGGACGGAGCACCCACGGGCGGACGTGCATTGCGTACGCCGAGACCGGCACAGCGACGAGCCCGGTCCCGGGTGCGAGCACGGGACCGCCGGCGTCGCGGGCGTAGCCGGTGCTGCCGAGGGGCGTGGCGACAACCACCCCGTCGGCGCGGACAGTCTCATCCCACCCGTCGGTGGACCTGATCCCAAACTCCGAGATACGGGCGGGTGCAGCCGTCAGAAGTGTTACATCGGTGACCGCGGTCCCTGCGGGGTCGCCTCCGACCGCGACGTCGAGAAGCGGGTGACCGACCGTCCGGAGGTCGTCGCGCACCGCGGCGTTGGCGACAGCGCCGACCGCACTCTCGGGCACCTCGTACCGACCCACACCGGCCGCAACGGGTGCGATGGGGGTCTCAGGGCAGAGCCGCGCGACCGCGAGCAACGACGACTCGCCGACCGCGAACGCGACTCCGGCATCGGCGACGGTGTCGGAGGTCACGGCGTCGGGGTCGACAACCCGGGCGTCAGTCCCCGCGAGCGCGGGCTCAAGCGCGTCACCCTCGGTCACGACCGCAACCGGGACCGAACTCACCGCTCGGCCTCCGCGTACCCCGGATCGATCCAAGCCATACGAGCGCTACGGCGGTCGGGGCAAAAGATCCGGGGGTTCGTCTCCGCGGTGTCGGCAGGACGCCCCTCGGAGCGCTGTGGGGGCGACGCCCACGGTGCCACGGGATCCCCACCGCCCGGACGTCACCGCTCGAGCGCGTCGGCCAGCACCTCCAGGACTCGCTCGGGGAACTCCACGTGTGGCAGGAGTTTGGCGTCGTCGACCACCACCAACCGGCAGTCGGCCGCCTCTGCGAGGTCGCGCCCGCGGCGCAGCGGCGTGATATCGGCCTCCCGACCCCACAGCAGCGTCACGGGAGCGTCGACGCCGCTGAGTTCGGCCTTGAGGTCGATGTCGGCGTTGAGGAAGCCGCTGATAAACGACGCGGGAGCGTACCGCGCGTTTGGCTGGTGGGCGGTCTGCCACTCGTAGTCGATCCACTCCTCTGTCACGCGGTCGGTGTCATAGTAGCCGTGGTCGGCGTTGAAATACCGGATCGACGGCTTCGAGGCGAGGAGGTTGAACACCCCCTCGCCGACGACGGGCGACCGGAGGAGTTCCCGCAACAGGAGGTTCCGGTCGGGACCGCCGCGTTCGGTGGGGCAGATCAACACGAGCGACCGGAGGTCGAGGTCACCCGCGACGTCGAGTACGTACGCGCTCGTGAGCGACGACGCCACAACCGCGGGGCTGTCGAACGCCGCGAGGAAGTCGCGGACGAACTCGGTGTACAGCGACGCGGAGTACCGGAGCGGCGGGCGCTCGGAGGTGCCGAACCCCGGGAGGTCGGGGGCGATGACGTGGTGGTCGGCCGCGAGGTCGCCGAACACCTCCCGGTATTCGCCGCTCGACCCCGCGGCGTTGATTCCAGAGAGGAGGACGAGATCCGGGTCGTCGGGGTCGCCCGCCTCGGCGTACTGGACATCGATATCGCGCCACTCGAACGTCCGTTGTGAGCCGTCAAGCGCGGGGGCGAGCGCCGACGCGCGCTCTCGGAGCGTGACGTTCGCGAGCGCAACGGCGCCGACGCCGGCCGCGAGTCCGCCGACGAGAGATTTGCGATTCATACGCGCACTGATGGCCGGGAGCGACTTCAGGGTGCTGGCGTTTGCCGGCCCACACCACGACCGCATCGGTCGCCGGAGGGGGTTGCCGCCGTCACGCGTCGCCGTCCGGCCCCCGCTCGTCCGCAGCGTTGTTGGAGTCGTCCGCAGTGTCGCCGGCGTCGTCGGTGGCCTCGCGCGGGAGCCGCCCGTCGTTGACAATATCGGCAATCGGCTCGACGACCTCCGACGCGACCGTGTAGGGGTCGGTGTCGCCCGCGAGCACCCGCTCTGCGAGCGCGTCGACCCCGCCCCGCCGCCGGATCTCGGCGTCGAGCAGTGCGTTCGCGTCCTCGCGGATCAGCCGCCGGATCTCCGCGGCGTAGCGCGAACGCGCACGCTCTCTCCCCGCGCCCGACTCCTGTAGGTAGCTCGCGTGGGCGTCGAAGGCGTCGACCAGATCGCCGATCCCGTCGCCACCGGTCGCGACCGTCGTGACGACGCGGGGATCCCACGACGGGATGTCGCCGCCCGTACCCGGGTCTGAGCCCGACTCGCGACCCGCGGAGTCTCCGCCGCCGGGGCCGGTTTCGGGGGTGTTCGCGCCGACCGACGCCCCGTGGTGGCCGCCAGCACTGACCGGGGCCCCGCCGGATCCGCCCCGGTGGAGCATCTCTTCGAGGTCGGCGATCAGCCGGTCGACGCCGTTCATATCCGCCTTGTTGACCACGAACACGTCGCCGATCTCCAGGATTCCGGCCTTCAACATCTGGACGTCGTCGCCGCTGCCGGGTTGGGCCACCACCGCCACGGTGTCGGCGGTCCGGACGATGTCGACCTCGTTTTGGCCGGCGCCGACGGTCTCGACGAGGACGACGTCCTTGCCGAAGGCGTCGAGGGCGTTGACCGCGTCAGTGGTCGCCGTTGAGAGTCCTCCCAGCCGGCCGCGAGCGCTCATCGACCGGACGAACACGTCCATGTCGCCGACAGTGGCGGCCATACGGATCCGGTCGCCGAGCACCGATCCACCGGAGTACGGCGACGCCGGGTCGACCGCGACAACACCGACCGTGTCCCCGCGGTCACGGTAGGCGGCCGCGAGTTTGTCCACCAGCGTCGACTTCCCCGCCCCGGGGCTTCCGGTGATCCCGACCACTTCGGCGTCGCCAGTGCGGGGGTACAGCCGGGAGACGAGATCACGGTGGCCGGGTGCGCGGTCCTCGATCCGCGAGATGACCCGCGCTAGCGCGCGGTGGTCACCGTCGAGCAGCGACGCCACCAGCCGCCGGTTTCGGTCGCCCGCGGAATCGTCGAGTGGGTCTGGCCGGGTCATCAGGGTTACACCGGGTCGTCGGGCCTGGGTCGGACGTTCTCGCGGACGAAGTCGATGGTCTCCTGCATCGGCGTCCCGGGGCCGAAGACGGCTGCGACACCCATGTCGCGGAGGCCGTCGCGGTCCGCTTCGGGGATAATCCCGCCGACGATCAACAGCGTGTCCGAGCGGGCACCGTACTCCTCGAGTCCCTCGATGACCTTCGGAACCAGGGTGTTGTGGGCGCCCGAGAGAATGGAGAGACCGAGCACGTCGACGTCCTCTTGGACCGCCGCCTGGACGATCTCCTCGGGCGCGCGGTGGAGTCCGGAGTAGACCACCTCGAACCCGGCGTCCCGGAACGCTCGGGCGATGACGTGTGCACCCCGGTCGTGGCCGTCGAGTCCCACTTTGGCGATGAGACAACGGACCGGTCGGGCGCGTTCCCCTCCCGAATCGGCGCTCATACCGGCCTGTTCAACAGCCGCCGGTTTGGTTCTACCGGCGAGTGATCAGACGGGCCTGGTCTCCGGGGCCGCGATCCGGTCCTGAGGTGCCGTTCGGACCGCTTCGGCGGGAGCACTCACCCGGTCTCGCCGGCGCCGCCGTCGACTGGCTCTGTCCGGTAGACCCCGAAGGCGTAGTGAGACCCATCCGGCGGAGTGACCGGAATGACGGCGAGCGCGACGGGTTCCTCTCGGCTTCCGACCCGTCTGATGACGGATCCCTGAGACTCACCTTCGCCGTTCAGTGCTGCCTCGTACCGACCGCGCTCCGCCTCAGTCGGGACCGCAGTCGACAGCGATTGGCCCGTCGGATTCCCGGGGAACACTTCCTCGTAAGCGCTGTTGGCCTCCACGACGGTGGTCTCTTTTTCGTGACGCTCGACACAGACGACGGGCACCGGAATCGCCGCGTATAACGCGTGGAGGCGGTCGCGCTCGGCTCGAAGCGTCACCTCACGCTCGAGGCGGGCGAGCGCCTCCCGGGTGTAGCCCGCGAGGATCTCCGTGAACTCCTCGTCGCGCTCGTCGAAGGCGTTGCGGGCGCGCGAGGCGATCTGGAGAACGCCCCGGGAGCCGATCGGCACGCTCAACAGCGCGTGGAGGTCGTCGTGGTTGATGACGGCGTCCGGGTCCGACTGCACGTCCGCTACGATCTCGGCCTCACCGGTCGAGAGCGTGCGTCCGGCGACCCCTTCGGTGACGCCGATGTGTCTCAACTCGGGGTCGGGAAGCGCCGACGCGCGCGGAACGAGACGGTCGCCGTCAGGAAAGAGGACCACGCAGTGGTCGAACGCCAGCGCGTCGGTCACGGCCGCCACCGTCCGGTCGAGCACGGCATCGACAGTTTCACACCCAGTGATGTCGCCGGCGTAGCGGCTCAGCGCTGTCAGCCGCGTGTTCTGGTCCTGGAGGTCACTTCGCCACCGGGTCTCACGGACGACGGCCCGGACCCGCGCTGCGACCGCCGCGACAGGAATGCCGGTCGCACCCTCCGCTCCGCCCGCCCCCGCGACCGGACGCTCGCAGACGACCGCCGGAATCGACACGTCGTCCGGCAGACACCCCAGCGGCCCGGTGTTGCTCCCCAGCACCACCACGCAGTCGATTGTCGGCCCGAGTTCCTCGAGATACTCCCCGGCGGTCCGCTCGTCTCTGAGCACCACCTCAACGGGGAGGCGGTCGGCGATACCGGCCGCGACGGTGTCGGGGTCGCTGCCTCGATCGGGGGAGCCTCCGCCGTCGGCTGATCCTGCCCCGCCAGCGTCGGTCCCCGGCGCGTCGCCGCCGCGTACGAACGACCCGTCGTCGGACCGGTCTCCGGGCTCCGACGGCGAGACGACGAGGACGCGCCCCCCAACAGGGTCGTCTGTCACGCTTCCGATAACGTCAGTCTCCAATCTAAAAGCTTCGGCGAACCGAACGTTCCCGTCACCTCACGTGTTCGTCCAGAAACGCCACGACTGCGCTGTATGCTTCGACCCGATTCTCCAGCTTCGAGAGGCCGTGGCCCTCGTCCTCGAAGATCAGTTCGCGAACCGGAACGTGGTCTCTCGCCGCCTCGACAAGCCGGTGGGCCTCCGAGACCGGGACTCGTGGGTCGTTCGCGCCGTGGAGCACGAACAGCGGCGCGCGGACCTCCTCGATCGTATTGAGCGGGGAGATCGACTCCAGCAACTCGCGGTCCTCGGCTAGTGAGCCGTACTCCGCCTCCCGAAGGTCCCGCCGCCACTCCCCGGTGTTTTCGAGAAACGTGACGAAGTTGGCGATGCCAACGATGTCGATCCCGGCGGCCCACACGTCGGGGTACTCCGTCATCGCGGCGAGGACCACGAACCCGCCGTAGGACCCGCCCATTGCGACGATCCGGTCGGAATCGACCGCCGGATGCTCTCGCAGCCACGCCACGCCAGCCTCAACGTCCGCAACCGCATCCATCCGGTTTTCGACGTCGTCGAGGCGGCTGTACGCCGTCCCGTATCCTGCAGAACCGCGAACGTTGGGCTCGAAGACGGCGTAGCCGTTCGCGAGGAAATACTGGGTGACGGCGGCGAATGAGGGCCGGCGCTGGGACTCGGGGCCGCCGTGGATGTCGACGATCACTGGCGTCTCCCCGTGGCCGGTGTCGTCGTCCGGGACCGAGAAGAACGCCGGGATGTCCCGGCCGTCGAACGTCGGGTAGTGGATGAGCTCGGGCTGGATGAAACTCTCCGACGGGATCCCTACAGTCGAAGCGCGGGTCCACCGTTCCGCAGCACCGGTGGTGGCGTTGACGACGTAGACGTTCGCGGGACTGCCCCGGCGCGTGACCGTCACTGCGAACCGGTCGCCGTCCGGGTCGAACGCGACGCCACCCGCGATGCCGCGGGGGAGGTCGGGCGTCGGCAGCGGGTCGATCGTGTCGCCGTCGAGGTCACCGACCGCGAGTTCGGTGTAGCCGTCGACGTTCGTGGTGTAGACGACCCGACCCGACTCGTCGTCGACCGCGACGCCGTCGATCCCCCACTCGGGATCCGACGCCACCAGCGAGAACGTCCCGTCGGCGACGGTGACGCGCCACAGATCGAGCGTGTTGCTCTCGCGGTCGGAGACCAGGTAGACCGACTCTCCGTCGGGACCCCACTCGGCGCTCCGGAACCGGACGGTTCCCTCGTGGGGTGTGAGGCGGGTCAACTCCCCGGTATCGACGTCGAGGACGTAGACGTCTTGGTCGACGTTGGAGTACGCCTCGGAGACGAGAAGCGACGAATCGTCGGGCGAGAACCCCCCGACAGTCAGCCACCCGTCACCCTCGTAGACCGGTTCGGCGCCGTCGCCGACATCGTCGCGCCCCTGGACGTACACGTCGAACACCGACGCATCGCGGCGGTTGGAGGTGAACGCGAACCGGTCGCCGTCGTGGCTCCACCCGCCCCACCGGTGTTTCGCTTCGGGGGTCGCGGTGAGGTTGGTGACCTCGCCGGACGCGAGGTCGTACCGGTGGAGTTGCGCCCGCTCGTTGCCGCCTTCGTCCATCCCGAAGACGAACTCGTGTCGCTCCGGGGACCACGACACGAACGTCACCCGCTCCTCGAAGACCGTGTGCTGGTCGGGCCACGCGCCCGGGCCGGCCAGGCTCCAGACCTGCGGCACCCCGGTGGTGTCAAGTAGGAACCCGACCCGGTCGCCGTTCGGGCCGAACGACGCGCCGCGAGCGCGCCGGACGTTGAGGTATCGCTCGATGTCGTGCGACATACTCACACGACGGCGGCCGGAACTGAAAGCGTTCGGGTGGGGCTACTCAACCGAACCCTCGAAGTCGTCAAGAGAGGTCCGGCCGTCGTCGATCCACCCGCGCATCCGGGCGTACGCTTCCGGGTTGTTCGGGACGCCCTCGGTGTTCAGGAGTGTCTCCGGAAACAGTTCGTACGCGATCCCGACGAGTTGGTACTCCAGTTCAGCGAGGAACGGGTAGGTGTCAGGGTACGGCCCCTCGCTGCGGTCCCACGCTCGGATCCAGACGTACACCGGGCGCCGGAGCCGACGGGTACCGGGCTCGAAGAGACGGCTCGCCCACCGCTCGTACTTCGCTTTCGGGTCGGCGTGGTTGGTGGTGTCGACGTTGTCACACTCGGCGAGGACGGCCGCACTCAGGTCCCCCAGGTGGTACGCGTCACCGTACCCCCACCGTGCGAACTTCCCGCCGGTCGAGGAGACACCGTCGAGGTTGGCGCTCAGCCCCGCGTCCGCCCGTCGATAGGTCCCCGTCTTGCCGATGTAGTACGGGATCACTCGCGACCCTTCCAGCCCGTACAGCAGATAGACGAGTCCGTCGTACTCGCCGCCGCGCGCCTCGTGATCCGCGACAACGGTGTCGACCGCGTCACGGAGTCGTTCGTCCATCGCGTCGCTCCGCTTGAGCACCGGACGGCGTCGCCGTTTGCCGTACGCTGTGAGTTCGACGCGGCGTCCGGATCCGTCGTCGGAGCCAGGGTCACCGGCGGGTTCGGTCGCAAACAGTGGCGTGGGGTCGGTGGTGTCGACGTTGCGGTCGATCCACGCCTCCCACAGGGTTCGTTTGGTCCCGCGCACTGGACTGCCGGCGTCAGATCACGCCCTCGGTTTTGAGCCCCTCCACGACGTCGTCAACGAGCGATTCGACGTCGTCGTAGGGGAAGTCCTGGTGGCCGCCGATCTTCGCAGCCAGTTCCATTGCGCTCAGCGTCCGGTCGCCGGCGGTGAACTTTGTCCGCGGGCCGTCCGGGAGCGTGGGGACGAGATCCATCTGGCTTGTGACCGGGAACTCGGCGTCGCTGAACGACTCCGTGAACTGCTGGCGGAGTTCAGCCTCGACGTCTGTCATAGCCGGGTGGTGCGGGAGGATGCGCAAAAGGGTTCCGAAACCACCGGCCTCCGGCCGGCACGGCCCCGCACGTGACAAACCAAAGTATTCACTACAGCGGGTTCCCAACCCTCGAGTATGACCAACGGCAACGCGAAGCTGTCGCGTCGCGCCTTCCTCACGACGGCCGCCGGAACCGCCGTAACCGCGGGCGCGGCCGGGACTGCCACAGCACAGGAGGGCGGTAGCGAGGAGGTGATCGTCGGCCCCGGCGGCGACCTCGTGTTCGAACCCGGCACCGACGACTCCCTGCAGATCCTGCCCGGGACGACGGTGACGTTCACGTGGGACTCGGACAACCACAACATCGTCGTCGACAGCCAGCCCGAGGGCGCCGGCTGGGAGGGGCACGAGACGATCGAAAACACCGGGTTCACCTACGAACACACCTTCGAGACGCTCGGGACCTACGAGTACTACTGCGCGCCCCACCAGACGGCCGGGATGGTCGCCACCATCGAGGTCGTCGAGGAGATCGCGACCGAGGCGCCCGCGAACCTACCGGAGGTCCCCGACTCCGCGAAGACGCTCGGCGTCGCAGCCACGTTCGCCATGGTCGCAACCCTCGGGCTCGCGTTCTTCTTCTTGAAATACGGCGGCGACTACGAATTCGAGGAGTAGTCGCCCGAGCCGCCGGTCACCACCCCGATGCCCGCTTAGAAGAACCCGTAGCCGCCGCGCTCGTCCTCGTACACCCGTTCGTACGTGTCGAGCACGTGACTGTGATCGTAGCCGGCGAACGCCTTGTTGATCGACGCCCGGTCGTGGCGGGCCGCAGCGCGGACCTCGTGGGCGAGTTCCTGTGGGCTCGTCACGCGTGCGCCCCGGTCGCAGTTCTCCACGAGTTCGTGGGCGCTTGAGGCCGCCTGGTACTCCACAACCCCGACGCACCCGCACGCCAGCGCCCAGAGTAGCTCCCGCGCGAACGGTTCCAGGGTCGCGGTCTGAGCGAACACGTGTGCGCCCTTCAGGATGGGTACGAACTCATCGGGCGAGAGCGACCCCAGAAACGACACGCGGTCGTCGATCCGGAGTTCCGCAGCGGTCTCCATTGCGACCTCCCGCTCGGGGCCGTCGCCGACAACGACCGCGCGCCACTCGCGGTCCCGAAGCTCCGCGAGGGCGAGCAGGAACGTCTCGACGTTCGCGCGTTCGTCGAGCCGGCGGGCGTACACCAGATCCGCACGGTTGTCGACGTCGACGGACCGAACCAGGTCGATATCGACGGAGCCGGGCACGACAGTCACGTCGTCCGCGCGTGCGCCGCGCTCGCGGACACCGGTTTTCACCAACTCAGAGGGTGCGATCACGCGGTCGGCGGTCTGCGCCGCCCGCTGGACCATCCGATCGGTGTCGTGCTCGCGGACGGTCCACCAGTCAACGACGACGGGGACCCGGAGCACCCGCGCGGCGGTTCGGGCGGCGGCGACCTGCGACGGCGGGCTGTTTGTGGCGTGGATCACGTCGGGACCGACCCGCCGGAGTGCGAACGGGAGTTTCGACGCGAACGCCCGCGCCGACGCTTCTTCGGTGACGGCGTGGTACTCGACCCCGTTCTGTGAGAACGAGCCCAGCGGTCCCTCCCACCACTTCGCACACAGAAACGAGACGTCGTGGCCGCGGCCCGCGAGCCCTTCGGCCACCCGCCGCGCCCGCGCCGTTGCCCCGTCAGAGCGGCGTTGATCGGGGTACAGCGAGACGAGCGCGACGCGCATACCCGAGAATTTCCTCGCGTCGATAAAAATCCTCGACATTCACCGGCCGGTGCCCCGCCACCACCTACCGGCCTCAGACGACGAGCAGCGCCGCCGCAGCCGACTCGACGTACTCCCACCCGAAGAGATGATTCAACAGGAGGTAGGCGACAACGCCGAGCGTCAGCGAGAGCAGCCACGCGCTCGCCGCAACCCGGCCGACCCGCCGGTGGGGGGTCGCGGTCCGGAGTTCGTCCGGCGAGTGAGTGAGCCCGAGCACCAACGCGAACACCACCACCGGAACGGAGACAATCGAGAGCACGATGTGGATCGCGAGCATCGCCAGATACGGGTAGTACGCGAGCGCCGGACCCACGAACTCCTTGGTCCCGCCGCCGCCGATCTTCAGGAGGTATAACACCAGAAACACCAGGATGAGCACGAACGACGTGATCATGGCGGCGGCGTGTTTCCGAACCTCGTCGCGTCGGATCCACCGCCACCCCGAGGCGATCACGACGACGTTGATCGCGTTCACAACCGCGATCGCGTCGGCGAGTCGGTTCACCGTGGTAAGCGAGAGGTCCGGAAACACCCGGGCGGGGACAACACCGAGGAACGTCCCGATCACGGCCGCGTAGCCGACAATCGAGAGGATCACAGCGGCCGCAAGCGGGTGACGCTTGACTGGGCTGTCGGCGCTCGCGGTTGCCATACCGGGAGTCGGGGCTGCGACGTATTTGATCTTCTGATCGGCGGCGGCCGGTCGCCGCCCGCCTGTCGGTCCCGGTTGACCCCGCTACATCACGCCGGTGAACGTCGCGGCCTCGACCGCGGCGTCCTCGCTGACGCCGTTGCCGAGGATCGTGTGCCGGTCGCGGATGGAATGGGCGGTCGTGACCGCCTCGAGGAGTGTGTCACCGTCGATCCCGAGTTCGTTGGCGGTGGTGGGAGCGTCGAGGTCCTCGAGCGCCTCGCGGATGTCCGCCCACTCGCCGCGCTCGCCGGAGTGGAGGTATTCGGTCACGATCGCAGCAACACCGACTTGGTGGCCGTGGAGTGCTTTTCCAGGAACGAGCCGGTCGAGTCGGTGGGAAATCAGGTGCTCCGCGCCGGAGGCGGGCCGGGAGGAGCCCGCGATCGACATCGCGACCCCCGAGGAGACCAGCGCCTTCGCCACCAGCCACGCCGACTCCTCGAACCCGGGCTTGATGGCCGACGAGGACTCCACGAGCATCTCGGCGGTCATCTGCGAGAGCGCGCCGGCGTACTCGCTGTACTCCACGTTCTTCAGCCGGTGGGCGAGCTGCCAGTCTTTCACCGCGGTGTAGTTCGAGATGATGTCGGCACACCCCGCGGTGGTGAGCTCCCACGGCGCCTCCGCGAGGATCTCGGTGTCGGCGACGACCGCGAGCGGCGGGTCGGCCGCGACCGAATGACGGGTGTCGCCCTCGGGGATCGACGACCGCCCCGAGACGATGCCGTCGTGGCTGGCGGCGGTCGGAACGGAGACGAACCCACACCCCAGCCGGTCGGACGCCATCTTCGCGGTGTCGATGGGCTTCCCGCCGCCGAGCGCGATCAAGTAGCCCGAGTCTGCTGCTGTGGCGGCGTCGACGACCCGCTCGACCGCGTTGAACCCTGCGGTCTCGATCACGACCGTCTCGGCGTCGGGGAACTCCTCTCTGACTCGGTCGCCGACCAGGTCGTTCGGGGTCGGGCTGGTCACCAGAAACGGGGACCCCGAGAGGGAGAGGTCCTCGACCGCCGCCGAGAGGTGGCTCAAGACACCGTGACCGACGAGGACGTTCCGCGGAAGCTTGATCCACGTCGTCTTCTCGAACATACCCGCGATTCGGCGGGCGGGATCATACGGCTTACTGTCCCGAGCGTTCGGTCACCCCAGCAACACGCCCGCGCTCCGCGTTAGAAAGAGGACGCCGAACCCCGCGAGCACGACCGCGCTGAGCCCGGCGACGACGGGTGCGAACGCGTCGATCCGGCGCTCGGCGCCGACCAGCGCCGCCGGGAACCCGGTGATCCACACCACGATACCGCTGAAAAAGCCCGCAACGAGGGCCATCGTTCCGGTCTCGACGACGAGCACGCCCGCGAGCGACCCGCCGATGTAGGGGGTCTCCGCGAGCACGTCGAGCGTGCCCGAGCGGAGCAGGCCGACGCCGATCGTGAGCCAGAACAGGATCTGATACGGGTTCGTGAGCGCCAACACGAACGCCTTCCGGAAGCCGGTGCCGGCGACGACATCCGTGACTGCCTCCGTCCCCGCGTCGGTGTCGGCGCCGCCCTCCGCTCTCCCCGGGGTGTCCTCGTCAGCGCCGACAGCGCCTCGGAACGACGACTGCACGTCGCTGGCGGCGTCGTACGCGAAGTACAGCATCAGGACGCCGCCGACGCCGACCATCGCCGCGCGGATCAGCGGGAACCGCTCGACGAACGCGACCACGCCGAGTGCCGCGAGTACGAAGAAGACGGCGTCGGCGCTCATCGCGCCGAGGCCGGCTTTGAACCCCGAAACCCACCCCCGGAGCACGCTCTCCTCGGCGATGATGGCGTTCATCGGCCCCGGCGGCGCCGCCAGCGCGATGCCGAAGACGACGCCGGCGGCGAAGGTCACGAGGGTCGCTGCCATCGGCGGAAGGCGGGACCGGATCGACAAAAAACGACCGAAGCCGGTCGGACAGTCGGGATGAGTCGGCTACGCCAGCCCGACCACGGCCGTGCTGACCGTGCTGATGACCGTCTCCCAGATCGAGAACCCGGTCGTGATCGAGAGCACGGTGTCGGCGCCGAAGAAGGCGAAAAGCACCGCCGACGCGAAGTGGGCCTTCCGCATATTCACCCGGTGGGCGAACGTGTGGAACAGATACGCGTTCGCGAGGCTGACCGGGATGATCGCGAGCATTTCGCCGACCCAGATCGCGGAGGTCGCGCCGTACTGCACCGCGAGCCCGATCGTGACAAGTTGGGTCTTATCGCCGAACTCACCGGTGACAACGAGCGCGAAGATCGGGAGGAACCCGCCGAACGAACCGGCGTACTTCTCGATCGGCGCGGGCAGGTCGACGTCGGCGAGCTGTGCGAACCCGCCGTCGGTCTCGGCCGCCGCCTCGTCGGCCAGGCTGGGGCCGTCGGGCGCCGACCGGTAGAGGAGCACGGCAAAGAGCAAAAACAGCGCGGCAGTGATTGTATCGAGTGCGAGCGGCGGTAACGCCGACTGCAGCGCCCGTCCGAACGCGATTTCGACGGCCGTCCACCCCGCGAACGCCGACCCCGCGGCCGCGACGACCACCTTCGGGTCGTACCGGGTTGACAGCCCGGAGATGATGAGTTGGACCTTCTCGCCGGGCAACACGGCCAACTGGGTCACGAACGCGACGACCAGGATCTCGGCATAGGTGGTCACGCGTCGGTCACCTCCCCGCGTTCGTCGGCCACGGCCGCGTCGACGGCGTCACACACCCGGATCGACTCCGCGACCGACTCGGGGAGGCTCTGTTCGGTGTCGCCGTCGACCCGGACCGTTACCATCCCGAACGGGGCAACGCCGACGATTTTTAGTGCCGTTCCCGGCGTGACCCCGGCTGCTTCGAGGTACTCCAAATCCTCGCGGTCGCGGTCGTTGACGCGGGTGACGAGTACCCGATCATCGACCTCGCAGGCCGAAAGCGGGGTGGTGTCGTCGCCGTCGAGCGGGGCGAGGTCAGCCGAGGGGATGGGGTCGCCGTGGGGGTCGACCGCCGGGTCGTCGAGTGCGGCCGCGACGCGCCGCTCGAACTCCTCGCTGATGTGGTGTTCCAAGGCGTCGGCCTCGTCGTGGACCTCGCTCCAGGAGTAGTCGAGGTGTTCGGCGAGGTACGCCTCGAGTAGTCGGTGGTGGCGCACCACCTCGAGCGCGACCCGCTCGCCGTCGGTCGTGAGTTCGACCCCCTTGTACTTTTGATGGACGACGACCCCCCGGTCTTCGAGCGTCCCGAGCATACTCGTCACCGACGCCGGCGTCTTGTCGATGGCGTCTGCGATGGCAGATGTAGAGACCGGCGGGCCCGAACGGGCCTGGATCCGGTAGATCGCCTTCAGGTAGTCTTCCATCACGTCGCTCAACATACCCCGATTTAGAACAGTCTAAACTAATAGTCTACCGGTTCAAATAGGCGGTGTCGACCGGGATCAGATCCCCTTCCCCATCAGGTGACTTCGGAGGACGTCTGCGGTTTTGCTACCGGACTCGGTGTTGACTGCGACTGCGTGATCGTCGGCGCCGAGCACACCCTCGGTAGCGAGTGCTTCCACCGCCGCGAGCGCGACGCCGCCGGCCGCGCCAACCTCGAGTCCAACCTGCTGGGCGGCGACGACCGCGCTCTCGAGGGCGTCGTCGTCGTCGACCGCGACGAACCCGCCGTCGGTCTCCGTGACCGCCGCGAGCGCGGCGCCCCCACCACGGGGTTCGGGTATTTCCAACTCCCCGACGATGGTGTCCGGCGACTCCCAGGACTCCGGCGCGTCGGCGTCGCGCTTGTGTGCGGCCACGAGCGGTGCACACCCCGACGGCTGGGCGGCGTACACCGGCGGCAGCGCGTCAACGACGCCGACGTTTCGGAGCTCGCGGAACCCCTTTACAACGCTCGCGACGACCTCGCCCGTTCCGGCGGGCACGACGACCGCGTCCGGGGTGGTCCACGAGAGCGACTCTGCGATCTCGAAGGCGATGGTCTTGAGTCCGTCGTGGCGGTGGGGATTGTCGAACTCCTGGAGGGTGTACCACTCCGATTTCAGATCTTCGTGAAGCGCGGCCTCCGCGTCGGGGTACCGACCGCCGGCGACGCGCATCTCTCCCCCGTGGACGTTCACCATCGCCTTGTTCGAGAAGGGCGCACGGGAGGGGACGAACGCGTACGACCGGAGTCCCACCATCCCGGCGTAGGAGGCGGCCGACTGGCCAGCGTTCCCCGGTGTTGCGAGCGCGACCAGGTCGGCGTCCGCCTCGCGAGCAGCAGTCACCGCGACCGAGAGCCCGCGATCGAGGGCTGTTCCAGTCGGGTTCCGACTCTCGTCTTTGATCGAGAGCGTCCCGACACCCGCCTCGGCCGCAAGCGGTGCCGCGTTGACCAGCGGGGTGCCGCCCTCGCCGGCGGTGACCGGCTCCTCGAACGCGAGCAGATCGCCGTACCGCCACATCGACCGGCCGGTTCCGAGGTCGCCGGCCCAGTCGACGGCGTCGTAGTCGTAGTCGGCTTCCAGCCGCGCCCCGGCGTCGCTTTTGCCCGTGGCGGTCGCGTCGTAGCGCTCGCCGGTCGCGGTGCACCCCAGTCCGCGGAACGCCTCCGTGGTTGCCATACGAGAGGTAACGGCCGGACGGGCATATCGCTACCCACTCGCGGCGGCGACGCAGTGCCTTTGTGGGTGTCTGTCGAAGCACGGGTATGACAGACCGATCCGTGGTTGTCGTCGGCGCGGGACTGGCTGGGCTTGTCGCCGCGCGGCGGCTCGCCGACGCGGGGGCGGACGTGAGGGCGTACGAGGAGCGACCGGAGGTCGGGGGGCGCGTGCGGACGGAGACCGTCGACGGGTTCACGCTCGACCGCGGCTTCCAGGTGCTTTTCACCGCGTACCCCACGGTTCAGCGGGAGCTGGACGTAGCGGCGCTCGACCTCCGATATTTCTCGCCCGGTGGGGTCATCGCCCGACCGGGGTCGCGGTCGGTGCTCTCGGATCCGCTTCGGGATCCCCGAAGCCTCATCGCGTCCCTCCGGAACGACGAGGTGACGTTGACCGACAAAGCGCGGACGCTGCTGCTCCGCCAGCACGTCGGGACCCGAGACGAAGCGGAGATCTTCGGGAGCCACGACCGGTCCATCCGGTCGTACCTCCGGCGGTGGGGGTTCTCCGACGGGTACGTCGAGAACTTCGTCGCGCCGTTCTACGGTGGGATCACCCTCGATCGGTCGCTGTCGACCTCGAAGCGCGTTTTCGAGTACACGTTCAAGTCGCTCTCGGAGGGACGGATCGCGGTCCCCGCGGCCGGGATCGGAGCGATCCCCGAGCAACTCGCCGAGCGGGCGCGGGCCGCCGGGGCGTCGATCCGCTGCGGCGACTCCGTCGAGTCGATTGCGGACCACGGCGACGGCGTCGCGGTCGAAACCCCGTCGGGACGCGTCGACGCCGACGCGGTCGTGATCGCGACCGACCCGAAGGAGGCGAAGCGGCTCACCGAAGTCGACACGATCCCGACCGACGCTCGCGGGTGCGTGACGCAGTACTACCGGCTGCCCGAGAATGTAGCTCCGAGGACGCGCCGGAAACTCCTGCTCAACGCCCACGACCCGTCGCCAAACACCGTCGTTCCGATCTCGGAGGTCGCCCCGGAGTACGCACCCGCCGGCGAGGCTCTGCTCAACGCGACGTTCCTCGGGGCTAATGCGCAGAAGCGTAACGCCGACGCGCTCGCCGAGGAGACGCGGCTGACGCTCTCGACGTGGTATCCGGACCGGGACTTCTCCGCGCTGGAACTCCTCGACACCCACCGAATCGAGTTCGCGCAGTTCGACCAGCCGCCCGGCGTTCACGATGACCTCCCGGGTCCTCGCGCGCCAGGCGGCCGGACGTACCTTGCGGGTGACCACACCGCGTGGTCGGCAATCCAGGGCGCGATGCGGAGCGGCCGGGAGGCGGCGGACGCCGTGCTCGAGGACCTGTGACTGGCGACGGCGCCAGACCCTACAGGAGCCGCCTGAACTTCGACAGCGGCGGGAACCGGAGCGTTGCGCCGTCCTCGCCGTCGTAGACGACCGGCCGAGCGTCCGCCAGGCCGTCGACCAGCGGCGACTGGAAATCACCGTCGCGGGCGTCG
Organism: Halobellus salinus; assembly: GCF_014646875.1. Classification (GTDB taxonomy): domain Archaea; phylum Halobacteriota; class Halobacteria; order Halobacteriales; family Haloferacaceae; genus Haloquadratum; species Haloquadratum salinum. Next base: position 5,179 of record NZ_BMOC01000021.1, on the reverse strand, counting down.
TTGACCGTCACGCCCGGGGCGAGCCGGGAAAACGCCGGGAGCATCAGCACGTCGGCGCCGCGGTACGCGTCGGAGAGCTCCAAGAAGCAGGGGTGACGCTGCCCCTCGACGGTGATCGCGGGGTGGTCGTGACCGACAACGTACCGATCGGCGCGGGTCTCGGGGATCTCGTGACCGTGGCAGACGACGGTTCGGGGGGCGTCAGCGACGACGTACGCCGGTTCGACGTCGTCACGGAGTTCCCCGAGCACCGTATCGTGGTTCCCGCGGACGAACACGGTCCGGGCGTCGGCGTCGCGGCAGGTATCGACGAGCGCACCGACAGTTCCACGCGCCTGCTGGGTAACGCCGTCGAACCGGTGGAGCACGTCTCCGGCGAACACAACGGTTTCAGGCTCCGTCTCGGCGAGGAGGCCGCCGAGCCGGTCCACCAGATCGGCGCGCTCGCCCAGCGGGAGCGTGACGCTCGACGCCTCGTCGCGACCGACGTGGAGGTCGGCGATCACGAGCGTGGCCGTATCGGAGACGAACACCCCGCGCTGGAGGAAGGTGATCCCGTCCACGACCGGCATTACACCCCACGTAGCAAGACCCTGGCGCCTCGTCTGACGGAGCCTCGTCTGACGGAGGGGTTTTTTGCTATCGCTCCCGAGATGAAGAGACATGACCGGTGCCCTCGAGGACAAGCGGACCGCGACGCGGTTTCGGATCCTCGTCGAGATCGCCGACCGCCAGCCGGCGGTGAGCCAAGGCGAGATCGCCGACGCCGTGGGGGTGACGAGCCAGGCGGTCAGCGAGTACATCCGCGACCTCGTCGCCGACGGCTACGTCGACAAGGAAGCCCGTTCGCGGTACCGAGTGACAAAAGAGGGGGTCGACTGGCTGTTTCAGGAGGCGAAGGGGCTCCGGCGCGTCGCCGAACACGTCACCGAGGATGTCCTCGAGAGCGTCCAAGAGGACGCCGCGATCGCGACCGCGGACATCGAGGCCGGCGACACGGTGACGCTGTCGCTCCGCGACGGCCTGTTGCACGCCGCACCCACCGACACCGGCCCCGCGACCGGTGTGGCGACAACCAGCGCCCAGACCGGCGACGGCGTGAGTGTGACCGGGTTCGAGGGCGTCATCGAGATCGATCCCGGGCGGGTCACTGTGGTGCAGGTGCCGTCGGCGCGGGCGGGTGGGAGTCGGGCTGTCCCGGCCGAGGGGGTCCGGACCGTCTGTGCGGACGCGTCGGTGGTCGTCGCCGCCGGCGTGGAGGCAGTCCTGTCGCTTCGCGACGCCGGAATCGACCCCGAGACGACCTTCGCTGCCGGTGACGTGGCCGCGGAAGCCGCAGCGCGGGGCGTCGACGCCGTGGTCGTCGTCACCGCCGACGCGGTGGGTCGCGTGACCGACGCACTCCGCGACGGCAACGTGTTGTACGAGGTCACCGAGGCCGGCGCTGCTGGGGGGCTGGAGGTCGGGACGGACGACAGGGACGGGGAGCACGGCACCCCGGGCGACGGCAGTCGGTCGAGCGGCACCGACGGCTCGGGCGACGACACCGCCTGACCCCGATAGCGTGCTCGAACAGGCGACACGCACGGCACGTCCACGACGCGGCGTGTCGCACACCCGCGAACGCGCCGTGGCAACTCGTCAGATCACGGGGTGTCTGGCCCCGGCTTCCGGGAAAAACGTCCGCCCGTGCGGGACGCAAAACCAGTAGACCGGCCGACTGTGGGCGGACGACCCGGCCAAGGCATCAATCGGCGTGTTCCCGCGCGGTGGCGTACGCCTCCTGGAGGCGCTTGAACTCCGCTTGTGACCCCCCGTTGTCGGGGTGGACCCGCTTCACGCGGTCGCGGTAGGCGTGCCGGACCTCCTCGGTTGACGCGTCGCGGGAGAGGTCCAGGCGGTCGAACGCCGCCGCGACAGGATCGGTCCGGTCAAACTCCGCGTCGGTCCCGACCTCCGGCACGTCGAAGGGCAGGCGTCGGCCCAGCGCGCGGCCGGGCATCTCGTACTCACAGAGAACGGTGTAGATTCCGGCGCGCTCAAGCTCGAAGTACGCCCTCGCGTCGAACGTGAGCGCCACGTCGCGGGCCGGGAGGTAGAACTCGACCGTCCGGCCGTGGACCTCGCGGTCCTCGGCGAACGGCTCGGAGATGTCCCTGAGGTACGACCGGATCTCCACGCGGCGACGAGTCGACCCGTTGACTCGGCCGCCCGACGGAGTCGGCTGGTCGGGGAATAGCCGCCCCCCGAGTACGAACGCCCCGGCGACGACAACGGAGGCGAGGCCGCCGCCGACGAGCCCCAACACGAGCCACGGCGGCAGCACCGACAGCCACTCCTGGTGCACGGTACCGGAAACGAGCGGGCCACTAATGAATTTCTCGCCGTGGCGCCGGCCGGGATACTCGGTTTCGAGTACGTTTTATTCAGGTTTCGTGCTCCGGAAAGTATTTTAATCCGATCCGCAGAATTGTACTCGTTAATGGCTGTAGCTTGGCTGGAGGACGTTCGGTCGACCGATGTCGATGGCGTCGGCGGCAAGGCGGCGTCGTTGGGCGAACTCACCGCGGCCGGGCTGCCCGTCCCCTCGGGGTTCGTGGTGACCGCCGGCACGTACCGGGAGTTCATCGAGAACGCGGATATCGACGAGGAACTGTTTGCAGCCGTCGACGTTGACCACGAAGACACCGACGCGCTCCGGGAGGCCCACGGTCGCGCGCACGAACTCATTATGGACACACCGATCCCCGACGACGTTCGCGAGGGGATCCTCGCAGCCTACCGGAGTCTCGGCGACGGCGAGCGGTTTGTCGCGGTCCGGTCGTCGGCGACCGCCGAGGACCTCCCCGACGCCTCCTTCGCGGGCCAACAGGAGACCTTCCTGAACGTCCAGGCCGAGGCCCTGATCGAGCGCGTCAAGGAGTGTTGGGCGTCGCTGTTCTCCCAGCGCGCGATTTACTACCGGAACCGCCAAGGGTTCCCCCACGCCGAGGTCGACATCGCGGTCGTCGTCCAGGAGATGGTCCCCGCCGAGAAGTCCGGCGTGCTGTTCACCTCGCATCCCTCGACCGGCGAGCCCCGGATTATCGTCGAGGCGGCGTGGGGGCTGGGCGAGGCGGTCGTCTCCGGCACTGTCTCCCCCGACAACTACGTCGTCGACAAGGAGTCCGGCGAGGCCGAGACCATCACCGTCGCCGACAAGAAGGTGATGATGCGCAAAGACGACGAGACCGGCGAGACCGTCGAGCAGGCAGTCCCTGACGAGAAACGTAGCAAACGGGTGCTCGCTGACGACGAGATCGCGGAACTCGCCGAACTCGGCCGACGGGTCGAAGATCATTACGACGCCCCACAAGACGTCGAGTGGGCGGTGTACGACGGCGACATCTACATGCTCCAGTCCCGGCCGATCACGACGATCGCCGACGAGGAGATCGACGTCGACATCGACGCCGACGACGCGGGGACAGCACCACCGGTCGACCCGGCGGACGACGCCGGCGCGGGGCCATCGAACTCCGGGGACGTCCTCTTCCGCGGGCTGGGTTCCAGCCCGGGGGTCGCCTCCGGACAGGCACGGATCGTCACGAAGCTCGATCACTTGGACCAGGTCGGCGACGGCGACATCATCGTGACCGAGATGACGATGCCCGACATGGTGCCGGCCATGAAGCGTGCAGCGGGGATCGTCACCGACGAGGGGGGGATGACCTCCCACGCCGCGATCATCTCCCGGGAGTTGGGCGTGCCCGCGGTGGTCGGGACCGGGTCCGCGACCCGCGAACTCGAGGACGGCCAGCCGGTCACCATCGACGGCGACAAGGGCAGCGTCCGCGAGGGCACCGAAGTGGAGAAAGAGCAGCCCGAACCCATCGAGGCGGCCCGCCCGAAGACACCGGTGAAGCCAATGACCGCAACAGAGGTGAAGGTGAACGTCTCGATCCCGGAGGCCGCCGAACGCGCCGCCGCGACCGGTGCCGACGGCGTCGGCCTCCTCCGGATCGAGCACATGGTCTTGTCGCTGGGGCAGACTCCGACCCGATATATCGCCGAAAACGGCGAACGGGCGTACGTCGACGAACTCGTCGACGGCATCCGGACCGCCGCCGAGGAGTTCTACCCCCGGTCCGTCCGCGTCCGGACCCTCGACGCCCCGACCGACGAGTTCCGGCAGTTGGAGGGCGGCGACGACGAGCCGCGGGAGCACAACCCGATGCTCGGCTACCGGGGGATCCGGCGGTCGCTCGACACCCCTGACCTGTTCGCCCACGAACTCGAGGCGTTCCGGCGGATCTTCGCGATGGGGTACGACAACGTCGAGGTGATGTTCCCACTGGTCAACGACGCCGACGACGTCGCCCGCGCCCGCGACCTCCTCCGGGAGGCCGGTGTCGATCCCGAGACGCGCGAGTGGGGCGTGATGGTGGAGACACCCGCCTCGGCACTGGAGGTTGAGTCGATGGCGAAGGAGGGGATCGACTTCGTCTCCTTCGGCACCAACGACCTCACGCAGTACACCCTCGCGGTTGACCGGAACAACGAGCGGGTGGCCGACCGGTTCGACGAGCTTCACCCCGCGGTCCTGAAGCTCATCGGTGACACCATCGAGACGTGCCGCGAGCACGACGTGAAGACCAGCATCTGCGGGCAGGCCGCCTCGAAGCCGCGGATGGTGCAGTTCCTGGTGGAGAAGGGGGTCTCGTCGGTGTCTGCCAACATCGACGCCGTCCGCGACGTCCAACACGAGGTCAAGCGGGTCGAACAGCGGCTCATCCTGGATTCGGTACGGTAATCGGCCGACAGACGGCGTCGGCTGGTCCCCGGACGACCACCAGCGACCCACCGGGTCGGCCGCCCGAGGTCGCCACCCGAGAAGGGAACGGGTGAACTACCCTACCCTACTCGCTCACGGCTGCGCCGTTCGCTCCTTGACGGTAGGGCTTCCTGCTTCCACGACGCGCTTTGCAGATACAGGCGTATCCACAGGGAGCGCAGTCTCCACAGGCATTGATTCGGAGTGTCCCACTCCTACATCTTCGAGACCGCGAGAAAGAATGTTCCACGCCGCGTTCGCGTCCCTGTCCGCCTCAAACCCGCAGGCAGGACAGGAATGTTCACGGACCCACAACGGCTTATCCGTCGAAACGCCGCAAGACGCGCACTCCTTGGTCGTCCCTCT
>NZ_BMOC01000020.1 GCF_014646875.1 Halobellus salinus | reverse complement strand
CAGCGTCTGAAACGTCTGTTTGGAACTTGGTGGACTTATGGGTAAGAGACAGTGCTTTAGCGCGGGGAGGATGTCAACGCCGAGCACTACCCCCGGCGGCGGCGCTCGGCGGTACATAGTGGAAGTAATCAGTATGAGGCACCGGTCGCGGTCGGGGAAGCCCCCGAAGAAGAACGCTTAAGTCCGGCACGCGGGAACTCCGGGATACGGGTCGGTGGTCTAGTCCGGTTATGACGGCTCCTTCACACGGAGCAGGCCGGCGGTTCGAATCCGCCCCGACCCACTTCTGACGAACCGTATCGACGAGCGCAGCGAGGAGTCCGTTCGTCGAGGCGGGCCCGCGGATTCGAGCCAGGGAGGTCGCGTGCAGCGGAGTGAGCACGCGGACGCTGCGCGGTTTCTGGTGTACAACGTGTACACGACGTTCAATTGGCGGAGCGTGCTTCTCACGGGAACGATCGAGCGGGTGCCTGGAGGCGAGCGAGCGGCAATCGAGGAGGAACTGGACCTGTCGTGGCGCCCCGAGCTGTTCGAGCAGGATCCCAGCCGCGTGAACGTCGGGCTCTATCGGTTCGAGACCACTGATCAAAGCGGCATCAAGCAGCTCGAACGACAACTCGAGTTTGGCGCGGATTCCTCAGCAGCCATCAAGAAGTAACAGCACCCCGCGACACGGTGGCGTCAGACGGACCAGGCTCGGGATCCCCCCGGGTTGCCCTGCCGGTTGCCTTCGACAGTCGGACCCACGATCCGATGTGGTGTCCGAACGCCACGACTCGGTGTCGGTACCGACGGTCCAATAAGTTACCCACGACTCAGTCGTGGGTCACTGATACTGTCGGCTATAGTCGCGTGACGTATTTCGACACCCCGGGGTGTCGAAAATCTTCACGTAGTTATAGCCGACAGTATGACACGCTCTGTCGGAGCCCTACTCGTGCACGTCGTCCGGTTCCGTCGCATCGTCGCTCACGTCGGCATCGGGACCGTCGGTGTCTTCGCCTCCGTCGGTGGTCTCATCGGTGTCTGATTCGTGCGCGTCGGTGTCTGATTCGTGCGCGTCGGTGTCGGACTCGTCGGCGTCATCCTCGTTATCCTCATCAGTCGAGATGGTGATGGACTCGATGTCTTCATCGTCCGTCGGAGTGGAACTCGCGTCGGCGGCCGCGCCCGCGACATACCCAGCGGTTCCGCCGACCAATCCGCCGATCACGGCACCACCGACGCCACCCTTCCGCAGTCCGGTCACCGTGCCGAGGAACCCGCCAACCAGCGAGGTTCCGACCGAATTCACATCAGCCGCCTTCGAACCGCGTTCGTGTTCTTGCTCCATACCCACAACTACGGCTTCCACGTACATATGTTGTCCACACAGCGTCGAGGCGGAACCCCACCGTCAGGCGGGGGAGGAATCGGACTCCGACAGCTGTGGTCCACTTTCGGTCGCGACGTATACCGATCCGAGACGGCAGCCCTCGACCGTCGACGCCTCGAAGGTGGACTCGGCCGTGTCAGGGCGTCGATCTCCGGCCGCCAGTCGGTGAGCGGCTGGAACGCCGGGTTTGTCACGGGGTCCACGAACGACAGCGGCACTGCCGGAACGGCCGCGAGTCGAGCACGACCAACCGCGCGTCGAGTCGGAGACACGCCGCCACCGCTCGGGATTCCTCCGGCTTTGGCCGGAGGAGGATGTCAGCTGTTGGCATAACTACGTGAAGATTTTCCACGTCCCGGGGTGTCGAAACCGGTCACGTGACTATAGCCGACAGTATTAGCGGTAATTGCGGGCGCTGAGCCCCCTTCCTCAGCGAGCGAGTAGGGTGGGGTGGTTCACCGGGAGATCCCGCCGTCCCCATCCGCCGCGATGAGCGCTCGGACCTCTTCGGGTGTGACGACCGCGAGGTCGCCGTCGATGGTGCGCTTCAGCGATGCCGTGGCCGCTCCGTAGGCGAGTGCGTCCGCAACGTCGCCGCCTCGGAGGCGGCGCGCGAGATACCCGCCGACGAACGCGTCGCCGCTCCCGACGGGGTCAAACGTGTCGGCGGTGTAGGCGTCCTGCTCGTGCGCATCGCCGTCGTGGACCGCAACCGATCCGTGGGCCCCGCGAGTGAGGATGACCGTCTCGAACCCGAACTCGTGGAGGAGGGCGTTGGCGACCTCGATCGCGTCGCCCTCCCGGTTCAGACAGGCGTTCACGTCGCGTTCTGCGGCGACGAGCACGTCGATATGGGGAAACAGCGACGTGTACGCCTCCCCCGCCGCGTCGGGCGACCACAGTTTCGAGCGGTAGTTCAGGTCGAAGGCGGTCGTTGTTCCCGCCCGGCGGGCAGCAGCGAGCAACGCTTCTGTGGTGTCGGCAAGCGTCGGCGACAGCGCCGGGGTGATGCCGCTGGTGTAGAACAGTTCGGCGTCGTCGAGCGTTGCGGTCGGGAGTTCCGAAGGTGTCGCGGTCGTGACCGACGCGTCGCGTCGGTCGTAGACCACGTCGGTTCCGCGGGGGGTGCCGCCGTATTCGAGGTAGTACGTGCCGAGCCGTGCCGAGTCGGTTTCGTCCCACGCGACCGCCGGTTCCACGCCGTGGCTCCGGAGTTCCCCGGTAACCCGCCGGCCGAGCGGCGACGACGGGAGCTTCGACAGCCAGGCCGCCTCACACCCGAGCCGCGCGGCTGCGACTGCGACGTTGCTCTCCGCACCGCCAATGGCGGTGTCGAGCGTCCGGGTCCGTTCGAGTCGCTCTCCCCGCGGCGGTGACAGCCTGAGCATCGTCTCGCCAAACGTCACGAGATCGGGCATGGCCGCGAATTCACCGAGGGTCTACATAAGGGTGCGTATCGTCCATATCCGGAGTGTGTCCGTGTTCCGTGGTTGCGCGGCAGACGGCTCCTTCACTGCCGGGCCGACTCGACAGCCGTTCGGAACGATGTGGCGCGGTCCGTCAGCGTCCCGTACTCCTCGGCAGCGACGGCGTCACTGTCGACAAGCGAACTGCCGACACCGACCCCGTCGGCCCCGGCGTCGACGAACTCCGTAACGTTGTCGAGCGAGACACCGCCGGTGGGGAACAACGGCAGTTGCGGGAGCGGCCCCTTCAGGCTCCGCACGTGGCTGGGACCGAGCGTCGCGGCGGGGAACATCTTCAGCGCGTCCGCGCCCGCCTCGTAGGCGGTGACCGCCTCGGTTGGCGTCATCACGCCCGGCACCACGACGGCCCCGTACCGGTTGCACGTGTCGACCACCCCCGGATCGAAACTCGGGGTCACGACGAACTCCGCGCCCGCGCGCAGTGCCGCTCCCGCGGTCTCGCTGTCCAGCACGGTTCCCGCCCCGACGAGGAGGTCGGATCGATCGAAGGTCTCGCGGAGGTGACTGATGCTGTCGAGGGCGCCGTCGGTGTCGGCGGTCACCTCAACCACGTCGACGCCTCCGGTGAGTAGCGCGTCGGCGACTTCGACGGTCTGACCTGCGGGGACGCCTCTGAGGATTCCCACGACTCCGGTCTCAAGCAGGCGGTCAAAGCAGGTGTGGTGGTGTCTAGTCACGTGTTCTCGTCCGGAGTCGGCAGTATAAATCGCCCGACGAACGGGCCCGCTGGTTGCGGTACTGTTCATTCATACTAACCGATCGCGAGTCACAGAAAACTGTTCAGTCTGGATAAATACCCCAGCCGTACGACCGACGCCACGCCCCCAAGAAGGACAACCAACGGCCGGCGGTGGGAGGGACACCGGCTGACAGCCACTGCCCGACGCCGACTCAGTCCGCGAGTTCGAGTTCAACCCGTTTGGCGGCGCTGAGTACCATCCCCGGGAGGTCCTCTTCGAGACGCTTCCCCGACAGCCGCTCTGCGGGACCCAAGACAGTGAGCGCCCCCGCGAGCGCGTCCGTGTCGTCACCGCGTCTGACCGGTGCGGCAACAGACCGCATCCCGTCGAACAGTTCGCCACGATCGAACGCCAACCCGCGGTCGGTGACCGACCGGAGTTCGGTGTGAAGTTCCGACCGGTTGCTGATCGTCCGGTCGGTCTCGGGGTCGAGGCCGACCGTTTCGACGTACTCTTCGACCGCCTCCCGGGATCGGTACGCGAGGACGACCTTGCCGGCGGCGGTCGCGTGGAGTGGGGCCCGACTGCCCAGCCGGATGCGGCGATCGTTCCGGCTTGACGTCTCGACGGCAGCGTAGACCGCCTCGTTGTGCTCCGGGACCACCAACGCAGTTGCCTCGCCCGTTGATTGTGCGAGTCCGTCGACTTCGGGGCGGGCGATCCGGTGGAGTTCCATCCCGTCACGCACGCCGATCCCGATGTCGAGGAACCGGAGGCCGAGTCGGTACCGCCCCGCGTCGGAGACAACAACCCCCAGCCGCTCCAGCGTCGTGAGGTGGTTGTGGACCGACGCCTTCGAGACGTTGAGTTCGTCGGCGAGTTCCGTGACACCCGCCTCCCTGTTGTCCTCCAGCGCGCGGACGACACGAGCAGTCGTGCGTACCGACCCGACCGGATACTCGGTCACACCCGGTAGTCCGTGCCGGAAGGTCTTAAAATCTGTTCAGTAACAGGAAACACACTCGGTAAATAGTGATAAATAATGACGTATGCGGCGATTTCCGGGTTATGCGGGTTAGTAGGCTGTAGGGGCGTCTTACCGCCCGATATCGTGACTTCCCAACAGAGATTTCGTTCACCGATACCAAACACAACAAATATGAATACGTTCTCTCGCTAATCAAAAACACCGATAGATGGCTTCTAACGCGTGTTCTAACCGAGAGATACCAAACTTTTAAATACGCGTTTTCCCACATACTGGATGAGGATCATTATGACAAATAATGACAGGAATTCGGTCGGACGGCGTCGAGTTCTCAAAGGAGTCGGCCTCGCGGGACTCGCTGGACTGGCCGGGTGTGCCGGGACCGGCGACCCGGGGTCGTCGTCGACGCAGACAACCGAATCGAGCGACAGTATGAGTTCGGGCGGCAGTACCGACGCCGAGACCACGGCGGCCAGCGGGCCGGCGATGGCGGATTCGATCGAGGTGTGGGGGTGGGACGTCGCCGCAAAGTCCCTCGATCTCGTCGACGAGCCGTACGAGGAGGCAAACGGCGGGGCCGTGTCGATCAACCAGATCGGGCGCGCGGACCTGAAAGACAAGTTCAAATCGACGCTGCTCTCGGGGTCCGGCGCGCCGGCGGCGTCAATGATGGAGAGTGTCGACGCCGCGTCGTGGGTCAGTACCGGTGGCCTCCGTGACATCTCCGCGTGGCTTGAAGACTCCGGGATCAAAGGCGAGTTCGTCGAAGGCAAGTGGGGCCCACTCGAGTCGGATGCGGGGACGTTCGCGCTCCCGTGGGATATCGGCCCTGTCGGGACGTTCTACCGTCGCGACGTGCTTGACGAGCACGATATCGACGCCGATTCCGTGGAGACGTGGGACGAGTATATCGAGGAAGGTGAAAAGCTCCCCGACGACCAGTACCTCCTCAACCTCCCGTCGAACGACTACGACGGGCTCTGGCGCATGATGTACCGGCAGATCGGTGGGCAGCCGTTCACCTCGAACGGCGAGGTCAACATTCACTCAGACAAGAGCCTCCAAGTCGCGCGCATCCTCAATCGGATCCGCGACTCGGGCGTTGCCAACGATGTCGCGTCGTGGTCGTCGTCGTGGTTCACCGCCTTCGGAGAGGGAACCACTGCAAGCCTCACCGCGGGCGCGTGGATGGAGGGCACGCTGAAAGCTGAACTCGGCGACACCTCCGGCAACTGGGGCGTGTTCAAGCCGCCGGCCGTCGAGTCCGGGGGGTCGCGTGCGACGAACTGGGGTGGGTCGAATGTCACAATCCCCGCGCAGGTCTCCGAGGAGACAGCGCGCCGGGCGTGGGACTACATGTCGTTCGCCCTGGGCCGCCCGGAGAACCAACTCACGATGTACCGGGAGTTCGGTATCTTCCCGGCGCTCGAGACCACCTACGACTCCGAGGCGTACGACGAGCCACACGAGTTCCTGGACGGCCAGCCCGCGGGTCGCATGTTCGCGGACATCGCTCCGGAGATCAGCCCGTACCGGTACACGGTCGACACCCCCGAAGTGACCAAGGCGATCAACACCCACTTCCGGGACATGATGGCCGGCGACAAGACTCCCAAGGAGGCAGTCGACGCCGCGGCACAACAGGTAGCAGACCGAACCGACCGCGACCTGGCTTAGGGACCTCCGATGGCTACCCGTGACTCCCTGCCGGGGCCCGACCCCTCAGTTCGCGACCGGCTCCGTTTTGCCCGTCAGTCTGTTGGCGAACTCGTCCCGACGCCGGGTGAGGGTATCGTGGGGTATGTCTTCCTGCTCCCCGCGTTCGTTCTGTTCGGCGTGTTCCTCGCGTTTCCGATCGTCTACACCTTCTACCTCTCGTTTTTCAGATTCAACGGCGTCGGGAACGACACGCTGCTGTGGATCGACACCGGCTTTTTGACCTACCGACTGACCAGTATCGCCGACCTCGAGTTCGTGGGGCTCGCGAACTACGCCGCCATGTTCTCCGACTCGCTGTTCCACCAAGCGCTTTTCAACACCACGTTCATCCTGGTGGTGCAGGTGCCCATCATGGTCGCGTTGGCGTTGTTGTTCGCAGTCGCGCTTGACGCGTCGTTCGTGCGGCTCCGAGGGCTCTTCCGAACGGTCCTCGCGCTGCCGGTGTCGGCGAACCTGGTGGCGTACTCCACTGTGTTTCTGCTCATGATGCAGGACGCCGGGCTGGTGAACTACCTCCTGACATCGGTCGGACTTCCAGCGATTCCGTGGCTGACGAGTTCGTTTTGGTCGCGGATGACGATCGTGGGCGCGGTGACCTGGCGGTGGACCGGCTACAACATGATCATCCTGCTCGCCGGGCTCCAGAACATCCCACAGCAGCTGTACGAGGCCGCGGAGATCGACGGCGCGACCCGGATCCAGAAGTTCCGGTACGTCACCGTCCCACAGCTCCGACCCGTCCTGCTTTTCGTGTTCGTCACCTCCACGATCGGCACGTTCAAACTGTTCAGCGAACCGGTGATCATCAACGGTGGCGGCGCGCCGCTGGATTCGACGATCACCATCGTCCAGTACATCTACCAGGCGGCGTTCATCGACTTCCGGCTGGGGTACGCCAGCGCGCTCACGTACGTTCTGATCGCGATCGTCAGCGTCCTCTCGGCGATCCAACTCAACGTCGGCGGTGAGTCCGATGCGTGAGGAGACCCGGCGGGAGGCCGTCTGGCAGTTCCTCACCTACGGGTTCATTCTGCTCGGGGCGGTGACGACACTGGTGCCGCTGTACTGGATCTTCGTTGCGTCGACTCTCAAGGAGTCGGAGTTTCTCTCCTCAACCGATCCGCGACTGATTCCGGGCGACAGCTTCCTTGGGAACTTCGGGGCGTTGCGGGCGCGGGAGAACGTCCAGTTCGTGGGCCACGTCGGGGAGATGACACAGTACGTTGATCTCGGACCCGTGTACTTCGCGTACGACTTCTGGAACCTCTGGAACATGGGTGCAATCGAGAGCAGCATCTTCATCGCCGGAGTGTACACTATCCTGTCGTTGCTCCTGTGTTCGATGGCGGGGTTCGCGTTCGCGAAATACGAGTTCCGGTTCAAACAGCCCATCTTCTACGCCATCCTGGCCACGCTGATCCTCCCGATCCAGCTGCTCGTGATCCCGCTGTTCCTGCTCGTGAGCCAGATCGGGCTGACCAACAGCTACTGGGCGATCATCCTGCCGTGGCTCGCGAACCCCCTTGGGATCTTCCTCATGCGACAGAACATGCGGTCAATCCCCGACGCGCTGTTGGAGTCGGCGCGCATGGACGGCGCCACGGAGTTTCAGCTGTACTACAAGATCGCGCTGCCGACTATGAAATCCTCGTTAGCGGCGCTGTCGATCATCCTGTTTCTGTTCCAGTGGAACCTGTTTCTGTTCCCGCTGGTCATCCTGGATCAGGGGAAATACACCATTCCGGTCGCGATCAACCAACTCGTCGGCGCACAGCGCGTCTACTACGACCAGATCATGGTTGCCGCCACCCTGTCGATCATCCCGATCTTCATCCTGTTTTTGTTCCTGCAGAAACAGTTCGTCAGCGGCATCCTCGCGGGGTCGGTCAAGGAGTAACGGACACCTATGTCACGCATAACACTCGATACGGTACGCAAGGAGTTCGGTAGTGGTGGAGACAAGATCCTCGCGGTCGAGGATGTCGACTTGGAGATCCGGGACGGCGAGTTCCTGGTCTTAGTCGGTCCCTCGGGGTGTGGAAAGACCACAACCCTCCGGTGTGTCGCCGGGCTCGAGGACGTCACCAGCGGCCGGATCACCTTCGGCGACCGCGACGTGACCGGGCTCCGCGCCCGGGAGCGCGACGTCGCGATGGTGTTCCAGAACTACGCGCTCTACCCGCACATGGACGTGCGCCGGAACCTCGGCTTCGGGCTGAAACTCTCGACGAAACTCCCCGCCGCGGAGATCGACCAGCAGGTCGAAGACGTCGCGGAGATGCTGGGGATCGAAGAGCTCCTCGGTCAGAAGCCGAAGGAACTCTCCGGCGGGCAGCAGCAGCGGGTCGCGCTGGGGCGAGCGATCATCCGGGACCCCGAGGCGTTCCTCATGGACGAACCCCTCTCGAACCTCGACGCGAAACTCCGCTCACAGATGCGGACGGAGCTCCAGACGCTCCAGCACGAACTCGACGTGACGACGGTGTACGTCACCCACGACCAGACCGAGGCGATGGCGATGGGTGACCGGATCGCCGTCATGAACGGGGGGACGCTCCAGCAGGTCGGGACCGCCGAAGAAGTGTACCGCGACCCGGTAAACGAGTTCGTGGCCGACTTCATCGGCTCACCCAGCATCAACGTCTTCGACGCAACCGTCGACGGCGCGCGTCTTGACGGCCCCGGGGAGTTCAGCTACCACCTCTCGGAGACCGACCCGGTCGAGGGGCTACGCACGGTCCGTGTGGGGATCCGGCCCGAGGACATCCAACTCGTCGACAACGGCATCAAGCTAGGGGTGAACGTGCTCGAACCGATGGGCAACGAGAACTTCCTCTACGCCACGCTCGGCGAACAGGAGGTCACCGCCCGCATCGACCCGACGAACCGACCACACCCCGGGGAGTCGGTGTCGTTTGCCTTCGACGAGGCGGCGCTGTACCTGTTCGACCCCGAAACGGGCGCGTCGCTGAAAACGAAACGCGACGGGGAGGTCCCCACGACGCCCGATTCCATCCCGAACCGGGAGGGCGTCGAGTCCACCACCGGCACGGGTCCGGACACCGGGTCGAACGACGACCGGATGGAGGAGACGGTCGAATGACGCGGATCGTCGACTACGACCTGTATCAGGTGCCACCGCGGTGGCTCTTCCTCCGGATCGAGACGAGCGACGGTCGCGTCGGCTGGGGCGAGCCGGTCGTCGAAGGCAGAGCCCGGACGGTCGAGACCGCCGTCGAGGAGCTGCTCGATACGTACCTGCTCGGCGAGGATCCGGCGCCGATCGAGGACCACTGGCAGACGATGTACCGCGGCGGGTTCTACCGCGGCGGCCCGGTCCTCATGTCGGCCATCGCGGGGATCGACCAGGCGCTGTGGGACCTCAAGGGCAAGCAGTTCGGCGCGCCGGTCTACGACCTCCTCGGCGGCCCCGCCCGGAACCGGGTGCGGGTGTACCAGTGGGTCGGCGGGGACCGTCCGGAAGGCGTCGCCCAGGCGGCCGAAGAGAAGGTCGAAGAGGGGTTCACGGCACTGAAGATGAACGCGACGGCGGAACTCCGGCGGATCGACACCCCCGGCGCGGTCGACGCCGCCCGCGAGCGGATCGCGACCGTCCGCGACGCGGTCGGTCCCGAGGTCGACATCGGCGTCGATTTCCACGGCCGCGTGTCGAAACCGATGGCGAAGCGGCTCACGCAGGCTCTGGAACCCTACGAGCCGATGTTCGTCGAAGAGCCGGTGCTCCCCGAGCACAACGACTGGCTGCCGGAACTCGCAGCGAAGACGTCGATCCCGATCGCGACCGGCGAACGCATGTACTCCCGGTGGGATTTCAAGCAGGTGTTCGAGAACGGGTCGGTCGACGTGATCCAACCCGACCTCTCACACGCCGGCGGCATCACCGAGGTGAAAAAGATCGTGGGGATGGCCGAGGCGTACGACGTGGCGATGGCGCCCCACTGCCCGCTCGGACCGATCGCGCTCGCGGCATGTGTCCAGGTCGACGCGTGTTCACCCAACGTGCTCATCCAAGAGCAGAGCCTGGACATCCACTACAACCAGGGGAGCGACGTTCTCGACTACCTCTCGGACCCGTCGGTGTTCGAGTACCACGACGGGTACGTCGAACTCCCGACCGACCCCGGGCTGGGAATCGACATCGACGAGCGGCGCGTCCGGGAATTGTCCGACGAGATTGACTGGCACAACCCGGTCTGGCGCCACGAGGACGGCAGCGTCGCGGAGTGGTGACCGTGTCGGCACACAGATTCGAAGACCGCGTCGCGGTCGTCACCGGATCCACCCGCGGCATCGGCGCTGGCGTCGCAAAACGACTCGCACGCGAAGGAGCGAGGGTTGTCGTGACTGGACGCACTCGCGAGGCGGGCGAACGCACCGTCGACGCGATCCGCGAGGCCGGTGGGGTGGCCACGTTCGTCCGTGCGGACATGCGCGACCGCGACGACATCGCGGCGCTGTTCGAGGCGGCGGCCGACACCTACGGCGGAGTCGACGTGCTCGTGAACAACGCCGGGGTCGAAACCGAAACGAGCGTCGCGGAGGCGACAACCGAGGAGTGGGAACTCGTCGTCGAGACCGATTTCCGGGCGTTCTGGCTGTGCGCAAAGGAGGCGGCCAGCCGTATGGGTGCGGGCGCGATCGTCAACACCTCCTCGAACCACGCGTTCCTCACGATGCCGGAGATGTTCCCGTACAACGCGGTCAAGGCGGGCATCAACGGGATGACCCGGGCCATGGCGCTAGACCTCGGGCCACACGTTCGGGTGAACACCGTCAACCCCGGATGGATCGCGATCGAGCGGACGGTGTCGGAGATGAGTGGCGACAGGCGGCGGGAACTGGCGTCGCTCCACCCGGTCGGGCGGCTCGGAACGCCCGACGACGTTGCGGCGGCGGTCGCGTTCCTCGCCAGCGACGACGCCGGGTTCGTCACCGGCACGACCCTGGTCGTCGACGGGGGCCGGACCGCAGTGATGCAGGACGACACCCTCCCGGACTACCGGCGGCGACTGACCGACGGGCCGGACGGCGACGACCGGGGGGGCTGCCCGTGACTCGAGTCGACGCCGGCCGGACGGTGGTCGCGTACGACCCCGACACCCGGCGGCTCGACATCCGATCCGGGACCGACGACACCGACCCCTTGTGTACCGGTCACGTGGATGTCCGCGTCGCCGACGCCGACGCCGACGCCGACGCGGCGTCGGAGCCGACCCTCGCTCTCGACGTCTCCATCGCGCCGTCCGGAACCGGGGGGGTCGACCTGACGGTCGCGGTCACCAACCGGTCGGCGGCGCCGGTCCGCGTTGCAGGCGTCGACGTGGTCGACGGCGACACGCCGTTCGGGCCAGCCGACCGGGCGTTTCTCCACGGCTACCAGTCGTGGACCCCGACCGCGACACTCCGGCTCGACGAGTCGTTCCCGCCGGAAGAGCCCGCCAACCGCCCGCAGATGGTCGACCTCGCCGCACCCGCCGACGCACGGACGAGCCACGCCGTGACGGCACTCACGGGCGACCCAGGAGAGTTGACGCTCGGGTTTCTGGATCACGACGCGTTCCTCTCGCGGTTCGATCTCCGGACCGACGCCGACACGGGACGGACAGCCCTCACCGCGGTCTGCCCGTTCGACGGCGTCGCTCTCGAACCGGGAGAGTGCCGCGAGGCCGCGACCCTCCGGGTCGACGCGGGCCGGCCCGTTCCGGCCGCACTCGCCGGGTTGGCGTCGGCGGTCGGCGACCGGATGGACGCCCGGATCCCCGAGTCCGTCCCCACCGGGTGGTGTTCGTGGTACCACTACTTCACCGAGGTGACCGCGGCTGACATCCGCACGACGATCGACGACCTCGGAGCGTGGAACGTCGACCTCGACGTGCTCCAGATCGACGACGGCTACGAGACCGCGTTCGGCGACTGGCGAACGTTTGACGCGGGCTTCGAGTCGATGGCGGGGGTGCGCGACGACATCGCCGACGCGGGGTACACACCCGGGCTCTGGGTCGCCCCGTTCTACGTCCAGGCCGACTCCCGACTCGCCGCGTCACACCCCGAGTGGCTGGTGACAGAGAACGACGACCCCGTCGACGCCGGGGCGCGCCACGGACCGATGTACGCGCTGGACACGACCCATCCCGGGGTGACTGAGTGGCTCTGTGACACCTTTGCGACGATTGTCGACGAGTGGGAAATCGAGTATCTCAAACTCGACTTCCTCTACGCGGCCGCACTCCCCGGCGACCGCCACGACGACGCGACGCGCGCCGAGGCGTACCGCCGGGGGCTGTCGGCGATCCGCGACGCCGTCGGCGACACGTTCGTCGTGGGGTGTGGTGCGCCGGGGTTCGCGAGCGTCGGTCTGGTGGACGCGATGCGGGTCGGCCCCGACACGGCCCCGTACTGGCGGCGCGAGGGCGACGCCGCGAGCCAACCCGCCCACGAGAACGCGGTCCGGAACGTTCTCAACCGACAGTTCTGTCACCGCCGGCTGTGGGTGAACGACCCCGACTGCCAACTGGTCCGGACCACGACGGCGCTCACCGACGCCGAGCGCGAGTCGTTCGCGGCGGTGGTGGCGCTCTCCGGCGGGTCGAACCTCCTCAGCGACGCGGTCGCGGAGATCGACCGCGACGGCCGTCGGCTGTTCGAGCGGACGCTTCCGCCGGTCGACGGCGGGCGGGTCGGGGGGCTGCCGGAGCGTGCGTTCCCGGACCGAATCGTGTGTGACCGCCCCGCCGACGGCGGTGCAGCGGTCGCGGCGTTCAACTGGACCGACGACGCACGAACCCTCCGGGTCGATCCCGCGAACCACGTCGACAACACCGGTGACTCGCTCGCGTCACCCCCGTACGCCTGGGACGCGCTCGGGCCCGACGACCCCGCCCACGGACGGCTCTCCCGCGGTCCGATCGAGCGGACCGTCGCGCCGCACGGGTGTCTCCTGGTGCACTGTGCGCCCGCGCCGCCGGACCGGCGGCCGACGGTCGTCGGCGCGGCACACCTCGCGAACGCGGCGTCACAGCTCGCGACGACCCGGTGGGACGACGGCACGCTGACGGTCAGGCTCGATGCCGACGCCCCGATGGAGCTGGTCGTCGCGACCCCCGGGGCGAGGCGGGCGACCGACCCTGCGGGGTCCGAACCAGTCACCGACGAACCGAACGGGAGCGACGGCGCCGTAACGGTCGTCGCGACTCCCGGATCGAACGAGTTCCAATTCGAATGACAGACACACCTGAACACACAGACCGGCGGCACAGCACGCACCCCACGGACGACCGACGAGAGACCGCAGCGGACGGGGGATCGTCCCCGGCCGCCGCAGCGACACCCCGGATCGGCGTCTGTTACTTCCCCGAACACTGGCCCCGGGAGCGGTGGAAGACCGACGTCGACCAGATGGTCGACGCCGGCATCGACGTGGTCCGGATGGGGGAGTTCTCGTGGGGCCGGATCGAACCCGAGCGCGGCGCGTTCGACTTCGAGTGGCTCGACACCGCCGTGTCGCTGTTCGACGACGCGGGGATCGACGTGGTGCTCTGCACCCCGACTGCGACCCCCCCGAAGTGGCTGATCGACGACCACCCCGAGATCCTCCAGGCCGAACCCGACGGAACAGCCCGGGAGTTCGGCAGCCGCCGGCACTACTGCTTCAACTCCCCGGTCTACCGCGAGGAGACCGAGCGGATCGTCCGGGCGATGGCCGAGCGGTACGCCGACGCCGACGCGGTCGTCGGGTGGCAGACCGACAACGAGTACGGGTGTCACGACACCATCCGGTGTTACTGTTCGGACTGCGCAACGGCGTTCCGCGAGTGGTGCCGCGAGGAGTACGGCACCGTCGACGAACTGAACGAGGCGTGGGGGACGGCGTTCTGGAGTCAACAGCACGCCTCCTTCGCGGAACTCGACCCGCCGGGACACACCGTGACCGACCACCACCCCTCACGGCGCCTGGCGTACGCCCGATTTGCGAGCGAGAGCGTCGCCGACTACAACCGCTTCCAGACGGAGCTCCTCCGGGAGAGCAACGACGAGTGGTTCGTGACTCACAATTTTATGGGCCACTTCGAGACGCTGGACGCCTTTGAGGTGGGCGAAGACCTCGATTTCGCGACGTGGGACTCCTACCCAACCGGGTTCGCGCAGTTCCGGGAGCCGTCGGCGGTGACCGACAACCGGCTCCGGGCGGGCGACCCCGACCAGGTGAGCTTCAACCACGATCTCTACCGTGGCCCGGCCGGGTTCTGGGTGATGGAGCAGCAACCCGGCGACGTGAACTGGCCGCCGCGGTGCCCACAACCCGGCGAGGGGGCGATGCGACTGTGGGCCCACCAGGCGGTCGCCCACGGCGCG
This sequence comes from Halobellus salinus, assembly GCF_014646875.1. Classification (GTDB taxonomy): domain Archaea; phylum Halobacteriota; class Halobacteria; order Halobacteriales; family Haloferacaceae; genus Haloquadratum; species Haloquadratum salinum. The sequence goes on along the minus strand of NZ_BMOC01000020.1, from coordinate 21,863 downwards.
AACGTCGTCTCGTACTTCCGGTGGCGGCGGTGCCGGCAGGGTCAAGAGCAGTACCACGCCGGCCTGCGGAAACACGATGGCTCCGCCGACCGCGGGTACGACGACGCCGCCCGCGCCGCCGGGGAGTTCGACGCGCTCGGCGACCTCGATCCGGTCGACCCCGACGTTGCGGTGTGTGTCTCCTACGACGACCTCTGGGCGCTCTCGGACCACCCCCACGCCCCGGAGTTCGAGTACTTGCGGCTGGTCGATTCGTTCTACCGCGCCCTCCGTGCCCGGGGACATCAGGTCGACGTCGTCGAACCCGACGCCGACCTCGACGGGTACGCCGCGGTGGTCGCGCCCACGCTCCACCTGGCCGACGAGTCGCTCGCCGCCCGGTTTGAGGCGTACGCCGCGGGCGGCGGCCACCTGCTCGTGGGGCCGCGAACCGGGTACAAGCTCCCCGACAACCGGATCCAGCCCGACCTCGCTCCCGGCCCCTTCGCCGACCTCGTGGGCGGCCACGTGGACCAGCACGAAACCCTCCCGGAGTCGCTGCCGACACGGCTCACCTACCGTGGCGACGAGTACGACTTCCGGACGTGGGCCGAGTGGCTCACGCCCGACGCGGCGCGAGCCACCGGCGAGTACACTGCAGGGGCTGCAGCCGGCCGCCCGGCCGTCCTCGAGCGCAGTGTCGACGCCGGGTCGGTCGCGTACTGCGGCGTGTGGCCCAGCGAGGAACTCGCCGACGCCCTGGTGACAGACGTTCTCGACCGGGCAGGTGTCTCCTCCACAGACCGACTCCCGGAGACCGTGCGGGTGGCCCGGCGCGACGGCCGCGTGTGGGTACTCAACTTCGGGAGTGGCCCCCTCACCGTCGACGTGCCCGCAGACGCCACGTGGTACGTCGGTGGGGCGTCGATCCCGGGCTACGGCGTCGGCGTTGTTGACGCCGACGTGTCCGACATCTCCATTCAGTGACCGACCGGGGGTAGCGACAAGCGACACTAGTGGGACGAACCCACGACCGGCTCCGACCGCTCGCTTCCCGTCGATCACCAGCTCCGACCGATCACGCCCCGACACTCACGCACCCCGGCCGTCCGCACCGTGGCCACGACGCGTCCGGACAGCTTCAGTACCCTTGACGCCGTACATCTCCCCGATCAGCAATGACAGGTGATCGGCGCGCGCTGCTCGAAGCGTTCATTCGGTCGGACGTATCGCCGGACGGGAAGTGGTGGCTCGACGTGCCGGTCGGGCTCTCGATCGGCGACCCTGACACGTACGCCACCGTCGACGCGGTCTGTCTCACCTCTCGCGACCCGGAACTCCCGGAGGAGTTCCCGGACCACGACGGCGTGCCGTATGTCTACCACGAAGTCGACGCGGAGATCGGGCTCGGCAAGGCCGACGCCTTCCGGGCGCTCCGGGAGACCGACACCTTCGACGGCGCGTCCGTGGTGCTCGTGGGTGCCGAATCGGGGGCGTCCTCGGTCGGGACGGTCGGCGACCTGCTCGCACACCAGGAACTTCTCGAAGCCGACTGGGACTGGACCGTCGAAGAACGGGTGCTCGTCAGCGACACCGACAGCGACCACGTCACCCACGTGTGCCGGGCGCTTTCGGTCCGGCCCGTCCGCGTGGCCTGACACTGGCGGCCCCTGCCGCTTTTGCGTACCGAACGGTCACCAACCATCCACGCCCGCGTCGGACGACCGACGCCGACGCAGCGGCGCCTCGAACGCCGGCGTGCGGACCGCCCAAGCACTCGTCTGAGGCACCTACCTGACCACGAATATCGTGTAAACCATCGGAACGAACACGACCCCGATGCTGATGACCGCGATCGTGAGCAGTTGCGCCCCCAGATAGAACACTGCCGCTCCGAGCGGCGCCCCGAGCGCGACGAAGAACGTCAGTCCGATCGTAAAGTTGCTGACCCCGTCGTCGCTATCGATCGTGGTTGCGATCCACAGAACGAGGAGGTGAATGAACAGTGGGATCGACGCAAGCGCGGCGTACGCGACATCGACCCACCGCGGCGACACCGTTGTCGCCGACGCGAACTGCCGGAGAGTCCGAACCGCAGTGAGATAGAAGCCGCCGACGCTCTGGACGACCGCGTCAACGGTTCCTGCCGGCGCCCCGGACGTGGTCGCCACGATGATCGAGACCCCGACGAACCCCCACGTCAGCAGCCACACCAGTATCGCACCGAATATCATACGTACTGCCCCGGTCGGACAGATAAAAAACGCACCGACACCCCCCGGCGTCGTCGGTTGCTTTTTAGTGATTGCGACCCGACGTCGTGCTGATGGCAACGTCTCCGTGCGCCGGAACCTGTGAGCTGCGTGACGGCGTCTGCACCGACTGCAACAGGACGCTCGAGGACATCGTGCGCTGGTCGGACATGACCGAAGAGCAGCGGAAGCAGCGGATGGACGAACTGCGCACGGAGTAGTCGTCCGCGGGGAGAGGGCCCGCAGGTCGGCGATGAGTGCGCTCGTCGGGTACCGCCGAGCGCCGTCGACAGAGGGGGAGGTCGGCGGTGGCCCGTGACCCCGACCAGTATCAGATCCGCCGCCGGACCTCATCGAGGACGGCGGGCGGCAGATCCAACTCCGCGAGGACCGACTCCCGTCGCTCCGGGTCACCGTGGCCGGCCGCGAAGCCGTTGAGCCGCGCGGCCACCGTCGAGTCCACCAGGTCGTCGCCGTAGCGGTCAACGAGTTCGTCGCCGACCACCGGCGTCGACCGGAGTTCGTACTTCTGGTGGTACGGCTCCGCCAGGTGGAACGCGTCGAGATCCTCGACCGGCGTCTCGACGGCGCCGCCGATCCGGGATGCGACCTCCTGTCGCGTCCGCTCGGCCGCCTGCCGGTGGGCGACGGTGTCGACCAGGATCACGTTCCGGTACTGCGGCGTCCGCGACGCCGCCCGCGGGTCGTGGGTCGACCAGAACACCTCGAGGAGGTCGGCGTACGAGGTCACGCTGGGGTCGTACTCCACTTGGACGACCTCGGTGTGGTCGCCCAACTCGTGGTAGGTCGGCTCCGGTGTCGTCCCGCCGGCGTACCCCACACGCGTCCTGACGACGCCCTCCATCGCCCCAAAGCGCGCGTCAGGCCCCCAGAAACAGCCGAGTCCGAACGTAGCGGTGTCGGTCGCACTCGACGGCGGTGCCGCGTCGTCGGGCGCGAGGTCCGTCTGGCGTGTCCCGGCGTGGTCGCTCATACCATCCGTTGGACCCCGACCGGCTTCGGTCCTTCGCTACGCCGCTGTCGGGGCTGCGAAGGTTGTTTGTGGCTGTGGCCAGAACCTGGGTTCCGGACCAGCACCGATGCCACCCGACACCCCGCCGCCGTTGCCCGCGGACGTTCGTGACGTTCTCGCACAACTACTGACGGCGGCCGACGACTCGGTCGCGGCGAGCGAGCACGACGACACCCAGGCGATCCTCGACACCGTCGAGACGGTCGTCCGGAACAAGGTTCCCGACCCCGACGAGCGCGAGCGGCTGCTGGCCGGGTGTGGGACCGTGCGCGACGCCCTCGGGTCGGACAGTGGGATCGCACAGGGGTATCTGCGGTCGATGCGGCGGCGGGTCCGTGACGCGCCGACGTGACGCCGTCGCCGACTACCGGGACCCCGATGCGTTGGAACGCGCCCCCAACGACCTCGGAGGTGAAAGCGGGATCCACCTCGTCAGCGCGCACCACAACGACGACCGGCTCTGGGGGTCCTTCGGCCTCGTGGCACCTCACCCAGCCCCTAGCCGCCTTCGTTCCGAACGGCTGAAGACCGTCACAGGGCGGCCCGATCCTCGCCTCCGACCACCCCGGCTCGATCCGAGACTGCAACGCCCGCTTGAGTCAAGCCAACCCTGATTCCGATGCCTCCGGACGCACCGGTATGGACACAGACACAGATCGCGGCTGTCCGAAATGTGGCCACACCGAGACCGACATCGGCACGGTCTCCACCACCGGCGGGGGCCTCTCGAAGCTGTTCGACATTCAGACGAACAGCTTCGACGTCGTCTCGTGTACGAACTGCGGCTACTCCGAACTCTACCGCGACACGACTTCGGGGGCGAGCGACGTCGTCGACGTCTTCTTGGGGTGACCGGCGGCGTCGCCCTCGTGTTCGGCCTGCTTGCGGTCGTCGGCCCGGTCGTGGCTTCCCCCGCTCGCGTTCCGGGTGGCTCCAACCCGCTCCCGTCGTACCCGAACGTTTTCTACGCCCGACTCCGACGCCTGGGTATGGACGACACCGACGGCTCACCCGATATCTTCGTTGCCGGCGAGTGTCTCGTTGATCTCCTTCCGGACGCACCTGGTCGCCTCGCGACGGTCGAGCAGTTCCACCGCCGCGCCGGCGGCGCGCCCGCAAACGTCGCAGTCCGGCTCGCCGACCTCGGGCCCGCACCGTGGTTCTGGACCCGACTCGGCGACGACGCCTTCGGCGAGTTCCTGACGGAGACGCTCGTGTCGGCCGGACTCCCCGACCGGTTCGTCCGGACCGACCCCGACGCGAAGACGCCGGTGGCGTTCGTGGCCCACGACGACAACGCCGACCGGGAGTTCAGTTTCTACCGGGCGGGAACCGCCGACACGAGGTTCGCCTCCGGTACTGTCCCTGGCGACGCGCTTGACGCCGTCGAGTGGGTCGTCTTCGGCGGCGTCTGCTTGTCGACCGAGCCCGCGCGGACCGCGATGTTCGATCTGGTCGACCGCGCCAGGGACCGGAACTGCACCGTCGCGTTCGACCCCAATGCCCGACCCGAACTCTGGGACGGTGGGTTTCCGGCCGCGTTCGACGCCGCTTGCGCCGCCGCCGACGTGGTGAAGGCGACGCCGGCAGACCTCGCAGCCGCCGGGATCGAGGGGCCACCCGACGCCTTGCTCGACGCGGTTCTGGATCGCGGCCCTCACACCGCGTTCCTCACCCTCGGCGACGAGGGGGCGGTCGCGCGTGCGACCGACGCGGCGCCGTGGGGGCCGGCGGACGCGTCCCACCACGGGTACGACATCGATGTGGTGGACACCACCGGCGCGGGCGACGCGTTCACCGCCGGGGCGATCCGCGGGCTCGCCGACAGGGTGGAGCTGGCTGCGGCGCTGTCGTTGGGAAACGCCACGGCCGCCGCGACGACGACCGAATCGGGCGCCATCGACGCCGACGTGGACCGGTCGGTGGTCGACCGACTCCGCGGAGAGTGACCGGTATCAGGCCATCCGTTCGTTGAACCGCCGGGTTCCCTCGTCAGTCCCCGCGACGATGAGGTCGTCGCCCGCCTCGATCCGGAACGCCGGCCCGAGATCGGTGAGGACCGTACCGTCGCGGTCGACCCCGACGACCGTACAGCCGGTCCTGCCACGGACGTCGGCGCCGCCGAGGGTCCGTCCCGCCAACCCGGGTGCAGCCGTCCGGATCACCTCCACCTGGTGTTCGAGCGAGAGTACGTCTTCGTCTTGGAGGATGCTCGACGCGAGCATCCGCCCGGTCACCGTGGCGAGCGACAGCACGTAGTCCGCACCCGCCCGGTACATCTTCTGGATGCTCCGGGCCTTCTCCACCCGGGCGATGATCTCGGTCTCGGGGCTCAGATCACGGATCACGAGCGTCGCAAACTCCGTGGTGGTGTCGTCCGGGAGCGCGAGGATGACCGACCGGGCCCCGTGGATCCCCGCCGCCTCCAGCGTCTCCGGTTCGGTCGCGTCGCCGACGACATCGACGCCGTCGGTGTCCGCCCTGTCGACGACCGTGTACTCCGTGCCCGCGTCCGCCAGCGTGTCGGCGATCGACAGCCCGACTTGGCCGTACCCGACGACGATCGTCTTCCCGTTGTCGAACCGCCGGACCGACGACCGGGTGAGTTCCCGGAGCTCCGCCAGCTGTTCGTCTCGACCCGTGACCAAGAGCACGGTCCCGTTCGTGATCGTGGTCTCGGGATCCGGCGGGGTCTCGAACTCGCCGCGGAACCACGCCCCGATCAGGTTGACGCCGGCCTGCTCTCGGAGCCCGCTTTCGGCGAGCGTCCTATCGACCAGCCGGCTCCCGCGCCGGACGGGAAGCTCCACGATCTCGAAGTCGTCGCCGATCTCGATCACGTCACCGAGGTCCGTAGCAACCGAGGTCGTCACCTTCGACGCGAGGCTCCCGCCGAGCAGCGGTCGTGGGGAGAGCACCGTATCGGCGCCGGCCAGCCGGTGGTACGGCCGGCGGTCGGGGTCCTCGACGACGCTGACGATCGGAACGTCCTCCGCAACTTCCTGCGCGGTCAACACGATACTCGCGTCGACCTGATCGGAGACGTCAGCCACCAGCGCGCGGGCCGTCTCCACTCCCGCGGCCTCCAGCCCGTCGGCCGATTCGGGGTCGGCGTGGATCACCCGGTAGCCGTCCTCGTAGAGGTCGACCGCGCGCTCCCGGTCCGGTTCGACGACGACGTAGTCGACGTCCCACGACCCGAGTTCACCGATGAGGGCCTCCGCACGGGCGGTGAACGAACAGATGACGACGTGGTTCTCGACGTCCTCGACCGACCTCGGAACCGTGGTCGATAACACTTCCTGGAGGAGCGGAAACGCCAGCACGGGCAGCGCGGTGAAGATGAGCGCGACACCGGTGAGGTCCATCACGATCACCAGGATGTTCATCTCCGGGCTCTCCCACGGCGCGTCGGAGCCGAATCCGGTCGTCGTGAACGTCTCCACGACCACCTGAAACGAGTGGAGAAACGTGAGGCTCTCGCCCTCGTAGATCCGCATTCCGTGGTGGTAGAGCACGGCGTAGCCGAACATGACTGTGACGAGGAGAATGGCGTAGTAGACCGTCCGGCGCTGCCACTTGTCCATACGAGCGTTACCGCGGTTCCCGCGGGTAAAAACACTGCGTCAGTGATCCGCGTCGCGGAGGTCAACGCCGGTCCATTCGGCACTAACACCACGACCGCGTGGTGGCTGTCGGGGGCGACGGTGTCGTCGGTCTTCGAGGTCACCGAGAGGTATCGCAGCGCTTGCAAGTCTGCACTCACTCGATCGCACGCAGTCGTGCGATCTGCTGGGCAATCGGCTGCAAATCCCCTTATTATACGCCGCGGACTCCGGCCACGCCGGGTCGTCGAAGATCCACTCGAAGTGGGGGGTCCAGTCGGCCGGGAACGCCAGTGAGTGGTACGTTAGGAGGTTGACGTCGCCCTCGACACCCAGGGTACTATGGACGCCGAGGGAGCGTACGCCGAGGGAGCGTACGCCCGCGGCTCCCAGTAGCCGGGGCCGTGGGTCCGTGCCGAAGCGCGAGGAGTTCCCGTTCCTCGTACGTCGGGTTGGCGTTGCTCACGACGGCGTCGGGTCGCACCGGTGAGACCCCCTCGGTAACGACCGCGACCGCTGCGCTGCGGGCGTGGGGAACCGCGGTCGTCGTCGCGCTCGGGACGTTCGGGGTGTTCGCTGCCATCTCCCTGGCGTTCCCGAACCCGTTGGCCGGGAGTGAACTCCTGCCCGGCGCGGTGGCGTTCCGGAGCGTCTTCGTCAGTACCACCGCGCTGCCGCACGTCCTCGCGGGGCCGGTGTTCGACACCGAGTGCGGGATCTGGTACGTGCCCTGAGACAACGACGGGGACGCGGTACCCCTACCGCCCGGCCAATGGTTTAAGAATTCGTGGTCCAAGACGTTCCTATGGCTGACAGCCGCTGGCCGATCTCGGAGACGAGAGCCGCGTACGTGGTGGTCGTCACCCTGCTGGTTGTCCTCGCTGCGGTCGTCGCCCCGATCGCGTGGAACCTCGGGTCGACGGCCGCAGACGACAACCCCACGGTGCAGGTCGTCACGCTCCGCGGTGGCACGAACGACGCGAACGTCAACGCGGTCGCGAACACCCTCCGGAACGCGCGGACCAACGACTCCGTTGCCGCCGTCGTCCTCCGGGTCGACAGCCCCGGCGGCCCGGTGGCGCCGAGCGAGGAACTCTACCTCGCGGTCAACCGGACCGCCGCCGAGATGCCTGTGGTCGCGTACGTCGAGGGCGCGGCCGCTTCCGGCGGCTACTACGGCATCGCACCCGCCGACGAGATCTACGTCAAACCCAGTTCGACCGTCGGCAGCATCGGTGTGATCGTCCAGGCGCCGCTGAGTGCGGTCGAACAGGCCGAGCAGGTCTCGGGGACGTACGTCCGCTCCGGCCCCGACAAGGCGCAGATCGACCAGGACCGGCTCCGTGAGGATCTGGAACGACTGCAACGTGCGTTCGTGGAGACGGTGATGACCCACCGCGGCGACGACCTCTCGCTGAGCCGCGAGGAGGTCGCCAACGGCCGGACCTACCTCGGCACCCAAGCGGTCCAGAACGGGTTCGCCGACCGGATCGGCGACAGCGAGGCCGCGATCGAAGCCGCCGCCGACCGGTCCGCCCGAATCGACGGCGACAACTACGACGTCGCGTACACGACCCGGCAGGTGCAGGTGACGCTCTCGATCCAGGCCGCCGCGGTGGATGAAGTCGGCGGGAACACGATCTACTACACCGACACCGACACCGACACCGACGCAGGCGAGTCGGCGTTCGTTCGCCCGGTGCGGTACTACGCCGTGTGGGGCGTTCCTGTCGAGGCTACGGCTCACCGGGAGGGCGGCACCGATGAGTGACCGCACCCTCCTACAGCCGCTCGCAGTGCTCATCATCGCGCTCGCGGTGATCGTGGCCGGGACGTTCGCCGTGTCGGCGCTGGTCGGGACGACGCCGACGGGATCCCCGGACGGCGCGACCATCGACGGCCAATCGCCCGCGCAGTACCAGCCGGAGGCCGCCGACATCGATGCCGACCCCGAGGACGGCGAACTCTCCGTTGAGCCCACGCAGCGCGACAGCCGGATCGTGATCGACCTCAGACGGACCGGCGACACCACGCGTGCGGATCTCGAACCGGTCATTGAGGCGCTGTTCGAGGCGGGCCACTCGGTCACCGTGCTCACTGGTAGCGACGACGAGCCGTTCGGCGACGCGCTCGCGGGGTCGTCCGGACTCCTGATCGTCCAACCCACCAGCCCGTACCCCGACGGCGAGCGCGACGCAGTCAGGGAGTACGTCGACGCCGGCGGCCACGCGGTCCTCACGGGTGAACCCACCCAGACACAGGTCGGTGGCGGGCTGTTCGCGTCGGTCTCGCGGGTCTCGTTCGGCGCGACGGAACTCGCACAGGGGTACGGAGTCACCGTTGGAGCCGAAATGCTCTATAATGTGAACGACACGCGAAACGACAACAACTTCAAGAGCATCTACGCGACGCCGACCCGCGGCGGGGTGCTGACCGAGGGCGTCGACAGGGTCACCTTCGACCGGAGCGGGTACGTCGCGACAAGCGGTGACGACGCCACCGTTCACTACACCGCTGTCGAGGGCACGAAAACCATCGACACCCGACGCGCGGCCACCTACCCAGTTGTCGTCCGCAACGACTCGATGGTGTTTGTCGCCGACGGGTCGTTCCTCTCACAACCCGAACTCTACGACGCCGACAACGAGGTCTTCACGGGCAACCTGCTCTCGTTCCTCGTCAGGGGCGACTCCGGCAACTTCGGCGGGTAGCGGCTGCTCGGCGCTTTCCGAGGCCTTCGGAACCGACGCCCCTGTGCCGACTCGGGCTCACTCCGCCCGCGAGACCGTGGCGTCGACGCCGTCGCCCGGTCTGAGCGTCGGCGTCACCATCAGGTTCGAGAGCTGGCCGCGGGGAACCTCTACGTCGAACTCGCGGACCAGGGTCGCGAGCGCGACGCGGGCACCGCTCTCCGCGAACCCGCGCCCGATACACGCGTGGGGCCCGCTGGCGAACGCGAAGTACGCCGGGCGCTCGCTGGGACCGCGGTCGTCCCACCGCGAGGGGTCGAACGCCGCCGGATTCTCGAAGTACCGCCCGTCGCGGTGGACCGACCACTGCGGCGCGATGACCAGCGACCCGTCGTCGATTCCGTATCCGCCGAGCGACTGCGCGCCCTGTGCGCTGCGGAGCACCGCCCACGCCGGCGGGTAGAGCCGGAGCGCCTCGGTGAACACCTGCCCGGTGTAGGTGAGGTCTGCGGCGTGTTCGTATCCCGGTTCGTCGTCGCCGATGACCTCGCGGGCCTCCGCGCGAACCCGCTCGCGAACTTCGGGGTGCCACGAGAGCAGCGCCTGGGTATAGGTCGTCCCGAGTGCGGTCGTCTCGTGGCCGGCGATCAGGAACGACACCACCTGGTCGCGGAGGTGGTTCTCGGGGTAGTCGCGGTCGCCCGACGCCTCTGCGAGCAAGAGGAAATCGAGCATGTCCTGCGGCGGGGTGTCGGGGTCGCGTGTCTCCCGTTTGGTCTCGATGATCTCCTCGCCCATCTCCCGGAGTCGGGCGGCCATTCCCCGTGTTTCCGCGGACGGTCGACCGGGGAACCACTCCGGCGTGATCGTGGTCGGCGACACCTCGAACTCGGTTGCGGCTTGGCGGGCGATCCGGTGCATCTCCGCCGCCCGCTCAGCCCCGATGTCGGCGCCGAACAACGCCTTGCTCGCGGCCCGGACGGTCACGCCGGTCATGTCGCGGTGGAGGTCCCGGTCCGGTTCCCCCGCGTCGACGGCGGCGTCCCACCCGTCGCGGAGCGCTGTCGCCCGGTCGGCCACCGCGTCGACGTAGGTCTCCAGCGGGCCGGCACCGAACCCCGGCGAGATGTCTTCCCGCTGATTCTGCCACGTCGACCCCTCGGTTTGGACCAGTCCGTTCTCGGAGATGAGCGCCGCGGCCCCGCTCGCGGGGATGCGAGCGAAATCGTCGATCCGGTCCATCATTTCGTGGCACAACTCGGGGTTTGTCACCACGACAATTGACGGCCCGACCGGCAGCGACACTTCGGCGATGTCGTCGTACCGCGACTGGATGCCCTCCAAGAACCGCAGCGGTGTCCGCGTGAACCGGAGCGCGTTGATGACGTTGGCCTCGGGTGGGTTTGGTGGACGGCGTCCCTGGCTCATATCGTACCATACGACCGCGTGGGTTTGTGCGTTTCGCGCGCGGAGATCGACCGTGTTGCCGCGATTCCCCGGATGCCACGGGCGGGTGCGGCTGGATCTGTACTGTCGTCTCCGTCGCTGTGACGGCCCACCGTCGGCCCGCAAAAACAGCGGCTTTTATAAAAAAGCGGGGAGAAAAACCAACGAGTTCAGTCGTGAGATGAATCCGACAAATTCTTTCCAAACAAGCCGTGGGACGAGCGCAGCCCGCGCGTCGCACACGACTGGCCCGACGGCCGACCCGGGACCGTCGTCGTGGAGTCGGACGACAACGCCCTTGCAAAGCGCCGTCCGGGCGTAGAACGCGTTCTTCCCGCCCCCGAGTCACTCGATCCCGGCCCGGATCTCACGGACGACCGCTAGCACCGACCGCCACCGTGTCACTGATCCGGGGATCCCCCCGTCGTCACGTGCAGTGCGGTCCGTGATCGCCGCCTGGACGGACTCGGGATCGTCGATTCGCCGAAACCGCAGGTCGTCGCCGCCGGCGACCTCCACTGAGATCGTTCCGTAGCCGAAGACCGACCCCGTAACCGACCGGCTGTACCCGGTGTTTTGGACCTTCGTCACTCCGACGCGACGGACAGTGCGGCCGGCCACGCCGCGTTTCGCCCAGAGCGCCCGCGTCGTGAGCAGGTACTCGGTCCGTCGCACGCGGAGGAGGGCCCACACAATCACGCCGACACCGAGTGCGACGCCGATGGCCGCCCGAGGGTCCGCGAGCACTGCTGCCGCGACCGCGAGAGTACACATTGCGACCCCGACACCGACGCCGGGGAGCGCCGCCGAGAGCCGCGGGTGTCCCTCCCAGACAACGCGTTCGTCGCCGTACCGGAACCACCAGTCGTCGCTCATCGTTCGTTGGACGGGGTTCCGTCGTCGGAGTGGTGTCCCTCACTCACCGAGTCGTCGTCGCTGTCGGCCAGTTCCCGATGGATCGCCCGGAGTTCGTGGAGGATCTCGTCCAGCACGTCGTCAGCGCCGTTTCCCGCGTCCCGGTTCCCGTGCTCCTGCCGGTCGTCGACTTCCCGCGCGATCAGTTCCTGCACGGACGCCGGATCCGGAATACTGCGGAGTTTGAGTTCAACGCCCGACCCGCCGGCCGTGCTGACGTCGACGGAGCCGTAGCCGAAGGCCGACCCCAGCGCCGACTGGGAGTAGGAGATGTTCTGGACCTTGTCGAACCCGATCTGTTGGACGTCCCGCGAGAGGATCCCGCGTTTGCTGTAGAGCCCGCGGTTCGTGACGACGTAGTTCGTGTTCGTGTACTGGAGGTACGCGCCGACGACGATCGGGATCCCGACGAGGGCCACCGAGAGCGGGATCCCGACGACGAACGCGGGCACTAGGCTGTACTTGTGCGGTGTACTCGCCCACTGGATCGATTCGCCGTCCTCAAGCGTGAGCCACTCGAGATTGAGGTCGGCTGTATCACCTGAGCCGCGGCTTGGGGTGTCCTGGAGGGCCGTCTTGGACATACATACGCCACAGAAGCGGACCCACAAAACCGTAGCGACTCCGGGTCTGACGTCCTTCGTGGGGTGCCGGTCACAGACCGGGCGTCCCACGGCGGGAGGTTCCCCGCTCGTGGCACCGCACGGTGGGGTTGTGGGCCGTTCCAGTTCGGCCCCCGACCCGGATAGTGGCTTCATCTCCCCCCACGAGGGGTGCATATCCGTACCCGAAACTCGGTGGCACACCCCACAACACGAACCGTGGTCGTTGTTTCGGGTGGTGCCGGATTCATCCCACGGCTAAGCCGTGGGCTCTATCCTCGAATCGCTGTAAACAGGTCCGCGACGCTCGTCTGCACGGGGTGGATGGGAACCGGTTCCACAGGAGACCACGGTCGCCGGACTGCGTCGGTCGCCCGAGCCGCTCGCCGGTGATTACACCGCTGGACCGAGCCGCTCGCCGGACTACGCGGATCGTCCGAGCCGCTCGTCCAGAATCAGTCGCGTCTTGGTGTTCTCGACCTCGTCCATCTCTCGGGCCCGGGTTATGAGCTGGTTTACCGCCCCCGTATCGGCGGCGTCGACCACCAACACCACGTCCTCCTCGCCCGAGACCTGCCACACGAAATCCACCTGATCCCACTCGGCCATCCGCTCGGAGATCTCAGTGGTGTGGACGTTGACTTTCACCGAGACCTCGATCATCGCTTTGATGTTGCCCGTCCGCGTGGAGACGGTGAACCGCTCGATGATCCCGTCGTCAAGCAGGCGCTCGACCCGGTTCCGGACGGTTCCCTCGGAGGTCCCCACCTGTCCGGCGATCTCGGTGTAGGGGGTTCGGGCGTCGCGCCGGAGGATGTCCAGGATCTGGCGGTCGAGGTCGTCCATACCCACGAGACACATCCCGGGGGCTTACCGATTACGAAATTCGTAACTGAGCTACGAAAGGAACACTTATACACCCGGAAAACGTTCGCTTCTCGTAATGTCGGACGCCTATTTGGCCCTAGAGGACGGCCGCGTCATAGAGGCTCGCGGGCGCGCTCCGGGACGGACCCGCGGCGAACTCGTGTTCACGACTGCGTACACCGGCTACGAGGAGAGCCTCACGGATCCCTCATACGAGGAGCAGGTCCTGACCTTTTCGTACCCGTTGATCGGCAACTACGGCGTCCGAGACGAGCGCTTCGAGTCGGACCGCGTCCACCCGCGTGCGGCGATCGCCCACGAGTTCACCGAGGACGTCGCAGAGTGGCTCGACGCGGGTGACGTGCCCGCGATCGACCACATCGACACCCGTGAACTGGTCACGTCGATCCGCGAAGGCGGCGCGATGAAATGTGGCATCGCCGTCGGCGACGGCGCGACCCCCGAGGACGCGAAAGCCGAACTGAGCGAGTGTAGAGGGATGAGCGAGCACGTCGACATCGGAAAGCGCGTCACTACCGTCGACCACACCACCTACGGCGGCGGAGACACCGACGTCGCGCTGATCGACTGCGGCGCGAAGATGTCGATCGTGGAGTCGCTGGTCGACCGCGACGCGACAGTTCACGTGCTCCCGTACGACACTACCCCCGGCGAGATCGCGGCCCTCGACCCCGACCTGCTGTTCATCTCGAACGGCCCCGGCGACCCGGCGAACTTCGAGGCCGCCGAGACCTTGGTCGACGAGTACGTCGGTGACCTCCCGATCGCGGGCATCTGCCTCGGCCAGCAGGTCGTCGCCCGCGCGCTGGGCGGCACCACGGAGAAGATGGCGTTCGGCCACCGCGGCGTCAACCAGCCCGTTCGCGACCTCGATTCCGGGCAGGTCGTGATGACCACCCAGAACCACGGCTACACCGTGGGCGAACCCGGCGACGAACTCGACGTGAAGCAGGTCAACGTCAACGACGGAACCGCCGAAGGCCTCGCGAACGAGGACCTCGACGTGCTTACCCGGCAGTACCACCCCGAGGCCCACCCCGGCCCGCACGACTCGCTTGGCTTCTTTGACGACGTCCTCGCGCTGACCGCCGAGAACCGGAACGTCGTCGCCGACGACTGAGTCGGGTCGCGTTCGGTCGCCGACCGTCTCAGGACAGCCGTTCGAGCGCGTCGGCGGCAACCTCGGACACGAGAGCCATCCCCGCAAGCGTCTCGAGCACTGCCGTCAGTGCCGTGCCCGCCGTGCACTGGTCGGCCGTCGGCCGCCCCCGGAGTCGGTCGGCGTCGAACCGCTCGGTGATCTCCTCGTCGGACACTTCGTCGACCAGTTGCTCGAGCGCCTCACCCGCCGGCGAGGAGACGTCGTAGCCGGCGTGGATGAGCCCGCAAACAACGTCGTCACGTCGCCGTCGCGGACCGTCGACGGGTCCGACTCGACGGCGTCTGCGATCCCCTCGATCCGGTCTTCGGACACCTGCGTCAACGAATATTCTGTGAAAAACGCTTGGTACAGCGCGACTCCGTCCTGCGGTCCTGGACCGAGACGCGCAGACGTGGGCGTGTTGGAGGGTAACGCTTAATTCCGGGGCCGGACAACCTGGGGTACCTGTATGGGCTTATCTCCGCCACTCACGTCTGTCACCGTCCGGTCTCACCCCCTGGCCGGCGGGACAACCGCGGCCGTCCCCACCGTCAGGTCTCCGGCATCCTTCGGTCCCACACCGCGCCTCGGACTCCTCCAAACCGCACCGATCACCGACACGACAGTGACGATCGCCGGGGCGGTCGTGATCGTCGTCCTGATCGCGCTCTCGGGGTTCTTTTCATCGTCGGAGATCGCCATGTTCTCACTGGCGAAACACCGCGTCGATTCGATGGTCGAAGACGGGGTCCCCGGATCGAAGACGGTCAGCCAACTCAAATCGAACCCCCACCGCCTCCTGATCACCATCCTGGTCGGCAACAACATCGTCAACATCGCGATGTCGTCGATAGCGACCGCGATCGTCGGGATCTACTTCGACCCGGGAACGGCCGTGCTCGCTTCGACGTTCGGAATCACGACGCTCGTGTTGTTGTTCGGCGAGAGCGCGCCGAAGTCCTACGCCGTCGAGAACACCGAGTCGTGGGCGCTCCGGATCGCCCGCCCGCTGAAATACTCGGAGTACGTGTTGCTCCCGCTGGTCGTCGTTTTCGACCGGTTGACGCGGCTAATAAACCAGCTTACCGGCGGGCGGTCGGCGATCGAAACCTCCTATATCACCCGCGATGAGATCCAGAACCTCATCCAGACCGGCGAGCGCGAGGGCGTGATCGAAGAGGACGAACGCGAGATGCTCGACCGCATCTTCCGGTTCAACCAGACCATCGTGAAAGAGGTGATGACGCCGCGGCTCGACATGACCGCCGTGCCGAAAGACGCCACCATCGACGAGGCCATCGAGACCTGCGTCCAGTCGGACCACGAGCGGGTCCCGGTGTACGACGGCAACCTCGACAATATCATCGGCATCGTCACGATCCGCGACCTGGTCCGGGAGAAACACTACGGCGAGGGTGACCTGGTGTTGACCGACATCGTCCAGCCCACGCTCCACGTCCCCGAATCGAAGAACGTCGACGAACTCCTGACCGAGATCCAGGACAACCGGCTCCGGATGGTGATCGTCATCGACGAGTTCGGGACCACCGAGGGACTCGTCACCCTGGAGGACATGGTCGAGGAGATCGTCGGCGACATCCTCGAGGACGACGAGGAGGAGGCCTTCGAACGGGTCAACGACCGCGAGACCCTGGTTCGTGGCGAGGTCAACATTGACGAGGTCAACGAGGTGCTCGGGCTTGATCTCCCGGAGGGCGAAGAGTTCGAGACGCTCGCGGGGTTCGTGTTCAACCGCGCCGGCCGGCTGGTTGAGGAGGGCGAACGGATCGCCTACGAGGGCATCACCATCCGGATCGAGCAGGTCGACAACACCCGGATCCAGAAGGCCCGGATCACGATCCCCGAGGAGTCCGAGAGCGAGGAAGACGAACCCGACGCCGACGCGGACGAGCCCGCGGTGGACACCCCTGCCACGGAGTCGGTGTCGGACCCGGCGGAGTAGCCCGGCGTCTTGACATCCTCCCCGCGCTAAAGCACGGGGCTTTCTCCTCGATTCTCCGTAACCGACTACCCGCGGCGTCACAGCACGGCGTCGACACCGAGGAACGCGGCGTACGAGACGGCGAACGCGAACACAAGCGACCCGGCCCACGCCAGGACGGTCTTGAGCATCTTCTCGCGGCTGACGCCAGCCCCGTTTGCGGCGTACCCGCTCCCGATGATCGCGCTGACGATGATCTCGTTGAACGACACCGGGATGCCGAGCGCGACGGCGGTCTGTGCGATGGCAAACGAGGGGATCATCGCAGCGATCGACCGCCGCGGCCCCAGCGACGAGTAGTCCTGCGAGATCGCCTTGATCATGCGCGGCGCGCCGGTCCACGACCCGACCAACAGCCCCAGTCCGCCCCCGACGAGGAGCGCGGGCAGCGGAACCGCCACGGCGTCAAGAAGCGGCACCAGCGGGCCGATCGCCAGTCCCACCTGGCTGCCCCCCGCCGAAAACGCCACCAACCCGCCGAGCACAAGCAGAAACCGGCGCTGGCCCCGCGCGGGATCGATCAGGATGTCCCGTCGGACGGCGACGAACGCCGCCATCGCGAGCAGTAGCGACACCACGACCACGCCGAGATCGGCCCCAACGGCAGGGACTACGACTGGCGGAGTCGCAGCGGCAGCCACCTCGGCGATCGACCGGCCGCCGTTGCCACCGAGGATCGCAAACCGGATGTTCGCGACGAGCAGCCCGACGACGCCGGCGAGACCCGGCACCGCAACGCGCTCCGGCACCGAGGCGTTGCGGAGGAACCGCGCGGTCCCGTACGCGACCCCGCCGCCGGCGAACGGCGTGAGGATCCACAGTGACGCGATCTGCTGGTATTTCGCGACCGCTGGAGCGCCGCCGTTGGCGAGGCCGACGCCGACCACTGCACCCGTAACGGTGAATGCGGTCGCGATGGGGTAGCCCGCGAACACCCCAACCGCCACCAGCGCTGCGGCCACTATCAGCGCGACCGTTGAGGCGGTCGCGGTGAGCACCGAGCCGACCACCAGTTCGGTCCCGACGGCTTCGGTGACGGTCGCACCCTGAAGAACCGCACCCGAGAGGCCGAGCACGCCGACGACGAACCCCGCCCGCATCACCGAGATGGCGTTTGCACCCACTGCGGCGGCGAACGGCGTTGATCCCGAGGAGCCGGCACCGATTGACCACGCCATGAACAGGCTTGCGAGCGCAGCAACGACCAACGTCGCGAGGGTGGCAACCGCGACCATCCGGACTACTTCCTCCGGTAGCCCTCGTCGTACCCCTCCCGGAGCCCGCTGAGGGTGCGCCTGACGAAGAGGAACGCGAAGAAGACGAAGGTGAGGAGGAACACGACCAGAACGATCAGCGCGGGATTGGACGCCACGAAGTCCGTGACGACGTCTATCTGTGCGGGGGCGCCGTCGGCGGGGGCGGTCCGCAACCGTTCGACAACTCCCGGCTGACGGGCGAGCATAGCCCCCGATTTCCCCGGCGTCTGTAAATGCGTTTCGCCCCTCTTGTGGGCACTGTTCGCCGGATACAAACGGCGAAACGCGACCGAACAGACCGCGACACTCCCCGCGTTCCCGCCCCCTCGACCTGGCGGGGGTGGCACCTGACACGGCCAGTGCGGCAAGGGTCGGTCCGGACACGCCCGCAGCCGCGGTGTGGGTTTCGGGCTGTCCACCCTGTGGCGCTTCTCTCCGGGTGGCCTGCTCGCGCTGTTTTTCATCGGCGGTTGAGGCGGTTGACCACGCCGGTGCTGCTCCGGTGGCCTCGCCCTGCATCGGTTCCGGTGAAGGCTAAAACCCGAATTTGAGTCTACGTCGGGTATTTGACCCAGTGGGGTGTATATCTAATCGCAGGGTCGTCGCCGCTTCGGCTCTCCACTGCCCGTCTGCCTCCCCGGTTGCCGAACGGGCCCGCGCGACGGTCGTCGGTGCCTCGCCCACGCCACATCGCCACCGACCGTCGTCCGAGCCCCCACCGGCGGCGGCCCGACGCGCGTTTCATACTCGACCTCACGCCGTAGTGGTGCCATTGGTCGTGAGTGCGATCACCCGATCGCAGCCGTCTGCTTGGCGATCGCGGCGGTGCTGTGTCTCGGCGTCGGCGGCTCACGCACTGGGAGCAACGGTGAACTCCTCGAAGACCTCGCCGTCGACCGTGAGGAGCCGCCCGGAGACGCCGGTTCCGCGGGCTTCGAACTCCGCGTGCGCCGCGCGGTTCCCTCGCGGTTGGGCGTGGCTCCCGGGGTTGACCAGCACGACCTCCCCACCGGGGTCGTAGGTCGGGCGGTGGCTGTGCCCGAACAGCACCACGTCGGCGTCGCGCTGTCGGCCGAACAGCGACAGCGCGGTCGGGCCGCCGCGCCGGGTGTGAGTCACCGCGAACGTGCAACCGCCGAACGTGAGCGTGCGGGCCTCCGGAAGCCGCCGACGGATCGCGGCATCGTCGTTATTGCCGGTGACGCCGAGGAGCCGCGACGCCTCCCGCTCGAAGCCCTCGAGCACGGATTCGCGCATAAAATCGCCCGCGTGGACGACCACCTCGGCGTCGCGGACCGCCTCCAGCGTTCGGCCCGACAGGCGGTGGGTGTCGGTGCTGTGGGTGTCGGAGACGACGGTGAGCATACCACCCGGTACGACACCCGGGGACAAGAACCACCCGACGGGGCGGCAGGCGCCCCGGTCCCGGCTGTCCCCTCACAACGACCGGACTGCGTCGGCGACCCGGTCGACTGCCGCTTCGATGTCGTCGCGGTCGACGCCGAGGTGTGTACAGAACCGCGTGAGGGATGGGCCGTGGGCGCCGCCGCGGACGCCCGCCGCCTCGCAGGCGTCGACGAACCGCTCAGCGCCACCCCCGAGGTCGTCGGTGTTCACCTGGACGATGTTGGTATCCGGCTTCGGTACTCGGAGACCGTCGATCGCGTCGAGTCCGGCTGCGAGCCGCCGGGCGTTGTCGTGGTCGGCCGCGAGCTGGTCGACGTTCTCCAAGGCGAGCAGCCCCGGGGCCGCGATCAGCCCCGCCTGCCGCATCCCGCCGCCGAACAGCTTCCGGACCCGGCGGGCGGCGGCGACGAACTCGGCGTCGCCCGCCAGTACCGACCCCGCGGGCGCACCCAACCCCTTCGAGAGGCAGCACACCACCGAATCCACGTCGCGGACCATCCGCGCAGGGTCGGTGTCGAGCGCGACACACGCATTGAACAGCCGTGCGCCGTCGAGGTGGACCGGGACGTCGCGGTCGTGTGCGGCCGCCGCGGCCGCCGAGATCGACTCCGCGGGGACGGCGACGCCGCCGCGGGCGTTGTGTGTGTTCTCGAGCGTCACCAGCCCGGTCCCGGGGCGGTGGAGCGACTCCGCGACGTGCGCGTCGCGGATCTGGTCGGGGCTCGGTACCGCGCCGTCGGCGTCGATTGTCCGCGGTTGGACCTCCGAGAGCTGCGCCAACCCGGCGAGTTCCCACCGGTAGATGTGGGCCTCGCGGTCGAGCACCACTTCCTGTCCGCGGTCGGTGTGGACCCGCGCGGCGATCTGGTTGCCCATCGTTCCGGTCGGCACGTACAGCGCGTCGTCGGTCCCCACCCGGTCGGCCGCCACGGCCTCGAGGTCGTTCACCGTCGGATCCTCGCCGTACACGTCGTCCCCGACGGCCGCGTTCGCGGCGGCGTCACGCATCGCGTCGGACGGCTGCGTCACCGTGTCGCTCCGGAGGTCGATCGCCATACCGTCGATTCCGCGGCCGGGAAAATATAGCTGCGGTCCGCCTCCGGGTGTGGTGTCCATCCCGGCGTCGGCGCCAGCGGCCGGCGGCCGGCGTTGCAGACGCAGTCCGCTACTGGAGTGTGATGACGTAGGTCAGCGCGAACAGGAGTATCGCGCCCGTCGCGACGTTGATAAAGGTGAGGTCGGCGGCGCCGAGAAGGTCCAACCCCCACACGATGGTGGCCGAAAACCCCGCCGAGAGGGCGATGTTCATGGCGATGAGCACCCGCGGATCTCCCTGCGATCGGCTCGCACCCGCCTCGAAACCGTCGTCGCTCACACCTCCCGAATCGTCGCTCACACCTCCCGAATCGTCGCTCATACCTCTCGAAGGGGGAGTGACCCCTTTAGCTCTTTGCGACGTGGTCCCACCACCCGGTATGGAGGCCCGGAACCGCGACGGGGAGCCGGTCGACACGGTGCCATTCTTTGTGTCGACGGGGATTCTCGGTATGTTGGCGCTCTCGCTCGGGCCGCTGTACGGCCTCGCCTACGGCGTCCCGATCGCCGGGTCGCTCCTGATATCTGTGGGGGTCACTGCGGCGGTCGCTGTCGTCGCGTTCCACCGGTTGATCTGGGTCGCGCCGCCGGCGTGGGTGACGATCCCGCCCGCGGTCCGGTTCCAACGGCTGTGCTACCTCGCGGCCGCATTCGGGCTCATCCTCCTCGGGGTGACGGTGCCGCTGGCGGTGTGATTTTGTACCTCCGTCGACCACGGGAGGTATGCGTGAGGTTGCACTCTCGGAGTTCGTGTTGGCGCGTCCACCGGCCGTCCACCGCGCGCTCTCGCCATCGGAGATGGTCGCCGCCGAGGGGACGTTCGAAATCGCCGACACTCGGGAAGACGAGGCCGGAACCGCGATCGTGGCCTCCGCGCCGGGGGTGACGGTCCTCCTGCGGTTCCAGCCGCGCGAGAACGGACTCGCGTACACCGCTGCGGGGGAGGTCGGGCCGTTCGACCACCTCGAAACCGAGGTGACGGTCGAACCCGAACGGAACGGCTCGCGGGTCACGATGCGGTCGACCGTCTCGCTCAACCTCCCGGTACCCTTCGCCGACCGGATCGCGGCGTGGAAACGCCGCGGGGAACTCCGGCGCGCGCTCGATGAGTTGGTCGACTCGGTTCCGTGAGTTCGGGAGCCGGTTGTGCGATCGCAGCACATATTCACACCAGTATTAGGACACAGCCTTTCTTGACCACCCGTATGAACGTGCTTAACGCGGTGAAAGACGCGCTCGATGCCGGGCCGTCGGCCAAATCGACGCCGGACGACGGATCGAAGGGTGCCTACTGGTGTGACGACTGCGGCAACCGGATCCGGGACGTCGACCTCGAAGGCGAACCGGTCTGTCCGGACTGCGGCGAGGAGCTGCGGTTCGAGCGCGCGACCGGTCGCGGCTGCGCCTGCTGAGCGGTCGGGCGCCCGGTGCTGGCGTGGTTCGCGACTCCAGTCGCGGCTCTTCGTTCCCGGTGTGAGACCCGCTCTACAGATAAACAAGGCGAGTGCCTCGGGGCTTGACCCCGAGGGTGAAGCCGACACGAACGTTTAAC
>NZ_BMOC01000019.1 GCF_014646875.1 Halobellus salinus | reverse complement strand
AACGTCGACTCGCTCATCATGGAGTCCATCCAGAACGACGAACCGGCGAGTGCAACCAAGGAGGAACTTGAGGAGCTCATCGACGAGCGTCAACGCACGCTCCAGGAGTGGTACGAACGCAGCCTCATCGACACGAGCACGTTTGATCAAGAGAGCCGAGAGAAGATTCAGGAGGTGATGGACGAGTCCGAGGATGTCTACGGGACGGAGGCCGACATCCACGAGTTCGTGGAACGCGGCGTCGAGGCGCTCGGTGGCGACGTCGAGAAAGCCGGAAGCAATCTCTACAGGGCACAGCTGCCACGCTCCCTACGGCAAGGAACAAACGAGGAATACGGGCCGTTCACGTTTAGCCGAGACTTCGCGATGGACCACGATGGTATCGACTACGTCTCACCCGATGATGATCTGGTCCAGCGGCTAATGCAGCAAATCCTGGATAGTGAGCACGGAGATGTTGGGCTAAAGCTCCTCCCGTTCGTCGACGAACCGGGAATTGCGTACAACTACCGTGTGACGTTCGAGGACGGGACGGGCGAGGTCATTCGGGAAGATATGATCCCTGTGTATGTCGATGCCCGCCATCATGACCCCCGGCAACGGATGGGTCAGCGTGTTGTTCAGGGTGACAGTATCAAAGGGTCGCCCGACGCGGACCGTGTGCGATCGCTGATACAGAGTCAGGATCAGCTGCGAGAAGCTGCGGACCGGTACATCAGCCAGCAGGTCACGTCCTTGCGGGAAGAACTACAGGAGCGCCGCCGAGAGGAAACCCAGCAAGAACTGGATGACCTCGAGGAGTATGCCGAAGCTGAACGCCAGCGGATCGAGGAGTTCATCGAGAACTATGAGCGGAAAGCAGAGGCCGGGTCGAATATGGACATCGCCATTCGTGGGCAACGGGAACGGCTCAACAAACTTGAGCAGCGTATCGAAGACCGTCGCCAAGAATTGCAGCGGAAAGCTCGGGTCATTTCACTTGCGCCCGAGGTAGAGAACCTTTGCTTTGCTCTCCCGGTCTAATCAAATCCTGATCTGGACAGGGGCGAGATCGCTTCCCTATCGGCGCGTCAGACCGACTTTCGCGAAGGCTTCTCGTAAACATCGACGGAGACCACACGCTCGGGTGGGTAGTACGAGACGGGTACGTGGCCACTGTCGAGTTCGCCACCATGCGACGGGCCGATGCACCTAATCCATCCCTCGTCCACAATCTCCCAGTCGTCGTATTCGCGCTCGATCTCGCCCTCCCCGTGCTTGTCCACGAGGTGGACGATCACACCCTCGGTTCTCTCGTCTGCCATATTCGACGTATCGAAGACGTGTCTGATTAGCGTTCTGTAGTAACGTGGCTGGTTCGTCTTTTGGACGGCCAATCCCCTCCCCAACAGGGGATCTCGCACGGACGGTCTCGAAATCAGGACGCCATCGAGTACCTAGCTGTCGGCGACAGAATGCGCATACGAGAAAGTGGTTCTCCCGTTAGTGAGCCAATTCCGGAAATTCCCAGAAATCTTGGTTTTCCACAATTAGAAATCGCACGACAGCAGAGGGATAAGACAAGTAATATGGAACTGAATAGATGGTTTCCGGAAACAACCCAATCACGTTTTTAGTACTAGCCAGAAAATCAGTTTATCAAGCAAAGATGATCCGCGATGCTCGCGTTCTCCGCGCCGGGTTCGTCCCTCGGGAAGTTGAGCATCGCGACGCCGAAGTCAACCACCTCTCTAGCGTCCTCGAGCCCATCACGAACGGTGAACCCGCCGACACAGCTATCGTCACCGGACCCAGCGGCGCCGGCAAGACGTGCATCTCGCAATTTGTCACCGAACGCCTGCGTGAGGAAGTGCTCGACGTCGAAACCACCTACGTCAACTGCTGGCGCAACTACACCCGATTCCGGACGCTCTACCAGATCCTCGACGACCTAGGCGCAACAATCGACATCCACCGGCAGTCGACGCCCCACGACGAACTCGTCGATCGCCTCCAGCAGCACGACGGTCCGCGGACGGTAGTCATCCTCGACGAGGTCGACCAGCTCGAAGACCCCAGCGTCATCTACGACCTCCACAGCCTCCCGCAGTTCGCGATCATCTGCATCGCGAACAAGGAAGAAGAGCTGTTCAGCCGCGTCGACGACCGCCTTGTGAGTCGGCTGCGCTCCAGCGAGCACGTCCGGATGGACAAGTACCACGACGAGCAGCTGTACGACATTTTGAGTGCTCGGACGAAGTGGGGGCTCGACGAGGACGTCATCACCGACAACCAGCTCTATCGGATCGCCGACGCCGCCGCCGGCGACGCCCGCCTCGCAATCGGCATCCTCCGAACGGCCGCCGGCAAGGCAGATCGCGAGAACCACGAGCGCATCACCGACGATATCCTCCTGGACGCCGCCGAGGATGCCCGGGCTCAGATCAAGCAGAAGAGCCTCGATTCACTCACGCCGCACCAGCGAGTCGTCTACGACATCGTTCGCGAACACGGCCCGATCGGGCCGAGCGAGATTCACGAGCGTTACTCCGAGGACGTCGACGACCCACGGACGAAACGGACGATCCGCACGTACCTCTCGAAGATGGAGCAGTACAACCTCCTCGAAGCGGAGGGTACGAGTCGGGATCGGGAGTACTCGCTCGTCGATTCGGCAGCGGCGTCGCCGATGCAGTAACCGTGACCCCGTCAGCTATCAGGAACTGAACTCGCCGAGGCCCGATTGCTCGTGGTCCAGCGGCTCGATGACCTGGGGATCGTCGTTGCCGGGGTTGTTGACCCGCGCCGAAATCTCGTAGGCGTCTAGATCGTCCTTCGGATACGGCTGGCACAGTTCTTTGCGCGTGTCAGGATCTGCGGTGAGCCAGTCGGACTCCGCGTCCTGCGGAAGGACAACCGGCATCCGGTCGTGGATTGAGTTCATCACGTCGTTCGGCTCCGTTGTGAGAATCGTGACGCACGAGATCGTCTCGTCGTCGCCCTCCCAGACGTCCCAGAGGCCAGCCATCGCGAACGCGGGGTCGTCTTCGCGGTGAATCCGATAGGCCTGTTTCGACCCGCCGTTCGGCGATTTCCACTCGTAGAACCCCGACGAGGGGACGAGGCAGGGACGTGATTCCCACGCCCGCTCGAAGACACGTTTCTCGTCGGCTGTCTCGGAGCGAGCGTTGATGATTCCCTCCTCGGGCTCGTCCGCCCAGAACGGAATCAGCCCCCAGTGGTAGGCGTCGATCTCGTCTGGAGCCTCGTTCGTGATGATGTGGAGGTCGTCGCCAGGCGCGATGTTGTATCGGGGTGTGTACCCGCCGTCTGCGACGACCTCGGCATCGAAGCGGGCCTCGAGGTCGGCCTGGTCGATGAAAAGCGAGTTTCGGCCACACATACCTCCCAGTCCGACCGTGAGAGTCTTCAACGTATTTGAAAATGTGAAGGGCTGGTTCTGATGCTCCTTCGTTTGATGGTAGATTTGGGGGATGGCCGGTAAGTACAGATCAGACACCATATTGCTACCTGAAAATAATCATTCAATCAATAATTCCTAATTATGTCATCAATGTATTTTGCGTGCCAGACTCGGTTAATACCTGTTTCACGCTCGATATTCTCTAAACGACCTTCTAATTCTCTCAAGAAATCTCTCAAGTCAGGGTCAGAATCACGGTTAGGGAGATCTGATTCAATATCTTCCATAGAGATTTCGTCATCAAATTCTAGACGTTCCCCTGAATGGACTCCAAGTAGGCGTGTATGTTTTCTTTCAGTAGTGCCCTCTACTGTAAACGGTTCAACTGTCCCCCAATCTGAATCAATTTCTTGCTCGTCAACTTCAATATCCACAACAGATGGCGCATAGACCACAGGGCTGCCACTCATTCCATCGTGAAGCCGTGCATCAATCACGAAATATGGGGAATCATAAAATGATACCTGATATGAACTAGATATCAGTGCTTGTCGGAGAATTGGTAGTCTATGGAAATTACGCATCTCAGCAGGATAACCAACTACCTCCGCAAGATCGCCCCCAGATATAGAAGTAGGGTCTGAAACGATATTGGCTCTATGAAACATTGCAGTTTCTCGCAGTTCAAAATCAAGCGGTATCAGTACAATATCAATATTATTGTTCTCAGGGTGTTCGCGCCACTTTGGTTCTCCATCTGACTTATAGAGATCAATGTGATGTCTGGTCGTTTCCTGAACCTCACCAGGATTTCGGGTATATGCGATCACAGAATCCGGTTGAGGATAGTCTGAGGGTTGGATAACATGTTTATTTGTGACAAGATACGGACCAGTGTTGGGTAGATCTGCACTCTTATGTTGTTCTGAAACTCCCCACTGATGGTTATAATAAAACCCGGATGCAATGAATGGCTCTGACTTACGGTCACTATACCCATATCCGATTGGAGTAGTTTTCCAGAAAATTGATGGAGTTTCATTCCGGGGATGTCTCATTCCATCTTGTATTTGCTAACTAGCTACAAGGTAGTTTTGCTGTGCTACACCCCCCAAACCCTCTCAGGCTACAATCAACGAGGGGAGCATATGCAAGCCCACCTACCGGGTGCTTCACCGCCGATAGTATGTGACCAAGATGATTTCTATAGAGCCGAAAGTCTCTGAATCGCCGATTAGAGCTCGGTCGGGGGCAGAAGATCACAGAGAACAGCTGCTTGGTCAAGAAGTGCGTCGAAGAGCCGTTCAATCGGTCGATATAGCGCGTGGTGTTCATCAACAGAGTATGGGGTTTTCTCATCATCTGTGTGCGAGAGAAATCCGCACTCGAGAAGCGGAGCAAGGGTAGTATCCAGCGCAGTTCCGGAACGGCCAGATTCGGCTTCAAGAGTGTGGCGAGGGAACTCAGAAAGGAACCGCGTACAGCAACTCAGGACGTGAGCACGTCGAACAGCGAATAGTTCGTTGAGCGCAGTACGATGGGTGCGTGTCCAATACTCATCGAGTTTGACGTATGTGCGAACGATAGGGGAAAGCTCGTTCAAGGAACCATTAGCATGGACGATGCCAAGGTCGTTGAGCGCATGTTGGTCTTTGGTGTCCAGAGACTCGCCGAGGGGATGGAGAACAGTTTGAAGCGCCTCGTGGTACCGCGAAGTGAGGAATTCCCCGGCAACAACGTGGGCGTTCACGATATTTCGAGTTGGGTGCATTGACTCGTGGTGGTCGGGGTTTCGGTGGTCGACGTGGGTTCGTGGATAGCTCATAGAGCACCTCTTCCAACGTGGCGTTGAGCATTAACATTCCGAGCAGTCAGGCTCGAGACTGCAGCTGGGTAGGTTTAACCAACACACCGCCGTCAATACGGCCGGGCGTTGGTTAACACGAAGTACGGTCGATTCAGGAACTATTCTCGGAAACAGAATCCAAACGGAGACTACCCGGGACTGTACCGGGATTGGAGGGGATCACATCGAGTTTCCTGAAACGCGGAAGCGACACGCCGCGGCTTATCGGGAACGTAGACAACTAATCGAGTATGGGAGAACACTCAACGTCGAACCGATTGGCGGTGGACCAGCCGACACGGGGCGCTGACCGCAATCGGTCCCTCGCTGACCAGGCCGATCCGGCTACGGACGAGATGTTGTTGCCGTCACTCAGCGACGGCATCACGCTGCTCGACGTCGAGGGAGGCCGCGGCGTCCCGATCCTGCAGTCGCTCGTGCTCGACCACCTCCTCCTTAACGACGGGCCCGCCTTTTGGGTCGACGCAAACGGTCACGCGACGACGACGACACTCGCCCAGATCGCGCCCAGTCAACGGTTGCTCAACCGAATCCACGTGGCACGCGGATTTACCGCCTACCAGCACTACGGCGCCGTCTGTGATCTCCCAACGGCAGTGAACAAGTCGATCCAGATGTCTACCACCGACACCGGGACGGCCAGTCGAGGGGAACCGAGTCGTGACGAGGACACGTCGCCCCACACACCTGCCCTCATCGTCGCACCGGCCGTCGACGCCCAGTACCGTGCTGACGATACTCTCGGTGAAACCCACGCGAAAACCCTCCAGGCTCGAACGCTCGCCCGGTTAGCGACGTTCGCCGAGGGGTACGACATCCCGGTGCTCGTTACGCGAAACGAACGAAACGAATTCACCGAAACAGTCGCGACGGTCGCCGACCACCACCTGGAGTGCGAGCAGACGCGGATGGGCCCACGGGTCGTCGGCGAGGACTTCGAGACGCTCGTCTATCCCGTCGACGACGGCGCGTACTACCAGACGACGTTCGCGTACTGGCAGCAGCTGCTCGCGGCACGCGCCACGCAGCTCGGCGTTGAACCGACGACGGCGGCGCCGTCGACGCCAACTCCCGAAGGCGTCGGGACGGGCGTCACCGCTGACGGGGAGACAGTGTCGGCTACCGCGGATCCCTTGCTCGATGCGTGGACCGCGACCGGGACAGGAGGCCGATAGCGATGGGGCGCACGAACCCGACGTACCGGGATGCGCTCCGGGCCATCGAAGAACGGTGGGCGGAGTTCCGGCGGGCACTACGGCGTCGCGACCAGCCGCGCTTCGACCGGCTGTTCGAGTACGCCCGCGAGCACGCTGACGCGAGCGGGCTGTTGAACCACCAGAACCCGCTGCTGCCGGCGCTGCTCAGCATTGATCTCGAACAGGAGGCCCGCCTCGACGACCACGAGGAACGCCTAACAGAGCTTGAACGACGGCTTTCGGAAACTGGGGGCGAACAGCAGCAATCGTCTAGCGAAGGCACCACTGGAGGGTCGGAATGACTCAGTTGACGACAATCGCCTTCGACATCGAAACAACGGGATTTCAGGCCGGTGATGAACTCACAGTAGTTGGGTTCGATTCGGCGGTCTCGTCGCGAGTGTTTCTCCATACCGGAACGACACCAGAAGCAGGCCTAGCAGATCGGCTCAATGACGCCCTCCAGACACCGGTACAGCTCTCACTCCACGACAGCGAACAGGGACTCCTGAACGAACTGGCGACGTTTGTCACGTCGACACTCACCCAACGTGATGCTAAGCTGGTTGCGTACAACGGTGAGCGGTGGAACGGAGGATTCGACCTCCCGTTCCTTCGCACACGGCTCTGTACGCACGGGCTTGAGTGGCCCTTTGGCACGTTGCCATACGTCGACGTGATGGACGTCTTCGAGACGCGCTTCAATACGAGTGAAGATACGCTGAGTGGCGTCTACGAGGAACTGATTGGCGCCGGATTGAACGACCTTGATCCATTCACCGACAGTAGTGAAGCGGTCACCGCATGGAAGGAGGGCGCCTACGAGCCACTCATCATCCACAACGTGGCCGATATCCGACGGACTCGAGCGTTGATGAACCTTGCAGAACGCTATTGCTCAAAGTCAGATTTCTCTATGAAGTCGCTGGAGCCTATCGCATAGAAGATCACGCGTTTCAAGCAGGATTGAAGGCAGCGAGGCTGTTTTGCGTCCTACTGCTGTTCCCACAGAGTTTCGATCCGTTCTTCGACGTAATCGAGGGCAAGGCGGCAGACGTCACGATGGTCTTGAGGCCACTGTGCGTCTTCTGCGTCGGCGCGACTTGCGTCCGGCGGCGGATGGAAGTGGTCTCGTTCGTTGTGACTGCTGGGGTGGCGGTCCCAGCGACACTTCCATACGCTCTCTTGGCGCTCTTCTTGATAGTGAACGGTGAAGTCGTCGTTGCGATACCATCGAATCTCGAACCGAGCAGACACATCACCCGGGTAGTAATCACCGGCGAGTTCGACACGGAGATAGAGCTTCCCCCCTTTGACGAGGTCCACTGCTTCGAACATCCGACGGCCAGCGAATCGGGACTGTATCCGCTCTAACACCGCACGGTCCAGTGGCGCGGGACTCGCGCCGTCGTCGGCCGGTACCATTGTCAGCCGTGGGAGGACGCTGTGGAGCTAGTCGCCTTCTGGCGGGCACGCTCGTGGAGTCGGCGCTCCTCGATTGTGGTCGCCCAGTCCCCGAGGTCCGCATACACGGCGTCAACGCGCTCGGCGTCGAATTCGAGAACATCGACATCACCGGGCGAGTCAGCGTCGTACTCCTCGCGGTATGCTTCTATTTGGTCGGTGAGATCCGAGACCCGAGCCTGTAGTTCTTCGACGGTGTGTACGTTCGCCAACTCATTCACTCGGCGCCACTCGAAGTAGTCGTCGTTGCGCTCGTACCGAGCTGGACGGCCATCGTGGTGGATAACGATGCCAAGGTCAGCGTAGAAGGACAGATGCGTCCGTGCGGACTCTTCGGAGCAGTCTGCACGCTCGGCAATCTCGGCGGCCGTCATCGGCTCTCGTGCATGGAGGACCGCGCCGTACACGCGTTGTTTCGTGTCCTCGCCTTCGAATGGCCGGTCGAATGACGGCGGGCCGTCGCGACGGACGTCATCTGACATACTTCGACCAACGGGTTAAGACCACATATTTCTTTCTCCGACCAAAATATATTCTTTTGTCTTGCCATGCTGTCAGGTCGACAACCCCACCCAGTTCGCTCACTCAGGCAGGACCGCTATCGCCGATTGAGCGATGGCCAGTGCCGACGAATTGCTCGGCATTGCCGATCGAGATCGCAGCGTTCGCGAACGCGAGGTCTCGGCGGAGCGTCTTCCACTCACGAATCGTCTCTAGGTCAATCTCGTCCTCTGGAGACCCGGATTCGGAGAGCGTCTGATTCGTCTGGTCAACAACCAACTCCTTGGGAGATTCGACGCCGAATTCCAACCTATACTCGGTGAGTTGCTCACGTATCTCCTGGATTCGCGTTACAAGTTCGTCGGTCGAAACGTGCTCGAGGATGTCAACAGCCTGTTCGACGACGAGTGATTCAGGAGAGCGCCGATAGAGCGTGCCGCCATATTCGCCGGGTGTCGTCTCGGCAAACCCCTCATCCGCGAGTGTATTCAGGTGCTTTCGAGCGGTCTTTGGAGCCGTCCGTGCATCGTCAGCTACGGCATCAGCTGAAACGGGGTTGTACGTATGCGCAACGACGTGTCGAATGCGCTCATAGGGTGTGTTTCTGCTTCCCATTCCTCGCCGACCGCTTCGTTGACGTCTGCAAACTCCTCTGGTGGAATTCGGTCGTTCATATGGAAACGCACAGTTCAGAGTAACATAGTTCATAGGTGAAATGCTATATTCTCCTCACAGGAGATGCACTGGCTGAATTCAGCCAGGTGAATTCCGGAAAGCGAACGACGGAGGGGTGAACGAGTAGGATGGAGCAGTATACTATCGACTTCTGGATGATGGTCGCGTCCAGGGGTGGGAGGCAATCGCCGACAGCGGCGTCGCGACCAGCCATGGTTCGACCGGCTGTTCGAGTACGCCCGCGAGCACGCTGACGCGAGCGGGCTGTTGAACCACCGGAACCCGCTGCCGCCGGCGCTTCTCAGTTACCTAAACTTGAGGGCGTTTCTAAGCGAACACCTCCTATTCTGACTGGTCCTCCTCAACGATTTCTTCGTGGTACTCTATGAACCGGTCAGCCCTCTCCTCATAATCGTCTTCATCAACGTATTGTCGCACCCCAAGAAATGGCTTCTTCCGTCTCACATCATGGGAGGACATCCTGATGCGGCGAAAATCCTCATCGCTCAGTGACTTCCCATTCAACGGGTTGAGTTCACGGTCATCGGAAAGAAAACCGGACATAATTCCGGTAAAGCAGTAGAACTCGCCCAAGCTGTACTCTGGCTCAATTGAGTATGGCTTCCCATGCATCTCTTGAATAATATCATGTTCTTGGTGGCCCCACCGTCCCCATCGGGTGCGGTGACCGTCTTTTTCCTGGATCCTGAAATAGATGTCAAACAGCCTAGGGAGCTCGTGATACGTCTTCAATATGCAGCGGTTGTAGATCGTGTCAAACGTGTCTTGGTATTTTTCGCTGTCCTTCGAGATATCATAAGTCATCGCAGCAGCATTAAACCGCAGATTCTCTGATTCTCGCCGGACGGTTTCTAATACAGCGTTATTATCGGTGTCTCGGAGCGGGCTAACTGCATTCCATAACTTCGTGAATGCTCGAGCATCCTGGTTTTCAAATGCATATTTGAACATCCGGTGAGCTTGGTCCAGCGCGACCTCGCTGTAGCTGGTAACGGAGTGGTCAAACCCGTCAAGATCATCAAGCACGTCATAGTCTTTATTTTCTCCGTTTATTACGGAGAATTGGAAGTTTTCGATGAGATGATCGGTGATTTCGATCGAGAAATTCTCAGGGAGGGTATCCTTCCGTAGTGCCACAGCGAAATAGAACCGGGAATAGAGGTTCATATATCGTTGGTAGGCTCCAAACAGTTCCCTTTCTGCCGTCGTTTTGACGATGGCGTCAACTAAGTCTAAGATGTGGTTGGCAAATTCACGGTTCATCTCATCAAGCGACTCCTCGAAGACGCGGAACAGGATCTGATCAAGGTTATAGAATGGGAGATCGGCGTTTGTGTAGCGGTGTTCCTCGATTAGGAATCGAGCTTCCTCCAACTCATTCAACGAGTGAAGCACCACGTCTTCGTATTGTTCTAAGAAGTAGAGGAATGATCGTGTCTCTGCATTTCGGACGATTCGCTTGCCTTCTTGATCCATAAAATCGGTATACTTGTGGATGGTCCGGATAGTATCGTTTCGTCCTGTTCCCGGTCGGGTGAGTATGCTAGATGCGATGATAGGATAGACTGATTCCATCTCCTTGTGGAAGAAATCTGAATCAATGTGAAGGATTGATGAGAACTCCTGTAGCTGATCCCCGATTTTGACGCGGATCTCGACGGGGTGATCCTTCTCTTCATCTGGTTCGTCACTGTCTTCTTGATGGATTTCACCGATGCGTATGAGTTCAGAGACGCCATAGGCCAAAGTCGGAGTGTGTATGTCTGCGACCACTCCATCCAGATCAAGGTCCTCAGCTGTCAGAGAATCCTTTCCACCACCATA
Organism: Halobellus salinus; assembly: GCF_014646875.1. GTDB lineage: Archaea > Halobacteriota > Halobacteria > Halobacteriales > Haloferacaceae > Haloquadratum > Haloquadratum salinum. The sequence continues at coordinate 34,068 of NZ_BMOC01000019.1, read as the reverse complement.
GTATGGATACAGCGTTTTCTGTGTTTCAACGCCCTCTGGTAGTTCAGTTTCTAGGATCTGGTCGTATTCATATATCGTGACATCTTGATGGATTTTCTGGGTGATATTGGTTTTCAATATGCTGTATGCTTCCTGGTCGGTCTCGTCGGTCAGCACCAGTGTAACAACTTTCCAATAGACAAACATTACGCCAAGAATAGTGACGGTGAAAAATATAGCAGGTAGATTCGGATTAATCCAATCTGTTCGGAGACCCGGATACAGGACCAAAATACCGATAATCAGGCTCCCAAGAAGTGAGTAGACGAGGATGGGTAGCACCATCGATTTCCGCAGGAACTGTTCTAACGCACCCTCAACAAGGCGGCTTCGCGAAACTATTTCAAGGAGAAAAACTAGAACGACGAAGCTTAGCCCGATTATCGTTGCATGGGTTTGCCACACAGTGCTGACAGCAAACCAGCTGGGGGTGGCGAACGGGGAGATATTCACTGCGGCAGTGAGAAGAAATGTACTAATCAGCAGTAGAAGCGCTGTGGCCGATGTATATCGTCGCTCATAGAGACCGTAGATAGTCTGTTTTAGTTTCTCTCTGCTGGCCCACGGTTTCGTCTCGGTGTTTCTCTGCAGTAATATGGAACCTCGATATGGGAAGAATCCTAGCCGGCGATAGACAGGTTTGAGCAGGCCTGTCAGTTTGAGAACGATCCATCGACGTTTCTGCATTAAATATGGTTTTCTGATGAGTGCCCAGTAAGTTTTCGGTCAGTACTGAAACCTACTCTAACGTCTGATTCATCGGAAGATGGTGGACACAGATAGTCCTCCTCTGTATTCAACATCCTTTGTCATTTTTGAATATATTAGCAGACTGGGTTAGCGGTAGCTCATATTACAGAAAGCAGACACGGATTCCGGAACGCATTCCGGAAAGGTACAAAAGGGAGAAACAGACGGCATAGGGTCTGTTGCGCGTTCATGAGCAAAATTTCTGAATTCTGGAAATGACACGCCACCGCCTATTGACCGGCGACTCATGAATTTTGGTAGAGAAAGAGCCAAAATGCCATTCAGTATTGACTTCCTAGACGACGGCCGTGTCTTGGAGTGGGAGGCAACTGCCGACGGCGCCGTCGCGACCGAGCGCGATGACTACACCCCACGCTTCTACGTCGCCGCTCGCGACCCAGCGTCCGACCTCGACCTCACGACGCTCCAGTCGGTGTACGACCAGCACCCGAACGTCGTCGCGACCGAAATGGTTGCGCGACGACCAGGCTTTCGACGGGACGAGGAGACAGTCCTTGCCGTCGACGTTGCCCACATCGACCGCGTAACTCCACTCGCCCAGCAAGCGCGCCAGCTGTCGTCCTATCCAGTCGGAGATCTCGCCTGTTTCAATGTCGACTTCTCGCGAGAGTTCCGGTACTGTCTGGAGACCGGCATCGATCCGACACCGGCGAGCGAGCTGTCGACGCTCCGGCTCAGCGTCCCGGTGACCGAAACGAGCAACGACGTCTATGGGGAGCTGTCCGTCGCCGGCGACACCGTCACTGGCTCGTCGACGGATATCCTGACCGCCGTCCAAGGGGCGCTCGAAGCACACGATCCGGATGTCCTGGTCTGCTCGACGAGCGAGATCGTCCCGACCCTCCACGAGATGGCGACGGACGCCAGCGTCGACGACTTCTCGTTGAGTCGGTGGCCGGACGTCAACTACCAGCAGCTGGCGAGCCGGTCGACGTACTCGAGCTACGGCCGCGTCGGTCACTCGCCGGCGCGGTACAACGTGCCCGGCCGGGCGATCATCGACGAGTCGAACACGTTCTTCTACGGGGAGACGAACCTTGACGGCGTCCTCGACCTCATGTCGCGCTCGAAAAAGCCCGTCCAGGAACTCGCGTGGGCGTCGATCGGGAACGTACTCACGGCGATCCAGATTTGTGAGGCCCACGACCGCGGCGTCCTCGTCCCATGGAACTCCTGGCGCCACGAGTTCTACAAGCCGATGGGGACGCTCCACGACGCCGACCGCGGCGGCTTCATCTTCGCACCCGAAGTCGGGCTCCACGAGAACGTCCACGAACTCGACTTCTCCTCGTTGTATCCGAATATCATCTGCACTCGGAACGTCTCACCGGACGTCATCCGGTGTAGCTGCCACAGCGACCGCGACGACGTCCCCGGCCTCGGGTACTCGATCTGCGACGACCCGGGCTACCTCGTCGATGTCCTCCAGCCGATCATCGACGCCCGCGACGAGATCAAGGCGGCCATCCGTCGCGAGAAGGAACGGGACGATCCCGACGAGGAACGACTGGCTGAGCTCGAGGGGCGGTCGGGAGCGCTGAAGTGGATCCTCGTCGCCTGCTTCGGCTATCAAGGGTTCAGCAACGCGAAGTTCGGTCGCATCGAGTGCCACGAGGCAATCAACGCGTTCGCTCGCGAGATTCTGCTGACGGCGAAACAGCGGCTGGAAGCTGGCGGCTGGCGGGTCGTTCACGGTATCGTCGACTCCATCTGGGTGACCCCGGACCCCGACGTCGACGATGATGAACGCGAAAACCTCGACACGCTCGCGACGGAGATCACGGAGCGCGTCGAGATTCGGCTTGAACACGAAGCCCACTACGACTGGGTCGCGTTCGTGCCGCAGCGCGAGAGCGACGCCGGGGCGTTGACGAAGTACTTCGGGAAGGTCGCCGGCGACGACGACTTCAAGATCAGAGGGATCGAAGCCCGGCAGCGTTCGACCCCGCAGTTCATCGAGGACATCCAGCGGGACTGTCTCGAACGGCTCGACGTGACTCGATCTCCGGACGCTGTCCTCGACTGTCTCCAAGACGCGATCAAGCGCCTCCACACTGGAACGGTGCCGGTCGAGCAGCTCGTCGAACGGAATCGCGTCTCGAAGCCGCTGGAAGGCTACTCTCAGAACACCCAGAACGTGGCGGCGCTAAAGCGGGCTCGCGAGCAGGATCTCGCTGTCCACCCAGGACAGGACCTCGAGTACGTCGTCGTCGACGACGAGAAAAACTCACGAGAGCGGGTTGCATTGGCTCACGAGGAGATTGAGTCGTACGATGCGTCGTACTACGAGACACAACTCGTCAGAGCTGTCGAGAGCGTGCTGTCACCACTCGGCTGGGATCGGACGGAAATTCAAAGCGAAATTGCGGAGGCCCGTGAAACGAACTTGGCCGCCTTCATCGAGGTTGAAAGAACTTAACCAACAACATCAGGGTTTTCAGGAGATGTATTGGTTAATGACGAACGGATAGACGGACTGGAAGTCGGAGAGGATACGTCGCCCACACACCCCTCGTCCAGAGTGAAAACCAATCAGGGGTGTGGGGGAAGGTCCACGGGAAACGGGGGTTCTCGTAGGGAGAGATCAACGAGAATCACGGGAAGACAGCCTGACACGGAGAAACACGAAAGAAAGGGAACAGCGAACACGAGCAGCGGTTCAGAACCACCCGGACGAATGCCGCCTTTGTCCTCTTTCCTGTGCTGAATGCACTTGGCGGGTGGTAGGGGGTAGGTAGTAATAAAACTTTTAGGTAATACTTTGAATATTGGTATGTTTGGTAGATCATCGACTCTGAGACGACTGCTGTAATAGGTGTACTCGTCCCACGTCTTGTGATTTCGGTGCTTTCCTGCCGACTCGTCGTGTGGTTTCTGTTGGTCCCACCGAGGGACTCTTTCACCGTTTCACTCTGGACGAGGGGTGTGTGGGTCCAATCTCGTCGTCCGTGTATTGTGAAACGTTGAAGGAACAATCGTTGTTTTGACTATTCTTCGGCCAGCAATCCGTCCTTTAAGCCGGTGTCGGGACGGTTTCTCCTGATCTCCTCCGTCAGTACGGCATCAAGATACCCGATTCCGACTGATCCGATTTCACCCTGCTTTGCTTCAGCTGGAGATGCGGCCTGTATCTGTGTGTCTTCTACTGTCTCGTTATTCACTCTTGACCGGGGGTGCCGACGAATGCTCGTCATCATCCCTCGATGTTCCCATTCGAAGCCAGTTCGTCACGCCGGCGTTTACACTCTGGATGAGGGGTGTCTGCCGTGCGTCAGACGCCAAGTGCCGTTGTGTTTTCTCATGGAACTGACTGATTCCTCCATTCGGGAGATACACTCTGGATGGGGGGTGTGGTCTCAACCAAGTGCTCCGGTCCCGGGTGGAGAGCTATTCACTCTTGACCAGGGGTGTGACAAACCCGCTTCAGTCCGGCGTTTTCACTCTGGATTAGGGGTGCCGGTCCGAGTTTGGAACTTTCGCTCCGAATCCGATTTCACTCGGGACCGACTCGACCCTTTGTGAGGATGATACGGCAGCGACAAAACATCAGAAGACGACCATAGCCCGATTTACACTCTGGTCGAGGTAGCCAAATCATTAAGTAGGTCCCATCCGCGATGTCTGATATTGATGGCTGAGGAACCGTCCCAACTTTCTGACTTCGACGGCCGCTACGAGGACCCCGCTGACGATCCCCTCTTCGACTTTGATGAAGACGACCCCGACCGAGCCAACATTTTCGCTCGAAAGGAACTGCTGAAGGTGGGTCACGTTCCTGAAAGCGGGCGTATCGTCGGCCGAGATGGCGAGATCAAGGCCGTTGCCGCTGAGCTCAGGCCGATCGTTCGTGGTGATCCACCGAATAACGTGATTATTTACGGCAAAACGGGTACGGGAAAGTCACTAGTCGCCCGTCACGTCACCGAACGAGCCCGACGAGCCGCGGAGTCGAACGGTGTGTCCGTGGGCACGGTCTACGTCGACTGCGCGCAGCACAATACACAGACGCGTGTTGCCAGGACGGTAACTCGGTCTCTCAACGAGACGGACGAGACTGACTTCGATATTCCACGCGCCGGGATCGGGAGCGGTGAATACTACGACTATCTCTGGGAGATTCTGGATACTGCCTACGAGTCAGTCATCATCATTCTCGACGAGGTGGACCGACTCGATGATGATGATATATTGATGCAGCTGTCGCGGGCACGCGAATCGGGGAAAGCAGATTGCCACCTGGGCGTCATCGCAGTCAGCAACAAGATCGAGTATCGCGACCAGCTGAACGAACGCGTCAAGTCCAGTCTTCGCGAGGAAGAGTTCGTTTTCCAACCCTACGACGCAAATCAGCTGCGCGAGATTATGAAGCACCGACGGGACGCGTTCCACGATGGTGTTCTCTCGGATGATGTGATCCCGCTGACGGCGGCACTAGCGGCGCAAGAACACGGTGATGCCAGAAAGGCAATCGAGATTCTTCGTCACGCCGGCGAGCTAGCCGAGCGAGAAAATGTCGATACAGTCGTCGAGGAACACGTTCGCGATGCCCAGGAGTGGGCTGAAATTGATCGCTTCGAGGAGCTACTCCGTGGCTCGACGACCCAGGTCAAATTCATCCTGTATTCTCTCGCGCTGCTCACCGAGGAGAATCCGAATGAGGACGGGTTTTCGACCAACCGAATTTACGAACGATATGAAGCGACGACCGAGAAAGCTGATGCGAAGACTCTCAGCGAGCACCGCGTCTATGAGCTGTTGAAAGAGCAGGCGTTCCTCGGTGTCGTCGAATCAACTCGGACCGGTGGTGGCCGGGGTGAAGGCAGCTACCTCGAGCATCGGCTGGTTCAGGACACCGGTATCGTGTTGAAATCTGTCCTCCGGGACAGCCGGCTGGAAGACTTGGCTTAGCTATCAGTTCGGTCGTTCACCACACCCCTGATCACGAGTGTATCTCTCGACACGTCGGAAACGTGGGGTGGGTGTCTTTCTGCTTCGAGTTTTACTCGTCCGGGTTGACCGGGCCTTTGTACTGTGAGCGAATCTTCTCTCCCTCTCGCCACTGCCAGTAGTAGTAGCGATTGTCGTTGATTTCCTTGATCGTGATCGTCGCTTTGGCAGGGACGTCGTCCGGAAGATCGTCTGGTCGCTCTTCGACCTCTTCTTGATCTGCCGACTCCTCGAGACGGGCCTCTCGTTCCTTGTGTTCGGCGAGCGCTTCAGCGTACGTAGCAACGTCTCGGAGCTGTTCTGGGTCCGACTCGTTGAGCGTGTTGACGATCTCCGTCGGGAGATTCGCCGGTGGGGTCGGGGGTTCGTAGGACATCGGCTCCTCTCGTGTTAACCAACACTACTCACGCCTCCATAGTTTTGTTGGTTAAGTCGGTGGAGTCGGTTCTCGTGTCTGCTGACTGTAACACTACTCGAAACTTCTTTATAAACAAGTTTCGTAATATGTTACACCGTGCTCCGGCGCATCGAACTCGAGGTCCTCGCCACGGTCGACCGCGGCGACACGATTTCCGAACTCGCGACGAAGCTCGACCACAGCGAGAGTTACCTCTCCCGTGCCGTCGGTGACCTCGTTGAGAAGGGTCTCGTCTACACGGAACGCGATGGCCGTCGAAAACGAGTCGTCCCGTCGGATGCTCGCGCCGTCGAACTCTATCGGGACCTCGTCCGCCAGCACTCCCACATCGAATTCCCCGAGCTGCTGACCGGCAAGGCACTCGAGGTGCTGTACTACCTCGACCAGCCGCGAACCGTCTCCGAGATCGCCGACCGGAGCGACAACTACCGCAACACGGTAAACCGAGTCCTCAAGCAATTTCGCGACCGGGGTCTCGTCGGGACGGTCGACGGCTGCTATGAGTTCAACGCTGACTTCGACCGCCTCCATAAGTTCGCCCGGGAACTCGCACACCATCTCCATCGTCAACATCTCGAAGCCGTTGCCCCGAAGGGGACGATTCTCTGGGAGGACTACGACGAATTTCTGGCCCAAGCCGAAACGGAGATTGACGCGGCGGGGTTCCACGAAACCGGACTCGCTCGATTCGCGGCCTTCGACCTCCAGTTCCTGCTCACCGGCCACCGCTACTACCTCTACTCCGAGGAGATCGACGCCGTCTCGCCAGCGGAGTTGTGCTGTCACACGCTGTTAATCGACGACGGAAGCCGCCACCGCTCGTACTGCCTCCTCCTGCTCAGCCACGTCGACGTCGACGAGGAAGACCTCCGAGAGCAGGCAGCGAAGTATGGCCTCGAAGACGACATCGACGCCTTGCTCCGCTACCTCGAGACGCACGGTGAGGTCGACGATGCCCGGCTCCCGGAGTGGGACGAGTTCCAGGAGCTGGCTGCTGACTACGAGGTGCCACTACCATCATGAGACCAACATTCGGGCGTGAGTACATCGAGAATGAATTCCAGCGCATTGGGGATGGGCTATCTGAATCGCTCACGGTCTACCTGATTGGTGGTGGTGCGATGTCGTTACGCGACCTCAAGGGGGCGACGAAAGATATCGACCTGGTCGTCCCGGATGGCGACGCGTACGGCCAGCTGTGGGCCGTTCTGATGGACCTCGGGTATGCGGAGGTTCAATCGCTGGATCCAGATTACCGGGCGCTGGGGGCGACGAGCTGCGTCGAGAACGACGATGGGTGTCGCCTCGATATCTTCAACCAGCAGGTCGCGAACAAGCTCGTCCTCACCGACGGGATGCAAGAGCGCAGCGAGTCGTTCCTCGACACGGATCGACTGACGGTTCGGCTGGTCAGCAACGAGGATATCTTCCTGTTCAAGGCGATCGCAGGCCGAGACGACGACATCGAGGATATGAATATGCTCGTGCAGGCCGGTCTCGATTACGATGTCGTCCGGGATGAACTCGAAGCCCAGATCGAACGCCTGGGGGACGATCAGTTTGCCACGTTCGCGAACGAAGCCCTAGTCGAACTCGAGGAGCGGTACGGGGTGACCACGCCGATCGAGGCCCGCGTTCAGGAGCTCACGAATAGGTACTACTGGGGGCTCGAAGTCCTCCAAGCACTCGGCGAGCCGATGACCGTCGACGAACTGGCCGTCGAACTAGAGCTGGATGTCGACGAGGTTCACGACCGGATCGCGTATCTCTCAACGTTCGACCGGGTCCGTCGGGATGGCGACACGGTCCGTCCTGTGGAATAGTCTGGTCACGACTACGGGGAAGGAAGGCGGCCGTCTGGTCGGGGAACGAGGCCTCGTTTGATCTCGTGGTTGACGCGACGCAGGTGCTTGCAGCCGCCTTCGGGTGAGCGCTGCTGCCAGTCGGGACAGGTACACGATTCGTCGATGAAGTCGATCTGTCGAGCTCTTTTTATCGGATAGAGGCTGGTCGGATCGAGTTCTGGGATATCAGTGGGTTGGTGTGGCAGAGTGGTACCATCTTCTTCCTGGCAGGGCTGTTGTTGAGAGCTACGGGTCGCCGTTCACTCTTCCCACTCGATGGGCTGCCGGATGATCGTGTCCGCGTCGAAGTCGAAGCTCCGCAGGTCGACCTGGACGTTCCGCTCTCGCTTCTCCTGGGTCCGGTTCCGGAGCCGTTCGAAGGGGCGGGGAATCTCGAGGAGCTCCGCGTCGCCGCTGTTGCCGGTTCTGATGTTCCGGGCGACGTAGAGGTAGTAGAACTCACTTAGTGGACCTCCGGCGGCCTTCCACTCGTTCCACGAGAGGGAGGGTTTGCGTGTGTTCACGCCAGATGTCTTGAGCTCGATACAGCGGTCAATAATCGCTCGTCCGTCGGCATCCTTGCGGATCGTGAGGACGTCGAACCCAGGGAATCCTCTGTTCAGTGGGTTCTCCGTACTGGAAAGTCTTCGTTCGTCCCCGAACCGTTCGATGGCATCGTCAAGCGACGGGTGTTCCTCCCGCATCTGATTGTAGATTTCGGGCGTGTGAACGTCAAACACCTGCTCATCGGGAGTGGCTTCGCCCGCCTCACGGAGCCGCTCTCGTTCGGCTTTTATTGTCAGCTCCATCCCAAACGCATCGATTTCGGTCCGGTACTCCTGTGATGTCCCGTGGCCGGCCCCTCCGCCACCACCTCCCCCGTTCGTCCGTGCCTGTTCCCCTGAGGAGTCGGTAGACGAACGGTTCGCGGGAGCGGCTTCAAGCAACGACTCCGCTATCTGCCGGTCACCGATGCTCGTCACCGAGTCGATATCCGGCACCTGCGCGGAGTGGGCAGTGCCGTTAGTTTCCGTGCTCACGGCCCGCTCCGTTGGTTCGTGTTCCGATTGACGGTTAATCTCGGTATCGTCGGCCATGTACGGCTCAGGGGCGACAGGTTCCGGCTCCTCCTCCTCAATATCTGGCTCGTCCCGTTCTTCCGCAAACAGCTCTCTTCGGGTCGCTTCGACTTGTCCCGGCGGGACATCGCTTCCCACGGTTCTCAAGCGATTTTCGAGGGTCGTTCCGGGATCTGGCTCACCTAGTGCGTGGTCGACCAGCGTGTTTACTGCCTCGTAGTACTGGGGAACATCGAGCCGTTCCGTGTACGCACCGGTCAGAGCGTCGACGAGCGCCCCGCGGTCCAGCGTCCGGTCGACCAGTACCCGGACGATTCGGTCTCCATCCCGCTCGAGGTGGTACGGCTGTGGTTCCGGCGGCCGGGTTTCATCCCAGCTTCCGTCGGCCAGCGAGATCCGGAGATCGAGGTTCTCAACGAAAGTCAGTTGCTCATAGAACGTCCGGGTGGCGCTGCGGTCTTGGTCAACAAGGAACGCCGACTGCCGGTTCGTCCGGAGCCGGAGCAGGAGCGCAGCGAGCAACGTCTCCAGCCATTCTTGGTCGATGTCGGTGCCACCCAGCGAGAGGGGGAGCGGTGGACAGTCCTCGTACGCCGGCTCCCTTCGGACGGCTGTTCGCAGGTCCCTTGCCCCACAGTAGCTGCCGAAGCTCGCCGCCTCTGGCTTGAACAGCGCCAGAATGGGGACACCGAGGTTCGCGTGCCGGTCACGGCTGCTTCGGGACCGGACATAGTACGCCTCACTCGCGGGGACGAGTTCGTACTCTTGGCCGACCCGACAGAGCAGGTCGACATCCCCAAGCCCCGTGTTTTCTGGGCGCCACTCCTCCAGAAGTGGCTCACCCTGTTCCAGCCCGGGGAGCAGCTCCGCAATACGCGTGTACAGCAGCTCGACGCTGCTGGCAAACTGGGCGGGGTCTTCGGAGATTTCGATCAGCTCCCCGATACGGTTGACTGCATGGTAGGCATCCCGTGGCGAGAACGACTCCTGATTGAGGCGCCGGCCGATTCCCAGCGCCTCGGCGAGCGTCGAGACTGCCTCGGGTTCGTCCGTCTCCCTGGCCGGGAACCCCGCCGTGACGAACGGGAGCAACGGGCGCTCCCCCGAGACATCGAGGCTGAACCGCTCCTCGTCGGCGTCGGGGAGCCGCCAGGCGTCGGGCGGCCGGACCGCACCGAACGTCGTCGGAACCCACGCTGCCTGCCGGAGCTGCCAAACCCAGAGGTTCTGTCCCAGGCGCTCGCGCTCGTCCGTGGTGAAGAAGTAGCTGAGGTTGCTCCCACGCCACTGTTTGTTGGTGAACGCCGCCACCTCGGCGTGGCGGTGGGCTGAAAGTCCGCTGTCCCACCAGCACACCAGATGGCGCAGGAGCTGAACGCCGACTGCTGACTCCTCGCGTGCCGCACTCGTCAGCTCGTCGGCGTACTCTAAGGCGTTGACCTGGGAAAGATACTGTTGACTACTGTCGGGGATCTCCGGGTCGACCTGGGACGCGAGCTGTTCGCGGTAGGCTGTCCACTCGGACTCGGTCAACCCGCGGTAGCGGTGGTCGACCGGCGGTGACTCGTTTTCGAGCGCCGAGTGCGAGCTGATTGTCGACCGTGGCGGGCGGCTGAGTTCCTGTGTCTCGCGGTAACGGTGCCGGGTCCCGGCGTCCGGAGCGAACAGCGGGAGGGGCCGGATGTGCTCGGCGACACCGAGCCACTGCAGGAATGCTGCCCAGGCGAGATGCTCTTGTTCTGGAGGTTCACTCTCAGCCGGGTCGAGCCCGAACCACTCGGGCGGCGCGAGGAAGCGTGGTTCGAACCGGCCTGAGTCGGTGACGTCGTCGACCGTCCGGAGCAGCTCCTCGACGTGTGCGTCCTCCGGCCGGCCGAGTGCGGTCTGCCACGCTGAACTGAAGTAGACCCGGTGGGCGGGCTCCCACTCGACGGAGTCGTCTGGGCCAACCGTCGGGACCGGGAGGCCGGCGAGCGCGGAGAACGGCTTCCGCGAGGACTGATAGAGCAGCGGGGCGTCGGGTGACCGGTCGTTCTCGGGCGACTGGACCGCCGCCATCCGACGGATCGTTCCGAGGGTCTCCAGCTGGTGGAGTGTCGATGGGTCCGCTTCGGGGGAGTTCGGACCGGGTACCTGTGGACTGATGGCTGCGTCGAACACTTGGGTGAACTGGTACTCTTTGACGTTCCAGATGGTCCGGAGGTCCGACCCGAACCCCGCCGGGAGTGCCGCCTCCCTGAGCGGCTTGGCCCGGTTCGGGTCGCTGCCGTGGTAGAGCTCGCTTGCAAGAAATTGGATATCCGGGAGCGCACCGCCTGCGATGTCGTTCTCGGGCGGCATAAACACGGTCCCGTCACGGTTGGCGCGCCGAAGCGCGTGTGTCGTTTCGTCGTCACACTCGACGGCTGTCGGCAACACCGGTGCACGACGGCAAGCGTCGTCGAACGCGGCGCGATCGTCGTCACTCTCGAGCGGTTTCCGCACGGCGACAAGATACTCGAGCACGGGGTCTATCAGGAGCCGACACGGCTCGGCATCATCGGGCACCGAAATTTCCCACTCCTCCTCGCTTGTCAGCCGGAGCGGGGGATTAACGGACGCGTCTGTGAGAAGTTCGGGGATCGACGCGGTGTCGAGTCGGCTCGCGCCGAACGCTTCGAGCGCTCGTGTCTTCCGGTGAGCCAGCAGTGTCGCATCGGGGAGCCCCTCCAGCTCCTTCGGGACGGTGGTTCCGGTCTGAAGGAGTTGGACGAACTGCTTACCCAGCGCCGGGAGCTCGGTCGACGTCGGCGGGAGACGGACGTCGTCGATACTCACGTTATCGTCGCCGAACGCGCTCGGTAGGAACGGGACCGGGCTGATAGCGGCATTCACCTGCTCGAAGAGGCAGTGGTCGACATCGCCGGGGGTGAACGACCACTCCCGCTGCTGACCGAGCGAGGGGTCGAGCGCGTCGACAAACGCCGCGGGTGTGGTCGCCGATGCGCTGACAAACGACAGTACTCGCTGGGCAAATAACGTCCCGATCTCCTCGAAGAGGTAGCCGTTGAACTGCCCTTCGTAGCCCCGTTCATCGTCGTGATCAAGCGTCAGGTTCCGCCGTGACGTGTCGGACTGGAACGTCCCTGTGACTAGCGCCGGGATCGGACTACGCTCTTTCGTGGGGAGGAAGACGTGAACCATCGGCGGGCGGTCCTGGGACTCCCCGTAGACGGGATCGAGCGCCCAGTCGCTCATCTCGACCGCTGGCGTGTTGGTCGCGGGCGTCGCGCGAAACGCCACCCCGACGCGTAACTGCCCCATCGCGTCGATCTCCGGGTCAGTGAGCTCCGCTCGCTCGGCGATGCGGTCGCTGTCGATCTCCGTGCGCTCGAAGAGACAGTACCAGTCGGTCGTCGCCGATGTCGACCCACCGTCGACGGTCTCCTGTCCCACCTCAATGAGCGTCGCGTTCTCCGCATCTCGAAACTCCTGCCGAGAGAGACGCCAGCTCCGCTCCCAGGTCGGACACTCGATGTCGATACGTGCCAACTCCGGCAGGAGTGCGACCGTATTGGCGCCCAGTGACTGGAGCTTCCGCTGGATGGCGCCGTGGTGCTGTGCCGAGTCTCGGAGCGGGAGTTCGAACACGGTCGTGAATCCCTCTTCAAGGAGTGACTCGACGTCTGTGGACGGGTCTGCCGAGTGGGGGAGCGAGAGCAGCGGAACCTGATCTGCTTCGACCTCTCCGTCGAACGCGTCGGCGATCACCTGATTCTGGGTCAAGGTTTCGGCGGAATGCCCCCGGTGGAACTGAGCCTGTACCGACTCTGAGAAGACACGAGGGTTGTCGGTGACACCCAGCACGGAGGTGAACCCCCGGCCCTTGTGGCCGATCGTAGTGTCCCCGGCTTTCGTCGTCCGAGTCGTCAGCGTCAGCGCGTAGAGGTCTCCCATCGAGAATGGAGCACCGTTGTTGGCGACCAGCAGCCGGTCGTCGGTGAGGCGGATCTTGACCGCCGGCGTCGCCGTCTCGTCCATCTCGTCGACGGCGTTCTGCAGGAGTTCGAAGATGAACCGCCCCTGGTAGTCCGCGCGGTCCTGCCGCTCCGTCCCGGCGTCGGACTCAATTCGGTCCGGGTTGCTCTCATAGGTCCCGACGTGAAGCGACTGGATGTCGGCTATCGACTCCGGGACGTCGTCATTCATGGTCTGACATCTCTTCCCGGGCGTAAATATGGTCTGACTACTACGGTACGGCTACGACATCGCACTCAGGCGCCACCCTCAAGCGGCGAAGAAAACTTAACCAACAAAAGAGGGAATTCTAACAATCTGTTGGTTAATAGATTTAGCGCGGAGGCGGCTCTTCGAGCACTTCGATGAGGCCCTCTACCGTCCGACTGATTCGTCCGAGCCGCTCGCGGAGGACCTCGGGATCGTCTGACTCCCAGGCTGCGAGATAGAACGCCGAGCCGCAGGTGTTGAGCCCGCAGCAACGTCCAACGACGTACGCGACGGCTTCGGCGTCGACTTAGCGTTTCGACCGTTCGGTGTCGTCGCCGACGTCGAAGTGGAGCAGGGCGTGGGCGTACTCGTGGATCAGCGTCCGCGCACGGTCAGCCTCATTCTCCCGATCGCGCACCTCGACGAGCGGTTTTGGCGGGGAGTTTCGATACCCAGCAATTGCACTCTGGAGATGAACGTTCGTTTCCCAGACTCAGCGTTTGCTAAACCACTAGTGTTGCAATAGAGCTGGCGATACCCGGACAATAGGGTCTTTTCACAGCGAATGGCTTAGTTCGCCGCCATAGTCCTCCTCGATATCATCGAGCCTGGAATCAAATTCTCGGTGGTACCGGTTGCGATCCACGACCTCGCCATCGAAGGTATCCTTATGACACTTCTGCTGTACCGTCTGAAGATCCTCAACCTCGGGTAGCATGGCAGTCACGATCTTCTGTGCATTCTTCCGTCGCTCCTTGGTTCTTAGAGTTGCTGGGAGGAGGAGAAAGACACCGACCACTAACCGGACTTGTCGACGGCGCTCGTCCGCCTGTCGCCACCCAAGAGGGAGATGCTGATCAAGTAGCTGTTCGAAGGATGTCAAAGGCGGATGTGCTGGGATAATATCGTTCAACGGCATACACTCAGCTTGGAGGTCGTTCGAAATAACGGGTTGGAATAAGGCCGGTTCTAGCACCGAGAGACGCCTAGATGAAGCTAACCCGTCTTCGAAACTAGCGAGGGGAATATCTAAACTAAATTGTCTATCAGAATCCAAGTACCTGTCTCTCCGACACTCTGATGATGAACGAAGTGACCTTATTGGATCCGCCTCAACTTGATCGACTGTTAGGAAATGTTGATCCCGAGGATATGCCGGACACGGTTGATGAATTGAAAACGATGCATGAGCGACTGGAACAGTCGCCGGGACAGCAGTACCATAGCCTGTTCAATGATTTGAGCCGGTCGAAACAAATGCTCGATGACAATTATGCTGATTTGATAAACGCGTTCGACCATTTTGAGAATAATCCTGGTACGTGGATGGCAGATGATGAAGAGCAGGCTCAGAATGCGTTAATGGACTTCACACGGAAACTCCACAATTATCTCGCGATGTGTCTCTCGCTGCGTGATCATACCTACCGTGTAAAGGATAAGCTGGATCGGGATGATCTTGATGAGCAATATTCGGCGACAATGGATGAGCTAGATTTGGTTCCACCAGCATCGTTTATCATCAAGCTGCGGAATTATATGCAACACCGGCGGATTCCTGTGGTCACCGGCCGTACAAGTACTCACGCTGTCAGTGGTGGACCCACCGAACGAACTGCGAAGATTCTCTTCGATAAAACAGAACTGCTCGAATGGGACGGCTGGGATACTGCTTCTCACGAGGTACTAGATGAGCTTGATGATGAGTTCCAAATCCGGAGCGTGATCGAGAACTATCACGCAACACTTACTGAATTCTACCACTGGCTCTCAGAGTACCTGTCCGAACTTCACACCGACGAGATTGAGGAACGTGATGAACTAGTCATCAAAATGGCCAAAAAACAGGAAGAGCTGTTCCCTGGTATAAACGAAGATTTCCTAAATGAAGAACAATCCTGAGCATACTGCCGACCTACTAATCCGTACGAAGTGGAGCGACGGGAAGTTGTCGCGGACAGAAACCTGATGGGCGACGGGCGGTATCTGAACCGATCTCGGTTGGCTGTTTGCCCCACTCTCGGACCCCGGTTGGTCGAAGATTCGATGTCTATCGTTTTCCGCGCTTGGCGCCGCTCCGTGACGAACTCTTGATGGAGAATCGTACAAATTCCCATACTACTCTTAACGAGGCCCAAAGTCGCCGCTCGAGAGCGGAGGTCGTGCTGGCTGATGAGGATCGTCCAACCGGCTCGCTCGATCCGGACCAGCCAGTCCGAGGATTGCTGGACGTGGCAGAGGACGAATTTCGAGA
The DNA here is from genome assembly GCF_014646875.1 of Halobellus salinus. GTDB lineage: Archaea > Halobacteriota > Halobacteria > Halobacteriales > Haloferacaceae > Haloquadratum > Haloquadratum salinum. Next base: position 18,510 of record NZ_BMOC01000019.1, on the reverse strand, counting down.
ACTCGTAGGCGAACACGAAATGGTCATCGTCTGTTTATTGATGTAACCACTAGTTGTCGGGATCAATTTCGCTGTTGCTCTCAGAAAGCATCGGTAACCCGGACGGATGTGTCGTCCCGCACCCCTTGCGAGACGCATAGCAATAACAGCTCTCACGTCGTCGCTACCGCCGGAAACGTATTTAGTTATAGCAAGATACTGTCCAACTATACCCGTATGGCTGTACTGGACGACCTCTCTGGATTCGAGTTCGAGGACTTGATGGAGGATGTCTTTCGAAACCTCGGCTACGAGAACGTCCGCCAGGCCGAGCGGACGGCCGATGAAGGTCGCGACGTCATCATGGAGGAAGTCGTCGATGGGACGCGACGGGCGATCATCGTCGAGTGCAAGCACACAGGGACTGTTGGTCGGCCGGTCGTCCAGAAGTTGCACTCGGCCATCGCGACGTTCGACTTCGACGGCCCAAAGCGAGGGATGGTCGCCACCACTGGTCGATTTACGAACCCTGCTGAGGAGTACGCAGATCGGCTCCAGCAGAACGATGATCCTCATCCCATCGAGCTGATCGACGGTGAGGCTCTCCGAGAGATTGCCGACGAGATAGGTCTCGATCTCTACAACGGCCGCATCGAGATCTTGTGTGAGGAGACGCTCCGACCGTACGACCCGGCTGCGGACGTCGACGCACCCGTCCAGGAGGCGTTCCACGACATCGAGAACATTGAGGCTGCGGATCTGCCAGTGCCGCACTCGCAGGTAACGTTTCGGCCGGTCGTTGCGATCACCGCCGACACGAACGCTATCTTCGAGACCTCCGTCGGCGTTATCCATCGGATCAACGACCGCACACAGTTTGTTGTCCACGCTGAGCGCGGCCATCCGAAGGTGGCTGACGACGATGTCGCGACGCTGGTTACCGAGAACTTCCACGCGACGATTCCCCTCGATACCGGGCAGTTTACCGAGGTATTCGACGACGTCGAGGAACGCCGATTCGGGCAGACCCAAACGGAGTACAAGGAGTGGGCTGTTGACCGTCTTCAGGACTACCACACGACGACGGTGACCTACACCGGCGACAACAACGTCACCTACAACAAGACGTGTGAGCCGAATATCTCGGACATCTCAGTGCAATCGATCGAGCCGGTGTATCTTCCCGAGGTACGGCAGACAACAGAGGTACAGAAGTACTCGTATCCGTACGAATACTATGCTGCTGGCCCCTCACGGGTCACTCTGGAGGACGGCATTCATCGATGCGTCCACTGTGGGACGAGTGGCGTCGACGAGACGTACACCTACTGTCCCAACTGCGGGGCGATCGCCTGCGACAGCCACACCAAGACCGAACGGCTCGAGCAGGAGCCGGTCTGTACGGGCTGTGCGGTCACCGAGCGGTTCGCGCTGAATACGAAGTACTTCTACGAGGAGGAGAACCTCGAGGCGTTCCGCGAAGAGTACGCTGCCATGCCCATCCACGAGAAGGCGATGGAGAACAAGATTCTCGCTGGCGGAGGCGTCATCGCGACGCTGCTGACCCTCATCGTCCTTCTCGTCATCGGTGGCGTCATCTAACCCGTCGCGTTCTCACGCCGATTCGGCGACAAGTTACCAACTACGAATGCGGAGACAATCCGGGAAGCACGATCATCACGGTGTGAGAAGAGATCTATGACACCCTCGTTCTGGGATAATTGGCTCGGGAGCGGCATCACCAATGGCAAGGGACGAACCGCGGAACGACGAATACACGAGCCGGATCGCTGCGAAGGAAACAGCGTTCGGCTGGGACTGGGAAGTCGCCTATCCGGACTGTCGACCCTCACTCACGGGACTCGACCGGGCGTCTGCAATAGCGGGTGGGAATCTGGATTTCCACTACTGGTCGCACTATCCAGACCAAGGAATCTATCTCTGTCGTGGGTGTCACAACATTATCGGCTTCGAGCGGGTGGTGGGGCATTCGTTGTCGCCAGTGATGGGCCGTCGAATACAGGCCGGCTCGGTTGGCTCATCGAAGCCAAACGCTTCGACGAACGCATCATGCTGATACTCGCCTATGATTGCGCCGAATGCTCGCCAGATGTCGTTCTAAGCCGGGTTGTTCGGCTAGTGATCGAGTTAGTCGTGGACGGCTTCGCGCAGCTGCTCGTATTCGGCTCATGCCGGAACCGACTCGTTCGGGCCGGGCGTCGGCCAGTTAGAGTGGTCGTCGCGACAGTCGTGGGAGCCGTCAGTCATGGATAAACGGCTCGAAGAACTTCGGCATCGCTTTGAGGATCTTTTGTTTTTTCACCTTACTGTACTGGTCGTAGGTTGCTTTGCTCCCTTGTCCGGTGTCGCCACGGAGATAATCAACTAGTGCGTCTTCTCCAGTCTGATCCTGGTACCAAGTCGTTGCCCAGTGTCTCCAGTAGTGGACATTAAGATTATCATCGTCACCTGGTTCGTACCAACATTTCGGCCCGTTGTCCTTCTGTGTGATCTCTTTTGATTTTTCCCTGAACCGAGTACCTATCAGATGCCTAGACATTCGCGTATAACTTCTGTCCAAAAACAGCGGATCAGTTGGACTTTCGGGCTCAAATCGACAAGCGAGATACCAGAGAAGTGATTGCTTCAGTTCATCATCGAGAGGGTATTTTGCGATAGCGCTGGTTTTGTTACCGGACTTGCGCCCCGGATCACTCGCAGCTTTGTCAGGGCGAAAGAGAATATGATCGTCCCAGTGCCGAATCTCAGGATGAACAGTCCAGTCACAAGCAGGATGGTCGATATTCAGGTCCTCGATGTCAAGATTACTTATACCGCCTGCCCGCCTCGTGTACTTGGCAGCTATCTGATTTATACAGGACCACCCAGGATCATTCCAAGACCGGATATAGTATCTTACATCCTCTATCGGGATGATATGTGGATTTCGACTGTCTACACTGTCGAGAATATCTTTCGCTTCAACGTCGAGGACATAGCCAATTGGGTCGTCTGAGACGTTTGTTGTTTGGGATGCCAACCACTCATACGCTTGGCTGAGCATGGAAGCGAGCCCTTGCTGTGTATTCCCCGCGAACGCATCTGAGATATCATTCAGGAAGGCTTCAGAGTCGGTCTCATCGATATCACGCGGAAGTTTCATCTGCTCACGGGGGACATTATCCACATTAATATCCGTCCAATGACAGTCATGAGTATAATCACCTCTGGCTGCCAGCCACTTCTCATATGTTGTAATCCTTTTTTTGTATGTCTCTCTTGTACGTTCCGCAGAATAATCCTGAGTATTTTCATACCAGTACCATAAGACGCTACCATCCACATCCACTTTGTCTCTGGATACCGACATACTATCTCTCTAAGTAGTAGTTCCCGCGCCCGTCGGTTTCAATAACGGATTGCTCATCTTTTGCTAACTCAAACAGTCTGTCGGCCACAACGTTTTCAAACTCTTGAGTGATGGGCTGGACAACCTCTCCGATTTCTTGTTTCTCATCAGATAGAATTTTAATTAGAACACTATCGTCAAGTGCCTGTGCAGCGGCCTCCGCTGAATCGATCTCTCTGTTTGCTTTGCCGGAATCTCCTACTCGTGGATCAAGTTCAGCGACAGCTGACTCACCGGCTAACCACATCTGACGAATGTACTCTGCTTTGCTTCTGGTACTATATTCGTCGTCTTCCTCAGCTCGTTCGTACATTTCCTCTGTCACAGCAACCGTGATCCTTTCGTTTAGCTCACTCATAGTTTTCAAGCTGATTTAGTGTCGTTCGTTCAACCGAGACCATTCACGTCTGTTCTCATCCTTACTCAGACTTATAGAAACTAAAATATAACGGTTTGATTGACTTCTGGAGGAAATATGCGATTAAGTGATTATACTGGCGTCATTTTATAATCGTTTGTTGGGGTACAAAATGTCAATAATATAAACCGCAAGAAGGAGGTGGTGTAGGACATATTATTTCTATTGCCGACTGGTTCATCGGCGATAAAACAAATATATTACCGGGTGGCAGTCTATAGTGAAAGATTACAAATCTGACTGAATAAGGCTGCGTAAAGTATTCAAGGAAGCTTACAAATGTTGTTGGTATGAGCGAGGATGCGGGTGTAGTCACGATATCTAAAAACGGCAGCGTGACGATCCCGGCAGAGGTTCGCGAGGTTCTCTCTGTCAAAGATCAAGAGGCACTTTTGAGATTGCCACACGTTGAGGTCGCTGAACGATCAGATGGTGGATCATCTGACCGAGTTGAAAGTGCTGGAATTGTGAAGATGAGCGAGGAGGGGGTAGTCGTTATCCCCGTCGAAGTTCGTACTCTCCTTGGTATCAAGGGAGAAAAAACGTATATCAGGCTCAAAAATATATCAGTAGGTAAGAAACTCTCTGGAGGTGATGGCTCTGAGTAGTCACTTACCTGTATGTACAACTCGAGCCTCTCCTTCGGTCGGAGCCGGAGAAAACCCTCGAGCGGATAGATGACCTCATCCAGATAGCTGAGGGCTACAGGAACGTATCTGCCTGACTACTCGACCTGTCACGTCTGACGTAGGAATACGCTCTTCATTAGGAGATTGTTGATACAGTGATGATCGCAAGAGCCGACCAGGGAACCGCTGATCTGAGCGCCTGTCACGCACATTCCTATCGTTTATCTGTCACCGTGAAACCGCAAGGCTGCGACCCATCAACAATATGCTACACATGAGCGTCGTGTTTATTGGCGGAATCTTCTCGTGGGAGCGTCTGAGGATCCTCTCAGTTGCGATAAGACAAGGTAGAGAATACTCCAGTGTGGTTGCTGTGAGTGGGTTTTTGACCACCGGTGGGGGTAGAGTGTGATTTAACAGGTAGTTAAGACTAAAGACTACTTCGAGTGGCATCGCCGTTCTGAGACGCGAATTCGGTGTTCGAGACTTGTGATACTAATATACAAGACACAAGCGCTCGTCCACCACTATAGCACGATTCCAGTAGAATCCCCCGGCGCTAGGGCGCCGGCGGACTCGTGCTGCCAGAGCAATGACAGCAAGCCAGACTACTTGGGTCAGGAGTAATAACTCTGTCTCTCAGAGCCCCACTCCGGAAACCGACCCACGGACACACCGAGTTGTACAACCCCCATACCAGCGCAATATAGCGAACAGCAGCGCCGATGCCGACAGCACAGCCAACCAACTCAGTGAACAGGTTACGGGTTCACATGGGTGGCGGCGGGACAGCATTGGCGAGTCCCGACTTGACGAGGGTACATCCTCGAGACTGCGACCGCGACGTGGACAGACACCACCATCAACGGGGGCGAGTTGAGTGGCGGCGCCGACCGACGAGAGGGCGTCTCTCGCCATTCCGATGGCTCCAGCTGGGGCGTTTGACGCGATCGCGAACAGTCGCCGGCGGCGCGTCGTGTTGTCCTTGTCACGCTCTACGGGGGACGTTCCCGTCAACGACCTTGCGGTCGAAATCGCGGCCATCGAAAACGAACTCGATCCCAGCAAGGTCAGAAGTAACGAGCGGGCATCGGCCTACATTTCGCTGACCCAACGCCACCTCGATACGCTCGATGAGGTCGGCGCGGTCGACTATGATGACCGTTCGAAGACTGTGACTTCGACGGACGCTACGGAACCGCTCGCTGAATACATTCGTCGACTCCAGACGGCCTGCTACAAGCCCGAGTCGGAGGAATCCACATGACAGACGCCCAAGAGCACGCTCTCGCAGTGCTTCGAGACATCGATGCCTGTTTCCATCGGCTCTTTGAGGCGGTCGATAACGCGGATGAGACAGCAGCCACTCCAGTCGCAGACCCGATCACCATACTACGACGTGTACGCTCTCAGATCGATGCTGCGCTCTTAGACCAGCACCGTCGAACAGACGATAAACCACTTCCAGATGGTGGCTCGTGTGTCCTCCAGTGGACTCCAAGTGATACGCCACCACGACGGCTCGTTCTTGAGCCCGATGGCGACGGCGACAAATGGACGCGGCGTGAACTCGAGTGGACAGGCGCCGGCTGGCGCACCTGTCGTCGCGACACCATCCGTGATGTTGCGATCAGCGCCCCCGCTGAACCACGCTACCCAGACCCCGTCGATCCGCCAATACTCGACACGCTCCTCGCCTTGATTCGCGGCACTTGGACGAATCCGGACCCGGACGTCCTTGTCTTCGATACGCTAGGGATGACTGAACAGGGAGTCCTAGTGGCTGTCGACGGCGAACTCCGGTATCGAGACGCTGGTAGCCCCCAGTGGTACACCGTCACCAACGAAGCGGAGCTCTCTCATCATCTGCAGCAAAAGGGTCAGCCGGTCGTCCAGTCGCTCTCAGAGACCTCTCTGACGCGCCAGCACTTCACGCCGAGTCCACTCACCGATGACGAAGGATGAGCCGCTCCCAGATGGGTACGCCGACCGCCTGTGCTCGCTCACGGCGACAATCGAATCGCTCCGTGGAACGCTCAAGACCGACCATACACTGCCGACCGATCACCGAATGTTCGCCCACCGGCTGCTGTACTTAGCGAACGAGCCGATCACGGAGGTAAAACGCCTACTCCCCGAGCCAGAAGGATATGATGACTCGGCGGATGGCCGGCCCGCGGATTCGACAGTTGAGTACGCGGATGCAGTCTCCCAAATCGAGCGGCAGTTGTGCTGGCTGATTCGCTCACTTCGTGCTGCACACCCGGCAGCCCACCACTACGACGAATCACCCGCTGAGAAGTTCACAACAGCCCTTGAGTACGCTACAGCCCTTCGAGACATTCTGCCATCGGTCCCGGAAGACAGCCCAATTCTCGCCGACGTTGAGGACATCAGTCTCGACGAGGTCGACCCTCATGTCGGAGGGCGCGGCAATGGTGATGGGCGGTGGCTGGAGTATCAACTCGAGCGTGCACTCGGACGCTGGGGATACCGTGCAGCGACACGCCAGCACCTCTACAGTCTGGAGGTAGATGTCGTCGCCAAACGCAAAGAGAAACAGCAGCAGCCCAGCGACTGGATTGTCGCCCAGTGTAAAGACTGGAAAGCCGACCCAATCACCCCGGCGGCGCTCTTCCGGTTGTGTACCGTGGCGTTTGCCTGTCGTGCGATGCCGGTGCTCTGTCACACGACCGAGCTAACCCCTCGAACCGAGAAACTGGCGCGCGAGCTCGAAGTGCGCGTGCTTGAGCTATCAGACCTGGAGCGTGCAGAGCTGCCTGCCCCACAGGTTGCCAAACCGACGATGGAATTCCGAGAGTGGGAGCCACAGTACCGCGCTCGCGAGCATCGTGGCAGGTTCCCGTTGATGTTCCGTAGCGAGCCTGGGAAACGCTTCAGCTACGTCCCTGGGTTCAAGCCAGTCGGAAACGACGTGGACTACGAACCGATTGAGAATAATCGGGATGACGATGTGCATCCCGCTGCTGGTCATTAAGTCTCTACAGAATTGGACAGCGAGTGTCGAATTATACTTCCACTCGCCAACAGCGAAATTCTCTGAAGATTCCTTCGGAGATCTGCCGAGGCATATCCATCTGCGAAAACCGTATTATCGTCCGCCGACAGATATTGGTACAGATGCCCGTTCCGGTTGACGAACTCACGAGTGACGATCGATTCCCGATCAAGCCGGACACGAACGAGTACCACGCTCTCAGCTTCCTTGTCGCACACCGCGAATACGGCTTCACCCCACGCGAAATCGCAGCTCGAACAGCCCTCAGCAAGACCGCCGTGTCGAACACGATGGCTCGTCTCTTCGAGTACGGGCTTATCGAACGAGCAGACAACGTCTATTACGTCGACCCAAGCCGAGCCAGTGAGCTAAAGCGACGGCTCGAATCGCTCGATTCACTCGTTCAATTCTTCGAGTCAGCACCTGACGACAACTACGCCGAGAAGGGCTGGGAACAGGAACTCCCGACCTTCGATCCAGATGGAAAAGCGGATGCCCCGGAGGGGAACTCCGAAACGGCAGAAGCACAAGCTGAAGCCCTCATCGCAGATATCGAAGACTGTCGTAGAACGGAATGACCTCGCTTCCGTGTTTAAATTCCGCGTCCATGTCTCAGCAGCGGTTTACCAAGACTAAACCGGGAATCGTCGTCGCCGGTGAGCGTGGAACAGAGTGCCGTACTCTCCTAATGGAAGTCAGTGATTTCGCTAATCCAGCAGACGCCGCTGAGGGCAGGCGCGTCTTAGACGACCGATGTAATCTGGTCGTTCAGCTGTGACACGCTGAGGATTTCTCTCGCATCGGGGTCGACCGCCCACCGTTCGGTATCCGGTGCCTCCGCCATATTCGTCTACTAACCTGTGAACAGAATCTCAAGAAGCTACGTTCGAGTGGGAAAACCAGATCTGTAGAATAAAACCTCATCGGAGAATTATTGGTCAAGAGATCGATACAGCACTCACTGTAAACAGCTACTCTGTGGATTCTTCGTCATTGAGCTCTTCATTTGCGAACTCAATCAGCTTCTGCAATCTGTCGTTGAACTCCTCCTCGAATTCGGTGTGGAGCGCATCATCGTACATCCGAAGCGTTCGTCCCAGACCGATGGCAGCGAGCCATTCTCGGAACTGATTGCTGTTCATATCGTCGACGGACATACTCAGTGCATTCGTATTCGAACCGGCGGCCCAGAGGTGAAGAAGATCAAGATCATCCACCATCGCCAGACGAGCGAAATCAGCAAATGCAGCGCTTAATTCCCGAGATAACTGTTTGTAGGAGACTGAGTCGTGATTGAGATCTTGCTCACCCTCCAAAAGTTCGTTGACGTATGAGAGTGAGCGCATCGACAGGAATCCCTCCCTCTCTATCGCCATCGGTGGATCGATTTCCGATCCTGCAATATCGGACAACGCCTGTCCACAGGATCCGCAATAGTGGTGCATCTCTTTAATTTGGTTTCCGCAATTCGGGCAGTAGGGCATACTGTAAGCTACGGGTCATAGATACTGAGGCTTTGCTGGTGAGATAGCGCAGTAGTTGGCCATCCGCATAGGCGGGTTGAGATTAAAACCGGATGACTGTAAGAGAAGATTATATCTAAATCACGAACGAAGTCGCGATATCGGAATAGATGCCCTTCATCGCCCAGCCCTCTTCCGAAGATGGGGACACCACGGTTCTTCCAGAGGAAGTAGAGGACGGTACTGACGTCGTGTGTCCAGCCTGTGGCGGAACGATGCGTCCACGAGGCCCATTTGATGATGGTCGCGCCCGCCATTTCTACCATGCTACTGCGGGTTCAGGGGCCTCAACGACCAATTGCTCCGGAGGAGAGTCGGATCCGCATCGAAAGATGAAATCTCTCGCAGTTTCGGCCCTGCGGCAGCGATTTGACCAACATGCTCGTTGCGGACCCGAGCTCACCGTCGATGTCCCCAATACGCCGACGCTTACTGATTCCCGCCGGGCAGATGCCCTCGTCGAATTTCCAGCTGATGACACAAACGAATACCTTGGTCGTGGATTAATCGTTGAGGTACAATACGCAAACGAAGACAAAGACCTCGACGCGGTCACGCACGACTATCTCTCGGCCGGATATAGCGTCTACTGGGCCAGCCCTGACGATTTTACGAACGACCGATTCCGTATTGAGGAGATGGTCGTCGCATTCGACAAACGGGCTGACACCGCCTTCGCAGCTTCGTGGGCAGACCCTCCAGAGCTAGATCCACCTGAGGAGTATCTAGAGCGGTTCGTGAACGGTGACTCTCTAACTTTCTCCGACCCGAATCCGGACTGTAACCATACCTGGAAATACGGAGGGAGTGACCTCCACGACCGGGATTTCTGTAAACACTGTCGGCTTGAGCGCTGGAAAGAGAGAGCTGTTGATGCCTACATCTATGATGAGTCGACCATCAAGACGGGCTCCGATCTTGCTGACAGAGCTGCTCAAGCAGCGTTTGAACAACGAGAAAAGGAGGAGAAGAAAGAAGATCATCAACACGTCTGGGAACCTCGAGGAGAGAACCGCTATCGGTGCCGGTGTGGGGCCCGTCTCAAAGAGCACAACGGAGAGGAGATCATCTCAAATGATCCGTTTGAGGACTTCTCTGAGATGGCGACCACAGACCCACAGTACTGTGACCACATTTGGGAACGTGAGGACGGCTACATGCGATGTATCTCCTGCGGACTCGAGGACCCGCTCTAACCAGTTCCGTCTTGCACTCTACGGCTGGGAGTGATTATTTGCTTACCGAGATATTCGTTGCTGATATGCCCTTCCGCGGTCGTCGTGACGGTCGCCCGGTCGTCCCCGCTATAGTCGACGATGGAGAAGCCGTCACCTGTCCGGTATGCGGCGGGACGATGTACCCGCGATCGGCGCCGGGCAAGTCTCGACACTTCTACCACGTATCAGACGACGCCGGCCAGCGCTGCTCGAATGGCGGCGAGTCAGAGACCCACGAACGCGCAGTCGCCCGTGTCGAAGTCGCTCTACACCAGCAATTCGGAGAAAACGCCCGCATCGAGACGGAGGTGGACGTCGACGTGGCCGAGGTACCGACACCTGTGACCGAACGCCGGGCGGATGCACTCGCGACCTTTGACGATTGGAACCCTTACTTCGGGGAAGGGCTCGCCGTTGAAGTACAGCACAATCACGAAGACAAGGACGTCCATCAGGTGACGCATGACTACTTGGCCGCTGGGTACTCAGTCGTCTGGATACGCGCGGCAACAGTCCTTCTCGATACGTTCAACTACGATACGATCAGTGCCGAATTTGAGCAAGACGACGGTTCTGGATACGCCCAACGAACGAGCAAAGCTAGCCGATTTACGAATTGCCAAGCGCTCCTCTACGACGGCGAACACGCGTGGGAGCGCGTGCCGCCCTATGCCCATCCCCGCGGACAGGAAGACCTGATTACGTACGATATCTGTACTGCCCAGGGTTGCGAGCTACGCCGGCTTCACGAACCCGACGACAGTCACACCTACACCGCGAGCGATGAGCACGGCCCCGATTTTCCCCTGAAAGCTCTCAAGAACGCGATTGTCCGTGAGTACGACCGAGACCCGTTCTGGAAGTGGGCAGGAAGCCAGTACCATTCCGCACAGGTGGAGAAACTGCTTGCGACACGACCCGAGATAGAGCGCTGCCGGGGGCCAAAGGGATTTCACGAATGGGGGCGGCGAGAAACGCTCTGGACAAACCATGCCGACCAGCCGTTAATCGAACTCCGCGAGTGTATGTACTGCCCCGTTCGGTTAGTGACGAACCATCGAGGGCGGTCAGGACACAGTACATTCTGTCTCTACGGTCGAGAGCCTGATCTCGACTGGGACGACGTGTATTTCCAAGCCAGCCCTCCCGAGTGCGATCACTATCTCTACGAAGAGGATGCGATCGAAGACTACTGCCCCAAGTGCGGTGTGACGATGGAATCCCCCAATACAACTCTCCGCGACCACACGAGCTGGATTCCGCCGTAAAAAGAAGCGATCCACTCGATCAGCAAGGGTCAACGGAATAAGAATACATTACGTATCTAGAAGAGCCCTCATTGGATGGGCTTCAGAAAAATATTCAATCATAAAACTAGAGCTGAAGCGCCTGTGTAGCCTACTGGAGGAAGTGTCTTTTTACGCCGTACTACTCACCCTACTGGTAATGAGTGGGGAAGAAGACGAGGAACCGAGTAGTGAAGCTGATTTTGAGGAGTTGATGGAGGCGATTCAGGAGGAGCGCCAGAAGCGGCAGGAGCAGGTGTCGTTTGAGTGGGTAGAGACGGTTCGTGAGGTCGGCGAATTATGGCGTGATGTAGGAGATGTAGAAACAGTTGTTGAGGAGACTGACTTGTCTGTGGAATCTACGAAGGAGGCACTCACTGTTTACCGTTTGATCTTCGAGGACCCCTCGGATGTGGCGACGAAAGCGTCGAGGCCATCACGAGCGTACTTTTCTTTGGAACAAGAGTTGGGGGAGAAGTTCGGTGAGGACAATGATGATGATGATGATGAGCCAGTTGAAGATCTGCTTCGAGAGTATGTCGGCGCACTGTACTTAGACCACGATATTGAGGATTTATCGGTAGGTGAGCCACCAGAGGAGGAGACACCGCCGCTACCCTTTGATTGGGAAGGGTTGAATCTGGATATGAGTGCGCTAGTTCCGAGTATTGAAATCCCGACTTCTACGATTGCTGCGGTGGCTAATTTTCAGGACCTCTACGATACGGTTCTTCAGAATCAGACTTCTCTTTTAGCTGGCGTCGTGGGTTCAGAGCTGTTTCGAACGGAAAAGATGGTGGCCAGTGCCCTCCAACCGATTATTGCTCAGCAGGAGATGGCGCTCACACGGAGTTTGGCTCAGTTGTCTGCTGTCATTGAAGAACAGCAAAATATGATTGCTCGATCAACTGCTTTGATGCTATCTGATGTGATTGCAGATATCCGGGTCCCTCAGTCAGTATTGGCTGATTTGGCGGCGATTCAGCCGTCCGTAAGTGCGGCTGCTGCGGCCAGTAGCTACCCGTCTTCCCAGTTTGAGAGGTCGGTTGTTAATCCGACATCGACGACAAGTGTAGACGCTGAGCCGGCGGAGGCTACTGACGAAGTTGTTCCGGAGGCGGGCCCTGTTGAGGCTACTGTGGATGCTACTTTGCCGGATGCAGGTAGTTTCTCTATTGAACTGGCGTTGGAGGTCCCGGCCCAGATTACGTATTTCATTTTAACAGGTTCTGAGACCAGAGAGTGGTTCAATGAGCAACCTGCAAATTACCAGCGGGCAGTTATTGGAGGGATAGCTGGGTATATTGCTTACTCGATGACATCGAAGTGGGGTGCCGCAGGTTACGCGGCTGCGGTTCTGACTCCGTTGATCCGGCAGATGCTCAAAAACGAATAGCTCTCATTTGGCTATCTACCCTGTCTTCCTGAAAACGTAATGTATTGAGAACGGGACCACGATTATGAGAGACTATCAATCTCTTCTAGTGCTTCAGTTGCGACGTCCCCGAGTTCACCAGCTTCAATATGGGAGTACCGCTCTCTCACCATCTCCTCAGAGTTGTCTAAGTACCGAGCCGCGACCGTATACCCGAACGCTCGAACAAGAACTTCACCCATCCCACGTCGACCACCGTGCGGAGCAAGATAATCGTGTTTCGGATGGTCAATGTCGATCTCGCCGTCATCCGAGAGCCGTTGGAGAATCGATCGTGCGCCGTCCGTCGTAATCGATGGCGGCCGGAGGTCCTCATCGAGCGCCAGCAGCAGGTCGCGAGCGTACTCCTCACGGCGTTCACCGATTGCTTCTGGGCGTTCCCCTCGCTCGGCTAACTCATCCTGGACGAGCCCTGCGAGCGTCCGTTGGTCGAACGTCGGAAACACCGGCCAGCGGTCCGTTGGCGGGTCCATCAGCTGGCGGTAGCTTCGCAGCGGCGAGATCACGGGGTCGGGAAGACTCGCGGCGTCCCACTGCTGTTTCTTCCGGTAGACGTCCATACTCCCGTCGTCAATGGAGAGGTCCTCCCAGCGGACGCCGCGCCGGCGCGGGTCGTTTGGATCCCGTAGTAGCTCCCCGACCCGAACGGCGGTGTACGCGAGGATAAAAACTAGAGCCCGGTCACGAGCAGCCTTCAGCGCCGCGTAGCGTCCTCGCTGCTTGTCGATGAGGTCAGTATCCTCTGGGAGTGTCGTGTACGTCTCGACGGCGTCGCGGGCCTGTTCGTCGACGTAGCGAGTGAGGGCGTGACGCTGTTCGGACGTCCAGGCCTGCTGGTCGCCGGGCTTGCGGCCGTCGTCTTCCGGCAACGGTGCCATCGCACTCGCCCGCTGCGCGTAGTGGGCCTCGAAATAGCCCTCGTTGACACACCAGCCACACCACGCAGAGATATAGCGGTAGTAGGTTTGTACCGTGTTCTGCTTGAGTCCCCGATCTCCACCGAGATGCCGGGCGTACTCCCGGAACACTCGTTCATCGAGTTCATCGAAGGTCGGCTCCCGATCGACGCCGTCGGGGACGACCCCGGTCCAGTCGTCGGCGCCGCGGTCGCCGGCGGCCCACTCGGCGAACCGCTCCAGCTCGCGTGCAGCGTTTCGTCGATAGTTTCCACCGTCCCCACCGCGGCCTTTCCCCTTGTCCTGAAGGTAGCGCTCGAAGCTGTCGTCGAGCGGCGTCGAAAGCGCTCGATCAGGCATCCACCGGCCCTCCACCGTCCTGCGGGCACAGTCTCGGTGGCTCTACCCCGGGGGAAGCGCCGTCGTGAGGCGGTTGCAGCATTCGTGCTTCACCGACGGCGGCGGGGTACTTCAAAGTGGTCGTGATTACCAGAATAATCAGGACCACTTATTGTATTCGGCCCATCGGGAGAAATCGGGCATTTAGAGTCTCTTAGCGCCGAAATTCCGCACAAAAGGAAAATGTATATCGTATATCGCTATACAAAATACCGGACCTCGCTCTGCGCGAGGTCATTCGTCTCCGAGTTCCGATAGCCGAGCCTGAATTTCCTCAGCATCCGCATCAGAGAGCGCTTCTACACCGAACTGAACGAGTAGCGGGTAGAAGTGGCGGTTCTTCTTGAACTCGTCCTGCCCCGCCTTGCGGAGCTTCAGCTGGGACTCGAGGTAGGTATCCTCCATCTCGTCGAGGACATCGTCGGGAATGTAGATCGTTCGCCCGTTCCACTCGTCCTTGATGTTCGTCTTCGTTTTGCTCGTTTCGTTCGTTTCACTCGTTGAAGTCGATTCGGTCGTTTCGGTCGATGAACTGGTTTCCACCGTTTCACTCACCTCAGTCGTTTCGCCGGAATCTGTCTCATCGTCCTCCTCTTCGTAGTTGCCCTCGATACCGGAAGCATCACCCCAGCCGTCGCTCATGCTTTCACCTCCTCAGGTGCGGTCTTCTCAAACGTCTCGTCGAACAGATCGGCGATCTCGTTGAACAGGTCGCGTGCATCCTCGACCCTCTGGTTCTCCTTGCCGAAGCCGAAGACGGACACCCCCTTGCCAATCGACTGAGAGAGGTCGGTCCGCTTCGGGATCTCGAACACGGGGAGAGAGTACGCCGAATTGATTTCCTCGATGGTGTCGCGGTGTTCGGCGTTCTGCTCGACGCGGTTACAGACAATCGCGAGCCGATTGATGTCTCCGTACGCCTGTTCGAGAGAGCTCAGCTGCTTTGCGAAAATCTGGAGACTGTTGGCGTTGAGCTTCTCGGGAATCACGGGGATGACGACGTTGCCGGTCGCGACCAGGGCGTTGTCGGTGAGGACGTTCAGGGATGGCGGCGTGTCGACGATGATGTAGTCGTAGTCCTTCTCGAGTTCGTCGAGAGTCATCTCCAACCGCTCGCGACTCTTCGGCGCCTCAAGCAGCGTCTGGATGTTCTTGTTGTTCGCGAGCTTCTCGCTGGCGGGAAGGATGTCGAATTCCTCGTGCTCAACGATGATGTCTTTCACCGACTCCATCTGATCGAAGTCGAGGACGTCGAACAGTGTTGTACGGTCGGTATCGTAGTACAGATCGTTGTAGCCAAGCGAGCAGGTGAGCCCCCCGTGGTAGTCGATATCGACCAGGAGGACGTCGTGGCCTCGGGCGGCGAGTGCGCCGCCAGTATGAATGACGTCGGTTGTCTTCCCCGCCCCTCCCTTCTGATTCGCCACCGTGATTCGTGCGGTATTGGTATCGGTCATTATCTTCGTTTCTCTCGTTGTGTTCGTTTCATTCGTTTTGGTCGTTTAGTTCGGTGCGTTCGGTGAGAGTGTTTCACTCGGTGAAAGGATTACTACGATGTTAAAACCAACTGTTCGTTCACTCGTTGATGCAAACGCACTCGTTGCCATCAACGCATTCGTTCTGTTCGTTACGTTCGTTCCCCTCGTTTTGTTCATTGAGTAGAGGGTGCCAGTTCGTTCCTCAGTATGTGTTCAATACATTCGTTTTTCTCGTTCAGTTCGTTTTGTTCGTTGAATTCGTTATAGTCGTTCCACGTGTTTTCAGCGGGAATCAGGACTACCTTCGAAAGTATGGAGAGATCGTGCTTCACAGACAGTCGAGTAAGACTTTTAACTGTTACCGAATTATTGGTAACTACCAGATGTACGAGGTGCTCGACGACACTGCGGCGCAGGTCATCCTCGCTATCGAGAGTGGTGACTCCATCCGCCGTGTCGCCCAACACCTCCACACACCGTACGAAACGGTGAGACAGGCCGTCAATCGGCTGGAAGACGCAGGCTACGTTTCCTATGACGACGGCCTCACTGTCGTCGACGAGCGCGTACGCGACGCAGCACTCGAGCTCGTCGCTGCCAGCGCCGGCGTCAGTCCACCCTCCATCGAGGAAACGTACGCCATCCCACAGTTCAGTGACTGGCCGTTCGCGTTCACGCGGATCGACGCCGTCTACGTGTGGACTCAGGGCGGCTACCAGGTCGGTCGCGAGCCCGACGACTATCCACTATTCCTCGCTGTTCGTGAGCAGGACGTCGACGCCTGGGAGGCGTTTTTCGAATCGTTCGACCTCCCGACCGCATTCGAACGACAGCCCCGAGACGAGTTGGACGGACCGCTGCAGATTGTCCTCGAGCCACGCGCGTCACTCGATATCGAGCACGTCGAAGGGTACCCGGTAATCCCGAGAGCAGAGACAATCGAGTATATGCGCGAGAACTACGCCCAGTTCCAGTCGGCGCTGGCAATGCTCGACCGGATGTACGAGGACCTCGACATCGGCGTCACGTATCGAGAGACCGAACGGGCGCAGCCATGAGTTTCAACAACCGAAGTGACGCGCTCATCGAACTGCTCGAGGAGCTCACCCAAGAGGGCCATGAGTACGTCCTTGTCGGCGGTTACGCTGTCTCAGCGTTCAATGCTCGCTTCTCAACGGACCTCGATATCGTTGTCGCGCCGGACTCCAAGGCTGACTTCGTCGAATTCCTCGAACGGCAGGGCTTCGAGGAAACGGACAGCCACGCCAAGGAGTGGTTCTACGACACCGAAGTGATCGAGTACGAGAAGCGGCTCACGCCGCAGCAGCCGATCGGCTTCGATCTCCTGGTAAACGGACTTGGGTGTCGTCAGACTGAGGCACAGTGGTCGTTCGACTACCTGTACGACCATAGCCACCAACAGGAGGTGAGCGGGGGCACAGTGACGACGATGGCTAGAGTCATCGATGGAGCAGTCCTCGTCGCGGCAAAGCTCCACAGCGGCAGAGAAACGGACCTTCGGGACGTCCTGGCAGTCGCAGAAGAGATCGACCTCGACGCTGTCACGCCTCACCTTCGGCGAGGGGACGACGATGCGCTACGGGAGCAGCTTGAGCGTGGACTGGAGATCATAGAGAGCGATGAACTCAAGCACGGGTATCGGAGTGACTTCGGGGCCTCAGCTGTCTCAGAAGAAACGGTCACCGCTCTCCAAGGGTATCTGTCTGCACAGATTGACCACCTGAGCTAAAGCGGTCGGGACCCCCTTAATCGGAAGTGAAGATAGGGCCCTTCAACGGTGCTTACAGTCGGTCAAAAAATTGGAGGAGTGATGTCAGTTGACCGTCGCTAACACACGGACATCCGTGGCTGAGTGTCGTTCCCGTTCAGTACGGGCACCGTGTTCGCGGAGGAACTCATCAATACGGTCGGCAAGGGACTCCGCATCCTCCCTATCGACGTGGACGATCAACGTCGGATGTTCCTCGTCGCTGTTCTCGATCACGAGCGAGACATCCTTGAATTCGTCCGGCTGTCTATACGCCTCGAACTCATCGGCGACCTGGTCGGCCAAGTCGTCGAGTACCTCAATCGGTTCCTTTGTCATAGATTGAATTTCGGCTTTGGAAGGTTGTGCCATCGTGAACGAACGGAGAGGGCGTAACGTGACTTTCAGAACCACCTCCATCAGACAAACTCGAACGGAGCCTTCTCACACCGATGGTTTACCGAGAAGCAGATTGATCCACAGAAAGAACAGCAGTTAGAATGCTCGTGGATCGCTATCGACAATGCTCGCAAACGCGACATTCTCCTGAACTTGTTCAATTTCGACGGTTGGCTCGTCGCCGGGTTGAGCGCCGGCAACGATCACGACGTAGCCACGTTCGACCTTTGCGATACCATCGCCCTGATCGCCGACTGTCTCGATGGTCACATCACGTACTTCGCCTTCCTCCACGGGAGGTCCTGAGAAAGAATGGCTCGCAGTCTCACGAGAAGGTGCTCTCTGTGACTCCTGTTGTACTGACGACTCCGTCGAGACAGGAGATTCCAGAATCGCTACGCGATACGTTTCGTCAGCTGACAACGCTTCAAAGTCGATTTCACTCGATGGGACCTCCACTATGTACCTCCCATCCTGCTCTTTAATTGGAGCACTGAACAGAGAGCGAAGGGAGTTGGGAATTTCGACCATTGAGTTTCTAGTGCTCAGTACCCACGAGACAAGTAATTTAAACACTATGTGTTACCACTATAGTAGACGTTAGAAGTAATTGCTCACACTTGGGATAGATATTTGATCAAGAGCCGTGTCGATC
>NZ_BMOC01000018.1 GCF_014646875.1 Halobellus salinus | reverse complement strand
TCCGTGGGCGGGTAAGCGATACCCCCAGCGTGAGGAAACCCCGGCGTTCACGCCGGGGAGGATGTCATTGCCAGCCGTCGACGCCGAGAGATCTGTGGCCGGCGAGCAGGCCAGCGCCGTCCACGAAACCATGATACCAGCCACACGCTCCCGCCCGCAGACGATGGCGGCTTTCTGACCGTCGCGACCCGCTCGCAGACATCCGAGCCCCCGCCGTCTCCGACATCCACCCGAACCTGATCGCGCCCAACGCCGCCCTGGAAGACCTCCCATCGGTCGATGGGACCGCCTGTGCCGGCGACATCGTGGGGTGAACCGCCTCGGGCAGTCGGTTTGTCCCGCCCGTACAGCCGGGGCCGCTCCGGCGGATCCGGGTCGCGGCCGCTCCGGAACTCGGCAGAGCCGTCCCAACGGCTCCCAGCCGGCTCAGAACTCGTTTTGCACGATATTGAGGGTCTGCTCGCGGTCGTCCCACGCGACGAAGACCGCGACCGACGTGGCGGAGGTGATGACGTCGTGGATGTTGATTCCAGCCTCCGAGATCGGCTGCACGATGTCGAGGATCACCCCGGGTCGGTTGGGGAGTTCCCCGCCGGTCACCCGAATGACCGCGATCCTGTCCTCGACGGTGACAGACGACAGCGTCTGGTCTTCGACCACCTTCGAGTGCAGCAGGTTCTCGGCTTCCTTCGATCGCTCCTCGCTCATGTAGAACGTCACCGAGTCCATCCCCGAGGCGACCGCGTCGATGTTGACCCCGGCGTCACGGAGCACCTGCGAGAGATCCGCAAGGATCCCGGGGCTGTTCCGGAGCGACCGCCCGGCGACGGTGATACACGACAGGGCGGCCTCCTGCATGTCGATGAGGTTCTCGAACTCGCCCTCGATGAGCGTTCCTCCGGTGAGGAGGTCGCCGTGCTGGTAGTGGACCACCCGGACGCCCAACCCGTCGTCCTTGTACGACAGCGCGGAGGGAGCGACCACCTCTGCCCCGCGGAACGAGAGGTTCCGCAGCTCGTCGACCGTGATCCGGCCGACGTTGCGCGCGCCCTCAACCACCCGCGGATCGCCGGTCATAACGCCCTCAACGTCGGTCACGATCACGACCTCGTCGGCGTTTATATACCGACCGAGCATGACCGCTGTCGTGTCGGAGCCGCCGCGGCCGAGCGTGGTGATCTCGCCGGCGTGGTTCTGTGCCAGGAAGCCGGTGATCACGGGGACGACCGCATCGAGGTCGGCCGCAAGCTCCTGTGTGCGTCGTGTGGTCGCCTCGACGTCGACTTCCCCGAGGTCGTTGGCGATGATCGGCCACCCGTCGCCGCCGGGTTCGACGAAGGCGGCGTCGATCCCCCGGGCGGCCAGCGCGGCCTTGAGCATCCGGACACTGGTGCGTTCGCCCATCGAGACGATCTCCGCGCGATCCCGATCCTCGGCCTCGAACTCGATCTCCTCTAAGAGTTCGTCGGTGGTGTTGCCCATCGCGCTCGCAACCACCGCGATCTCGTGGCCCGCTTCGACCGCCGCCGCGATGGAGTCGGCGGCGCGGTTGATCCGGTCCCCGGTCCCCAACGACGTTCCACCGAACTTCGCAACTACGCGCACTGGCCCCCCCATCGACGAACGGGTCCGCCCCGCAAGCGGTGCTGTGTCATGGCCGATGATAGCGCGGGGGGGGTGTAAAATCTTGTCTCCCGTCGCCGCCGTCGCCGACTGCCGATATTCGGCGTCGTCCCCGCAGTTCTCGCGGCTCCGCCCCGCCGCTCCGCCGTGACGTGGCAGCGAACCAACACCACCGCCGGCCGC
The DNA here is from genome assembly GCF_014646875.1 of Halobellus salinus. Taxonomy (GTDB): domain Archaea; phylum Halobacteriota; class Halobacteria; order Halobacteriales; family Haloferacaceae; genus Haloquadratum; species Haloquadratum salinum. The sequence continues at coordinate 44,716 of NZ_BMOC01000018.1, read as the reverse complement.
CGGGGTCGAGTGGTAATTTAAGTCTCGTCGGCCGAATACACACGTATGGACGTAGCGGTACGGGACGCAGTCGAGGACGACGCCGAAACCCTGGGAGCCATCGCCGGCTTCCCCGCCGACGCGGTCCGGAACGTCATCCACGACCGGACGGTTCGGATCGCGGTCGACCGCCCCGGCGACCCGGGCCCCAACGCCGACACCCCGACCGACGACGACGCCGAGTCCGTTCTCGGGTTCGTGGCCTTCGACGTCAGGGACGCCACCGTCCACGTGACGCAACTCGCCGGTGACCCCGACGCGGCCGAACACCTCCTCGCCGAGCCCGTCCGGTTCGCGGTGCGCGAGGGGTTCGACGTGGCGTTCGTGGTCCCCGACGCCGACGCCGACGCCGCTGCGGCCGCCGAGGCCGCGGGGTTCACCGCGGTCGGGTCGGGGCCACGGTTCGACGGCGACTCGACCACGCGGTACCGGTTCGACCCGGACGAGTGAGCTGACACCGACTCACCCGGACGAGTGAGCTGACACCGACTCACCCGGACGAGTACGCGAACTTCCGGACCGTCATATCGAGGGTGTCGAGGTCGAGGATCGGCGCGTGTGCCACGTCGGGATCGATGTTCACCGACTTCTGGAAGTCGGTTTGGGCCTGCCAGCACCCGGAGTTGACCGCGAGAACGTTGTGGTACTTCCCCCACCCGAGCTTGTGGACGTGTCCGGTGTGGAACACGTCCGGAACCTCCTCCATCACGAGGTAGTCCCGTTCTTCGGGCGCCAGTCGCGTCTTCCCGCCGAACTGCGGCGCGACATGGCGCTTCTTCAGGAGCTGATACATAGCCTTGTGTGGTTCCTCGTAGCTGGCTTTCTCCTCCGGGAGTTCCGCGATGACCTCGTCGAGGGAGACACCGTGGTACATAAGCACGTTCACCCCCTCAACGGTCACCAGCGAAGGATTCCCCGTGATCCGGGCGTCGTGGGCGGACATGATGTCGCGAAGGGTCTCGTCGAACCCCGGCTGGGGTTCGGCGAGTCGGACCGCGTCGTGGTTCCCCGGGATCATCACGACCTCCATATCGCCGGGGACGTCCTTCAGCCGCTCGGAGAAGGCCTCGTACTGGTCGTAGATGTCGACGATGTCGAGTTCCTCGTCCTGGCCGGGATAGACCCCGACGCCCTCGACCATGTCCCCCGCGATCAGGAGGTACTCCACGCTGGCGGCCGCCTCGGAATGGAGCCACGACGCGAAGCGGTCCCACGCGCCGGCCTCGAACTCCCGGCTCCCGACGTGGAGGTCCGACACCAACGCGGCCTGGACGTGCCTGTCGGCGGTGTTCGGCGTGTGCGTCCGCGGCACGTCGGGGAAGTACATGGAATCGACGAAGACGATCTCCCCGTCGTCCGACAGCGTCCCCTCGACCGCGACGCACTCATCAAGCAGGAGTTCCTCAACCAGGCCAGCGAACTTGCGGTCCTTCATAACGAGACACGGGAACGTCCCGGTGGTGTCTTCGAGTTCGACGATCCAGTGGCCGTTCTTCGTCGACCGGATGTCGTTGACGAGCCCCACGATCGCGGCGTCGCTTCCCCCACTCATCGACCCGATCGCCTCCGTGGGCCGGTGGTTCACCCGCCCACGGAGCTGTTTCGAGAGCTTCTCGTAGCGGTCCCTGAACACCGTCACGAAGTCGCCGTACTCACCGGTTCCGGTACTCCGGCCGGTCACGTCGCCGACGATGTCGAGCGACCGGAGCGACGGGTCGGCGGTCCGGTCCACGGCATCTGCGGCGTCTGCGGCCGACCCGCGGGCGGCTTCCTCGACGGCCCCGGGTGGTATACTGTCGGCCGTCTCCGCCACGGTTTCTGATCCATCCCGGAGTCCGGTTTTGTCGCCGGCCCCGACCGTTTCAGACGACTGATCTCCAGTTGAAACGAAGGGGTGTTCGTCGGGGTCGGTCCGGGGTGCGGTCTCGCCTGACGCAGCCTCCGCAGCCGACCCGCCAGCCGTTCCGTTCGCGGACCGATCCTCGTCCGCACCCGACTCCGCGAGGGCGGCCCGAACGTCCGCGGCGGTGATCCGAAGCGCGTCGTCGGCAGCGTGGTCGACGACCGCCTCGACCGCGTGTTCGGGGACCCCGGCGCCCGAAAGCAGCGTCACCGCCTCCTGTTCGGCGTTGTACCCGCGTCGAGCGAGCTCTGTCACGATGCGAACCGGCGTCTCCAACGGCACACCGCTGCGAACGGGGCTGGCGTAGAAAAGCGTACTGCACCGGGCGACAGCCCAGAAGGTTGAAACGCGGCGGCGCAGAACAACCGCCTGATGACGGACGAGTCGGGCGACCCGAACGCCCCCTCCGACGACGACCGGGACGGCTCGCCGGAGCCCCGACCCGCCTCCGGCGACCGTCCCGACGGGTCGTCCCCACTGGGACACGACGGCGACGGGGTCCGTGGTCGCGACGTCGACGGGCACTCCGGCGATCACGGTCGCGACGGCCGCAGCCGTTCCACACGCGCTTCCGACTCCCACCGAGAGTCCGAGACGCCCCCCACTCCGGAGCCTGGATCACGGGCCGCCGGGCGCGAGGAACGTTTCCTCACACGGTTCCGGACGGCCCGCAGTGGGCCGCTGTTGTTCATCCGGGAGACGCTCTACAGCGCCATCGGGGTGCTCGCGGTCGGGCTCCTGTTGTTTGCGATCAGCGGAGTCTGGCCCCCGATGGTGGCCGTCGAGAGCGGGAGTATGGAACCCGAGATGCAGCGTGGTGACCTGATCTTCGTCACCGACCCCGAGCGGTTCACCCCCGGCTACGCCCAGGCGGGGATCGTCACCGTCGAGGTCGGCACCCAGGAGGGCTACCGGAGCTTCGACGGCAACGGGTCGGTGATCATCTACGACCCGCCCGACCGGGCGGGTTCGCCGATCATCCACCGGGCGCACTTCCGCGTCGAGGCGGGTGAAAACTGGTACGACCGGGCCGACCCGGCGTACCTGAACGCCGACGACTGCGAGTCGCTCTCGAACTGCCCCGCACCGCACGACGGGTTCATCACGAAGGGCGACGCCAACGCCCGGTACGACCAGGCGTCGAACATCGCCGGGCCGGTGCAACCCGAGTGGGTCCGCGGGACCGCGCGGCTCCGCATCCCGTATCTCGGCTACATCAGACTGCGGCTGGCGGGACTGATCGCGGCGTGAACCGGGAGCTGACCCCCGATCGGAGCCGCGTGCCGTTCACTCGTCGTACTCGAGCGAGTCGACCGCGTGCCGGGGCTCCTCGTCGTCGTCGTTCTCGTATTTGTACGTGACTCCATCCTCCTCGTCGGCGGTGACGGCGTGGGAGCCGTCGCAGAACGGCTCGTCGTCCGACAGCCCACACGAACAGACGTAGATGTCGCCGTCGTGGTCGTCGGGGTCGATCGGTGTCGGGCCGGTGGCGTCGTGGGTAACTTCGCGTGCCATACGTTCTTTCGGGACCGCACGCGGATATATTTCAGGCGACACTAGTGTCACCTAAACCGTCGCCCGCGACGCGGGATCGACGCCGGACGGAACCGACGGCGGTGGCGGCCGGCTACGACCCGTCGAGTTCCTCGAGCGCGGCCGCGGCCTCCCGCGCCGCCGTCAGGTGGTCGCTCGCTCGCTGCGGCTCGTCGGTGTCGGCCGCCAGCTGGGCGTGTCTGGTCAGCGCCGCGAGCAGCGACTCCCGGGCGGTCCGCCGGGTCGCCGGCGCACCCCCGTTCCCCGCCGCCGGTCGCTCGGTGGTCGCTGGATCACCGGCGGCCGGCGCGACGGCGGTTCCCCTCCCGACGGTGCGGTCCCGTCCGGGAGAGACTGTGGCACCCGCGTCGGCGACGCCGTTTGACGGCGTGCCCTCGGCCGTCACCCTCGTTTCCGGGCCCGCACCCGCTCCGGTTTCGGCGACCGAATCGGTTGCGCCCGCCCCGCCGGTTTCGGCGACCGAATCGGTTGCGCCCGCCCCGCCGGTGTCGGCCCCGCCACTCGCGGCTGCCGGGTCGGCGCCAGCCGGGTCCTCGGCGTCTATGCCCGCTTGGCTCCCGGCATCCGTTTCGCGTCCGTCCTTGGCGTCCGCTCCGGCTTCGGTCCCGGCGTCCGCCCCTGTCGCGTGCTGACAGTTCGGACAAAACTCCTGGCCCTCGTACTGGAAGATGGGCGACCCGCACTCCCCGCAGTGGCGGTTCGTCATCGTCGCCCCCTTCAGCAGGAGTTCGCTCATCTGCTGAGTCTGTTTTCGGCTCTCCTCCTCTGCCTCGTACTTCTCCCGAAGCCGCTCCCGCTCGGCCTCGGCGTCGAAGTCGCTCATACGCGGACTACAGGCGTCGTACCTCGAAAAAGCCTCCGGACGTCGCTCCGGGTGCCCCACAGCAGCGTCCCCACGTCGCTCACAGCAGCGTCCCCACGTCGCTCACAGCAGTGTCCCCGCGTAGAGGTACAACCCGGCCAGTGCGACCTCGAATATCAGTGTTCCGGCCGCCGACAGCACCACGAACCGTCGGTCGCCCATCCCCGCAAAGCCCGCCGGGACGGTGAGCATCCCGCGGGTGAAAAGCAGCGCGTTGCTCACGGGGACGACCACCGGTCCCCACCGCTGGAACCACCCGTCGAACCGGTCGAGCTTCGACTCCTCGATCCGGAACCAGGATTTTTGAAGGAGGTACTCCCGGCCGCCGCGCTTTGCGAGTTTGAACAGCGCGAACTGGCCCACCGTTGCGCCCAGTACCGCGACGCCGACCACGGGCACGAGCGCGCCGTCACCGAGCAACAACAGCGACCCCGGCACGATGAATTCGCTGGGCATGAAATACATCAGCATCGCGCCCTCGAGGACGAACACGCCGAAAAGCGCGAGGAAGGCCCACTCGGATTCGAGCAACGCGAGCAGCCGCGGGGGCATTGCGTCGACCTGGAGAGCGGGAGCGGGCCACATCGCTACGGAGTACCCTTGACCCGCACAAACCAGTTTCGCTCCGTGTTGTTGCGGTCACGCCGACAACGCGAGCCCCGCCGACACGAGCGACTTTTTTCCGCTCGCTCCCGAGTACGGGGTATGAACCTCACACACCGACCCCGACGGCTCCGCCGCGACGGCATCCGGGAGCTCGTCACCGAGGTCGGTCTCGACGCCGGTGACCTCGTCGCCCCGGTGTTCGTCGACGCCACCGCCGACGACCGCGTCCCGATCGAGTCGATGCCCGGACAGGAACGCGTGCCGGTGGACGAGGCGGCCGACCGCGTGGCCGAACTCCGGGCGGCCGGCGTCGAAGCGGTCATGGTGTTCGGGATCCCCGAGTCCAAAGACGAACGTGGGACGCGCGCGTGGGCGAATGACGGTGTCGTTCAGGCGGCGGTCGGCCGGATCACCGCCGAGACCGACGCGTACGTGATTACCGACGTGTGCTTGTGTGAGTACACCACCCACGGCCACTGCGGGGTTGTCGAATCCGCCGCCGCCGCCGACCCGACGCTGACCGTCCGGAACGACGAGACACTACGGCTGCTCGCGAAGACCGCGGTCTCACACGCCGAGGCGGGCGCGGACATGGTCGCGCCGAGTTCGATGACTGACGGGATGGTGGGCGCGGTTCGGGAGGGTCTCGACGACGCCGGGTTTGCCCATGTGCCGATCATGTCGTACGCCGCGAAGTACGAGAGCGCGTTCTACGGGCCGTTCCGCGACGCCGCCGACGGGGCGCCGGCGTTCGGCGACCGGAGGCATTACCAGATGGATCCCGGAAACGCCCGGGAGGCGCTCCGGGAGGTCCGACTCGACGTCGAGCAGGGCGCCGACGTCCTCATGATCAAACCCGCGCTGGCGTATCTGGACATCGTCAGCGCGGTCCGCCGGGAGTTCGGCCACCCCGTAGCGGCGTACAACGTCTCCGGGGAGTACGCGATGCTCCACGCCGCCGCCGAGAAGGGGTGGCTTGATCTTGAGGCGGCGGCCCTCGAGTCGCTGCTCGCGATGAAGCGAGCGGGTGCGGACCTGATTGTCACCTACTTCGCCGAGACGTTCGCCGACCGGCTGTAGCCGGGTCCGGCTGGCGGTCCACCGGCGCCGCCCCCACCGACCACGCGCCCACACCCACCCGCGCGCGACTGAACCCGACCGTACTGGCAGTATTTGCTTGAACGTTCGTCCACTAATCTCACACAGTCCGTGTGGCTGTTCGGCGATCGTTCACCTTATACACCTAATATTATTCACCAAATCATACGAACGTCTGGATACCCCAACGTATTTTGGACGAAATCAACTCCAAAATTTATATACTATCAGTACCTGGCGTTTCTCCGTGATTCGAACCACAAACCACTGCGGAATCGGCGCACCATCGGACAAACGTTCATCGGGTGAGGTGGCTGTATGGTGATTCCCTTACAGCTCGATCCGACCGCGGTTGCCAACGGCGTCAACAACGTCTGGATCCTCGTGGTCTGTTTCCTGATCTTCTTTATGCAGCCGGGGTTCGCGCTGCTCGAGGCGGGGCAGGTGCGGGCGAAGAACGTGGGGAACGTCCTCATGAAGAACATGACCGACTGGACGCTCGGCGTCCTGGTGTTCTTCATCGTGGGGGCGGCGTTCACGTCGATCGTCGGGATGCTGACCACCCCCGACGTCCCGCTCAGCATCGGCGGCGCGTTCGCGTACATCAACGACCCGACCGCCTACATCGGGTGGTTCTTCGGCGCGGTGTTCGCTATGACCGCGGCGACGATCGTCTCCGGCGCGGTCGCGGGCCGGATGAGCTACAAGGCGTACGTCTTCGTCGCGGCGGCCATGACCGCGATCATCTACCCCGCCATGCCGGGGGTAGCGTGGGGCGGCAGCGGTCTGGTCTCCGGCGCCGGCTACCTCGGTCAGATCATCGGCGTCGGCTACCTCGACTTCGCCGGCGCGACCATCGTCCACATGTGCGGCGGGATGGCCGGCTTGGTCGGCGCGAAGATGGTCGGCCCGCGGACGGGCCGGTTCGACTCGAACGGTGACTCACAGGCGATCCCGGGCCACTCTATGCTCTTGGCCGTCCTCGGCACGCTGTTCCTGGCGTTCGGGTGGTACGGCTTTAACGTCGGCACCCAGGCGACTGTGCTCGCGGCCAGCGACGGCGCGGTCGCGTTCAACGGCGGCGCGCTCGGACAGGTCGTGTTGAACACCACGCTCGGGATGGGTGCGGGCGGCATCGCTGCCATGCTCGTGTCCTCCGCCTGGCAGGGTAAGCCCGACCCGCTGTGGGCCGCAAACGGGCTGCTCGCCGGTCTCGTCGCGGTCACCGGCGCGGTCCCGCACGTCACGTGGTGGGGCGGCGTCATCCTCGGCGGCATCGCCGGCGCCCTGGTCCTGCCGACCTACCGGTGGGTGGTCGACTCGCTGAAGATCGACGACGTGTGTGGCGTCTTCGCGGTCCACGGCTCTGCGGGCGCGATCGGGACCATCCTGATCCCGTTCTTCGGCGTCACCGCCTCCGGCGGGTACACGTTCCTCGGCGTTGACCAGGTAGTTATGCAGGTCGTCGGCGTCGCGGTCGTTGGCACGTGGACGGTCCTCGCCACCATCGCGGCGTTCAAGATCGCGGATGTCCTCTTCGGGCTCCGCGTCTCCGAGGAGGAAGAGGAGGAAGGCCTCGACCAGAGCGAACACGGAGTGTCGGTCTACCCCGAATTCGTTCCGAACCAGAACCGCGAGGGTATCGCCACCGACGGCGGCGACGTCCAGACCGACGGCGGGGAGCCCGTCGCGGACGCGGAGGTGACCACCGATGAGTAACGACAGCACCGAAATCAAACTCGTGATGGGGTACATCCGGCCGGACAAACTCGCGGACGTCAAAGAGTCACTCGCGGAAGCGGGGGCACCCTCGCTGACGGTGACGAACGTATCGGGGCGGGGCTCACAGCCCGCGAAAAAAGGGCAGTGGCGCGGCGAAGAGTACACCGTTGACCTCCACGAGAAAGTAAAAATCGAGTGTGTGGTCGCCGATATTCCCGCCGAAGACGTCGTCGATGCGATCGCCGAGGGTGCCCAGACGGGGGAAAAAGGCGACGGGAAGGTGTTCGTGCTCCCGGTGGAGTCCGCACAGCAGATCCGAACCGGCAACACCGGCCCCGACGCGGTCTAACGCCCCGTCGGCCGTTTGAGAGGCGACACCCCGGCGCTCGGCGTCCGGACGCGCGGCACTGTTTTCTCACCGGTGACACCGTCGAGATCAACCCTGATACCGAGTACTCTCAGTGCGAGCGAACCTCGGAACCCTCCGCTCGCGGCTTGCTTCCCGGTCGGCGTCAGCGCAGCCGACCGCGATCGGACCCGCTTGCCGGAGGGCGACCACCTCCCGATTTTATGTATTATGGGCGGATAAATCGGTGGTATGGGACTCGACACAGTGGTTGTTGCGGTCGGGAGCGGCGACGAGGACAGACTGGAGGAGATCGTCGAGGCCGCAACCGACCTCGCGGGGCCGGCAGGGGCGACGATCAGGCTGGTTCACGTCTTCGAGACCGACGAGTACGACCGGATCCGCGGCCAACTCGACATCGACGCCGCCGACGAGGTCTCGCCCGACGAGGTCGCAAAACGACACGTGACGATCCGAAAACTCGGCGACGCCGTGGACGCCGCGGGGCTCACGCACTCTTGGCACGGCCGAATCAGCGACGCGGGCAACCAGGGCGGCGAGATCGTCACGGCCGCGTCGGACCTCGGCGCGGACCTGCTGGTGGTCGGCGGCCGCCGCCGGTCGCCCACCGGAAAGGCGGTCTTTGGCTCCACCGCCCAGGACGTGATGCTGAACGCCCCCTGCCCGGTCACCTTCGTCCGCGCGGAGTGACGCTGTCGGCGACAACCTCCTGGCGCGGTTCGACACCGCGGCAGCGTTCGGGCGATCGGTGGCCAACCGACCCGCTGCCGCCTGGCGAGAGCGCCCCCACGAGGGCGTCTAACCGACCCCGAGCCCGGATGGGCCACCCCTCCGGGCCGCCGCAACGACCGAGCGACACGGCCGAACGGCGGGACTGGGGGGCGCGCTCCCCAGCGTGACCGACCGCGCGCGGACGAACAGAAACAAACCACAGGGAGCCGCGACTCCCGGTGTGGAACTCACTCCGTTCACCGCCGCCGGCCTCGTGGTCGCGCTCGTCGGGTTCCGCCTGCTCAACCGCGCACGCCGGGCGATCCGGGCGCGGCGCCCCGACTCCGCGCGGTCCGCCGAGCGCACGCGCCCCGCCGCGACCGACCTCCGGGAACACGCCTGGAAGTGGGCAATCCCGGTGTGTCTTCTCGCCCTGCTCGCCGCCGAGGGCCGCTCGCTCGCGTGGATCGGGTGGCGGATCGAGTCGCCGGCGGTCGCGCTCCAACAGGTCGGGGTCGGGGTGGCTGTGCTGGTGGGGCTGAACGTCCTGTCGGCGCCCGTGTGGGCCCGCGTCGGCGACCGCGGCGACAGCCTCGCTGCGGGGCTGGGGGCGTTCGCGGCGCTATCGGTCCCCGAGCGCCTGTTCGTCGCGGTCACCGCCGGCGCGACCGAGGAAGCCGCGTTTCACGGGTACGCGATCGAGCGACTGCTCGCGCTCACCGGGAGCGCACCGCTCGCCGGCGGGGTGGGGTTTGCGGCGTTCGCAGTCGGCCACCTCGGCGACACCTGGGACCGCCACGCGGTCGCCCGGATCGCCCAACCCGCGCTGGTGACGACCCTGCTGTACCTCCAGTTCCGGTCGTTGCCCGTGCTGATCGCGATTCACGCGCTCCACGACGCCGTGGCCCTCCTGCTCGCCGACCGGTTCGCGTCGCGGTCGGGCGACGGCGACTCCGGCACGGACGAGGAGGCGTCGGCCGCGGTCCGGTGGCTCGACGGCGAGTGACCGGCCGGTATCGGGGTGTCCCATCCCCCCGTCCGAAGCAACAAGCCCTTTTGACGCTCGGTCGAACCACCGCGTATGAACCACAACGAGTCGCGGGCGCTGTACGATCGGGCGTTGTCGGTCATCCCCGGCGGTGTCAACTCCTCTGTGCGGGCAACACGCCCGTACCCGTTCTTCATCGACCACGGTGATGGCGCCTACGTCGTTGACGCCGACGGGAACCGCTACCTCGATTACGTGATGGGGTACGGCCCGCTGTTGTACGGTCACGACCCGCCGGACCCGGTCCAGGCGGCGGTCCAGTCGTACGCCTCCGAGGGGCCGATGTACGGTGCCCCGACCGAGGTCGAAGTCGAACTCGCGGAGTTCGTCGCTCGCCACGTTCCCTCTGTCGAGATGACCAGATTCGTGAACTCCGGGACCGAGGCGACGGTGTCGGCGGTGCGGCTCGCTCGCGGCTACACCGGCCGCGAAAAGATCGTGGTGATGCAGGGTGGCTACCACGGCGCCCAGGAGTCGACGCTGGTGGAGGGTGACCCCGAGGGGGCGATGCCGAGTTCTCCCGGCATCCCATCGTCGTTCGCCGAGCACACCATCCCGGTTCCGTTCAACGACGCCGGCGCCGTCGAGGACGTCTTCGAGGCCCACGGCGACGACATCGCTGCGGTCCTCACGGAACCGATCCTGGGGAACACCGGCATCGTCCACCCGGTCGCCGGCTACCACGAACGCCTCCGGGAGCTGACCGACGCCCACGGCGCCCTCCTGATCTTCGACGAGGTCATCACCGGCTTCCGGGTCGGTGGCCTCCAGTGCGCCCAGGGGAAATTGGGGGTAACCCCCGACGTGACGACATTCGGCAAGATCGTCGGTGGCGGGTTCCCCGTGGGCGCCATCGGCGGGCGCGCGGAGATCATTGAAGAGTTCACACCCGCCGGCGAGGTGTTCCAGTCGGGCACCTTCTCGGGGCACCCGGTGACGATGGCGGCGGGGTACGAGTATCTGAACTACGCCGCCGAGAACGACGTCTACGACCACGTGAACCGCCTCGCCGACCGGCTCCGCCGCGGGATCACCGACATCCTCGCCGACCGCGCGCCGTCGTACACGGTGGTCGGCACCGACTCGATGTTCAAGACCGTCTTTACTCGGCGTGGCGCGCCCGTCGACGGCGACAGCGGGAGCGACGCCGACAGCGAGGATCACTCCCTCGACGTCTGCGAGGCGGGGTGTCGCCAGCGCGAGTCGTGTGCGAAGTACGACCACTGCCCCAAGACGGGCGCGGACGTCGCCGACGCCGAAGCCGAACGGTGGGAGCGGATCTTCTGGCAGGAGATGCAAGAGCGGGAGATCTTCCTCACCGCCAACCAGTTCGAGTCGCAGTTCGTCTCCTACGCCCACACCGACGAGGACATCGAGGAGACGCTGGAGGCGTACAAAGAAGTGCTGTAGCGAGGCTGTCCGTACATCCCGCGACGCCACTCCCCCGAGTTTTTGTACGATACCGGCGAAACCGAACGTATGACCCGCCCTCCACGCGACGACCCGCCCGCCGCGCCCGACGGGGACGGCCGGGACGCCGACTCAACGCCGGGCGCCGACCCGACGCCGGGCGCCGACCGCGACGTTCACAAGCAGTCCGGGCGCGGCGGCCCCGCCGACCACACGGACACACCGCCCGGGGGCGGCGTCGGCGACGACGCCGGCACGTCCGAGTTCGACGACCCGCTCGGCGACCTGCTCCCCCGTCCGGGGGTGGACTCCCGGTGGTGGTACTGGATCGCCGCCGTGCCGGTGTACGTCGTTGTCGGCGTCGTGCTCGGGGTGCTGTTCGCGGTGGTCGCGCTGGCTGGCTTCGGGTTGGGGATCGACGGCGGCCTCATCGGGGTTGGGTTGCTGTTCGTGGTCGTGCTCGGCCTCGGACTCGTTGGGCTGGTGCTCACGCTCCTGTTTCCGATCGCGACGTACGTCGACGCCCGCGCGGTCGCAGCCTCCGACGCGTCGTGGACCCCCGACCCCTTGGTGTGGGGGCTGGCCGCGCTGGCGACGGTGGTGCTGAGCGCGTTCACGCTGAGTTTCGTGATGGCGATCTACTACCTCTACAAGCGCCACGCCGCGGTCGGGACGCCCTGAGGCGGCGACGTTGCGGCGCCGCGGGACCGGCGACCCCGAAGAAGTGGTCTTTTCACCCGTCGCCGCCGACACACTGCTAATGACTACTCGCGGGAGCCTCCGACTGGCGACGCGGGGTTCGGACCTGGCGCTTCGGCAGGCCGCAAGCGTCCGTGAGGCGCTCGTGGACCGTCGCTTCGAGGTCGAACTCCACGAGGTGGAGACGCGCGGCGACCGGATCACCGACGATCTCATCCACCGGCTGGGCAGAACCGGGGCGTTCGTCCGCGCGCTCGACGAGGAGGTGCTTGCGGCCGACGCCGACGCCGCGGTCCACTCGATGAAGGACATGCCCACTGACTTCCCGCCGGATCTCGTCGTCGCGGGTGTGCCCGAGCGGGCGGCGGCGGCGGATCTGCTCGTGACCCCGGGCGGCGCGTCGCTGTCGGAACTGCCGAACGGCGCGGTCGTCGGGACCTCGTCGCTCCGACGGAAGGCGCAACTCCTCGCCGAGCGGCCGGATCTGACCGTCGAGCCCCTCCGCGGCAACGTCGACACGCGGGTCGAGAAGCTGTTGGCGACGGGGTTGCAGGCCGAACACGAGCGGCGGATCGACGCCGAGGAAGCGGAGTCGGACGGCGACGAGGGCGACGACACTGACGACGCGCCCGAGTTCGACCAGTCGGTCGAGGCGTGGTTCGACGGACTGGCGGAGATCGAGCGTCGCGCGCTCGAACGCGACGCCGGGACCGAGTACGACGCGATCGTGCTCGCGGAGGCTGGGCTCCGGCGGTCCGGCCTCCTCCATCGACTCGAGTACGAGCGGCTCGACCCAACCACGTTCGTCCCGTCGCCCGGCCAAGGCGCGATCGCGGTCACAACTCGTGACGATGGCGACGCCGTCGACCGGGTTCGTGAGTCGGTGGATCACCCGCGAACCCGGGTCGAGACCACCGTCGAGCGGACGGTGCTCTCGGAGCTCGGTGGCGGGTGCATCGCGCCGATCGGCGTCTACGCCACCCTCCAGGGGTCGTACGTCCACGTGACCGCCCGAGTGCTCTCCGGGGACGGGGCGCGGGAGGTCGCCGACAAACGGGACCTCCCGGTCGACGACCACGTGAGTGCGGCCGCGTCGTTCGCAGCGTCGCTCGCGGATCGCGGCGCCGCCGACCTGATTGACGAGGCGCGCGAGGCCGCGGAGGAGTGACGATGGGCGACGATGCCACAGCGGACGACAACGCGGTCGGGGTGGTTTCGCTGGTCGGCAGCGGCCCCGGCGACCCGGAACTCCTGACGGTGAAGGCCCGGCGCCTGCTCGACGACGCCGACGTGGTGCTCCACGACAAGCTCCCCGGCCCGGAGGTCCTCGACACCATCCCCGACGAGAAGCGGGAAGACGTCGGCAAGCGGGCCGGTGGCGAGTGGACGCCACAGGAGTACACCAACCACCGCCTGGTCGAACTCGCCCGGGCGGGCAACCACGTCGTCCGGCTGAAAGGCGGCGATCCCTTCGTCTTCGGCCGCGGCGGCGAGGAAATGGAACACCTCGCGAGCGAGGGCATCCCCTTCGAGGTGGTCCCCGGGATCACCTCCGCCGTCGGTGGTCCCGGGGTCGCGGGGATCCCGGTCACCCACCGCGACCACGCTTCCTCGGTCTCCTTCGTCACGGGCCACGAGGACCCCACGAAGACGGAGTCGGCGGTCGAGTGGGACGCGTTGGCGGCCACCGGCGGCACCATCGTCGTCCTGATGGGTGTCGGCAAACTCCCCGAGTACACCGCCGCGCTCCGGGCGGCCGGGATGGATCCGGACACTCCGGTGGCGCTGGTCGAGCGCGCGACGTGGCCCGGCATGACGGTCGCAACGGGAACGCTTGACGACATCGTCGCGGTCCGCGACGCCGAGGGGATCAACCCGCCCGCGATCACCGTGATCGGCGAGGTCGCAGCGACCCGCAAGCGGGTGCTCGAGTTCCTGCGTGACCGCCCGGACGGCGACACGGGGGCGACCGACGCGTGACCCGGGATGTCCGCGTCGCGGTCTTTCGCCCCGACGATGAGCGGATGGCGGCGGCCGTGGAACTGCTCGACTCGCTGGGCGCGACGCCGGTCCCGGACCCGATGCTCGCGGTCGAGTCAACTGGTGCGGTCCCCGGTGACGCCGACTCCAGATCGGATCCCGCTGTCGTCGTCCTCACCAGCAAGACCGGCGTCGAACTCCTCGCCGACGTGGGGTGGTCGCCGGGTGACGCCACCCTGGCGTGTATCGGCCCCAAGACCGCTGCCGCGGCCCGAGACACGGGGTGGACGGTCGATCTGGTTCCGGAGGAGTACTCCTCGTCCGGACTCGTCGCGGCGCTCGACGACGACGTCGGCGGCAAGCGCGTCGCGGTCGCTCGCAGCGACCACGGCAGCGACACCCTGACCGACGGGCTCGCAGACGCCGGTGCCGAGGTCACCGAGACCGTCCTCTACCGCCTCGACAGCCCCGAGGGCGCCGGCCAGTCGACGGTGATGGCGGCGGGCGGCGAACTCGACGCAGTCTGTTTCACCTCCTCGCTCACCGTCGAGAACTTCCTCGACGCGGCCGACGAGCGCGGCGTCCGCGAGGAAGCCGTCGGGGGGCTGAACCGGGCGATCGTCGGCGCCATCGGCGAGCCGACCCGGGCGACCGCGGCCGACTACGGGATCCGGGTCGACGTCGTCCCCGAGAACGCGACGTTTGAGGCGCTTGCGACCGCGGTCGTGGAGGAAGCGGCGCCGACGTATCACGAGTGAGGCTCCGGGGCCAACCCGAACGTGGATTTAAATCCGAGAACGACCCACCGTCGGGTATGAGCGCGGACACGACGACCACCGACGGGCCCGTCCCGGCGCTCCGCGAACGGGCGGCGGCGTGCGCGGACCGGCTCCGTGACGCCGATTCCGTCCTCCTGGCCTCGCACATCGACGCCGACGGGTTGACGAGCGCCGCCGTCGCGGCGACGGCGCTCCGGCGGGCGGAGATCCCCTTCGAGACCGTGTTCGCGAAGCAGTTGGACGCCAGCGAGATCGAGCGGATCGCAGCGACCGACCACGGGACGGTACTCTTCACCGACTTCGGGAGCGGTCAACTCGACCTGATCGCCCCCTACGCTGACGCCGGGGCGTTCACGCCCGTCGTCGTCGACCACCACCAGCCCGCGGAGCTCCCCGACGGGAGCGACGACCCCGATCACCACCTCAACCCGCTGTTGTTCGGGCTCGACGGCGCGTCGGAACTCTCCGGGGCCGGCGCGAGTTACGCCCTCGCCCGCGCACTCGAACCCCCCGGCGGCGACAACCGCGACCTCGCGGGGTTGGCGGTCGTCGGGGCGACCGGTGACATGCAGGCCACCGACGGTGGGCTCTCGGGCGCGAACCAGCGGATCGTCGATGAGGGCGTCGCCGCCGGCGTCGTTGAGGAGGCGACGGACCTGCTCGTCTACGGTCGCCAGACCCGACCGCTCCCGAAGCTTCTGGAGTACGCCAGCGACGTCCGGATCCCGGGGATCACGAACGACCAAGCGGGCGCGGTGGAGTTTCTCTCTGGGTTGGATCTGGAGTTGCAAGATGACGGCGAGTGGCGCCGGTGGGTCGACCTCACGATGGCCGAGCGCCAGACCGTCGCGAGCGGGCTGGTGAAGCGCGCAATCGCCTCCGGCGTCCCCGCAGCCCGTATCGACGACCTGGTCGGCACCACCTATACGCTGACCGACGAAGAGCCCGGAACGGAGCTCAGAGACGTCAGCGAGTTCTCCACGCTCCTGAACGCGACCGCCCGGTACGAACGTGCGGACGTCGGTCTCGCGGTGTGTCTCGGCGACCGCGACGACGCGCTCGACCGGGCGCGGACACTCCTCCGGAACCACCGCCGGAACCTCTCGGAGGGCATCGAGTGGGTCACCTCTGAGGGCACGACCGTCGAGACCAACGTGCAGTGGTTCGACGCCGGCACGCGAATCCGCGAAACCATCGTCGGCATCGTGGCGGGGATGGCTGTCGGAACCTCCGAGATCCGGGGCGACATCCCGATCCTCGCGTTCGCCGAGACGTCCGACGACGAGGTGAAAGTCAGCGCCCGCGGGACCCACACCCTCGTCCGGAAGGGACTGGACCTGTCGGCGGTGATGCGCGACGCTTCCCGCGCGGTCGGCGGCGACGGCGGCGGACACGACGTCGCGGCCGGCGCGACCATCCCATCGGGGACCCGGTCGGAGTTCGTCGCCGAGGCCGACCGAATCGTCGGTGAACAGGTGTCCGACGGGTGAACTCCGGAGGCGGTTGGTGCACTCGACTCGGCTCCGCCGGCCCACCGACCTCCGAACGCCCGATTTAATAACTGTACTAGTATCTAATGGTAAGGTTATTATATCCACATCCAAATTTAATATCTACAGATGAAACTCTCCAGGCGGCAGCTGTTGTCTATGGCTGCGGGGACGGCGGGGACGGGGATACTCGCCGGGTGTACAGGCAGCAGAACCACTTCCGGGTCGGAGTCGGGCACGACGACAGCGCGGGCATCCTTCTTCGTGTTCGGCGATATCACCGATCGCGTCGCCGGCGAGGCGGCCGCGACGGATCTGCTCGTTCCGGTCGGCCAGCACGGCCACGGGTGGGAGCCCGGGCCGAGCGTCCGTGAGGACATCCGCGACGCCGACCTGCTCGTCCACGGAATGCCCAGCTTCCAGCCCTGGGTCGACGACATCAAAACCGACCTCGAAGCCGACAGTCCGGACGTGTCGGCGGTCGACGTGAGTGCGGGACTCGACCTTCTGGCGGCCGGTGGTGGTCACGACGGTGAGAATACCGAGAAAAGCCACGACGACGGCCACACCCAAGAGAGTCACGACGACGGCCACACCCAAGAGAGTCACGACGACGGCCACACCCAAGAGAGTCACGACGACGGCCACACCCAAGAGAGTCACGACGACGGCCACACCCAAGAGAGTCACGACGACGGCCACACCCAAGAGCACCACGACAGCGACCACACCGAAACGGGCCACGACCACGGCTCCGGAGCGGACCCCCACTTCTGGATGGATCCACTTCGGGTCGAGTCGGCAACGGGGAACGTCCGACAGGCACTCGCCGACATCGACCCCGACAACGCGGACGCGTACGCCGAGAACGCCGAGGCCTTCCGCGACGAACTCGACACCCTCCACAAGCGGCTCGAATCGGTCGTCGCCGACGCGTCGACGGGGGTCGTCCTCGTTGCGGGCCACAACTCGGTACAGTACTTCGGCGACCGCTACGGGGTGACAGTCGAGGCGCTGACGAACGTCTCGCCCGACGACCGTCCGACACCGCGGGACATCGAGCGTGCCCAGGACGTCATCGAGACGCACAATCTCCAGTACATCTGTGCGGATCCGCTCGAGTCACAGCAGGCCGCGGACCAACTCGTCGAGGCGACCGACGCCGAGGCGGTGCTGCCCCTGACTGCGATGCCGGGACTCACCGACGAGTGGGACGACGAGGAGTGGGGCTACGTCGAGGTGATGAAAAGCGTCAATCTCCCGACGATAACACGCGCGCTCAACGCACAATGGCACTCCTCGAAGTCAGCGACGCCACCTTCTCCTACGGCGACCGCCCAGTCGTCGATCGGGTCTCGCTCGACGCCGAGGAGGGCGAGTTCCTCGGCCTCGTGGGGCCGAACGGGTCGGGCAAGACGACGCTGCTCGAGCTGATGATCGGACTCCGCCGCCCCGACAGCGGGTCGGTGACGCTGTTCGGCGACCCCGCACACGAGTCGAGGCACAGCGGACGGATCGGATTCGTCCCACAGGACGTGGCGACCACGAACGGGGAGATGCCGATCACCGTCAGGGAGGCGGTCCGTATGGGGCGGTATCCACACAAACTGGCGAGCCGGTTCACACGAGCGGATCGCGACGCTGTCGACACCGCGCTCCAGCGGGTCGAGATCGGAGACCTCGCCGATCGCCGTATCGGCCGGCTCTCGGGCGGGCAGCGCCAACGGGCGTTCATGGCGCGGGCGCTCGCGTCGAAGGCTGACCTCCTCGCGCTCGACGAGCCGACCGTCGGCGTCGATGCCGAGTCTCGCGAGGCCTTCTACGACCTCCTCCACGACCTGAACCGCGAGGGCATCACCATCGTTCTCATCGAACACGACATCGGGGTCGTCACGACACACGCCTCGGAGATCGCGTGTCTCAACCGCGAACTGTTCTTCCACGGTGATCCCGAGACGTTCGTCGAAACCGACGCGCTGGCCGACGCGTACGGCGGCTCTCAGTCCCTCGTCCACCACCATCACTGATGACCACACTCCTCTCTCCCGGACCGGCCACTCCGTCCGTGTTCGGCCAGGTCGGCTCCGTCGACGGGATAGTGCGCTTCCTCCTCGACGACGTGTGGGGTGCGGGACTCGACCTCCTGGCCGGACTCAGCGGGATCGATATGCTGGCGTCCCCGTTCATGCAGCGGGCCTACCTGGCCGCGCTCTGCATCGCCGTGATCGGCCCCCTCGTCGGGAGCTTTCTGGTTCACCGGGAGGTGGCGATGATCGGTGATACGCTCGCACACTCGGCGTTCGCCGGTGTCGCTGCGGGACTGTTCGTGAACGCCACGCTCTCTGTCACCGTCGCGCCGTTACTGACAGCCCTGCTCGTGGCCGCCGTCGCAGCGCTGCTCGTGCAGACCCTCGTCGACTACGCCGGCGCGTACCGCGACACCTCCCTTGCCATCGTCCTGACGGGATCGTTCGCGGTCGGGAGCGTGCTCGTGACCGCGACCGATGGGGGGATCGCGGTCGGGATCAACGCCTACCTGTTCGGGTCGCTCGCGACGGTTTCGCGAACGAACGCCGCGATCCTGCTGGTGATGGGTGTGGTGGTGACGGCCGCTGTCACCCTCGCGTACCGCCCACTCGTCTACGTGACGTTCGACGAGGTCGGCGCCCGTGCCGCCGGCCTCCCCGTCACCCGCTACAACCAACTGCTGGCAGTGCTGACGGCGGGCGTCGTCGTCGGCGCGATGCAGATCATGGGTGTCATCCTGGTCGCGGCGATGCTGGTGATCCCTGTCGCCGCGGCGACGTCCGTCCGCGGGTTCAAACGCTCCATCGGGGCAGCGGCCTGTGCCGGCCTTCTCGCGACCACGACCGGGGTCACGCTCTCGTATCTGTACGATATCGCCGCCGGCGGAACCATCGTCCTCGTCGCGATCGGGATCTACGCGGCGATCAAAGCCGGCGTCCGGGGCCGTCGATACGTCTCCCGCCGGCGACGAACCCCCGACAGGGCCGTCTCGGCCGCGACGGCCGCGACATCCGACGGCGGAGACGACAAGTAGCGGGCGGCTCACGCGGTGTCGATGTCCCTCCTATGGTCGGTCCGCGTCCGCCTCACGGACTCCGTGGAATACGTCGAAATCGCTGTAGGCCTATTCTATATATCGAAATACGATTGATGGGGTCGCCGCCCCCGGGTACGGTCCCGATAGCGAAGACGACAGGCACCCCGGCGTTGGAGCCCCAGCCATAGACCGAGCCACCGCGCGGAGAGATTGGGGTGGTGGCGTCGGACAGCCTCATCGGCCGTGTTCGTCGCGCTCGACGCGTCCGTGGTCACGCTGGCTGCGACGCTGTCCGTTCTTCGGCGAATTCGGCATCAGCGACAGTGTTTCCGGGGCGTACCACTGGCTGGACTACGCTGACTGCCCTCGACAGCCGTAACGAGCGTGTCATAGAATGGCTCCCGCGGTTGTCCACGTACTCGGAGCCAGTAGCCCCGAGACGAGCGAAACCGCACCGTACAGCAACAGACCGTTGGAAGTACCTGATGATACACGCACAAATTGACATCCTCCTCCGGCTAAAGCTGGATGAACCCCGAGCGTTGGGATATTAAGCTTTGCAACTCGCCTGTTCGCTCGGTGCGAAACGCCCCGAGGTTTGGTTGAACGGGAAAGCTACTGGCCGTGCCAAACGACCGTTACTCATATCCTCCGTTGGAGGACTCTGAGTTATCTTTCTGCGGATAGTCACCGCTCCATCCACGTCTGCGTTCATCGTCGCACCACACGACTCACAGACGTACAATCCACGCTTCACACGATTCGCACCACGCTTTCGACCACAGCACGAACACGTCTTGCTCGTGTCCCGCTTGCTTGTACGGTCTACAGAATATCAAGGCGAGTGTCTCGGGGCTTGACCCCGAGGTACTTCACGAGGATGCCGTGTTCTTCCGCTTTGTATCCGAGCAAGCGGGTGAAGCGGTCGAATTCCCACCCGTGAAGTTTCTTGTTCCCACGCTTCCCCCAGTTCCGAGACTCGCCGTTCTCGTCCTCTCGAACATCGCTCAACTCACCGATGGCGATGCGACCATCCGTTCTAGTTTAGTGGAGAATCCTGTCGCTATCTGCTGATTAGATATCGTCGCAACTACCCGGTCGAGGAACCCGGTGGGAAGTGTGTACTCTCCACCGGACTCGGTAGTTGTTGACCGAATTCAAAGAGCGTTTCCCTCTGATGAGTTGCGCGAGCGCGCTCGCGCAACGAATCTCGTTGAGCGTGAGCGGAAGTTCGACATCGTTGCGCTGTTTTACACGCTCTCGTTTGGCTTCGCTGCTGGCTCAGACCGCTCTCTGCAAGCGTTTCTCGACCGCTACGTCGAGATGGCTGACTGCGACGAACTCTCTTACGCAGCATTCCACGACTGGTTCGAACCGGGCTTCGTTGCACTCCTTCGAGAGATTCTCGATGATGCCATCGAGAATCTCGATACCGGACGAACCGACTTGAACGGACGTCTCGAACGATTTCGAGACGTCCTCATTGCTGACGCGACCATCGTTTCGCTGTACCAGGACGCCGCTGATGTCTACGCAGCAACTGGCGAAGACCAAGCTGAACTGAAGCTCCACCTCACGGAGTCACTCTCGACAGGTCTTCCAACACGGTTCCGTACAACTGATGGAACAACCCACGAACGGAGTCAGCTACCCACCGGAGAGTGGGTAGCTGACGCCCTCATACTGCTTGATTTAGGCTTCTACGATTTCTGGTTGTTCGACCGAATCGACCAGAACGGCGGGTGGTTCGTCTCCCGCGTCAAGGAGGACGCGAACTTCGAGATCATCGAAGAACTGCGGACGTGGCGGGGAAACAGTATCTCGCTGGAAGGGGAGTCGCTGCAGGCCGTCCTCGACGACCTGCAGCGACAAGAGATCGATGTCCGCATCACGCTCTCGTTCGATCGCAAGCGAGGGTCGGGCGCCAGCTCGACCCGGACGTTTCGACTGGTCGGGCTGCGGAATGAGGAGAGCGAAGAGTACCATCTCTATCTGACGAATCTGGCGCGTGAGGAGTACAGTGCGCCCGATATCGCGCAGCTCTATCGGGCGCGCTGTGAGGTCGAACTGCTGTTCAAGGAGTTGAAGTCGCGGTTCGGCTTGGACGAGATCAAGACGACCGACGCCTACATTATCGAGGCGCTGATCATCATGGCGGCGATTTCGTTGATGATGAGTCGTGTTATCGTGGATGAGTTACGGTCGATTGAGACAAGACAGCATAAGGTAGAGGCTGCCGCGGACGCCGACTCGTCGGCGTCGCGGCTCCCTCGCCGTCGCTGTTCGCTAGCCGTTGAACGCCACGCTCATCTGATCCAGCTGTATCTTATGATTGAGCTGGGCTACGAACTGCCGGATTTGGACGAGCTGTTGCTGTGGGCATCACGAAATCCAAATCCACACAGAGATCGGTTACGTGAGCAGGTTGAACGAGGTGAGTTCGGCTTTGACCGCCACTAAACTAGAACGAATGGCGATGCGACCAACCCCGTGGGCGATGCACTGCTCAACGACGTGCTTGGCGAGCGCGTGTAACACCAACCGCGTCCCGCGTTCTCTACCGCTGATCGGCGTTTCACCGTCTGCCGGACCGCCGTATATACTATATCGCTATACAGAATCGGGATCTCGGGGGAACTGGAGGACAAACAAGCCACTGTCGGTCCCGGGTACCAAATCGGGGTTGTTCCACGCACTGTCACGCCTCGGGCAATGTCCATCTGTATCGGGACCAGACATCGAACGGGACGGGGTGATCAGCACTGGCGCTCCCTGCTGAGTACGGGTTTCCGGATGCAAGCGCACGGATTCCCCTCCTGATACTGTCGGCTATAACTACGTGAAGATTTTCGACACCCCGGGGTGTCGAAATACGTCACGCGACTATAGCCGACAGTATGAATCCTCGACGGCGCCAGCACCGACGGCGAACTGTACGGGGGACGACGCGTTCGTCCTCACGCCGCGGGGTCGGCGCCGCCTCCCCGCTGTGTTCCCAGTTCGGTGTCGAGCGGGTCCTCAAGGTCACCCACCACCGCCTCGAAGGCGTCTGTCGCGGTCACCAGCCCCGCCACCTCGCCGTCGTCAACGACCAAGGCGAGTTCCTGGTGTTCGACCTGGAACCGGTCGACCACCTCGCTGATCGGCGTTGAATCGGACAGCGTCATCGGCGGCGCCGCAATATCGCCGAACGTTGCGTCCCCTTCCCGGAGGTCGTCGATGTGGTCGATCACACTGGGGACGTAGACGATCCCGCGGAAGTCCGACGGTTCCGCCCCGACCAGCGGCAGCCGGGTGTGGGGGTTGGATCCGATTCGGCGGAGGTTCTCCGACATCGACTCCTGGGTGGACAGAAACACCACCTCGCCGACGGGTGTCATAACCTCCCGGACCGCCCGATCACCCACGGCCAGAGCATTGATAACCTCCTCGCGCCGGTCTTCTGGCACGTCGCCGCGGTCGAGTACCGACCCGAGTTCGTGCCGGAGGTCCGCCCGCGTCTCGATGGAGTCGGTCTCGGCGCCCAGCCACGCGCCAGTCATATCCACGCCGAACAGTTTGAGCGTCGCCTTCGCCACCCCGTCGCCGATCGCGATGATCGGGGCGATGGCTTTCGCGAACCAGTACAACGGGGTGGCGCCGTACCGGACCACGAATTTCGAGCGCTCAACGCCGAGGTATGTGGGCGTCTGTTCGCCGTGGGTGAGGTGGAGGAGGTTGATGATGAGGAAGGCGACGATCCCGCCGGCGCCGACCGACGCCAGTGCCGTTGCCTGGAAGTATGGCTCGAACAGCGACGCTAACGCGGGTTCGGCCACGATCCCGACCGCGATGCTAGAGGCGGTGATGCCCACCTGACAGCTCGTGAGGTAGATCTCCAAGTCGTCGGTCATCTCCCACCCTCGGCGGAGCCCCGGTTCGTCGAACTCCGATTCGGCGTACTGCCGCACCCGGGTGAGCCCGAACTCGATGGCGACGAAGAAGCCGTTCGCCAGAATCAATCCGACCCCGGCGAGAAGCCGGAGGGCGACTTCGAGGCCGTTCATACCCCGTTGATCAGCCGGCCGAATCAAGTATGCAGCGACGCGCACCGGGCCGCCCGGTCCGGCTCCCGGACAAAACCGGTTTGTACCGGCGCCGGCCACGTACACGTATGACCGAGTTCGACCCCGAGCGGTTTGAGGACAAGTACGTCCACTACTTTCCTGAGCTCCAGCGCGCGTACAAGAACGCCTTCGAGGCGATGAGCGAGCGGTACGGTTCGGAACTGATCCACGCGATCGACCAGCAGATCCTCAACGAGTCGGAACCGTTCTACGACGACGGGGCGTTCCGGATCGAACTCCCCGATGACCCCGCCGACCGGGTGACCGCAATCGTCGTTGACGACGAGAAGCTGTCGGCAGCACTCGATGCCTACGTCGAGGAACTCCGCGAACAGCTTCGGAACGTATTCGGGGTGGCCGACGGGGAGTGAGGCGGGATCACACCGGCAGTGTTCAGAGTAGGGCGGTGCGACTGGAGACACCTCGAGAGCCCCGGCCGGCGGCGGCCGGTTAGCCAGCCGATGTGGGCGGGACTGAACGGGGGCTTTCGAGGTGGTCACAGGGTCACCAGCTTATCCGAACACTACCGATCACACCGAACCAAAGGTCTAAGCCCGTTGCCGCCGAACTGTGTCGTATGAGTGCTGACACTGCACGTGGCGACGACGACCTCAAAGAGCGGATCACGAACTTCCTGCGCCGGAACTTCCCACAGATCCAGATGCACGGCGGCTCCGCCGCGATCCAGCACCTCGACCGCGAGGACGGCGAGGTCACGATCATGCTCGGCGGCGCGTGTTCGGGGTGCGGCATCTCCCCGATGACGATCCAGGCGATCAAAAGCCGGATGGTCAAGGAGATCCCCGAGATCGAGACGGTCCACGCCGACACCGGGATGGGCGGCGGTGGCGGCCACGACGAGGGCGGGATGTCCCCCTCGTTCCCCGGCGAGACCACAGATGATGCCGGCAGCGACGAAGGGCCGCAGGCACCGTTCTGAGCGGGACGCCAGCGCTCCCGAAGATCCCGTTCTTGCGACTCCTCCTCCCGTGAGTGTTTGACCTGTCGACTCGGGACCGGTGGCTCTTTGCCTTCGTCGCCGCGAGGGGTGGGTATGAGCACGGAGTCGCCCGAAAACGTCCTCTTCGTGGTGATGGATACGGTCCGGAAGGACCGGCTGACACCGTACGGGTACGACCGTCCGACGACGCCGAACCTCGCCGACTTCGCCGCGGAAGCGACGGTCTTCGACCAGGCGGTCGCGCCCGCCCCCTGGACGCTCCCGGTTCACGCCTCGCTTTTCACCGGCCGTTATCCGTCCCAGCACGGCGCCGACCAGGAGAACCCCTACCTGGAGGGTGCGACCACGCTCGCGGAGACGTTGTCGGCGGCGGGGTACGACACCGCCTGCTACTCCTCGAACGCGTGGATCACCCCGTATACCCACCTCACAGACGGGTTCGATGAGTATGACAACTTCTTTGAGATCATGCCCGGAGAGTTCCTGTCGGGGCCGCTGGCCCGCGCGTGGAAGACCATGAACGACAACGAGTCGCTCCGGGCGGTCGCGGACAAACTCGTGAGCCTCGGCAACACTGCCCACGAGTACCTCGCCGGCGGCGGCACAGCTGACTCGAAGACGCCCGCGGTGATCGACCGGACGATGGCGTTCGTCAACGACGCGGACCGATCCTTTGCGTTCATCAACCTCATGGACGCCCACCTGCCGTACCACCCGCCCGAGGAGTTCGCCGCGGAGTTCGCGCCCGGCGTCGATTCCGAAACCGTGTGTCAAAACTCCAAGGAGTACAACTCGGGTGCCCGCGACATCGACGACGACGAGTGGGACGCTATCCGCGGGCTCTACGACGCCGAGATCGCCCACATCGACGACCAGCTCGGGCGGCTGTTCGACTGGCTGAAGGCGGAGGGGAGGTGGGACGACACGATGGTTGTGGTGTGTGCGGACCACGGCGAACTGCACGGCGAACACGACCTCTACGGTCACGAATTCTGCGTCTACGACCCCCTGATCAACGTCCCGCTGCTGGTCAAACACCCCGACCTGGACGCCGACCGGCGCGGGGATCAAGTGGAGCTTCTGGACCTGTACCACACCGTTCTCGACGCCCTGGGCGTGTCGAGCGACGACCCCGCAACGGTCGACGGCGCGGTTCCGCCGGATCCGACACGGTCGCTGGTCGCCGACGACTACCGCGCGTTCGACGGCCTCCCTGCGTCCGACCGCGACCCCGGCCAGCGCGGCGACGGCGCGTACGCGTTTGTGGAGTACTCCCGGCCGGTGGTGGAGCTGACCCAACTCGAAGAGAAGGCCGCCGCTGCCGGAATCGACCTCCCGGCCGACTCCCGGTTTTACGCCCGGATGCGCGCGGCGCGCCGGGTCGACGCGAAGTACATCCGGATCGACCGGATCGACGACGAGGCCTACCGGCTTGACAGGGATCCGGGCGAGACCGACACCCTTGCGGACGGCGACGACCCCACGGTTGCGGAGACGGAGTCGGTGCTGTCGGCGTTCGAGTCCGCGACCGGCGGGGCGTGGACCGACGCACTCGCCGACGATGTCTCCGACGATGCGGTCGAGGAGATGGACGACGAGGCCCAAAAGCGGCTCCGGAACCTCGGTTATCTGGAGTGACCGGCTACTCGCAGACCACGTCGACGACCTCGGCCAACCCGTTGACCTCGACTGTCGGTTCGACGCCGAGTTCGACGTCGGTGTTGTGCTCTCGACGGACGAACACGCTGTCCAGCCCGGCGCGATGGGCCGCGACGATGTCGGTCTCGCGGTCACCGACGTATATGCCGTCCGTCGCACCGAGGTCCCCGAGCGCCTCTTCGAGGTAGTACGGCTCGGGTTTCCGCCGGCTGAACCCCACGGGGCCGAGTTCGCGGCCGCGGGCGATATCGAAGGCTGTGAGCCCGAAGGTGTCGACAACGAACTCAACCGTCCGGTGGTAGTTGTTGCTGACGAGGCCGACCGCCGCCCGCTCCGGGAGCCGACCCAGCGCGTCGACGTCGTCGAAGAGGTCGCGGCCGGCGGCGTGCTCGACGGTGCGCGCCGCACTGCGCTCTTCGCGAGCCGTGTAGAACACCCCAGGGTCGACGCCGACGTCCGTACAGGCCTCAACGAACGCGTCTGTGTACTCATACATTGACAGTGCCGCGCGGTGTTCCTCGGCGAGTTCCATCCCGCGCGCTTCGAGCACGTCGTCGAGCGCCCGGGCGTGGACCGCCGGATCGGTGCCACGGCCCCGCAGCAGGACGCCGTCCATGTCGAACAGCACCGCGAACTCCGCAGCGCTGCTGTCGGTCGCGGTGTCTCCATCCATCCCGCCGTCTCGACTTCCGGTCACTGCCCTACGATTCGGTGCCGAGGCGAATATATCCTCGCTCCGCGCGTCGGATACTGCGCAGTTCGGAGTGGAGTCGGTACACACGGAAGGGGAGACGACCTCCGAAACCCCCGCGGTCTCGACTCGAGGGGCCCGGTGTCGTTCGACAGACGCGGCGCGCCCATCGATGTCCCGCCCGCTCGTTTCACTCGCGGGACTCTCATCCGAGGGCGGCTTGCCGGCCGGCTATCGCGTAACGAAACACGCACTCGTGTCGGTCGGGAACTGCGGGCGGTCACTCGGTTGCCTCCCCGTCCCACGGGTTGAGCACGGCGCCGACCACCTCCAGGGCGGCCGTGCTCCCGTCGGCGTCACCCCCCTCGCCGCGACCCATCTCGGCCGTCACGCACGCGACACAGACCACCGGACGGTCCCGGCGCTCGGCAAAGGTGCACAGCCCGGCGGCCTCTCTCTCGACCGCGAGGACCCCCGCTTCAGGCGCCCGCTCGATCGCGGCCTCGATCTCCCGGAACGGAGCGTCGGTCGCGTCGGTCGTTGACGTCGCGTCGGTCGTTGACGTCGCGTCGGTGTAGACGGGCGCGGCGGTCGACTCACATGTAGTCTGCAAACGTCGTGGGCTTGTTTTTGTCGTTCTCGAAGACCGACTCGAGGCTGCGTTCTAAGACCTCCAGACGCTGTTTGGTGTACTCTCGACACCCGAACTCGTCGGCGACGCGGATCGCGGTGTCCATGTACTTGTTCACTGACCCCTGGTGGACGGTGAGGTTCACCCGACCGCCGCACTCTCGACAGTCGCCGGTCAGCGGCATCCGCCGATACTTCGCCCCGCAGTCGAGACACCGGGTCTCCTGTCTGGAAAACGCCCGGAGGTTCCCGATCAGGTCGGGGAGGAAGTGGTATTCGATGATCCGCTCGGCCACGTCGGTCTCTTCGACCGCGCGGAGCTTCCGGGAGAGCTCCAGTTGGGCGTCCATCTTGTCTTTCATGGAATCCAGGGTCTTGTACGCCGAGAGGTCCGGACCGAGCGCGATGTCGGAGGTGTCGTGGGTGTGGTCGAATCCCCGATACTCGTCGTCGGTACCGACGCTCTCTTCGGCCAACCGGATCACCTCCTCGACCCCGTCGGGGTCGGCCATCTCCTGCGTCGACTCGTAGAACTCTCGGGGGTACTGCCGGACCACGTCCATGTTGTGCGCCTCGTCGTCGATCTCGCTGGGGTCGATCCGGGAGGACATCACGAGGGGCGCGTCCATCCGACCGCCGCGTTGATCCGGCAAATATTGCTTCGAGAAGTTCAGCAGGCCGTCCATGAGCAACATCACGCAATCCTCGTCGCCGTCGCATTGACGAATTGACATATCATTCGCAACGAGGGAGTGGGTATCTTCGACGGTGAGACAGTAGACGTGCTCAGGTGTGTCGCTGACGTACTCGATTCCGTCGACCGGGTCGATAAAATAGTTGTCCGTCCCACCGTCGTAGCAGTACGGAATTCGCCCATCCGCTTCTCTATCGAACGTGTGCCCGCGAAGCGTCCGATCCTTCCGGGTGAGGTGGAATCCGACTTGTCTGGCAAACTGGACAACGTCGTCTCCCGAGACGGAGATTTCGAAACCAGGACGTGATAGTGACTCGTCGTCCTTGTCGTAGCATTCGGGGAACTGCTCCCGAAGGAGGACTTGAGGACGGTCATTCACCTGTCCGCTGATCCCGAGACGGGTGAGCAGCGCGAGCAGGTCCGATTTGAGTTCCGGGCTCACTGTGTTCGCGGTGACTCGTGGGGTTGCCTTGTCAGCGGAGCCGTCACCGCTGAAGTAGCCGCTCAGATACGCGCCAATGATGTACTCCGGTGCATCGAAGATGCAGTCCGGAACCCGTTTGGTGTGCGCGTACACCCCGGCGTTGAGGACGGTGTCGAAGAACGCGTGGAGCAGTCGACTCGACACTGTCACTTTCGCGTGATCCTCGCGATATGGTTCGACGCCGAACTCCTCCCCGAGCACGTCAACGTAGAAGTCTCGCGCCTCCGCCTCCGTTCCGCGTATTGTCGCCTGGTGGATAGTCCCCTTCGGGGTGTCCTGTTTGCGGGCGAACCCCTCGGCCGCGTAGTATCCGAGCAGCGTAGCAACGTGCTCGGTCAGTTGAATCGTCCTGTCGATCTCGGACGAATCGCGTTTCACACCGAGTCGCACGTCGGAGGGGACGAACTCCAGCATCGCCTCGGCCGAATCGAAGAACTCCAGCAGGATCTCTGCGGGGATGCTCCCGCGATAGAGGTGGTTGCTCAGCCCTTTCTTCGTGAGGTCGAGATGTTCGGCGGTGCTCTGTAGCGGGTAGAAGCGGCCATCCCAACCGTCGGCCAGTCGATCAGTGAACAGATCGTAGAGTGCCTCTTTTTCAAGCCCCTTGATCATCAGTCGATCATTGCCGATCACCGGTGAGTCGACGAACTCCGACAGCAGGTCGAACGTTTTCGGTTCGCTCGCCTCGATACTGTCGAGGTGGGCCGGTTTGATCACGTGATCGTCCTCGTCTATCTCTCTCGCCTGTTTCGATCGGATCCCGCCACCGTCGAAAACGTGTAGCTCGTGGTCCGGTGTCACCGTGATCGACCGTCCGCTCCGCGTCGTTATCTCCAGCATATGCTCCGGCGCGACGTGCTTCGACACGGCCTCAACGGGCCGAAGCACCTCCTCGCCGTCCTCGGTGATGGAGGGAACCATCACGTCGCCGTTGAGTTCCTCTACGAGCGTCCCGAAGTCGTCTTCGTCAGCGGATTCGGGATCGAGACGGTCCTCAACGAGCGAAGCGATCTGGTCGTGGCGCCACTCCCCGGATTCGTCCCGGTACCACACCTTCGTCTCGGGGTGGAAGCAGTTCCGCCGCTTTGCGGCGTGGAAGTACGGATGTGCGTACCCGACCGCCGCCGAGGTAAAGCCGACCACGCGGCCGACCACCGCGGCGGAGGTGTGCGGCGCCATTCCGAAGACGAGTTTCCCCACGAGGTCGTCGCGCTCGTCGACCTCGTAGAAGGGGGGGAGGTGGTAAAACTCCGTGAGCAGGTCGTCGACGAAGTCCGCCGTCTTGAGCATGTGCTCGGCGGCGCCGTCGGAGAGCACGACATCTTGGACCTTCAGTTCGACCAGCTGGTCGTCGAACTCCAGCGGCTCGCCGTCCACGTCGGTCTCGTACCCGAGTTCGCGGAAGTCGTCGGCGGTCGCGTCGAGCTCAGAGGGCCGGACCGACGTGACCGGGAGGTCGGTCATGTCGTACCGGACGGTGCCGTCCTTGAACGCGGTCACGCCGTTTTTCGCCCGTAACGCGCCTTTCGCCATCGGTTCGGGGGTCTTGTCCGCGGAAGTGAGCCCCTTCACACCCTTCATGATCTCGTAGGCGGACTCCCGCTCGCCGACGGCTTCCAGTGCGTCGCGGTACTCCTCGCCGATGTCGATCGAGACCCACTCGGGGCTCTCGACCGCACGATCACACCGGTCGCAGTGGACCCGCCCGGACTCGTCGGGGCGGACGACCTGCCCGCACTCGTCGCACTCGTAGTGGGGTTCGGTGTGGGTCTCGCAGTCGGGACACCGCGTCCGGTAGGTGTGGGTGCCGCAGTTCGGGCACACCCGATCGCCCGCCCGCACGTCAACGACGCCGCGCCGCCCCTCGTCGTCGCGGGCGCGGGCGGCCTTCCCCACGTCGCGCTGGCTGCCGCCGGCCTCGCCGATGGGAAAGAGGGTGTGGACTGCGGGCGAGAGGTCCCGCGACTCCGACTTCTCGGGGCGGCCCATGCGGTTGCCGATCCGGGTGGGCGCGCGCTCCCGGAGTTCGTAGGGCGCGACCTCGTTGACCGCCCGCAGCGCGCTGTCGCCGTCGTCCCACCCGCGCGCCTCGGCCGACAGCGCGGACTCCGTCCACGCCCGTTCGAGCCGGGCGCTGTCGCCGGCGACCTCGAACCCCAGCGACCGCACCACCGGTCGCCACTCGGGGATCCGGATGGTCTCCCCGCGCTGGGTGTGCTCGACGAGCAGGCGTTCGAGCGTGCGCGCGGTCGCGTCGCCGTTCGGGAGTTCCAGCGCGTCGTCGGTCGCGCCGGGGTCGTCGTCCGCGCCGTTGTTCGGTCCGCGCTCGCTTGCTCGCTCCCCCGCAACCCCGCCGTCGGCTTCGGGTGCGACCACCCGCCCGTTCTCGACGGCCGCCGCGAGGCCGACGAACTGGTCGACCGATACGTCGTGCCAGAGGTAGGTGTACTCGGGGTGAAGCGGACAGTCGTACGCAGTCGCCCACTCGTGGGCCTCCGCGGGCGTCGGCGCTTCGAGGTCGACCGCGGGGTCGTCTTCGAGCGCCTGGACGGGGCCGCCCGCCGCCGAAAAGTCCTGGATCCACCACTCGAAGACGTACGACGCGGGCGCGAGCGGGTGGTTGTTCTCGACGAACTCCCCGACGTTCACTAGGTACTCACCCAGATCCAGGATCTCCTCGACGCCGTTCCGGACCGCGAGCGCCGCTTCCGGATCATCGATCCGGCGCACGTCGCCGTTTGCGAGTCGGACCGTCGGCCCCTCGATTGAATCGACCGGGACGACCCCCGCGGCCTTTCCGGGCCGTTCGGTCTTGATCTGGGTCCCCGTCGCGAGGAAGTCGTCGACGAGGTGCATTGTCGCGGGGTGGACCCCCGCGGTCGCGAAGCCGTGGTTCCGCGCCCGGCCATACCGAAGCCGGAACCCCCCGGAGGCGCTGGGGTGGCCGAACACCGGTCGGCCGGCGATCAGGTCCCGGAGGTATTTCTCGGAGGCATCGGGGCGGCTGGGGCCTGCCGGCGTCGACACCTCGGTGTCGGCAGCGTCGCCGTTGCTCCCCTCCTCGCCGTCGCTGTCGGCGTCGCTCCCTCGGTCCCCGTGGCCGTCCTCCCCCGATTCCCCCCCGATCGTGCCGTCGATGAGGTCCTGGAGCCACGGCCACTCCACCTCCTCCAGCTCGCGGGTGTACCGCTGGATCTTCGGCGCCTTCAGCGCGATTCCCTCGGCGAGCACCAGACACATGCCACCCCGGGCCGAATTGGTGTCGACCCGTTCGAGATCACGGAACCCCGAGACCTCCTCGTCGCCGGTGGCCTCGCCGTCGAGCATAATCGGCATGTGTTCGGCGATGAACGTCGTCTCCTTGTTCTTCGGCGTGTACTGGAGCCCGGTCTCCTTGTCGTAGAGGGCCACCTCCTCGGCGTACCGTTCGATCTCGTCGCCGCGGGCGCGGTACTCGTCGATTCCCAGGAGCGAGCGGGCGTAGTCCGCGACCAGCACGGAGAGCGCCTGGGCGGTCCCGCCCGCCGACCGGATCGGGCCGGCGTAGTAGACGTTCACGAACTCGGTGCCGCCGCCACCGTCCACGACCTCGACCCGGTCGATCCCCTCGATCGGGGCGGCAACAACGCCCTCGGTCAGGAGCGCGACCGCGGTCCGCACCGCGCCCTCGATTTTCCCCGCTCGACCATCGTAGTCGCCGACAGCGCCCTCCACGAAGTCGGTGACGAGCTCGAGGGCGGCCTCCTCGCGGGACATCTGGCCCTCGAGGTCGCGGACGCGGTCGGCGACACCGTCGATCCCGAGGATGTTCTCGACGCGGTCGGCCATGTCCCTTGCGACCGGGATCTCCACCTCCGGTTCGGGGTCGTGGCCCTGCCGCTTTGCGCGCTCGGCGCGGTCGAACGCCTTGTCGAGGCGGTCTTCGATCCGCTCGAAATACCGCTCGTCGTCGGCGTGCATCAGAGCCAGAGGTCCAGGTCGGTGGTCTCGTCGTGGTCCCGGGTCAGCGGTTCCTCGAACGCCCGGAGGTACACCTCGCCCGCAAACACGGTGGCGGCGTTGAGGTGGCCCGCAAGCGACTGGCCGCTGGGGCGCGAGAGGACCGCGTGGGTGTGGGCGAACCGCTCTCCCCCGAGGTCTGCGACGTTGCCGACGCAGGCTGCCACCTCCAGTGGTTCGTCGAACCGCACTGACTGGTACTCCGTGTCGTCTTGGTCGTAGAACCAGACCTCGGCGTCCTGGACCGCACCCATTGCCTGGAACCACGCCGCGTCGATGTCTTCGAGGTCGGCGAACTCCTCGATCTCCGTGCGCCAGTCGGCGCCCGTTTCGAGTCGAAGCAGGAACTCCCGGGTCGCGTCAACCTCGCGGTACTGCATACCCGCCCACTCGGGAGACGCGAACAAAAACACTGTGTTCGGGGTGAGTCGGTGTGGGAACCCGCCAAGCGTACAAGTACCACGGGTGCGTCGTTTGGGGGTGACTCCGAACCTATGACCGACGCAGACGACGCGGACGACAGCGGCTTTATCGACCGGGCGAAATCAGTGGGTGTTGAGGTTCTCGGAACGGCCGTCGACGTCGTTCTCGACGCGCTGTGAACGGCCTACGCGCCGGTTGTTGCTGCCAGTCGGACGAACGCGATCACGCCCACCGTCCACCCCACGAACGCGACCGTCGCAGTCCCGCCGCCGTAGTGCTGTGCGAACGCGAGCGGACTCACGCTCACCCCGAACACCCCGATCGCGTAGCCGACCCGGTCGATCCGATCCTCGAACCGGGGAGACGATCCCAGGAGCGGACCGTCGGACGCGAGATACAGGTACGCTGC
This sequence comes from Halobellus salinus, assembly GCF_014646875.1. Classification (GTDB taxonomy): domain Archaea; phylum Halobacteriota; class Halobacteria; order Halobacteriales; family Haloferacaceae; genus Haloquadratum; species Haloquadratum salinum. The sequence goes on along the minus strand of NZ_BMOC01000018.1, from coordinate 11,328 downwards.
GCCGGCGTAGACGGTCGCGGCTCCGAGCGCGACGAACCAGTCCGGAACGAGCAGCCCGAAGTACGCCGCCCCCACGGCGACGCCCACGCCGATCGCGACCACGAGCCTCCGGTTCACGCTGGCGTGTCGGCCAAGCGGCCAGTCGGCGTTTCTGCCGGGTCGGATGCGTCGTTGCGTCGGACGGGGTGTGCCGAACCAGTCGGTGTCGGGATCGGGACCGACGGACGCGAGGCGGGAACGCGGTTCGACGGCTGAGTCGGCGTCAGATCCACTCGTGAAGCGACGCCGCTTCCGACGCCGGCATCGATACCCACGCCTCGTCGCGGGAGATGTCCGCAATGACGAACTCCGGCTGCGCGGGTGAGGGGTCAACCGAGGCCATAACCTCGGCGTGCGACGCGTCCGTCACCGCCGTCACGTTCTGCGTCATGTTTGGTAGTGTGTCTCACTCATACATAAACCCGTCGGAACGCCACGGCGAGCTGAAGAACGAACGTGTGGTATTACTCAAAAAAATGCCAGAGTAGGACTATATATCCCACAAAGAACTACATATGTCTCACGCGACCGGTGTTCTGCGAAACGTCGTGCCGTCGGCAACGCCATCGCCGAATCTACAAAAGAGCGAGGTGAGTGCCTCGGGGCCCGGCCCCGATACAATTCCCGCGTCTGCGCTCACCCGGTCACACGCCAGCCCCCGTCAACGCCGTTGAGGCCGCGGCCGCTTCTATTCCCGCCCGGCGACGATTCTCCGGTCGGTCGTCGCTCACCGAAACACGACCGTCTGGGGCTTCAAAGGGTACAAGAGGTGTGGCGGAGTATGGCGCGTATGAACGTTGCCGACGCGATGACGCCCCGCGAGGAGCTGGTCACTGCCGAACTCCCGGGGACCCGCGACGACGTGCTGGAGTATCTCCAGGAGCGGGGCTTCTCCTCGGTTCCGGTCGTCAAGCAGACCGACGACGGGGAGGCGTACCGCGGGCTGGTCTCCCGGCAGGAGCTGATCGAACGCCCCGACGAAGGCCAACTCGCGGTGCTGATGCGTGAGGTCCCGACGGTCTCGGCCGACGCCACCGTCGAGGAGGCGGCACGGCTGATGGTCGACGCGGGCACCCGACGGGTCCCGGTGGTCGACGGCCGACTCGACGGCATCATCACCATCACCGACGTGATCCGGACCATCGCTCGCGAGGAGGTCGTGGTCGACACCACCGCCGGCGACGTCGCCACACGAGACGTGAACACCACCCACCAGGAGACACCGCTGCCGGTCGCCGAACGGGAGATCTACTACGCGAACGTCCCCTACACCGTCTGTCTCGACAGCGAGGGGTCGATGGCGGGCATCCTCACCGAAGTCGACATCATCAACGTCGCCCGCGTGGTCGAGGGCGAAGACGACACCGGCGACTCGGTCGCCAGCCAGGACGACGACTGGATGTGGGAGGGAATCAAGGCGGTGGGTAAGCGGTATATCCCCACCCGGAACGTCGAGATCCCCGCCGAGCCCGCTTCGAGATTCATGTCCGACGACATCACCGCAGTCTCCCGGACAAAGCCGGCGATGGCGGTCGCACAGACGCTGATCACCGAGGACATCGAGCAGATCCCGCTTGTCGCCGGCGACGAACTCGTAGGTATCGTCCGCGACGTCGACCTCGTGGAGGCGGTGTGATGAGCGGGGAGGGCGAACGGCTCGCGGAGCTCGCAAAGCGCCGCGGCTACTTTTTCGGCGCCACCGAGGCGTACGGCGGCGCGGCGGGGTTTTACACTTTCGGCCCCCAAGGCGCGGCGCTGAAAGCCAACGTCGAGGACGCGTGGCGCGACCGGTTCACCGTCCGGGAGGGCAACTTCGAGATCGAGGCTCCCACGATCATGCCCGAGCCCGTTTTCGAGGCGTCGGGCCACCTCGACGGCTTCGACGATATGCTCGTGGCGTGTCCCGACTGCGGGGAGTCCCACCGCGCGGACCACCTGCTTGAGGACAACACGCCGATCGAGGACGCCGAGTCGCTTCCGCTCGCGGAGGTCGAAGACCTGGTGGCCGACCACGACATCCGGTGTCCCACCTGCGGCGGCGACCTCGCCGACGAGGCCGTCACGCAGTTCAACCTCATGTTCGAGACGAATATCGGGCCGGGGTCGTCGACGCCGGGGTATCTCCGACCGGAGACCGCCCAGGGCATCTTCGTTGAGTTCCCGCGGATCAAGGAGTACGCCCGCAACAGCCTCCCGTTCGGCGTGACCCAGATCGGCCGCGCCTACCGCAACGAGATCTCGCCGCGGAAGAGCATCGTCCGCACCCGGGAGTTCACCCAGGCGGAACTCGAGCAGTTCGTCGACCCCGAGCGCGACGACCCCCACCTCGACAGCGTCGCCGACGTTGAGGTCACGCTCTACCCCGCGACCGAACAGCACGATGACGGCGGCGAGTACGTCGAAACGACGGTCGGGGAGGCGGTCGCCGCGGGGACGATCGGCGACCCGTGGATCGGCTACTTCGTCGGGATCGCCCAGGAGTGGTACGAGACGCTGGGCGTTGACATGGATCGGTTCCGGTTCCGCCAGCACCTCGCGGGCGAGCGGGCCCACTACGCCGCGGACTGCTGGGACGCCGAGAGCGAGGTCGACGGCGACTGGATCGAGATCGCGGGGTTCGCCTACCGGGGCGACTACGACCTCTCGAAGCACGCCGACCACGCTGACGACGACTTCACCATCTTCCGGGAGTTCGACGAGCCGAGGGACGTAGAACGGGCGGTCGTCGACCCGGACATGAGCGTGCTCGGCCCCGAGTACGGCAGCGAGGCGGCGGACGTCGCCTCGGCGCTCGAAGAACTCGCCGACCGCAACCCCGCGGCGTTCGACGGCGAGACGGTCACTGTCTCCGTCGGCGGCGAGACCCGGACCGTCGACACCGACGTCGCCGGCTTCCGGATCGAGGAGCGGACGATCAACGGCGAGCACATCACCCCCCACGTGATCGAGCCCTCCTTCGGCGTCGACCGGACGGTGTACACACTGCTGGCGCACGCGTACAACGAGGACGAGGTCGACGACGAGACGCGCACGTACCTCTCGTTGTCGCCGACGGTCGCGCCCACTGACGTCGGGGTGTTCCCCCTGGTCTCGAACGTCCCCGAACTCGTCGACCGCGCGGAGGCGATTGTGGACGACCTCCGGCGGGCGGGGTTCAGCGTCACCCACGACGACTCCGGCAGCATCGGGCGCCGGTACCGCCGGCAGGACGAGGTCGGCACGCCGTTCTGCGTCACCGTCGACCGCGACGGGCTGGAGGGCGACGGTCCCGACACGGTGACTGTCCGCGAGCGCGACTCCGGGCGGCAGGTCCGGCTCCCGGTCGAGTCGCTGTCGACCGAACTCGACGCCGTGATGGACGGCGACACGTCGTTCGACGGACTCGTCGCGGCGTACGACGCCGTCACGACCGACGCGGGCTCGTAGCGGTGCTTCTCGCCACGCTCTCGGAGGTGCTCAAACGCGGCGAGTTCAAGCGGCGTCTCGTCCACGCCAGCGGCACAGGGCTGCCGCTTCTCTACGTCCTGGAGTTGGTTACGTGGCGGGAGTTCGGGCACGTGATGCTTGCGTGTTCGGCGGTCGCGGCGACCCTGGAGTTCGTTCGGCTGGTGGTCGGGTTCGAGTGGGCCGTCTACGACGAACTCACCCGCCCGTACGAGCAGGACAACGTGGCGGGGTATGGATTATACATGTTCAGCATCACCGCGGTGGTGCTGACGTTCGCGCCGCACGTCGCTGTCCCGGCGACGCTGATGCTGACGATCGGCGACCCGATCTCGGGGCTCCTGTCGACGACCCGCGAGGCGGGCGAACCCAAGCGGCTGCGGACGCTCGGAGCGATGTTCGCGGTCTGTCTCGCGGTTTCGGTGCCGATTTTGGTTCCCGAAGCGGGCGCTCCGGCCGGCGTCGCGGCGTCGGTCGCGGCCGCGCTGGCGGCGACCGTCGCCGACGGGTTCACGCCCGTGATCCGGGGGTATGTCGTCGACGACAACGCGTCGATCCCGCTTGCGGCGGCCGTCGCCGGAAGCGTGGTGCTGGTGGCGACCGGGACCGCGTCCGTGGTGGCGTAGCGCTTCGCCACGTGCCCGTGGTGGCATCACACGTCGCGGGAGCGTATCGTCCCGGCGCGTCGCGACCGCGTCGACTGCTGTGACCGACCCTCGAGCCGGGACCCCAGCGGTCACCGCTCCGCCGTCGGGAGGAGCCAGGCAAACCCGGCGACCGAGACCAGGAAGGCGCCGGTGGCCAGCGGATACTGCGCGTGTGAGACCGTCGTAGCGACGGTCCCGGCGCCGAGCGACCCCGCAACCCCGCCGATCAGGGGTGCTGTACACGACACGCAGGCGAACAGCCCCAGCACGCCCGGGCCGGAGGCGCTCCACGTCCGGTCGAGGGCGACGGCCGCGAGCGCCCCCAGGGTGAGGTAGCCGATCGTGAGAAACGGGATCAGCCTGACCGACACCAGCGACCCGGTGTGGACGACGGCGGGCCCCCACCCCGGAAGCGCCAGGTGGACGCTGGTCGACGACGGCGCGGACCCCGGACCGAGCAGCCCGGCGGTGTACTGCAACACGACCGTGTACCCTCCGCCGACCGCGAGCGCGGGGAGCGACGACGACGCGATCGCCGGCACGACGTACCGCGCGAGCGCCGCTCCGCTCACGACGACCCACACCAGTGGGTACGCGACCTGCGCGGGTGTCCGGACGACCGGATCGACCGCAGCGGTGTACCCCACCAGAAGCCCGACACCGACCGCGGCCACGATCAGCCCCGACGGAAGCCCCTCCCGCACGGTGTGTGCGCTCACCTCACCCCTCCTTCGACCCGACGCTCCGGAGCGCGTTCTCGGCGACGAGCAGCCCCACGAGGACGGCCAGTGCCACCGGGAAGTAGACGACCCCGGAGACGTCGATCCCGAACAGCATGCCCAGAACCGTCCTGAGCTCGAAAACGACGACGGCGAGCACCACGAACCCCACGAGAACGCCGCCGCTCGTCTCGATCCGGAGGGGGTTCCCGGTCATCGGATCACCTCCAGCACGCCGCCGACGTCGGCGAGTGTGGCACCCACCGAGGCCGTCAGGCGCTCTGCGGTGACCGCGACGGAGTTGAGGACGACCGTGACGGGATAGGCGTCACCGCCCGGACCGAACAGGCCGCTGTCGGCGACGATCGCGCCGAGCGGCAGCGCGTACGCCAGCGCGACGAGCACCAGGGCGATCGCGGCCCAGAGCCGCATGTTGTCGAGGACCCGCGGGCTGTCGTCGGGCCCGGAGAGCGCCGGCGGGAGCGTCTGGCCCAGCCCCGAGGTCGTGGGATTGCCCCACGAGAACGCGAGGTTGGCCAAGAACAGGAGCGCCGAGACGAAGAGTAGCGTCCCGCCGATCGCGAGCTGGACGTTGAGCTCCGCGACGCTCCCGAACGCGGTGGAGAAGTCGAACCCCTGATACTGGGGTTCGGCGGTTCGCCGCGGGATGCCGTACAGCCCGGAGACGTGCATCGCGTTGGACATGAGCGCCATACCGCCGAACCAGACGACCACCTGGAGCAGCCCGATCGGCCGGGAGTAGAGCCGCCGGTTGGTGAGCTGTGGCCACAGCCAGTAGGTCCCCGCCATCATCGTGAGCGCGACCGCGGTCCCGACGGTGAGGTGGAAGTGGCCGGGCACCCAGAGGGTGTTGTGGACGAGGTAGTTGATGTTCATGCCCGCGTTGATCATGCCGGAGAACCCGCCGGCGGCGAACATGAGTCCCGCGAGCATCATCCCGGTGAACGCCGGATCCCGCCACGGCAGCGCGCGAAGCCACCCGAACAACCCCGTCCCGCCGCGCTGTCTGGCTCCGTGTTCGACGCTCGCGACGACCGTGAACGCGGTCAGCAGGCTCGGCAGCAGCAGGAACATCGTGTTGGTCATGGCGATGAACTTGAAGCTCTCAGCGATGCCGGGGTCGAGATACTGGTGGTGGATCCCCACCGGCGTCGACAGCAGCAGGAAGAGCACGAACACGACCCGCGCGAGCGGGTCGCTGAACAGCCGTCCGCCGGCGATCTTCGGCAACACGGTGTACCACAGTAGGTACGCCGGCATGAGCCAGAAGTAGACAACCGGGTGGCCGAAGAACCAGAACAGCGTCCGGGTCAACAGCGGATTCACGGTTTCGATCAGCCCGAGCGACCACGGCAGCAGGAAGAACAGCACCGCGACCGCGACGCCGATGGTCGCGATGTACCACATCAACATGGTCGTCAGGACCACGAACGCCTGGAGCGGGATTCGGTCGTCGGGGTGCTCCGCGTTCCACGCCAGCCACGACCGGAACCAGTCGGCGCCGGCGATCCACGTCCCCACCAGGAAGACCGCCAGCCCCGCGTAGAACAGCGGATGCGCCTGCAGCGGCGCGTAGAACGTAAAGAGCACGTCGGCGCTGATCCCGACCTCGTCGACGAACCCAAGCAGGATCGTGACCCCGGTGACCACCGACCCGACCGACATCAGCGCCAGCCACGCCTTGGTGATCCGGATGTCTTCGACCGGCCGGTCGAAGCTCCGGGTGATCGCCCACTGGAACAGGCCGACGAGGAAGAAGATCGTGAACACGATCACGAGCAGGACGCCGTGAGCGGTGAGCACGGTGTAGTAGTCCGTCGACGGAATGAACCGCAGGATGTCGGTCCGGTGGAGCGCCTGGATCACCCCGAACAGCGCCCCGAGCCCGAACGCCACGAACGCGACGAAGAAGGCCTGCCGGACGATCGACGCCTCCTCCGGGTAGCGATCGACGAACGTCGCGGCGCCCGAACCGGTGCTCATTCGGCGTCACCCCCGTCGTACTCGTCCGCCGGAACGACCTTCAACAGCCCCTCCATGCCGTGGTGGCCGTTCCCGCAGTACTCGTGACACACGATACCGTACTCCCCGGGGTCGTTGATTTCGACGGTCAACTCGGCGACTTCACCGGGGATGACCATCGTGTTCGCGTTGGTACCGACAACGCTGAACCCGTGAATCACGTCGGCCGAGGTGACGTAGAACGTGACGGTGGTGTTGGCGGGGACGACGATCGGGTCCGGCTGGAACATGAACTGTCGGGCGACGACGTACGCCGCGTACTCGCTTTCACCCACCTTCTCGACGCCCGGGTCACCGAACTCCGGGTGGTCGTCGATCGCGTTCGGGTTGAGGGTGTCACCGTCGTCGCCGATCATACTGATCGCCGGCGTGCCGACGGCCCCGTACGTGACCGTCGCGACGAACCCGACGATGAGAAGCAGCGACAGCCCGAGCCAGAGCTTCTCGTACTGGTGGATGTGCATCCGCAATCACCCCACCACCGTCAGCCCGTTGCCGAGGAACTCGACGAAGTACATGAACACCCACATGCCCACCAGGATCGCGAAGTACACCAGGATCAACGCGAGCGTTCCCTTCGGGTCGAACTCCTCGTGTGACAGGGTCCGATCGACGTCGGCTTGATCCGGCGGCGCCGAGACGCTGCGTTCGAGGTCGCCGTGTGTCGCCCCGTCGTCGGCCGAAACCATCCCCTCGTTCATACACGACGCTCACTTGTTTGCGTGATTTATACGCGGCTCACGTTCCAAGAATCTGAGAACGGCACGACGATTCAAGCAACAGTCGGTGTATCACTCCCGTATGGAACTCACGCCACGGGCTGTCAGCCTGCTCGCGCTGCTCGCGCTGGTGCCGGCGGCCGTGTTCGTCGTGCTCGGCTCCGAACTCGTCGCGGCGGTGACCGTCGTCAACGTCGTCGTGATCGCGGCGAGTCTCGCGGTCGCGCTGTCGCCACACGACCCGCCGGCCGAAGAGCCCGACGATCCGGCGCCCGGCGGCGCGTGACGATGCCGTTCCCGACAACCGCGGCCGCCACGCCAGCGGTTGAGGCCCTCGGGAGTGACGCCGACCTGCTGCTATTCCTCGTGATCGGGCTCCTCGCGGGGGCCCACTGCCTCGGGATGTGTGGCCCGCTGGTCTCGACGTACGCCGAGCGGCTCACCGCCGACCGCGACCCGCGGAGGCGCGACCGGATCACCGTCGCCGACGTCCGCCAGCACGGGCTGTTCAACGTCGGGCGCACAATCGGCTACGCCGCCGTCGGCGGCGTGTTGGGGCTGGTTGGCGGACTCGTCGCCGGGGCGACGGCGATCACACCCGTCGCCTCGGCGATCCGCGGGAGCGTCGGGATCGTCGTGGGCAGCCTGATCGTCGCCGTCGGGGTCGGCTACCTCGTTCGCGGGACGGCGATCACCGGCGCCGTCACGGGGCTTCCGCTCGTCGGCCGGGGGTTCCGGGTCGTGACGGGCGTCCTCACCGCGCGGGTCGACCGGCTCGTCGGATCGCCGAAGATCATCGGCCTGGGCGCCGTTCACGCGCTGTTGCCGTGTCCGATCCTCTATCCGGCGTACCTCTACGCGCTCGTTGTGGGCGACCCGGTCCGCGGCGCGCTCGTCCTCGGCGTCCTCGGAGTGGGGACGATCCCGACCCTACTCGCCTACGGGCTCGCGATCGGCTCGATCTCGGTGGGGCACCGCACGACGCTCCACCGGGCGCTCGGAGCCGTGTTCGTCGTCCTCGGCTACCTCCCGCTCGCCCACGGGCTGATGCTGTTCGGCGTCGCGCTTCCGTATCCGAACGTCCCCTTCTACCAGCCGCTGTGACCGTGTCCGGGTGCACCCTCTGCGATCTGGCGCTGCCGGCCGACCCCGTCACCCACGCGGCTGTCGACGGCGAGTACTGCTGCTGTGGGTGTCTCGAAGTCGCACGAACACTCGACGACGCGGACCCGGCGGAGACCGATCCCGAGGCCGTCGAGCGGGAGACCACAGTCGCGGACGCCGACGGCGAGGTCGCGTACCTCTCGGTTGACGGGATGCACTGTTCGACCTGCGAGGTGTTCTTAGAGTCGACCGCGACCGAGTGTGACGGGATCGAGGCCGCCGCCGCGAGCTACGCGACCGACACGATGCAGGTCGTCTACGACGAGGACGCGCTGACAGTCTCCGAACTTGCCGACCGGCTGTCGGTCGCGGGGTATGACGCGAGCCAGCGCTCTGTCACGGATCGGCAGGAGGCGGCGTCGCCCACCGCCGCGTTCCTCGTCGGGGGCGGGTTCTTCGGGATGATGACGATGGTGTGGTACGTCCTGTTCATCTACCCGCAGCACTTCGGGTTCGCGCCGGTCGTGGAGTTCGGGGCGTTCGGCCGGCTCTACCTCTTGGGACAGCTCTGGCTGTTCGCCTCGATCGTGCTGTTCTACACGGGGTTCCCGCTGCTCCGCGGCGCCTACGTCAGCCTGCGGGCCGGACAGCCCAACATGGACCTGTTGGTGTCGCTTGCGGCCGTCAGCGCGTACCTCTACAGTTCCGCGATCACGGTCCTCGGCGGGATCGACGTCTACTTCGACGTGACCGTCGCGATCGTGCTTGCGGTCACGGCGGGCAACTACTACGAGCGCGGGGTCAAGCGCGAGGCGGTCGACCTCCTGTCGGACCTCACCGGCGCGAGCGTCGAGACGGCCCGCACCCGGGACGGCGAGCAGCGCCCGGTCGACGCCGTCACGCCCGGGACCGAACTGCTCGTCCGGCCGGGCGAGCGGATCCCGCTCGACGGGACCGTTGTTGAGGGGGTCGCGGCCGTTGACGAGGCGCTGGTCACCGGCGAGTCGCTGCCGGTGACCCGGCGCCCCGGCGACGAGGTCGTCGGCGGGGGGATCGTCACCGACGCGCCGCTGGTGGTCGAGGTCGGCCCGGACGCCACCAGCACGCTCGACCGGATCGTCGGCCTGCTCTGGTCGGTCCAGACCGCCCGTCCCGGCGTCCAGCGGCTCGCCGACCGGCTGGCGACGGTGTTCGTCCCGGTCGTGGTGACCGTTGCGGTGTTCGCGGCGGGAGCGACGCTGATCCTGGGTGGCACGCCGACGAGCGCGTTGCTGGTCGGGTTGACGGTACTGGTGGTGTCCTGCCCCTGTGCGCTGGGGCTCGCCACGCCGCTCGCGGTGGCTGCCGGCGTCCAGCGCGCCGCCGAGGACGGCATCGTCGTCGCGAGCGGGACGCTGTTCGAGACCCTGCCCGAGACCGACGTGGTCGCGATCGACAAGACCGGGACGCTCACCAGCGGCCGTATGACCGTCCGCGAGACACTCGTCGACGACGAGGCGGCGATCGAGCGGGCCGCGGCGCTGGAACGGTACGCAACCCACCCGGTCGCCGACGCCATCGTGGCCGACGCCGCGGCGACGGCCGAAGACGAGGGAGTGGCACCGGCCGAAGACGAGGGAACGCCGACCCCGCGCCGGGAGTCGGTCGCGAGCGACGGGGGCTCCGTGGCCCGGCCCGAGACGGAGAGCCCCGCGCTCGACGCCGAGTCGGTGACAGTCGAACCCACCGGCGTCGTCGGGCCGATCGACGGCCAGCGGACGGTGGTGGGTCACCCCGGCCTCCTCGCGGAGGCGGGGCTGACGATCCCGGACCGGTACGCCGAGCGGGCCGCCGAGGCGACCGCGTCCGGGGCGGTCCCGGTCCTGATCGGATGGAACGGCCGGTGTCGGGGGCTGTTCGTCGTGGCCGACGAACCGCGGGCTACCTGGCAGGACACTGTCGCGGCGCTGTCGGACGGCGACCGCGACGTGGTCGTGCTCACGGGCGACGACGAGGCCGCGGCCGCCGCCTTCGGCGACCACCCCGACGTCGACGAGGTGTTCGCGGGCCTCCCTCCCGACGGGAAGGTGGCGGCGATCCGCCGGCTCCGGGACCGCGGCCGGGTGGCGATGATCGGCGACGGCGCGAACGACGCGCCGGCGCTGGCCGCCGCCGACGTGGGGGTCGCGATCGCGGGGGGCACCTCCCTCCCCGCCGACGCTGCGGACGCGGTGGTGGCCGACGGCCGGCTGGCGCCGGTCCCGACGCTGTTCGCCCTCGCGACCGGAACCCGCCGGCGGGTCCGCCAGAACCTCGTCTGGGCGCTCTGTTACAACGCTGTCGCGGTCCCGCTGGCCGCCGCGGGGCTTCTGAACCCCCTTTTCGCGGCGCTCGCGATGGCAGCGAGCAGCACGCTGGTCGTGCTCAACTCCGGGCGGCGCCTCGTTCCCAGGAAGTAAACTACCCCACCCTACTCCCTCGGCGCATACGCGCCTCGGTCCTTGAGGGTGGGGCTTTGATGTGGACTCCCGGCAATCAGTCACCAGCAATAGGCCGGTGACTCTCGCCGTTCAACATCCCACCATTCACACGCAGGTCTACTTCTGCGTCTCCGCTCCCCGACTTGGGCGAGGA
>NZ_BMOC01000017.1 GCF_014646875.1 Halobellus salinus | reverse complement strand
TCGTCGGTGAGTAGGTCTGCGCGGCACTTCGTGACGGTCACGAAGTGATATTGGAGCGCATAGACCGTTTGCGACCCGTTTTCGAGGTTGTACTTCATTTGGACGTACCGATTTCTATACACCCAATTCTGATAAAGGTTCGTAGTCGCGGGGTATTCGGCCTGCAACCGATGGTGGTTCGTGTAGGAGTTGTCGGCTTCACGCCCGCCCTAAAGGGCGGGATTCTCGCCTTGAAAAAAGATAGACGAAGGGCCGAACTGTTCGCTGTGCTGTCAGCAGGTTGCTCCCCGATCACCGTCTCGCCGGCAACACGTATACCGTATTTCGCTATACAGAATCTACCTCACAGGCAATCAGTAGAGTCACGACCTAACCCCGCTGTACAGCCTGCTTCGGGGGAGCGGTCGAAACTCACCTGCTGAGCGAACGCACACCGGGCAAATTGGCTCTGTTGAAATCCTCAACAGGTGATAGGTTCTTGGAGACGTACTGATTTGTACCACGGGAACGTAACAGGAGCAGTCTACTGGTCGGTCTTGAGAGTCACACGACCAGTGACTCCGACTTGCCGGAGTAGGTGTCAGTTCCCGCGAACGGACGATATCCGATGGACGGCGACCCCGACGAGGAACGCGACACCGATATTCGTCACGAGGCCGAGCAGCCCCACCCCGATTGCCAGCGGCAGGTTCTCGGTGTCCAACCCCGTCCGACAGAGTTCGACCGCGATGACAGCAAGGATCACACCGAGCATCGCGAGCGGAAACGCCGCGACGACCCCGACTCCCACCACCGCGGCGACCCCGAACAGCGCACCCAAGAGCAGGTTCGACCCGGCGGTCCGGGCGCCGAAGGCGTACTTTCCGGCCACGCCCCCGCTGCCGTGACACATCGGCATCGCCCCGAACGGGAGTGCCAGCAGGTTCATCACGCCCATACTGGTCGCGAGGTCGTCTGCGGAGACGTCGGCGTCGTAGTAGTCCGACAGAAGGAGCGACGTCGCGACGGCCGCGTTCCCAACGGTCATCGCTAGTTGGCCGGCGGTCGCGCCAGCGGCATTCACGGTCACCCCCGCAGCGTCCGGGAGCGTCACCCCGAGGGCAGGGATCCGTGGGGTAGGCAGCCCGGTGGTAGCGACCGCGACCCCGACACCGAGAGCGAGCACAAGCAGCGCGCTCACCCGCCGGCGGCCGATGGCGACGCTCACTCCCACCACTACGAGCCCCGCGAGTGCGTACGCGGGACCATCGAGACTCAACTGGACGCCGGTCTCCAGCAGGACGAGCCCGACCGCGAGTTGGATGCCGCGAACGACCGGCCGCCCGACGAGCGCTTCGATCCGGCCGAGCGTGTCGGTGGCGCCGACGAGAAGCAGTACGGATCCCGCGAGCAACCCCGCAACAACGAGCTCTGCGCCCCCGAGCCCGCCGGCAATCACGAGCGCGGCCAGCGCCTTCATGGGCTCGACCGACACCGGGAGGCCGTAGTAGAGCCCCCACACGATCTGGAAGGTCGCGAATCCGAGGAGGAGCCGCGCCAGCGAGAGGTCTGTGAGCGCGGCGACTGCGACGACGACCGGGAGCACCGTAACCGAATCCCCTAACGCGCCGGTCAGCTCGCGGCGTGAGATTCGGATCGGAATCTCGTGACGGTTCCCGAGAACGACCTCCATTACGTCACGGAAACCACCCGGGCCACAAAACCGCTTGGATCGAAATACTGGCGTTTTGGACGGCAAGAACCCGGAAAATCGAGTTCAGACAGTACGGGGACGAACGCGTCTGCCAGAGGCTCGGCGCCACACTGTGTTGTGAGACACGAGGCCTGAACCGACAGTGCCAGTGGTTTCGTTACTCGGCGATGAACCCATTATACATTACGCCTTTGGTGTGTTCACTCGTCGCCCCGGACCGGAGTCCCGCGGGTCGCGGTCGCTTTGAACGAGGCGACCACGTCGCTGCCCACGCCCAGGCCGAGTTTCTCCCGGCTGTCCCGGGTCACGAGCGCGAGCAGCGGGTCGTCGATCCCGATATCGACCGCGATCCGCGCGATGCGTTCTCCGGGTTCGATCCCCCGAATCGTGCCGGCAAAGCGGTTCCGGGCGCTCGTGTGCTCCGGCACCGGTGTGTCGTCGGGGTGGGTCAGTGTCACGGCGTCCGCCCGGATCGAGAGTTGCACCCTGCCCTCGCCGTCGGGAACCAGCGCACGAACGAGTCCCGCGTCGGTGTCGACGGTGACCAACTCGCCGTCGCGTCGGGTGATCGACCCCGCGAGCACCGTCTCGGCGACTCCGGCGACGCCCTCGAACCCCGTCCGCGTCCGCTCGAACGCGGCGAGGAGGTCTTCTGCAGTCCCGGTGAGGGTGCTCCCGCCGCCGCCGGAGCCGCCACGCTGGCGTTCGACGAGGGACCCGAACGCCTCCTCGAGTTCGACGACGCGGCGCTGGGCGTGGGCGTACGATCGGCCCAGTTCCGACGCGGCGGCGTTGAGCGACCCCTCGCGGTCGACCGCGCGCAGGAGGCCAACATCGCCGGCGTCGAGCGTCACGCCGTCAGCCCGAATATAGGCGTCGAACTGCGCGCGGGTCATACCTTCCTCTTTGCGGACGCGAGCAAAAGCATTATGTCTCCGATGGTAGAACGCCGATATGTCTATGACGAAACAACGACGAACTACGGACCATCGGGACGCGCCACGCTCCAGTAAATCGGTTACACGACGATCGTTCCTCGCGGCGAGTGCCGCCGCGGGCGTTGCCGGCCTCGCCGGCTGTTCGGGCGGGTCCGAGGGATCCGGCGGATCTGATGACACTGAAACCGACGAGTCCACCGACTCCGAGGGATCGATGGATACCGAAACCCCGACCGAAACGGAAACCCCGCTCTCGGACTCGATGACCATCTTCCACGCCGGGTCGCTCGCGCCGCCGTTCAGCGAAGCCGAACCCCAGTTCGAAGAGGAGTTCGGCGTCGACGTGACCCGCGAGGCGAAAGGCTCCGTGGCGTCAACACAGAAGATCACCCAACAGGGTCGATCGGCCGACGTACTCGGGACCTCGGATTTCCGACTCATCCGGAACCGGGTGCTCCCGGATTTCGGCGACTGGTATGCGATCTTCACGACAAACTCGATGTCGATCCAGTACCGCGAGGACTCCCCGGGCGCCGACGACATTTCGGCGGACAACTGGTGGGAGGTGCTCACGCGCGACGACATCACCATCGGCCACTCCGATCCCGCTGTCGACCCCGGCGGTTACCGTGCCGTGATGACACAGCAACTCGGCGCCGAGGAGTTCCAGGGCGAACGCCTCTACGACGACGAGACGTACCAACAGCTCCGGCAGAACTCCGTTGTCCCCACGGGAACGGAGACGAATCTCGAAGGTCAGCTCGAATCGGGCGAGCTCGACTACGTCTTCTACTACCAGTCGATCTCCGCGAGTTCCGGGCTACCGTACGTCAACCTCCAGGACGAGGTCGACCTCTCCCAGGCCACGACCGACTACGCCGAGCACTACGCGAAGGCCGAAGTCGAGACCGACTCGGGGACGTTCACGGGCGCACCGATCGCGTACGGGATCACGGTCCCGAGCGTCGCGGAGGCGCCTGAGCGCGGGGCGCAGTGGATCGAGTATTTCGCGACGGATCCCGGGCGCGCGGTCCTCGAGGAACTCGGCCTGGTTCCGGTCGATCCGATTGTCGTCCCGAGCGCATCCGAGGACGCCATTCCGGACCGCGTGATGGAAGTTGCCAGCGCCCAAGACAACCTCGGCCCGCTGGAACTATAAGATGGCTCGAACACCCGAAGTATCGTAATGGCCACAGAGACCGGATCTGGACTCGATGTCAAAACCGGCAGAGTACAAACCGCTGTGCTCGTCGCCGGATTCGTTGGCGTCCAACTGCTCGCGTTCGTGGCTGCTTACGCTACCGGCCGGCCGACGTGGTATGCGTACTTCATGATCGGTAGTGCGGCCGTCACGGCGTACCTGCTTGACGGTTCGTCGTTCGTCGTTGCGACCGCCACGCTCGGTAGCGTCCTGCTGATTGCCCTCGGGCTCCCGCTGTTTATGTTTGTCGCGCGACAGACGCCGTCGTTGGTCGTCGAGAAGGCGGCAGATCCGGATGTCCACCGCGTCCTGTATCTCGGTATCTACGGCCCGCTTCTGGCGGCGATACTCAGTTTGGCCTTCGGCGTCCCGCTGGCGCACCTGCTCTCCGAGGGGTTCTCCGGCCAGCCGCTGGTCGAGAGCCTCGTGGATCTGCCGCTCGTCGTCCCGCACTCGGTGGCGGGGATTCTCGTTCTCTTCGGCTTCGGGGAGGGTGGCGCCTTCCCCAGCATCTCCGTGCTCGGGTCGATGGTGGGAATGGTGTTGGCGATGGCGTTCGTTGCGGCCCCCTACGCGGTCAACGCCACCCGGGAAGCGTTCGAGGCGATCGACCACCGTCTGGAGTATGCCTCCCGCATCCACGGCGCGAACCGCTGGGAGACGTTTCGACGGGTCACGGGACCACTCGCTGTACGCGGGATGATAACCGGCGGCGTGCTGGCCTGGGCCCGCGCCGTCTCTGAGTTCGGCGCTGTGGCGGTCGTCGCCTACAGCGTCAGCTTCTTTTATCCCTTCGCCGGCGGCGAGGTGACCGCCCAGCACGCGCCGGTGTTCGTCTACAACACGTATCTCCAGGGCGGTCTCCAGGAGAGCGGCGCGGTCGCGTTCCTGCTACTTGCGGTTTCGGCTATGATATTCCTTATTGTTCGATACCTGACCGACGACAACACGATCGGGGGGGTACCGTGACGCAGCTCGCTGCTGACATCGCGTCGACGTTCACTGCCGAGGGCGCCGAGCCGTTCACCGTCGACGCGACGCTCGAAGCCGGCGACGAGGAGACGCTTGTCATTCTCGGACCGAGTGGGAGCGGCAAGACGCTGCTGTTGGAGACGGTCGCCGGGTTCCACGGCCACGATGGGACAGTCACAGTCAACGGGACCGACATCGCCGACCGTGCGCCCGAACGGCGGGACTTCGGTTTCGTCTTCCAGGACTACGCGCTGTTCCCGCACATGACCGTCCGGGACAACGTCAGGTACGGGGCGCAGTACTGTGAGAACCCGCGCGACGCGGAGGGATTGCTCGCAGAACTCGGTGTGGCCCACCTCGCGGACCGGACGCCGCCGACCCTCTCGGGTGGGGAGAAACAGCGCGTTGCGCTTGCCCGCGCGCTGGCAGTCCGTCCCGACGTACTCCTGCTCGACGAACCGCTGGCCGCACTGGACGTGCCGACGCGACAGTCGCTCCGCGACGACCTTGTCGACGTTCTCGCGGACGTGACCTCAATCTACGTCACCCACAACCGTACGACCGCGCGTGCGATCGCCGACCGGATCATCGTGATGGCCCAGGGCCAGGTCGTCCAGCGCGGTACGCCCGATGCAGTGTTCGAACGCCCCGAGTCGCCGATAGTGGCGAACTTCACCGGCTCGAACGTCATCGAACTGGCCTCCACCCCCGCAGTCCGGTCACTACTTGACGGCGACACCCCCGGCAGGGGTGACGCCCACGGCAACGGGACGGCCGAGCGGGTCGCAATCAGGCCCGAGGCTGTGAGGCTGGACGACGACAACGGGGACCTGCGCGCGACGGTTCGGCGGGTTGTCCGCGAGGACGCCACGCACCGCGTAACCCTCGCATTCGACGAGGTGACAGTCGAATCCTTCACAGACTCCCCGCCTGAGGTGGGGACAGATGTCGTGATCACGCTCCCACGGGATCGGCTTCACCCCTGCTGAGGTGGCCGCCACCGACCGATTCCTCCGGACGTTCAGCCGACCTCAATCGGTTCGATCAGCTCCGGGGCGTCGTTGGCGGGGCTGTTGACCCGCGTCGACACGGGATACGTGCGCCACGCCTCGCCCGGGTGGGGATCCAGGAGGTCGGCCGCCTCCGCCGGGCTGCCGTGGAGCCACGTCGACTCCTCGTGGGGGTCGAGCACGACCGCCATCCGGTGGTGGAGGTCCGAAACCACGCTGTTGGGGTCGGTCGTGACGACCGTGAACGATTCGATGGCGTCGGACTCCTGCTCGGCCCCGCCGCCCGCGCCGAAATCGCTCAGGCCGGTCTGGGTGTGAGTCGGCTCCCACCGGTCCCACAGCCCCGCCATCGCGAACGGCCGGTCGTCTTCGAGCGCGACCCGGTGGGGCTGTTTGGTCCCGCCGTCGGCGCTCACCCACTCGTAGAACCCGTCGGCGGGCACCAGACACCGGCGGCGCTCGAAGGCGTCGGCGAAACTCGGCTTCTCGTCGACCGTCTCCGCGCGGGCGTTGATCAGGTCGTTTCCCACACTGGCGTCGTCGGCCCACGACGGGATCAGGCCCCAGTTGAACTGCGTGAACTGACCTGGATCGTCGTCGGCGACGACCGGGAGCGACTGGCCGGGCGCGCAGTTGTACCGGGGCTCCGGCGGGTCCTCGAAGGTGGCGCCGAACCGTTCCTCCAGATCCGCGGCGGGCGTCGTCAGCGTGTAGCGGCCGCACATACCTCGTGGGAGGGATCCGACCGACAAAACACCGACGGCGTCGACTCGTAGGCCTCGCTAAGCTTATGGAAGATACAAGGCTAAAACCCCGCCCTTCAGGGCGGGGATACAGCCGACAACTCCTCCACTAACCACGTTCGATGGCACTGCTGGATATTCCATGCTTAGTCGTTGCTTTTAGTATGCAATCCCCCATAACCGGTTATGAAAACAGTTAGATGTTGGAGACAACCCGTACCTATCGAGCGAAAGTCGTCAACCACTCTCAAGTGAGTGGCGACCTCGACCAGTGTGGGTTCTCCGCGTCGAAACTGTGGAACGTCGCCCGGTACTACTCACAAGGTCGGTGGGATGAAGACGGGGAAATCCCCGACGATGGCGAACTCAAATCCGAACTCAAGGAACACGAACGATACAGTGACCTACATTCTCAGTCAAGTCAGCGAGTTCTTGAAGAGCTTGCTGAGTCGTTCACCAGTTGGTACAAAGCACGCCAACGCGGAGACGAGGACGCCAACCCACCCGGCTACCGCAAACACGGCGACGAACACCCTCGCTCCACCGTGACGTGGAAGCAGAAGGGTATCAAGCACGATTCCAAACACAATCAACTCCGCCTGAGCAAAGGGTTCAACCTCAAGAACCACCGCTCGGACTTTCTTCTCTGTGAGTACGAAACGCGACCGGACGTGACCGTGGAGAACATCCAGCAGGTCAGAGCCGTCTGGAACGGCGACCGCTGGGAACTCCACCTCGTCTGCAAGGTCGAGATACCTGTCGAGGACGCACCCGGCGACAACACGGCGGGTATCGACCTCGGTATCAAGAACTACCTCGCCATCGCCTACGACGACGGTGACGCCGAGTTGTATCCGGGGAACGTGCTGAAACAAGACAAGCACTACTTCACCCGTGACGAGTACGACACCGAAGGTGAGGACGGCCCGTCTTGTTGGGCGACTCGCGCTCGACAGAAGTTGTCTCGGCGGAAAGACCACTTCCTGCACGCACTCGCCAAGCACATCGTAGAGCAATGTATCGACCACGAGGTTGGTCGCATCGCCATCGGTGACTTGAGCGAGATTCGAGAAGATGAGAACGGCGAGTCTCGAAACTGGGGCAAGCGTGGGAACAAGAAACTCCACGGGTGGGAGTTCGACCGGTTCACGAACCTACTCGAATACAAATCAGAGGAACACGGTATCCTCGTAGACCGCACGAGCGAGCGAGACACGAGTAAGACGTGTTCGTGCTGTGGTCGGGAGCTTGATTCAAACCGCGTGGAGCGCGGCTTGTACGCCTGTGAGTCGTGCGGTGCGACGATGAACGCGGACGTGAATGGTGCAGTAAATATTCGCAGAAAGATAACTCAGAGTCTCCCTACGGGGGATATGAGTAACGGTCGTTTGGCACGGCCAGTAGCCTACCTGTTCAATCAAACCTCTGGGTCGTTCCGCCCGAGGGAACAGGTGGGTTGCAAACCTTAATATCCCAACGCTTGGGAATCCTCGCCCTTTAGCGCGGGGAGGATGTCAAGATAGAGACGGGCGGTACAACGACCGGATATTTCGCTCGGTAGCGGCCCAGTGATTTCGTTGTCGATCCCGTTTGTTTCCGGGACTGACTCTTCGGGTATCAAAATACACCCGACAGTAGCATCAGATTCAACCCGTACACAGTTGTTCCTCTAGCTATGTGAACGAGATCTGTCCGTCTTGATGAGGACACGTACGCATACATCGAGGCGCACAAGCGTGAAGGCGAGACGTTCTCGGAGGCGGTTGATCGTCTCACCCGTCGGCCGTCGATCACGGATCTCGCTGGACTCCTTGATTCAGAAGACGTTGACGCAATGCGCGAGACGATCGACGAGGCGGACGAACGTGATGTCGCGGAGGTCCGCGAACTGAAAGGCCGGTTCCGTGATTCTTGATACGGCGTTCGTTCTCGATCTTCTTGGCGGCGACGAAGGGGCAGTTCGGAAGGCCGAAGAATTGGAGGAGAGCGGGGCCCCGATGAGACTTCCAGCGATGACTGTCACGGAACTATACATCGGGATCGGGACGGGTGTCGCCGCTGTCGCGGCTGCTGCGGAACGCGAAGGAGAACCTGTGCTGACGCGGCATATCGAAGATTTCGAAAAGTTGGGCGTTGCGGTCGAGAGTTACTGATAGACACCTATCCATATCCAGACACACCTCGAAGCCTTTAGGCGCGCCCGATGCCTGAGACCGGATATGCGAATCGAGAACAGCTTCGTGCCCGCGGAGGGCGTGGGCGAACGCCGTGAGCGCTCGGTGTGGGAGTCGGGGATCCTCACCTGGGAGGAGTTCGATCCCGAGCGCTCCCCACTTGGGCCAAAGACCGGCGATCGAGTGGAGTCGTTCGTGGCTGAGGCCCTCGAGCGCCTCGACGACGGTGACGCGCGGTATTTCCGCGACCGGTTCCCTGCGAGCGAGACCTGGCGCTTCTACGAGAACTTCCGCGGCGACGCCGCGTTCTTCGACATCGAGACCACCGGGCTGGAGTCGGCGTACAATAGTGTCACGACGGTCTCGGTCACCCGGAACGGCGAGACGACCACACTGGTTCGCGGCCAGGACCTCACGGCCCCGGCGCTCCGGGAGCTGTTCGCCGGCACTCCGCTGGTCGTCTCGTTCAACGGCAAACAGTTCGACGTGCCCTTTCTGGAGGACTGTTTCGACGTTTCTATCGACGCGCCCCACCTCGACCTGATGTACCCCTGCCGCCGGATCGACCTGACTGGGGGATTAAAATCCATCGAGAAAGCCGTCGGGATCGACCGCGACCGCCCGGACCTCTCGGGCCGCGACGCGGTCCGGCTGTGGCACCGCTACGCCCGCGACGGCGACGACGACGCGCTCGACACCTTGGTGTCGTACAACCGCGACGACACCGAGAACCTCCGGAATCTTGCGGACGTAGTAGCCAACCGTCTCCACGAGGAGTCGATCGGCGCCGTCGCCGGCGAGCCCGCCGGTGTTCCGGATCCGCAGTCGTAAGTCCGACCGCACCGTCGCCGCTTTTTTGGCGTACCTAAAAACTCAAATATCCCCGGGGGGAAGCACGGGTGATGACCGAGTACACCGTCGACGACCTCGCGGTCGTGATGGGGACCTACAACGAGGAAGCCGCGGTCGGAACCGTGCTCTCGGACATCGCGGACGTGACCGACGACCGCGCCGAGGTCGTCTGCGTCGACAGCTCCGACGACCGGACGCCCGAGATCGCCCGCGAGCACGGTGCGACCGTGATCGAACAGCCGCCGCAGGGGTACGGACACGCGGTCCGTGAAGCCGTACTGACACCCGAGCGGCCGGTGATCGTCACCACCGACTGCGACGACACCTACCCGATGGAGCGGCTTCCCCAGTTCGTAGAGCTGATCAACGAGGGGTACGACGTGGTCTCCGGCGACCGCCTCTACCACGGCGCCGACGCGATGCCCGAGTTCAACCGGTTCGGCAACGCCGCCTTCGCCGCGGTGGCGTCGGTGCTCGCGGGCGAGCGCGTCCACGACACCACCACGGGGATGCGCGCGTATCGTCGGGACCTCCTCCACGACATCGAGTGGACCGAGAACACCGGGCTCTCGGCGGAGCTGTTGCTCCGGCCGCTGATCCGGGGCTACCGGGTCAGAGAGGAGCCGATCCCGTACCGAGAGCGCGCGGGTGAGACCAAACTCGACCCGCTGGGCGGCGGCGCCGCCATCGCGAAGTCGATCGTGAAGATCTGTCTGGAGGAGCGGTTCGGGTAGTCGGAACGGGACAGGGCGGCGGCGGGAGGTGTCGCTACTGGAGGATGTCGCCGATCCGTCGCGGTTCGCCGCTGAGCGAGGGGTTCTCCTCGACGATCTTTAGCACCTCGTGGTCGGTCACATCGGGGTAGGACTTCTCCACTGCCTCCTCGATCAGCGACTTCTCGAGTCGGAACTCCGTCCCCTCGTAAACGACGTCGACACCCGTCTCGTCGAACGACAGTGCGGTCATACTCGTCCGTGGTCGCCCCCGGATAAAAACACATCAGTCGCGCGCTGTCGCCGGCCGTCAGACACCCGTCTGACGGGTCGTTTATTAGCTCGCGTGCGTTGCTCGGGAGTGTGGCACTCGGTCAGGACCCGCTCGACGCGTTGGAGATCCCCGACGGCACCACCGCCGAGGAGCACGATCTGGTGACCGACGGCGACATCGTCGCCGGCGGCCAGAGCACGGTGGAGTTCGGCGTCAGAGGGCGGAACGTCCTCGCGGGCGAGCGCGTCACGTTCGGTGGCGACATCGAGGCCGAGAGCGACTGCCGGCTGGACGTGTGGTGCGACGTGGCCGGCAACGTCCTGGTCGGTGACGACGCCTACCTCGGCGAACGCGTCCACATCGGCGGCCGGTTGATGGTCTCCGGCGACCTCGATATCGGCGACGACGTCGACATCGAGGAGGGGTTCGAGGCCAACGGGTGGATCGTGATCCGGAACCCGGTTCCGACCCTGGTCTTTTATTTCCTGGTGCTCTCACAGCTCCTGTCGATCGGGGAGAACGAGGCCGCAGACGAACTCGCGGAAGCGCTCTCCGGCGACAGCGACGAGGACCCGCTGGTGATCCCGCGGGGATCGACAGTGTCGGACGACGCGTGGCGGGTGTCGACTCCGGCGACGGTCGGCGACGGGTGTCGGCTCCACGGCAACCTCCGCGCGGAGGCCATCGACGTCGGCGCCGACAACAATGTCTTCGGGAGCCTCCGCGCTCGCGACGACATCGACATCGGCGAACGGACGCAGGTCCACGGCGACGTGACCACCCGCGACGGGACGGTCACCGTCGCTAACGGCGCCCACGTCCGCGGCGACATCTCGTGTTCGGCGCTGGAGCTCCACGACGGCGCGGAGGTTGACGGGACGATCCGTGCCTCGGGCGACATCCGGCTGATCCAGCCGGCTCCCGGCGCCGAACGGCGTGACAGCGGGTCCGACACGCGGGCAGACGGTCCGGCAGACGCGACAAGCTCGGCGGATGCGACGGCGGACACGACAAGCTCGGCGGATGCGACGGCGGACACGACACGCTCGGCGGATGCGACGGCGGACACGACACGCTCGGCGGATGCGACGGCGGACACGACACGCTCGGCGGATGCGACGGCGGACACCGGCGAGAACCCCGAACCGGGGGCGGTTCCGGAGCCCGGGCCCGAGTCGAACCCCGACTGACCTCGCGGACGACCGCCCGCGACCCGCGGAGACTCAAAAACCCTTCTGTGCCTCCGGTGTGTCTTTTATACGGCACGTCGTACCCAACGTCAGGATGATTTCGAACCGAACGCTCTCGGCTGTCGGCCTCGCCGCACTCGTGGTGCTCGCGGGGTGTGGGGGCGCCGGCAGCGCGGGTGGCGGCGACGCCGGGTACGAACAGGCGACCGGCGGCGACGCCGGCCGGCCCGAGGCGACCGGAGCCCCAGCCCAGGACCCTGACGTGGAGGCTGACGCCAGTGGGTCCGGCGGCGACGCCGACAGTGGGGATAGCGGAAGCGACGCTGGCGGCGACCGCGCGATCATCCGGACCGGAGCTGTTGCTGTTGAGGTCAGAGATTTCGAGTCCGCACGGTCGAGTCTGACCGCGACGGTCGAGGGGTACGGCGGGTACGTCAGCGACAGCCGCGAGGACCGCCGGGAGATCGACAACGAGACGTGGACCCGCGGGGAGGTCGTCGTCCGCGTCCCGAGTGAGGAGTTTGACGCATTGGTCGACGACGCACGGGCGCTCGGCGCGGTCCAGTCGGTCGAGACTAACTCCCGCGATGTGACCGACCAACTCGTCGACATCGAGGCGCGGCTCGAAAACCTCCGCGCCGAACGCGACCGGCTCCGAACGCTCTACGAGCGAGCAAACACCACGGAGGACGTGCTCGCGGTCCAACGCGAACTCTCCGACGTGCAGCAGGAGATCGAGCGGCTCGACGCCCGACAGCAGTCCTTGGAGGATCGGGTGGCGTACTCGACGTTGACGGTCCGGCTGGCGGAGCCCCGGCCGACGCCCGACAGAGTCGCGCCCGACCGGTGGTATGACACCCCGGTCGTGTCAGCGTTGCTCCAGTCGATCGGTGGGGTCGTGGTTGCGACCCGTGCCCTGGTGGTCGGGTTCGCGTACGCGCTGCCGTACCTCGTCGCGTTCGGCGTCCCGCTGGCGCTCGTCGGCGGGGTGGTCCTGCGGTACGGCCGGCGGATCCGACGTGGCGGCGAGGATCCCGACTGATCCCCGGAAATCGGGTTACGAGCCGTTCTCCGTGCCGTTCTCGCTATCGCCGCTCCCGCCCTCGCTCACTGTCACCTGCGCCTCCCGAAGCACCGACCCGGCCATCTCGTAGCCCGGGCGGTAGACCTCGGCGACGGTTCCCTCCGGGTGGTCGGCGTCGACGCGCATCAGCACCTCGTGGCGCGTCGGGTCGACGTCCGAACCGGGCTCGGGCGCGATCTCGGTGACGTTCTCCTCGGCGAGGATCCGGTCGAACTCCTCGACGGTCGACTCGACCCCCGGCCGGATGTCGGCGCCCGCCTCCTGATCGAGCGCCCGGACCAGGTTGTCGCGGACGCTCACGATCCGGCCCACGAAGTCCTCGGTCGCACGCTCGCGTATCTCCTCTTCACGACGCTTCGCGCGCTTCTTGTAGTTCTTGAAGTCCGCCTTCGAGCGTGCAAGCGCGTTCTCCAACTCGTCGACCCGCGCGGTCTTCGCGGCGAGATCAGACTCCAACTCGGTGTGTCGTGACTCAAGATCCGCCACCGCCGTGGCGAGGTCGGGGTCGTACTCCTCGACCCGGGCGGCGAGGTCGGCAGCGTCCCGCTGTCCGGCCTCTGTTGGGTCGCCGTTGACTCCGTCCGGTTCGGCGTCGCTGTCGCTCCCGTCGGGCGTTCCGTCGTCGTCGGCTGTCGCGGCCGTCGTCCGGCCCTCGGAGGACTCGTCGCTCATACGCGACTCTCGGGCGGGACGCTTCTTAAACGTGAAGAAACGGGCGTGGGTGTCGGCGGCGACCGGGTCGGTCCCGGATCCGGACGGATCGAACCCGGCTACTGGTACATGCCGATGGGCCGCGCCTGCGTGCTCTCGTCGCCGGCGTTCTGCATCCGCTTTGCGAGCCGCTCTTTCGCGTCGCGGATCTGCTCGGCCCGTTCGACGAGGTGGTCGATGGGGACATCGACGCCCGCGAGCGGCTCGATTCCGTTCTTGATCACCACCCGGGCGGCCTCCGGGTCGGGGAACTGCGGATCCGACTCGACGACGAGACCGACGGCAGTCCGGCCGGACTCGACGGCGTCGCTCAGGAGGACACCAGTCGGCCCGGAGACGAGCCCCGCCTCGCTCGGCGCGTCGATACCGGCGTCAACGACGGCTTCGACCCCCGCGCCGACACCGACACCGTACAGCGCCGGCGGCGACTCGTCTTTCCCCTCCGGGATCCCCGAGAGGTAGACCGGCCGGACCGAGCGGTCGTCGTACCACCCGGTGAGACACGTCGTGAGCTCCGAGGCCGCCTCGGGGCCGACCGGCACGTCGCTCTGGAGCACCAGCAGGTCGCGGTCGGCGTCGGCGTAGATCCGGACCGGCGGCTGGAGCTCCGCGTCGCCGTCGCGGTAGACCGCGACCTTTGGGAGCGAGTCGCAGTGGACGTTGGCGTGATGGGTCATATCGAACTCCTCGACCAGGTGGTCGGCCGCGATCTTCCCGACGAGTCCGACGCCGGGGAACCCCTCGATCAGCGACGGCTCCGTTACGTCGACGGCCTCCCGAACGGAGATATTGGTCATACCACGGAATACGCAAACGGTGGTGGTAAACCTGCGGGACGCTGTGGAGCCGCCGGGCATCCTACAACTGATCAAGCGGGATCAAAACTATGTAGTGCGTTGGTACTAAGCCGGGAGTATGTCGTCCGAATCACCGGACTCAGCGGAGTTCAGCGAGAGTGATGTCGCCGAGATCGCGGTCGATGGCCGAGTCATCGCCCGCTTGGCTGATATCGACGACCTCTCGCAATCCCCTGCCGACGAGGCAGCGGCCATCAGGATGATCCGACAGATCCTCGACGACTCCACCGAGGAATTCGAGGAAGAACACGGTATGTCCCCTACCGAAGCGTTGGAGAAGGCCGAACCGGATATCCAGATGGGCAACGAGACACGGGGCTGGGATTCGATCCCGGTAGACGCGCTCACCGAGGATCACTGAGACGGCCTGCCCGGTGTCGCTCGCGCGGGGTGTCGGACGCCCCGGAACCGACACCCACAAGCGCCCGCGACGGGTTCGGGCCCGTATGCAGCCACCCCAGCGGTACGCGTCGCTGGTTGAGGACCCCGACGCGTTCCGAGCGGCGTGCGGCCGGCCGCTTCCCTCGGTCGTCCGCGTCAACACCCTGAAGACATCCGTCAAGCGCGCTCGCGAGGCGCTCGACGCCGAGGGCGTCGGCTACGAGCCGACCGACTGGCACCCGGGCGTCCTGAAACTCGACGAGCGCGGCCCGGGCACGTCGTGGCCGTACTTCCACGGGTGGCTCCACGGCCAGGAGGAGGTGTCGACGCTGCCCGCGCTCGCGCTCGACCCCCAGCCGGGGGAGGTCGTGTGGGACGCCTGCGCCGCGCCGGGGAGTAAAGCCACCCAGATCGCGGCGCTGATGGACGACGAGGGGGTCGTGATCGGCAACGACAACAACCTCGGGCGGCTGTCGGCGCTCCGGCACAACGCCGAACGCCTCGGCGTCACCAACCTCGCGGTCACCAACCAGGACGCGCGGAACTTCTCGCTCAAGCCGTTCGGGGACCGGACCCGGGACGAAAGGCGGATCGAGGAGTTCGATCGCGCACTGGTCGACGCGCCGTGTTCGTGCGAGGGGACGATCCGGAAGAACCCCGACGCCTTCGAGGAGTGGTCGCTGAGCCACGTCGAGGGCGTCGCGGGCGTCCAGAAGGGGATTCTCCGCCGCGCGGTCGACGCCACCCGGCCCGGTGGCACCGTGGTTTACGCCACCTGCACGTTCGCGCCCGAGGAGAACGAGGCGGTGGTGGATCACGTCCTCGGCGGTGACTGCGAACTCCGAGAGTGGGAGCCGCCCGAGGGATTCGACACCGACCCCGGAATCACCGAGTGGCAGAGCGAGACCTACGACTCCTCGCTCGAACTCGCCCACCGCGTGTACCCCCATCGCAACGACACCGGCGGGTTCTTCTGTGCGAAACTGGAGGTGACGGCGTGAGCGACGATGGGACCGACTCCAGCGACGGGACCGACCCCGACGCCGGGTCCGCGGCAGCGTCGGACGCCGACCCACCCGAGAACGACAGCCACCGGTTCGACCGCCTCCCCGCGACGGCCGGCGACCGGGTGGTTCCCGGCCGACCCACTCGGAACGAGGTGATCGAGTGGTGGGACGACCGGTACGGGATCCCGCCGAGCACGTGGGAGAGCCACACCTTCTGGGAGCGCGGGAACGGCAAACTCTGGGCGTTCGCGGGCGACGTCGTCTCCCCAGTCGACGCCGAGGGGCTTGGGCTGCGGATCCTCCGGACCCGCCAGGAGCACTGGAAACCCTCGACCAACGCGGTCCAGCGGTTCGGCCCCGAGGCGACCCGGAACGTCGTCACCCTCGACGGTGAGGAAGCCGCCCGGTTCGCCCGCGGTGACGACCAGGACCTCCCGCGGTGGGACGGCGACTGGGGGTACGTGATCGCGGCGCACGACATCGCGGGCGGCGTGGAACCGATCGGCGTCGGCCTCTACCTCCACGGCGAACTCCGTTCGACCGTTCCGAAGGGGCGGCGTGAGGACCTCCGCTCGTAGCGTCTCGTTTCCTACTCCCTTTCGTGGAGCGTCCCGTTTCCTACTCCCTCTCGTGGAGCGTCCCGTTTCCTACTCCCTCTCGTGGAGCGTCCCGTTTCCTACTCCCTCTCGTGGAGAGTCCCGTTTCCTACTCCCTTTCGTGGAGCGTCCCGCCGCCGAGTCCCACCCACTCGACCCGGTAGCCCAGCCGCGACAGCGTCGCGGAGGCGTCGTCGATGCCGTACTCGTCGAGGACCGACTCTGCGTCCGACAGCGACAGCCCGACCTCCAGTTCGGCGTCGACGGCGTCGAGCACAGCGGGACGGACCAGCGTCCGCCCGACCTGCTCGTGGTCGGGAAACGCCACGGAATCGAGGGCGTCGACGCTCACGCCACGGTCGGCAGCCACCGCATCCAGCCCGATCACGTCGGCGTCGGGGACGAGTTCGGCCGGTAGCGACGCCGCGGCCGCCGCCACCAGCTCGGCCTCGTACTCCCGGAGTGCGTCCACGACGTCTTTCACACGGACTCGTCGGGTGTACGTGACCACCCGATGGTCGAGCGCTTCGATCTCCTCGCCCACCCCCAACGACTCGTCGACCGCGACCAGGAGTTCGACGTCGTCGTCGACGCTCCCGAACTGGTCGAGTTTCTTTTCGACGTACCCCGGCGTCCAGAACCCCATCACCTCGAAGAAGACCCGAAGAGAAGGCGTATCGGCCGACCCTTCGCCGCCCGCCCCGGCTCCGCGGCCGCCCGGCCGGTAGTCGAACGCGAAGTCCGGGATCATCGCGCGGGCGCCCGCCGCCAGCGGCTCCGGCTCCCGTGAGAGGTCCCAGTCGAGGTCCAGACTCGAAAAACGGCGGGCGAAGTCGGCCTCGACCCCGCTGTCGTAGGTCGGTTCGACGATCGGATCGACGCCCGGCACCGACACATCGTCGGGGCCGAGGCGGAGTTCGCGGTCGGTCCCGCGGTCGTCGACCGTCGCTTCGAGCGACCACTCGGCGGCCGCCGCGACGCTCCGGAGCAGCCTGGCGAAGGCGGTGCCGTAGCGTCGCGTGCGTCGAAAGAGCGCGTCAGGGCCAGTGACGACGAGTTCCCGCTCGTGGTCGTCGTCGCCGTGTCGCCGAATCTCGTAGAGGAGTCCGAGCCGCTTGACCGCAGACACCAGGCGTTTGGGGTCGGAGCTTCGGATCCGGACCTCGGTCGCGTCGAACAGCGCGGTCTGGGCGAGCGAGAGGTTGTACTGCTCTATCAACCCGTCGGGATCCCACCGCGAGTCGAACGCCGAGAGCACCTCGTTGACGTCGCGGTCGGCGTACAGCGACGCCTCGACGGCGTCGACATCGGCACCCAACCGCTCTGCCGCCGCCGTGAGCGCCGCCGATCGGCCCCCGTCGTCGACGACGCCGCCGACCGACTCCGCGGCCTCGAAAACGCTCCGCCGGACGCGCACCGGCGGCAGCGGTGCCCGAGCCTCGAAGGTGGCATCCCGCTCCAGCAGCGCGGCGAACCCCCGGACCAGCTTGAAATCCTCGGCGTCGGCTTCGAGACCGTCGAGCGCGTTGTCGAGGCGACCCCGGGGCTCCTCAACGTGACCCTGGAAGACGCCGATGGTCCGGGCTGCGACCGGGCGGTGGCTCCGGTCGGCGAACTGCGGGTGGTAGCCGCCGCCCGCCCGGGAGACGCGCAGGAGGTCTTTCCGGAGCACGGCCGGAGGTACGACCCGCCTGCTCAAGAGTACCGGGGACGCGGCCGGCTCGCTGCGGGGGCGCCCGGACCGGCACCGAAAAGCCGATACCCGCCGCCGGCGGTTGGTCGGACGATGCGGCGACGATCCGCGATCCGCGGCTGTCTGAGTTGTCTGGCGGCGGCGCTCGGCGGGTGCGTCGGCCGGCTTCCGCGAGCGACGGGGCCACGGAACCCTCCCGACCCGCCAGCCGACCAGCCACGGGAGACGCCGGATCGGCCGGACCTCGCGGTCGAGACCTTCGATTTCGAGGCCGACGACGACGGCGCGCTCCGGGTGTTCGGGACCGTCGAGAACCGCGGGGAAATTCAACGAACCGGGAGTGTCCGGGTCGCGGTCGACGTGGAGGGCGAGGAGTTCGTGCGGGAGACGGCCGTCACGGTCGATAGCGACGCGAAGACAGAGTGGGCAGTCACCTTCGGGATCACGTACGACCGGTTCGCCGCCGGCGGGGGAATCAGCGTCTCCGTCGAGTGACGTCCGTCTCGGGACCCGGACCCGGTGTCACCGACGCCTGTCGGCGACCCGCTCCTCGGCGGTTTCCCGGCTCACCACCTCGTAGAGCAGTGCGCGCCCGCCGTCCGCGTTCGGCCGGAGGATGCGGCCGAGGCGCTGGGTGAACTCCCGCTCCGACCCCGACCCCGCGAGTACAACCGCGACGTTGGCGTCGGGGACGTCGACGCCCTCGTCGAGGACGTTCGCGGTCACGACTCGGGTGTAGGTGCCCTCGCGGAAGCGCTCCAAGATCTCCCGGCGCTCGGCCGCTCCGGTCTCGCTGGTGATCGCCGGCAGGAGGAACCGCTCGGAGAGCCGGTAGACGAGGTCGGTGTGGGCGGTGAACACGATCACGCGGTCCTCGCGGTGGCGGTCGAGCAGTCGCCCCAACCGCGCTACTTTCGCGTCGGCGTTCATCATGATCCGCCGCGCGCGCTGTTTCGCCAGCAGCGCCTCCCGCGCCGCCGGGTCGTTTCCCGACCGCATCACCAACTTCCGGTAGTCCGACCCGCTGCGCAGCGAGAGGTTCGACCGCTTCAGGTAGTCGACGAACGTTCCCTGGGCGTCCTCGTACGCCGCCCGCTCGTCGGGTCCGAGCGCGACCTCAATCCGCCGGATCTCGTAGTCGGCGAGGTGTTCACCCGCGAGGTCGTCGACGCTCGCCTCGTAGACTTTCGGCCCGACCAGGTCGGCGACCACCTCGTGGGCGCCGTCGGGCCGCTCAAACGTCGCCGTCAGCCCCAGTCTGGCGGGGGCCGAAAGCAACCGGGCGGCGTCGCGGTACCCCTCCCCGCCGAGGTGGTGAACCTCGTCGAAGACCACGAACCCGAAGTCACCGCCGACGTCCTCCGCGCGGAGGTACGCCGAATCGTACGTCGAGACCGTGATCGGCGCCCCCGTCTGCTCGCCGCCGCCGAACTGCCCCACTTCCGCGTCGAATTCGGTTTCGAGTTCCCGACGCCACTGGTCGAGCAGGTCGATCGTGGGCACGACCACGAGCGTCGGGACCCCCAGCGCGGCGATAGCGTCGACCGCGACCACGGTCTTGCCGGCACCTGTCGGGAGTTCGATCACACCGCGCTCGCCCGCCTCGCGCCACGCCGCCACCGCCTCCGCCTGGTAGGGCCGGAGGTCGTAGGCGTGTGACACCGACAGCCGTTCGCTGACTGAGGTCGCAACCTCGTCCTCGAACGCGACGCCGCGCTCGCCGAGGGTGTCGCGGAGGTCAGCGTACCGGTACGCTGACGTGCGCGCGACGAGCCCCCGGTCGTCCCACGCCACCCCGGGCAGCGACTCGACGGCCACGTCGGCATCGTCGACCCCGTCGAGCCGGATGGTGCCGTCGTCGTACCGAAGCGTGAGCACGGTCAATTCTGGGTCGGCTTCGTATATATACTGTCGGCCGCGGGGAGACGCTCCCCGGCGGTGTGGCGGCGGACTTTTCACCGTCGCCGCGGACGTTCGACGTGTGACTGACGCTGCCGACACGCTCGACGCCGAGAACGGATCGAAACCGACCGAAGACGTCGTTGCCGGCGTCATCGACGACATCGACGCCGCGCACGACGACTACGACCGCGGGTACACCGACGCCGACGCGACCCTGGCGGTCGTGATGAGCCACGTCGATCGGTTGCGCGAAGTCCGCGAGTGAGCCACGTCGATCGGTTGCACGAAGTCCGCGAGTGAGCCACGTCGATCGGTTGCGCGAAGTCCGCGAGTGAGCCACGTCGATCGGTTGCGCGAAGTCCGCGAGTGAGTCGCTGTTGTGGCCCGCGGTTTCGGAAGCAAGACCTAACTCGGTGGCACTCTCCCTCGCAGACATGACGGAGTTCTCCGACCGCGTCGAATCCGTGTCGATCAGCGGGATCCGCGAAGTGTTCGAGGCCGCCGGCGACGACGCCATCAACCTCGGACTCGGCCAGCCCGACTTCGCGGCCCCGGCCCACGCCCGGGAGGCCGCGGCGGAGGCGATCAGGGAGGGTCTCGCCGACGGCTACACCGAGAACAAGGGGATGGCGTCGCTCCGGAAGGCCATCGCTGACAAACACGCCCGGGATCAGGGGGTCGACGTCGACCCCGCGAACGTGATCGCCACCGCCGGCGGGTCGGAGGCGCTCCACGTCGTGATGGAAGCTCACCTCGACCCCGGCGACGAGGTGTTGATCCCGGATCCGGGGTTCGTCTCCTACGACGCCCTGACTCGGTTGGCGGGCGGGACGCCGGTTCCGGTCCCGCTCCGCGACGACCTCACGCTCGACCCCGACGCGGTTGAGGCCGCGATCACCGACGACACCGTGGCGTTCGTGGTGAACAGCCCCGGGAACCCCACCGGCGCGGTGTCGCCGCCCGAGGACGTCCGGGAGTTCGCCCGAATCGCCGACGACCACGACGTCCTCTGCGTCTCCGACGAGGTCTACGAGTACACCGTCTTCGACGGCGAGTTCCGATCCCCGCTCGAGTTCGCCGACCGCGACAACGTCGTGGTCGTCAACTCCGCATCGAAGCTCTACTCGATGACCGGCTGGCGCCTGGGGTGGGTCACGGGCGGCCCCGAACGGGTCGAGCGGATGCTCCGCGTCCACCAGTACGCCCAGGCGTGTGCGGCCGCGCCATCGCAGTTCGCCGCGGAGGCGGCACTCACCGGACCACAGGACCTCGTGAGCGAGATGACCGACTCGTTCCGTCGCCGGCGCGACCTCGTCGTCGAGGGGCTTCGGAACATCGGACTGGACGTGCCGACACCCGGCGGCGCGTTCTACTGTATGCCGGAGGTGCCCGACGGCTTCGTCGGCGCGTGTCTGGACCGCGGGGTCGTGGTCGTCCCCGGCGAGGCGTTCGGTGACGCCGGCCGAGGGAAGGCGCGGCTCTCCTATGCGACCGACGAGGAGTCGCTGGAAGCCGCGCTCGATGTGATGAGCGACGCGTACGACGCGGTCACCAGGTAGTCGACGGGGTGCGACGGAGCTTCAGTTCGCGGTGCTCACGACCTTCACCACGTCGCCCTCCTCGAGTTCGTGGTCTTCGCCGATCCGGCGGTCCGATCGCGCGTCGACCGCGTGGAGGTAGCCGTCGCCGATGTCGGAGTGGACAGCGTAGGCGAGGTCCTTCGGCGTCGACCCCCGCGGGAGGAGGACGGCGTCGGGGAGGGTCTCGCCGCTGCCGTCGGTCCACCGGGTCTCGTTTTCGACCGGGTAGACGGTGATCCTATCCAGGGTGTCGTAGACGGCGGTGTTGATGGCCGTCTGGACGCCCGTCCCGTCGTGTTCGGCCATCACATCGCGGATGGTTTCGAGCCCGTCGCGCTGGGCGTCGGAGACCTCACCCGCCACGTCGAAGTCGGCGTCGCCCGGGTGGTACTCGACAACGCCGGCGTCGACGGCCGTCCGCAGCGCGAGTTCGCCGTCGGCGGTCGCTGCGGCGACCGGGACCGTTGTCCCCTCGCGCAGCCGGTCGACGTTCCCGTCCGGCGCGATGTCGGCCTTGTTGGCGACCAACACGATTGGTTTGGTGCGTTCGCGGACGTCACGCGCCAGTCGCTCGCGGTCGTCGTCGGTCCACTGCTGGGGATCTTGAGGGTACTCGACCACCCGCAGCGACGCCGCAACGTCGTAGACGGTGGCGCCGAACCCGGTCAGCATCTCGGTGAGCGCGTCGTCGATGTCGAAATCGGGGGATCGGGACTTTCTCACAACGGTCTCCCAGTTGTCCGCGATGATCCCTGCGAGCCACTGTTCGAGTTCGGCCTCCACGAAGTCAGCTTCCTCGAGCGGGTCGAAGGCGCCAACCTCAGTCGGTTCGCCCTCGGCGTTCGTCTCCCCGGCGGCATCAACCACAGACAGGATGGCGTCGGCGTCGGTCAGCGCGTCGAGGAACTGGTTGCCCAGCCCTCGCCCCTCGTGGGCGCCGGGGACCAACCCGGCGACGTCTAGGAGTTCGACCGGAACGTACCGGATCCCGGCCTCGCAGTTGCCGCACCGCGTCTCGCGGTCGAGACACGGACACCGCGTCCGGGCGTGGGTCACGCCGCGGTTCGGGTCGATTGTGGTGAACGGGTAGTTCCCCACGTCGACGTCGGCCATGGTCGCCGCCGTGTAGAAGGTAGACTTGCCCGCGTTGGGTTTTCCGGCGAGCGCAACGGAGAGCATACCGACGAGACGGCCGACGGCGGGAAGTACGTTTCCGTCCGCGGCTCCGGGGGCTGAGCGGACAGTCGACACGCGCTCACGAAACGGCGTCACACCCCGGCGAGCTCGCGCTCCCGGTCCGATTTGCACCGCTGAACGCGCGTGTGGAGCCGCACGCAAACCGACAGCACCGGGTAGTCGTCGTCGAACTCGTCGTAGAGGTACGTCGGGGTGTCCGGGGCCTCCGACGGCATAACGAACTCGCGTCGCTGCCGAATGATCGCCCGTTGGCGGGTGGTCGACACCCGGGTTAGCTCCTCGGCGATCACACCGAGTCGACGCCACTCCGCTTCGAGCGCGCCGTACCCGCGGGTTGAGGCCGACCCAGACTCGAACTCCCGCAGTTCCTGCTCGATGCCGCGGAGTGCATCCTCGACCGCCGAGAGCGACTCGGACTCGATTTCGAGCGTCTCCAGAAACGACTCCCGGTCCGCCCGACAGGAGTTTGCGGTCCCGATGACGGCCCGCTTGAGGTGCGGTTGGAACCGCCGCCCGTCTGCCAGCGCGACGCCGACTTCCGGACCGAACTCCGTGACGACGCTCTCCCGGTAGGTGTCGCCGTAGTCAGTGTCGTAGTGTGACACGCTCATCACGGTCTCCGCATAGGCCGTTTCGACCCGGCGGAGCCCGGACCCACCGCTCCGGTGGGCGATTCCCCGGACACCGCTCGGAACGGGTGGTTCCGCTTCGATCTCCCGGATCCGGTCCACGAACGCGTCGAAGGCCTCGGCTTCCGCGGCGACTGCGCGCTGTTCAGCGTTGAGACACGCACGGAGATCGCCGGGTACCGATCGCGAATCCGTTGTGGTCCGAACGGCCGTCGCGGTCATACGCAGCACTCGACGGCAACCCATCGTAAACGATTATAATACCCCTCCGGAGCGGTGATGTCGACTACTGACCGATATGTAGCCGCGGGGGCGCGTCGGGCGGCTTCACCCGATCGACGGCCGGGTGGTTCTCCAGTCGCTGTTCGGGGGCTGCGTCCACGTCGATGGTGAAGCTCGATACATTGTCACACCTACTTGAGGGTGTGTGGTTGTTTCACACCAGCGACTCGTAGACGATCCCCTCGCGACGGGTGACGATCCGGCGGCCGTCAACGACCACCGGGGTCGCCATCGCGTCGAACTCCCCGTTGAGGTCGGCGAACTCCGGCCAGTCGGTGACCACCAAGGCGGCGTCGGCGCCGTCCAGCGCCGCAGCCGCGGAGTCGGCGTAGTCGATGTCGGGGTACCGCCCGTGGAAGTTGTCGGTCGCGACCGGGTCGTAGCCGACAATGTCCGATCCCGCCTCGGACAGCGCTTCGACCAGCGGGATCGCCCGTGAGTTCCGGATGTCGTCAGTGCCGGGCTTGAACGCGAGGCCGAGCACCGCGACGCGTGCGCCCGCTGGATCCACGTACTCGCGGAGCCGATCCAGCAGCCGGACGGGTTGGCGGTCGTTGACTTCAACGGCGGCTTCGAGCATCATGGGTTCGTATCCCACACCGCGGGCGGCCGCGATGATCGCGGCGACGTCTTTTGGGAAACAGCTCCCGCCCCACCCGACGCCTGCACCGAGAAACTCCGACTCGATGCGGTGATCGAGGCCGATCGCCGAGAGCACCGCCTCGGAGTCGACGTCGTACTCCCGACAGACGTTCGCGATATCGTTGGCTAGCGAGATCTTCGCCGCCAGAAAGCCGTTGTTGGCGTATTTGATCATCTCCGCCTCCGCGATCCCGGTCTCAATCACCGGCGGGTCCGACGCCCGCTCGACCAGCGGGTCGAACACGCCCCGAAGCGCCTCCCGCGCGCGGTCGGTCTCGGCGCCGAGGACCACCTTGTCGGGGCCGAGGAAGTCGGAGACGGCGCTTCCCTCCCGGAGGAACTCGGGGTTCATCCCGACGTGGAGGTCGTCGCCGACACTCATCCCCGACTCCTCGGCGACGATCGGTGCGATAGTCCCCTCGGTGGTGGTGGGAACGACCGTGCTCTTTGTCACTACGACGTGGTCGGTGTCGGACTCGCCGAGCGCCGCCCCGAGCGACCGTGCACCGGACTTCGTGACCGAGAGGTCGATGTGGCCACCGTCCTCTGCGGGGGTCGGAAGCGCCAGAAACGTCACCTCGGTGTCGGTCACCGCGGCGTAGTCGGTCGTGGCACGGAGCCCCTCTCCGGCGTGTTCGGCGACCAACTCGTCTAACCCGGGCTCGTGGATCGGCGACTGGCCGTCGTTGAGCGACGCGACGATCCCCTCGTCGATGTCGATGTTGACTACGTCGTGGCCGACGTCGGCGAAACACGCCGCGATCGTCGTTCCGACATAGCCGCTGCCGACGATGCTGATGCGCATACCCGGCCGAACGCCGGCCGTGGGTTTCAACGTTCGCGTCCGGCTGGCCGGTAAAAACGAAAGCCCGGAGTAGGAGGCTCCCGAACGGGTGGGTATGTCGAACGAGCGCGACCGGCCGGGCGGCGACGACGACCACCCGGAACGGGCCACCGGAGTCGCGGGTGGCGCCGCGGACACCGCGTGGGTCGTCGTCTATCTGAAGGGCCTGTCCATGGGCGCTGCCGACGCCGTCCCCGGCGTCTCCGGGGGGACGATCGCCCTGATCACCGGGATCTACGAGCGGCTGATCGCCGCGATCACAGCGGTCTCACCCGCCCGGCTCTACACCGTTGCGGTCGGTGTCTTCCCGGACCGTCGGGGCGACGCCGCCGACGCGCTGCGGGCGATCGACGCCAGGTTCCTCCTCGTCTTGGTCGCCGGCGTATTCACCGCGATCCTGACGGTGACTCGGGTGGTCCACGTCGGCATCCAGAACGCGCCGGTAGTCACGTTCGGGTTCTTTTTCGGCCTCATCGCGGCCTCGGCGTGGGTGTTGCTCTCGGAGGTCAGCCTCAGTACCCCCCGGCGCGTGGCCGCTGTCGTCGTCGGATTCTCGCTCGCGTTCGTGGTTTCCGGGGAGGCCGCCGCGGCGCTGGGACAGAGCCTCCCCGTGACGGTCCTGGCGGGCGCGATCGCAGTCAGCGCCATGATCCTCCCCGGGATCTCGGGGTCGCTGCTCCTCATCATCCTCGGGCAGTACACCTACCTGACGGGGACGCTGTCGGCGTTCGTCGACGGCCTGCTCGGGGTCGTAGTCGGCGGCCCCGTCGAGCCGGTCGCGGAAAACGGGGCCGTGGTCATCGCGTTCGTCGCCGGCGCGTTCGTCGGGTTGTTCTCCGTAGCCCACGCCGTCAGGCGGGCGCTCGACCGCGACCGCGCAACGACGCTTGCGTTCCTCGTAGCGTTGATCGCGGGGGCGCTCCGCGCGCCAGTCGCTCGCACGACCGGTCGGCTGGTCGCACTCGGGCGATCCTGGACCCCGACCGCGGTCGCGACGTTCGCGGCCGCCGCGGTGGTCGGTGCAGTCCTCGTACTGCTACTTGAGCGCTACACCGGTCTCGCCGATATCGACGGCGAGCGCTGACTGGCCGTCGGCGCGAACGCGCGGAGGGGGCCGGACGGCAGCGTGTGTGGACGGCGGGTGGTTACTCCCGTGGGACCGCGATGTTCACGAGCGCGTCGCTGCCGCAACCCTCACACTCGCCGTCGCTTTCTCCGCGGGCTCCACACTCCAGACACTCGTAGTAGCCCTCTTCGGGCTGGTACGGGTCGACTTCGCCGTTGTACAATGTCATACCCTGTACAGGGGGCAGGTCGTGATAATTGTTACCCTATCGAGAGATAATGCTACATGTTGTAGTCGATTGCAGGACGGATTCGACGTACGTGTGTGTTCGCCCGCTACCGCACAGCCGTGTGCCGGAACGTCTCGACGCGGGTCGCCGCGTCGACGGTCCGAAACCCGGCCGTCTCGAACGCGTCGACGGCGTCACCGAGCCCGAACCGCTCGCCAACCGGCGGGCCGTCGACCCCGGGTCCCTTCCCCGACCAATCCAGCGTGACAACCCGCCCGCCGGGGCGGATCACCCGTGCGAGCTCCGCGAGCGCGGCGTCGGTGGCGAACTCGTGGTAGGTCATAGTCGACACCGCGGCGTCGAGTTCGTCGTCGTCGAACGGGAGCGACGACGCCTCCGCGGTCACGAACTCGACGTTGTTCGACGGCCCGTTCTCGCGATAGCGGTCGTGCATCTCCGGTTGGACGTCGACCGCGTACATCCGGCCGACGTGCGGCGCGATCTCGTCGGTGTAAAAGCCCGTTCCGCTGCCGATGTCCGCGACCACGTCGCCGGCGCCGGGATCGAGCGCGCCCAACAGCTCCTCCCTGGACCCGTACCGGTAGCGGTCCGGACTCTCGAGGTCGTCGGCGCGGTCGATCGAGAACGTGTGAAACCCCATACCCTAACTCCAACGGGGACGGCTAAAACACTTCGCCGGTGGAGTTAGGATTAACACGCTCCACCCCCGAGGTCGGGTATGACACGGACACTCCGAACCCCGAACAAACGGTCGTGTGAGCTGTGCGACCGCACCGAAGTCTGGGACGAGGATTCGGGCGCGTGGCGTGTGGCGTCGGGGGACGACGGCCCGCGGGTCGGCAGCCTTCACTGTATCCACGAGTGGGACATCAACGGGTCGTTCGCGCCGTTCGCCGGGCGTCGCGACGCCGTCGAGGGGTAGCGTCTCCGCGACGCATACAGGCGTCGGCGTGGGACAGCAGCGCCAACCCGACACGGGTTCGACCGTGTCGGTGTCGGTGTCGGTCCCCCGTCCGCCGGCCGACGCGACCGCGTGGTCGCGCCGGACCGGATCGTCGGTTCTGGACAACCCTCGGCCGATAGTCGCGCAGGACGCCGCACGGCCGATGCGGTCACAGATCAGGTCAGCAACGGCCCCGCCCGTCCGGAAGCGCCGGGTCCTGTTGAGTCACTCCCTGGATCGTGGGTCACCGCAGCGAGTCGAGCACCGACGCCGTCCCGTCGAAGTACGACCCCTCCACGACCGTCTCGGCCGCCGCCTTGGCGGCGTCGTCGGCGTTTTCGACCGCGAACGACCGCCCCGCGACCTCGAACATCGACACGTCGTTGACGCTGTCGCCGACGGTGACGAACTCCGTTGGATCGGTATCCAAGGTGTCTGCGACCGCGCGGAGGCCGACCCCCTTCTCGACGCCGGGGGTCTTGATATGGTAAGCGTAGCCGGTGTCGAACACTTCCAACCCGTACTCCGCGGCGACCGACCGAAACAGCTCCTCGTCGGCGGACACGTTTGCGGCGATCTCGGTCTCCCGCCACTCGTTGATCGCATCGAACGTCGGCCACTCCAGGTCGCCACCCCGCTCTTCGAAGGCGGCCACCGCGTCGGCGGCACGTTCCGGGTCGCCTTGGTAGGAGACTTCCCCGTCGGCTAGGACGACGCCGCCGTTCTCTGCAATCACGGTCGGGTCGATCCCGAAGTAGTGACACAGGCTCACCGGGTACGGGAACGCCTTTCCGGTAGCGAGCACCACCGGCGCATCCCACTCCGGGAGGTACTCGAACGTCCGGGGGTCGAGGCGTCCGGAGCCGTCGGTGAGTGTGCCGTCAATGTCGAGCGCGAGCGGCGGGGTGTCGGCGGTCATCGCTACGGGTTCGCGGCGGAGCGGCAAATGCCCTGCGACTCCCCCAACGGTGCTGTTCACTCGGGATGGGACTGGTGAGAACGGCAGTGTTCAGACAAGCGATGCGTGATCACGAAAGACGCGAGCGTGTTTCGAGCGACAGCGACAGCGGGTCGCGGGAGCCGAGACCGCGGGGGCTTTCGAGGCCATCTCCGAGACTCTCTCCCCGCTTTCGGTCTTATCTGAACAGTACCGCGTGAACCTGTGCGAACGCGCTTCCTCCCGG
Organism: Halobellus salinus; assembly: GCF_014646875.1. Lineage (GTDB taxonomy): Archaea > Halobacteriota > Halobacteria > Halobacteriales > Haloferacaceae > Haloquadratum > Haloquadratum salinum. The sequence continues at coordinate 36,621 of NZ_BMOC01000017.1, read as the reverse complement.
CCTGCTCGCTTCGCTCGCTGAGGACGGGGTCTCCGCGCTACCGAACGGTGAAACGCCCCCGGTGGTCCACAAGCTATTTTTCTGTTCCACCGACAACGCCAACCAGTGACCGACCTCCTCTCACTCTCGAATCTCCGAACGCAGTTCAGGACCGAGCGGGGTGCCGTCAGGGCTGTCGACGGCATCGACCTCGACATCGAACCGGGCGAAACAGTCGGTCTCGTCGGGGAGTCTGGCTCCGGCAAGAGCGTCACGGCCCTCTCCGCCATGGACCTGATCGACGACCCCGGCGAGATCGTCGACGGCCGGGTTACGTTCCGCAGCGCCGGCCTGGCAGGCCGGCTGCTCGACGAGTTCGACCGCGGTCTCGTGGCGTATCCGTTCGAGCTGATCGATGCGGTGTACGCCATCGCAGACGACCTCCGGGCCCGCGAGGGCGTTCGGGACGCCCCCCGCGAGCTCCGCGGGATCGCAGATGACCTCGACAACCGCGCGGATCCGGCGGGACTCGGGTCGGCGCTCCGGGCGTCGGCCGACGACCTGGACGGCCGCACCGACCCCGAAGCCGTCGGGGTGTCGCTCGCGTCGGCCGTCGACGACGCCACCGACGGCTTCGTGTACGTCGACGACAGCGCCCGCGCCCGGCTCAACGACGGCGCCGACCCGGGAGCTCTGGCGATCGACGAGGGCGTGATCGACGTGACCGCCGCGCCGGAGGAGGCGGTTCGGCGGATCCGCGGCGGGGAGATGGGGATGATCTTCCAGGATCCTATGACCTCGCTGAACCCCGCGGTGACCGTCGGCGAGCAGATCGCCGAATCCCTGCGGCTCCACCGACACGGCGGACAGAAGTCCGACAACTGGCGCAACGGGATCCGAGAGATCTTGCCGAAGATCGGCGGCCGGAGCGGTGACGAGGAGGTGATGGCCGAGGTCGTAGAGATGCTTCGGGAGGTCGGTATCCCGGAGGCACAAGCCAGGTTGGACGACTACCCCCACGAGTTCTCCGGCGGGATGCGCCAGCGGGTGCTGATCGCGATCGCGCTGGCGTGTCAGCCCAGCCTCCTCATCGCCGACGAGCCCACCACCGCCCTCGACGTCACCATACAGGCGCAGATCCTGGATCTGATCGACGACCTCCAGTCGGATCTGGGGATGTCGGTACTCATGATCACCCACGATCTGGGTGTCGTCGCCGAAACCTGCGACCGGGTGGCGGTGATGTACGCCGGCGAGATCGTCGAGGAGGGGCCGGTCGAGGAGATCTTTCACAACCCCTCGCACCCGTACACGTACACCCTACTCGAGTCGGTGCCGACCGAGGAGAAAGAGCGGCTCACCCCGATCGAGGGGAACGTCCCCGACCTGATCGACATGCCCGACGGGTGTCACTTCGCGCCGCGGTGTCCGTGGGCGGAAGCGGAGTGTCGGGAGGGGGAGATCCCCGAACTCCAGCACGGCCCCGCTGACGCCGACCACCGCTCGAAATGTATCCACGAGTCGTTCGACAAGACCGCCTACGGGACCGACGGCGTCGCCGCCGCGACCGACACCGAGATCGGTGATCCCCTCGTCGAGGTCGAGGGGATGCGGAAGTATTACGAGCAGGACGACGGCGTCCTCGACAGGGTGGTCGGCGGCGGCAACCCCAGCGTGCGGGCGGTTGACGGCATCGATCTCGACGTCCACGAGGGCGAAACCCTCGGGCTAGTGGGTGAGTCGGGGTGTGGGAAGTCGACCGCCGGTCGGGCCATCCTCCACTTGGACCCGCCGACCGACGGCCGGGTGGTTTTCGCTGGCGAGGACCTCGGCGGCCTCTCGAAGTCGGAGTTGCGGGAGCGGCGGAAGGACGTGCAGATGGTGTTCCAGGACCCGATGTCGAGTCTCGACCCCCGGATGACCGCTGGCCAGACCATTATGGAGCCGCTGAAGATCCACGGTCTGGCGAAGGGCGGCCGCCGGCAGCGGGTGTTCGAGCTGATGGAGTCCGTCGGGCTCGAACGCGGCCAGTACGACCGCTACCCCCACGAGCTCTCGGGCGGCCAGCGCCAGCGGGTCGGGATCGCGCGAGCGCTCGCGGTCGACCCCGACTTCATCGTCGCCGACGAGCCGGTGTCGGCGCTCGACGTCTCGGTACAGGCACAGATAATCAACCTGCTCGAGGATCTTCAGGAGGAATTCGGGCTGACCTACCTGTTCATCGCCCACGACCTGAGCGTGGTCCGGCACATCTCCGACCGGGTTGCGGTGATGTACCTGGGGGAGATCGCGGAGGTCGCCGAGACCGAGACCCTGTTCGACGACCCCAAACACCCCTACACGAGGGCGTTGCTCTCGGCGATCCCGGACCCTGACCCACTCGCGTCGACGGGCGATCGCACGATTCTGAAAGGCGACGTGCCCTCCCCGATCGATCCGCCGTCGGGGTGTCGGTTCCGGACCCGGTGTCCATCGGTGATCCCGCCGGCAGACTTGGACATCGACCAGGAGCGGTACCGGGAGGTGATGTTCTACCGGCAGCGCGTCGAGGCCGGCGACGTCGATCTCAACGCGATCGCGGCGGACGCCGAGGCAGCGGTCGATGCGACGCGGGCCGTCGCCGACGGCGGGGACCACGCCGCGCTGTTCGAGCAGTTCTTCGACGGCCCGCTCACCGGCGAGGCCCGGGACGCCGTTGCCCGGTCGTTCGATCTCGTCGCGCAGAAGCGGTGGGACGACGCGCGTGGGGTACTGCGTGAGACCTTCGAGAGTGTGTGTGAGTGTGACCGTCCGTCGCTGTCAGACGACGACCACCCGGTTTCGTGTCACCTCTACACCGACAAACAATGATTATTTTCCGTTTGGATCCAGTAATATTAACTATATAGGTGTATTTACCCCCAGTATGTCCCGCGAAGCGGACGAGACCTCCAGGCGTAGTTTCCTCAAGACTGCCGGCGGCGCGACCGTCGCAACAGCGTCAATAACCTCTCTCGCAGGGTGTGGCGGCGGTGGTGACGACACCGAAGCCGACGACGGCGGGGGCGACGACACCCAGACCGAAGCCGACAGCGGCGGTGGCGGTGGCGACACCCAGACCCTCCGGTACGGCCGCGGCGCCCACTCCAGTACCCTCGACCCGCAGAACACCACCAGCGGCGAGGTCGCGAAGGTGACAAACCAGGCCTACGAGGGGCTGATCGCGTTCGAGCCGGGCGAGGCGGCGCTCACGGAGTCGCTGGCGACCGACTGGTCGGTCGACGGCCAGTCCGTCTCCGTGACCCTCCGAGAGGACGTTACGTTCCACGACGGCACGGACTTTACCGCCGACGACTTCATCGCGACCTACCGACGGTTCGTCGACGAGGAGTACGAGTACTACTTCGAGGACGCGTCGGTGTACGGGCCGTTCACGCTGGGGAGTTGGATCGACTCGATCGACGCGCCGGGCGACTACGAGCTTTCGATCACGCTGACCCAGGAGTACGCGCCGTTCCTCCGGAACCTCGCCATGTTCACCGCGGTGGTCGTCTCCCAAGACGCCATCGAGGGTGACACCGATCTCGACGAGGCGATGGTGGGGACCGGCCCCTTCGAGTTGGAGACGCTCGACAACTCCAACAACCGAATCCAGCTCACGGCCTTCGACGACTACTGGGGCGACGCGCCCAACATCGACGAGGTGCTGTTCCTCACTCGCGGCCAGAACTCAACGCGCGCACAGGCGCTCGTCGAGGAGGAACTCGACATCATCGACGGGCTCGACCCCGACAGTATGCAGATCGTCGACGGCTCCGACACCGCCGAGACCCGTACCGCGACCGGGATCAACATCGGGTACATGGCGTTCAACCTCTCCCGGGTCGAGGCGTTCCGCGACCGTCGGGTCCGGCGGGCGGTCAGCCTCGCGATCAACACCCAAACCATCGTCGAGAACATCTACTCCGGGATCGCCACCCAGGCCGACCAGCCGATCCCGCCGGCGCTGTTCGGCCACAACGAGGACATCAGCCCCTACGAACACGACCCCGAACAGGCGCAGAGTCTGCTCGAGGAAGCGGGGTACGGCGACGGGTTCTCGTTCACGCTGACGACGTTTCAGAACCCGCGCGGGTACAACCCCGCGCCGCTGCCGACCGCCGAGACCATCCGCTCGAACCTCCAGCAGGTGGGAATCGAGGTGGAGATCGACGACCGGCAGTTCTCGGATTACCTCACCTACACCAGCGAGGGGCGCCACGACGCGACGCTGGCCGGGTGGTTCACCGACAACGCCGACCCCGACAACTTCTGTTACGCCCTCATGCACCCGCAGGTGGAATCGCCCGAGGGGCAGGACTGGATCGACTGGGGGACCGAGGGCTTCAATACGGGGAACAACGCCGCGTGGGCCAACGCCGAGTTCATGGACCTCGTCGACCAGGCCCAGCAGGTCAGCGACGAGGGCGAACGCGCGGAGCTGTACCAGGAGGCCTCACAGATCGCGCACGACGAGGCCCCGTGGGTGTACATCGACTACGCCGACGAGGTCCGCGGCGTCAGCACCGGCGTGAGCAACTACGTGGTCGCCGCCATCGGCGGCCCGTACCTCAAGCAGGTCGAGGTCGAGTAGCGATCGGAGCGCCAGCCCACCTCACACACCCCTGATGGTCTCCAAGCAGTTCCTCGTGAAACGGCTCTTGCTCCTGTTTCCCGTGCTGTTCGGGGTCGCGACAGTGGTGTTTGCGATCCTCCACCTCTCTCCGGGCGACCCGGCGGTCACAATCGCCGGTGAGCGCGCCAGCCAGGAGTTCATCAACGAGGTCAGAGGCGACCTCGGGCTGGACGACCCGCTGTGGCAGCAGTACGTCCGGTTCCTCGGCGATGTCGCCGCGTTCGACTTCGGGCAGTCCTACCAGATCCAGCGCGGAACGCCGGTGAGCCAGATTCTCGCGAACCGGCTGCCGATCACGATCGAACTCGCGCTGCTGGGCGAGGTCGCCGGACTCCTGTTCGGGTTGCCGCTCGGCATTCTCAGCGCGGTCAGACAGGACACCTTGACCGACCACCTGACCCGTGTCGGCGCGCTTAGTGGGATCAGCATTCCCATCTACTGGAGCGGCCCGCTTTTGATCCTGCTTTTCGCGCAGTTCCTCGGGCTGTTGCCGACGAGCGGCCGGATCGGCTCGGCGTACTTCGTCGAGACACAGACGGGGTTCATCCTGGTGGACACGCTGCTGGCGGGCAACGTCGCGGCGTTCCGGTCGGCGGTCGTCCACCTGGCACTACCGGTGGTCGTGCTCGGGATCTACCAGATGGCGCTGATCTCCCGGATGATGCGTTCCTCGATGGTTGAAGTGATCCGCCAGGATTACATGCGAACCGCTCGGGCGAAGGGCCAAGGCGAGAAGATCACGATCATGAAACACGGGCTGCGGAACGCGTTCATCCCCGTGATCACCGTGATCGGGATCCAGTTCGGCTCCCTGCTCGGCGGCGCGGTCCTCACCGAGACGGTCTTCGAGATCAACGGTATCGGGACCCTGCTCGTCGACGCGATCAGCCGGAGCGACTACCCCGTCGTGCAGGCGACAGTGCTGGTGTTCGCGGTGCTGTACACGCTCGTCAACCTCGGCGTGGACGTGACCTACTCCGTTCTCGACCCCCGAATCGAACAATGAGCACCGAAACCCAAACCACGGCGGTCGACCGCGGCATCATCGAGCGGATCCGAGCCAGTCCGTTCCTCTCACAGCTCCTGTCGAACCGGCTTGCGGTGACCGGGCTCGCCGTCATCGCGCTTGTGGTCGCCCTGGCGGTCTACGCCCGCTTCAGTTACGACCTCGAAGCACTGCTCACAACGCAGTTCGGTGTCAACCCCGACGAGGCGCCGCCGAGCTCCGAGTACGTGTTCGGCACCGACGGGCAGGCACGGGATATCTTCCCGCGAGTGCTCTACGGCGCGTGGTACGCGGTGCTCTACGGGACCGTCACGGTTGCCGCGTCGACGGTGCTCGGCGTCGGGCTCGGGATCGTCGCGGCGTACTACGGCGACCTCACGGACAACGTCATCATGCGGACTATGGATGTGCTGCTGTCGTTCCCGTCGCTCCTCCTGGCGCTGGCGCTCGTCACCATCTTCCCGGAGGAGTTGGGGCTGTGGCGCGCGGTCGGCGCGCTGACGCTTGTGTACACCCCGCGGTTCGCCCGCGTTGTCCGTGGGGCCGCGCTGAAAGTGCTCGAAGACGAGTACACCGACGCGACGCGCGCGCTGGGGGCGACAGACCCCCGGCTCCTGATCCGGCACGTCCTCCCCAACTGCCTCGCGCCGATCACCGTCCAGTCGACCCTCAACTACGGGCTCGCGATTATCGATATCGCGGCGCTGTCGTTTCTCGGGTTCGGCGCCAGCCCCGGGGAACCGACGTGGGGTATGATGCTGTCGAACGGCGTCGAGTTCGGACTGTTCTCCGGGGCGTGGTGGTGGTCGTTCTTCCCGGGACTCGCGCTGGCGCTGACCGTCCTCGGGTTCAACCTCCTCGGCGACGGCATGCGCGACGCGCTTGACCCGCGGATGCGGGAGACCGTTGACTGACGGCGCCGGCCCCGCCGAGGTCGTCCGCTCCGTGGCCCGTTGGGTGGGCGTGGGTGTCGCGGTCGGCGTTGCAGCGTCCGCGGGTCTCCTCGCGGTCACGTCCCCGCGGGGTGCGACCGACACCGCGTTCGCGCTCGGCGCGCTGGTGTTCGGGTTCGGCGTCACCGCGTGGTCGGGCGCGATCGGACTCGGGGAGTCGGTCGAACGGATGCAGGAGTACCGCGACGGCGAGTCGGAGTGGACTCAGGCCGGCGCGCGCCGGGCGTTTGCGGTGCTGACCTGGACCGGGTTCGGGTGGGTCATCGGCTCGGTCGCCGCGTCGATAGTGGCCGTCGGCGTCTGAGTGCTGTGGACGCTCGGACCCCGGTACGCGAGGACGATCGTTCCGCCGGGCAACATTCGACCCGATTCAGTTGCCTGCAGTCGGCCGATACCCCCGGCTGATGGTCTTCCACCGGTTTGACCGGAACCGTCGGAGATTCACAACCATCGGCACCGCGTACTCCGCCAGGAGCGCGAACAACAGACCGCCGACCCCGAGGGCGGGAGCAACGGTGCCGAGCCACGCCACCGGAAGTGCGACGAGGTACAGCCCTGCAAGCGTCGCCAGGAACGGGACTCGGGTGTCGCCCGCGCCACGGAGCGCCCCGGTGATCGATCCGTCGACCCCGAGGGCAACGACGCTTGCTGCCGCCACGCGGACGAACTGCGCGGACAGGCCCCGGTTGACGGGGTCGTTCACGAAGATCCCCGCGATCGGGTCGCCGAACGCCGCGACCACCGCCGCCGCGATCACGTACACCACCGCCGACAGCCGGACGATCCCCCAGCCGTAGGCCTCGGCTTCGCCCTCCGCGCCCGCGCCGAGTTCCTGGCCGACGAGCGTCGACGCCGCGATCGAAAAGCCCCACGAGAAACTCCCCAGCAGCGATCGGACCTGCCGCCCGACGCCGATGGCGGCCACTGCGACCGGGCCGAACGTCGCTGCGATCGCCAGCAGCGGAAACACCGCGAGCCCCTGTGCGGCGCGGCGCGCGACCAGCGGGGTCGATACCCGCGCGATCTGCCGAAGGAGGTCGGCGTCGGCCCAGGGTCCCGACCGGGTGAGCGGCACGGGGCTCGCTCCCCACCCGCGGACGTAGTTCCGCCCCGTCATACCCCACGCGAACACGACCGTCACTAGCCCGGTCGCAAGCGCCGTTCCGAGCGCCGCTCCGACGACGCCCATGTCGAGCCCGAGTACGAACGTCGCCGACAGCGCGATGTTGGCGAGTGCGCCGCCCGCCCGCACCGCCATCGGGGTCACGGTGTCGCTCACCCCCGCGTATGTCCGGCTGGCGATCAGATTCAGATACTCGAACAGCAGTCCGGGCGCGACCACGGCGAGGTATGCCGTCCCGTATCTGATGCTCGCTGGGTTTTCCCCCAGCAGTCCGACCAGCGGGCCGGCGGCGGCGCTCAAAAACACGGCCACCGGGGCCCCGAATGCGACCGCGAGCAACACACTCAGCCGGACGACTGTCGCGGCGCGACCGACGTCGTCGCCGCCGTAGTTCTGTGAGACTAACGAGACCGTGCCGCCGGCCAGCCCGATCGCGAGGAACTTCGCGACCATCCAGAACGCGTTCGCGAGGGTCAGCCCCGCAACGGCCGCCGGCCCGAGCACGATCCCAACGAGCGCCAGGTCCACCGTCCGCTTGGACATGATCGCGAACCCGGTGACGACCCGGGGCCACGCCAGATCAACCGTGGCGCGGAGCCGCGGCTCGTCGATGACGCCCGCGTTCGCGAGGCTCCGGGCCAGCGCGGACCCGGTCTGTCGGAGCCGTGACACGGGTGAGTCCAGGAACGCCCGCGGGTAATCGCTTCCGTTCCGGGGCGATTCTCCCGGGACCGACTCCCCGTCGCTGTCAGATTGGCAAGCGCACAACCGTGCCGGCTTCGACGCTCCGGTTCAAGAGTCCGCGTCGCGTCCGGAAGCCGACACGGTGTGTCGCCGCGCTACGCACGGCGGTCACCGCCGGCAGAGCGAGCGGGGCTGGTACGCTGAGGCGCAAGCGCCTCACGAGCTTCGCTCCGCTCAGCGAGGGGAACAAGGGTGAGTCTTAGTCGTCGCTTTCTGCGGCCGCGACGTCACTACCGGCTGCGGCCCTCGCGTCGCGTTCGAGCTCTTCGAGGTGGTCGTCGGCGTCGAGGGCGGCTTTCACACCCATTCCGCCGGCGGTCGCGGCCTGCTGGTAGTGGTGATCCACCACGTCGCCCGCGCCGAAGATGCCGTCGACATCGGTGGCGGTCTGGCCGCCACCGTCGCCGCCCCGGGTGTGGAGGTAGCCCGCGTCGTCGAGTTCGACGCCCGTTCCCTCCAGGTATTCGGTGTTCGGGGTGTGGCCGATGGCGTAGAACACCGCGCCGGCGTCGAACTCGGTGGTCTCGGTGTCGGGGTCGTCGAGTTTGTCCGTGGGGTGGCCCTCGGGGTGGGAGACCAACGTGGCGTGGTCGAGGCCCTCCTCCTTGCTGCCGTGGAGTTCGGTCACCTCGGTGTTTCGCATAATCTCGATTTCGCCGTCGTCGACTTTCTCCAGCACCCGATCGATCCAGTAGTCCTCGGCGCGGAACTCCTCGCGGCGGTGGGCGATGTAGACGGTATCCGCGAACTTGGTGAGGAAGTCGGCTTCCTCCATCGCGGCGTCGCCGCCGCCGACCACGAGGATGTCCTCCCCGCGGAAGAAGGCCCCATCGCAGGTCGCACACGTCGAGAGCCCATAGCCCATCAGGTCGTCCTCGCCGGGGATGCCGAGCGTTCGCGCCGATGCGCCCGAGGCCGCGATCACGGCGTCGGCGGTGTAGACGTCGCCGTTGGTCAGCCGGACGGTGAACGGGCGCTCCTCCGGCTCACCGGACTGCGTCCGGTTGTCCACTGAGCCTCCCTCGGCGATGTCGACGTCCGCCACGATGCCGTTCTCGATCTCCGCGCCGAACCGCTCGGCCTGGGACTTCATGTTCTGGATGAGCTCCGGCCCGGAGATCCCCTCCGGGAACCCGGGGTAGTTGTCGACCTCGGTGGTCAGCGTGAGCTGACCGCCGGGTTCGTCCCCCTCGAAGACCAGCGGGTCGTTGTTCGACCGGCCGGCGTAGATCGCGGCCGACAGCCCCGCGATCCCCGAACCCGTGACGATGAGCGGTCGATGATCGACGACCTCGTCTGTGTGTCCTGTCATACTCGTTCCTTCGTCGGACGCGTTCTTTTAGGTTCCGCTGTCGTGTACGCGGCGTGCCCGGCGGTATCCCCGGGGTCGCTGACAGCCACGCGGCTCGTTGCTGCCTGTTCGTGCCGCCCGGTGCCGGCCTATTTAGCCCTGGCTCGACGAGAGCGGGTATGCCCGCTGATCTCAACGAGAAGACGGACCGATATGAGGGGATGCTCGCCGACGCGCTCGCGGCCGCCGAGGTCGCCGTCCCGTCGGCGACACCGCTCGGCGATGCCGCCGCCGAGATCCGCGAGATGGTGCTTTCGTATCTGGAAGACGGGCGCCACTTCCGCGAGCACGGCGACCCGGTGAACGCGCTGGCGGCGGTCTCGTACGGCTACGGGTGGCTCGACGCCGGGGTCCGGATGGGGCTGTTCGCGGTGCCGGACGGCACGGACCTGTTCACGGTCGACTGACCATCACTCGAACCGGTAGGTCGGCCCCTCGTCGCCGTCCTGGACCTCGATCCCGAGCGCCGTCAGTTCGTCTCGGAGGTCGTCGGCCCGGCCGTAGTTGCCCGCCTCGCGCTCGGCCTCCCGAACCTCCAACACCAGTTCGACCAGGTCCTCGGCGACGCTCACGTCACCGCCGTCTGCGGCGCCGTCACCGAGCGAGAGGCCGAACACGTCGCCCGCGAACTCCTCAAGAGTCTCGACGGCCTCCCGAAGCGCGCGGTAGTCGTAGTGGTCGCGGGTGTCGAGGTGGCGGTTCACCGCGGTCCCGAGTTCCAGCAGCGCCGCCATCGCCTCCCGAACATTGAAGTCGTCGTTCATCGCCGCCCGGAACGACGCCCGGGCCTCGGGGACGGCGTCGCGGAGGTCCTCGTCCGCGACGGTGGCGTAAGCGTCGGTGCTGTCGCAGGCGTCGACCGCGGCGTCATAGGCGCGCTCCAAGCGGTCCCACCGCTCTTCGGCCTCCTGCATTTCGGCCTCGCCGAACGTCTGCTCGCTGCGGTACGCCGTCGCGAGGTAGAACGTCCGCACGACGTCGACGCCGTACTCCGCCAGGGCGTCGTCGACCGTGAGGAAGTTCCCGAGGCTGGAGGACATCTTATCGCCCGCGGTCTGGAGCAGCCCCACGTGGAGCCAGTAGCGGGCGAACTCCCGACCGGTCGCGGCCTCGCTTTGAGCGATCTCGTTTTCGTGGTGCGGGAAAACCAGATCGCGGCCGCCGGCGTGGATATCGATGGTGTCGTCCAGATGCGTCATCGACATGGCCGAACACTCAACGTGCCACCCCGGCCGCCCCGCGCCCCACGGGGCGTCCCACGTCTCGCCCCCGGGCTCTTCGATGGGGTCGAGGTCGGGGTCGCGGTGTTCCGCCACGTCCGCGGGGGCGACCGCACCCGCCTTCCAGAGCGCGAAGTCAGCGGGGTGGCGCTTCTCGGAGCGCGCCACGTCGGTGCCCTGGGACTCGATCGACTCGACATCCTGGTTCGAGAGCTTGCCGTACTCGTCGAAGGTGGTCACGTCGAAGTAAACCGAGCCGTTCGACTCGTAGGCGTACCCGCGGTCGATCAGCGTCTCTACGAGGTCGACGATCTCGGGGACGTGCTCGGAGACGCGGGGGTACACCTCCGCGCGTTTCAGGTTCAGCCCGCGCATATCTCGGATAACCGTCGAGGTGAAGAACTCGGCCACCTCGGGTTCGGTGTCGCCGACGCCCGGCTCGCCGGTCCGCGCGACAATCTTCTCGTTGACGTCGGTGACGTTCTCGACGTGCCGGACGTCGTAGCCCTCGTGGTCGAGCCACCGGTGCATCACGTCGGCGTGCAGCCACAGTCGAGCGTGCCCCAGGTGTGCCTCGTCCGAGACCGTCAGCCCACAGACGTAGAGCAGGACTTCGTCGTCGTTCCGCGGCTCGAAGCGCTCGCGCTCCCCCGTCAGGGTGTTGGTCACGGACAGCGTCATCGGCTGCCATTTCACCGGTCGCGGTTTTCAACCCGTCGGAACGCCGAACGAACCGGGGGTTCGACTCACGGCATCCGCCGATCGCCAACACATATGTACTCGTATCGTAGTAAGTATATTGTATGTCGAAACAACGCCGACAGGGAACGGTCGCGGTCGTCGGCGGGGCCGGTGCGGTCGGGTCGACGGCCGCGTTCGCACTCGCCGACAGTCGCCTCGTAGGCGAGGTCGTCCTCGTCGACATCGACGACGAGCGGGCGGTGGGGGAGGCCATGGATCTGAGCCACGCCACCCCGTTCACAACGCCGACGGACGTTCGAGCGGGCGGGTACGAGGACTGCTGGGACGCCGACGTGGTAATCGTGACGGCGGGCGCGAGTCAGGCCCCCGACGAGACGCGGCTGGATCTGCTCGACCGGAACGCCGGGATCTTCGCCGACACGATCCCGGAGGTCACCGAGGGGTTGGACGACGACGCGGTGCTTTTGATCGTCACCAACCCCGTGGATGTCCTCACACAGGTGGCGTGGTCGGTGTCGGACCTGCCGGCCGGTCGGGTGATCGGCTCCGGGACCGTGCTCGACACCGCCAGGTTCAGACACGCGTTGGGGCGGGAGTTCGACCTTGACCCCGCCGACATCGGCGCGTACGTGATCGGCGAGCACGGCGACAGCGAGGTCTTGGTCTGGAGCGGGGCGACCGTCGGCGGCGTCCCGTTCGGGCAGTACTGCGCGCAGACGGGAGTTGGCGACGCCGAGGCGTTGCGGACGCGCGTCGACGACGAGGTCCGAAACGCCGCCTACGAGATCATCGATCGGAAAGGGCGGACGAACTACGGCGTTGCGCGGTCGGTAGCGACGATCGTCGAACGGATCCTCGGCGACGGTCGAGGGGTTCTCACGGTCTCGACCCCGGTGTCCGGTCACCACGCCATCAGCCGGGAGGTCTTCGTGAGCCTCCCGTGTGTCGTCGGGAGCGGTGGCGTCCGCGACGTCCTCGAGTTCGACCTCTCGTCGGCCGAACGGGACGCACTCGCCGACTCCGCCGCCGTTGTCCGGCGGTCGGTCGATCGACTGTCGGTGTGAAGCCGTTGGAGCGCCGCCCCAGCGCCGGCCTACGTGTCCGCCATCGCGTCCTCGACCAGTCGGAGCGCGTTCGCGCCGTCGCTCCGCGGCACCACCACCACGAGGCGGTCGCCCACGACACCCGCCGCGTCCACCACAACGTTCTCGGCGCCGAGCCGATCGACGACCGCCGAGAGTGCCCCGGCGTCGACGTCGCCGTCGACCAAGATCGCGGTCAGCCGGCCGCCGCCCTGCACCATCCGTTCGCCGCCGACCGACACCAGCGGCTCGGTCCCTGCCGCATCCGGCCCGGCCTCGGCGTCGGACCCGGCTAGCTCGACGCCGCTCTGCATCCGGACGGTCACCTCGCGGGTCTCGGTGTCGGCGGGCGAGAGGTCGTCTTCGAACCGGCGCAACGCGGTCGCGACCGCGTCGCGGTCACCCTCGATTCCGAGTGACTCCGCCGCAGTAGTGTAGCTTACCACGCCTGCGCGGAGCGCTCGAAGCAACCACGGGCGGGTTCGGACCGCGGCCCGCGTCTCTGCGGCTAATGACATACGTCACCCGTCGTCGCCGAGGGGCATAAGCCGGCGGGTTGCGGGGGAGCGACAACGGTAGACGGGGTCGGGGATGTGAGAGCGCCGCCGGTCACCCGTCCTCGCTGAACCGGTCTCTGAGCGCCACCTTGTCCACCTTTCGGGTCGAGGTTTTCGGGATCGACTCCACGAACTCGACCGAGCGCGGTAGCTTATACTCCGCGAGGCGTTCACGACAGATCGACTTGACGTCCGCGGCAGTCACCGACCCATCCGAAACGACGACTGCCGTGACCTGCTCGCCGAGGCGGTCGTGCGGTGTCCCGACGACACCGACCTCCACGACGCCGTCGAGTTCGTAGCTCACGTCCTCGACCTCCCGGGGGTAGACGTTCTCGCCGCCGGTGACGATCATGTCGTCGAGGCGGTCCTCCACGAACAGGTGGCCGTCGTCGTCCATCCGCCCAACGTCTCCCGACCGGAGCCACGTCCGCCCGTCGCGCTCGACAAACGCCTCCTCGTTCGTCTCGGGGCGGTTCCAGTACCCGGGGGTGACCGTGTCGCCGTGCCACAGGAGTTCGCCTCTTCGGCCGGTGCCGACTGTCTCGCCGGTTTCTGGATCCTCGATCCGCACGTCGACGATGTCCCGCATCGGCGGACCGATGCTTCCGGCCTTTCGGACGTCCTGTCCCGGCCGATTGACCGCGGCCGCGGGCGTTGTCTCGGTCATCCCGTAGCCTTCTAGGAGCGTGACCCCGAGCGCCGTTTCGACAGCCTCGATCCGCTCTTTCGGCATCGGGGCGCCGCCGACGATCACGTGCGACAGCGCCGAGAGGTCGTATTTTTCGACCCCGTGTTCGAGCAGGTCGATGAGCATCGTGGGGACGAACATCGCGGCCGTCACCCCGCGGGCGGCCATCGTCTCCAGGGCAGTCTCGGCGTCCCACGTCGGGAGGAAGTGGTTCTCGGCGCCGACGAGAGTCAGCGGCGTCGTAGTGACGTTCAACCCCGCGGCGTGAAACAGCGGCACGACCGTCAGGCCGACGGTCTCAGACGAGTAGAACGGGAAACAACGGACGTATCCCCAGCCGTTGGCCACGAGGTTGCCATGGGTGTGTGTGACGCCTTTCGGGCGGCCGGTGGTCCCGCTCGTGAACAGGATCTCCGCGATCTCGTCGCTGCGGCGTCCGGCCACGTCGACGGTCGCGCCGCCGTCGTCGAGTAACTCGTCGTACCCGACGCCGGCGTCGCCGTCCGCGACGATCAGGTGGTCGACTCCCGCGTTGCGGTCGGTGACCGTCTCCTCGAAGCGACCGCTCGTGACGAGTGCCGACGCGTCCGTGTTCTCCAGAACGAAGCCGACCGTCTCGGGATCGAACCGGAGGTTGACCGGAACCGGGACCGCGCCGCGTTTCATGGCGCCGAAGTACGCCGTGGTAAACGTCACGCTGTTCGGGAGCAGCAGCGCGATGCGGTCGCCGGGATCGACGCCGAGGTCGGCCAGCCCCCTCGCGACGGCGTCGGTCTCGCGGGACAGTTCGGCGTAGCTTACCTCCCGGTGTGGATCCGCCACCGCGAGCGACTCGGCGTGGGTACGCGCCGCGATGTCGACGTGGTTTGCAAAGTTCATCGGTGGATCGCTCCCGGGGGACGCCGCGTCCCGCCTGACGGGTCGTGCCCGATCGAGTGCCCGGGGGCGACCCGGCCGTGTTCGCTGTCGTGGTGTATGTCTCCGATCATCTGATGGCGTCCGTGGGTTCTGTTCTTTCCGGACGGCGCTATTAAGTAGTGTGCTCGTCTCGGGCGCCTGCGACGGATGCGTGGCCACGCGACCCGCGCGTCACCCGGGAGACACGCCGCATCGTCGGTGGCGACAAAAAGGCCGCCGTATATCGGCAAGGAACCTTATTAATTATTAGTGTGATTCGGAGGTATGGTTGATACGCCGCACGTCGTGATCGCCGGGAGCGGGCGCGTCGGACACCGAGTCGCACAACAGTTCGCGGACCGCGGGCGCGAGGTAACCGTGGTCGATCCCGACCCAAGCGCTGTCGGGGCCGTCGACCACGACCACATCGGGGTCAGTCGGGGCGACGCGACCAAGCCGTCGGTGCTCCGGGAGGCCATCACCGACCGGACCGAGGTCGTCGGCGCGCTGACCGACAAGGAAGACACCAACCTGGTGGTGTGTATGGCCGCAACGGAGTTGGCCCCGGAGGTCAGGACCGTGGCCCGGATCGAGGACCGCGCGGGCGACGAGTACAGCGAGTACGTCGACGAGGTGTACTTCCCGGAACGCGCCAGTGTCCGCGCGGCGGTCAACGCGCTCACCGGCAGCGACGTCCGGACCATCGAGGAGGTGACGGGGGACCTCGAGATTCTCGACATCCGAGTCGGGTACGGCGCGCCGGCCGCGGGCGAGGTGGTTTCGGACGTTCTCCCGGAGGGATCGGTTGTGATCGCCGAAACCGATGGGCACGTCGCAGTGCAGCACTCGACGACCTTGGTGGAGGGACGGCGGTATCTGATTGCAGCTGACCGGGATGTCGTCGGTGAGGTCATCCGGGCGTGTACCGGCGACCCCGACCACGCGTAGGCCACGCGGGCTGGAGGGGTTCGAGATCCGGAAGCCACCGGATCGGTGGTGGAACCCGAAGTCCCTAAGAGTGCGCCGTCCCCAACGTATGGTATGCAAGCGTTGGTCATCGTGGCCCACGGGTCGCACCTCAACCCCGACTCGTCGACGCCGACCCATCGACACGCGGACACCATCCGCGCGACAGGCGCGTTCGACGAGGTGAAGACGGGCTTTTGGAAGGAAGAACCATCACTCAGGGAAGTCCTCCGCACCGTCGAAAGCGAGGAGGTCTACGTCGTCCCGATGTTCATCAGCGAGGGGTATTTCACCGAACAGGTCATTCCGCGGGAACTCAGACTGTCGAAGTGGGACGTTTCCGAGTGGGAGTCCGACGGGCTGAGTGCGGACACTGCGACGCTCACCGCCGAGGACACCGGCCAGACCGTCCACTACTGCGGGCCGGTCGGTACCCACAGGGCGATGACCGACGTGTTGGTCCGGCGCGCCGAGACGGTGGTCGACGATCCCGACGTAGGCGAGGGGTTCGGGTTCGCGGTCGTCGGCCACGGCACCGAGCGCAACGAGAACTCCGCGAAGGCGATCGAGTATCACGCCGGTCGCGTGCGCGAGATGGGTCGTTTCGACGAGGTCCAGGCGCTGTACATGGACGAGGAGCCCGAGGTCGACGATGTGACCGACTACTTCGAGAGTGAGGACGTGGTGGTGGTCCCGCTTTTCATCGCCGACGGCTTCCACACCCAGGAGGACATCCCCGAGGACATGGGGCTGACCGACGACTACCGGACCGGGTACGACATCCCCGCGACCGTCGACGACCACCGGATCTGGTACGCCGGCGCGGTCGGGACCGAGGGACTGATGGCCGACGTGGTGCTCGAACGCGCATCCGAGGCCGGGGCCGACATCGACGCCGCCATCGCAACCGTGCGCGAGGAGACCCGCGAGACGACAGCGACGGGTGACTGACGTGCGGAACGAGCAGGTCCACACCCTGTTCGACCGGGTCGACACCGAGGGACCGATCGATCTCGACGGCCTCCGGGTGACAGCCGACGGCGACGGCGCCTACACCCTGGAAACCCCCGACGCGACCCACGAGGGGGTGTCGGAATCGAAGCTCCGGGAGGTGGTTCGCTCCGACCACGTCGCGCCCTACGTCACGAACTGGTACTTCTGGGCGGAGGCCATCGGGAGCCGCAGCCGGCACCGTCGGGCGTTCCTCCGACACGCCGAAGCCGCCGCCGACCACATCGTTCCGGAGCGGTACGACGCGCTCCGAGCCGGACTGGAGACCGAGTGGGGAGAGGTCCTCGTGACCGTAACGCTCGGCGAGGACGGCCAGCGGCGCTACGAGATCCGCCACGCTGACGACGCTAGCGCCGACCCAGGGGACCTCGACGCCTACCACGACCCCCTGGACGCCCGGGAGCTGTCGACCTACGACGAGGACGGCCGATACCGGCCGCTCCGGACCGCGCCCTCGCTGGCTTCGGGGTGGATCTTCCCCGACCTCGACGGCCGCGACGCCGTGGAGGCACTGGACACGATCTACCCCGCGTCGATCGCGAACTGGAACCTCGAACGCGAGGGCGACCTCGACGTGACCCACTGGCGAGAGACCGCCGAGCGCCAGACCGGCATCTACGGCGTCGTAGAGGAGTTACCGTCCGAGGCGGTCGACTGGGTGGCCGAGACGTGTTGTGTCGACTCCCAGTGTCTCAAGCGCCGGGAGTGGGAGTACGACGCCGACCACGAACTCGAGGCCGATGGCGGAGCCGGGGCGTTCCCCTGCCGGGAGCCGTGCTCGCTCGTTGTCGCCGCCGCCAGGCGGTGGACGAAACTCGAGGAGGAAGAGACACACACCTACGAGTTCGAGCTGACGCCCTCCGAGAAGGAACAGATCGAAGAGATCATCGACACGGTGGCCGAGGACCGCACCGACGAGGTTCGGGAGGCTGATGTCTACGAGGGCGCGAACCGCTACCGGACGCGGTTCCTGCGCGCGAAGCGGTTCGACGACGAGGGGAACCTGAGTGGGGTACCGACCGACCCACACGAGGACGAGCATCACGATCACGAGGCGCACGGGGATAGCCACGACGACCACAACCACGACGACCACAACCACGACGACCACAACCACGACGACCACAACCACGACGACCACAACCACGACGACCACAACCACGACGACCACAACCACGACGACCACAACCACGACGACCACTGATCACCGACAGAGACGGGACCCCGTTACCGCGGCGGCTACACAGTCCCTTCTCCCGACGGCCCGTTCACGTCTCGTCCAGCAGGCGTTCGGCGTGCTCGCGGGACTGAGCGCGCTCCCACCGAACCGCCTCAGCGTCGCCGTACGCCAGTTCCTCACGGAGTTCGTCGGGGAGAAACCCCGCTGTCGCTCGGAGCACGGCTCCATCGCCGTCGCCGAACTCAACCAGGCCGTACGCCGCCGGCGCCGACCCCACGGTCGACCGAGTTAACGGACGCCACTGTTTCCTGCGGCTCATGCCGTGTCGGTGGCGGTTTCGGACTCACCACCGGCCGCGTCGTCTTCGGTCACGAACTCGTAGGAAGCCTCCCCCCAATCGTCCTCGACGAAAACGAACACGCGGCCGCGAGCGAGTGTGGGGTCGGCCTCGACTTCTGTACGCATCCCGCCGGGGCGACGCACCGTGACCCCGGGAAACACCTCCTCGGTCTCGCCGTCGTCGAGGATGACCCGGCCGGCCCCTGTCGACTCCAGAATATCGTCGTGAGTTTTCAGATCGTTGATGTACAGCAGGACCCCCTCGGTCTCCGTCGGGTCGGTCACGAGAACGTGGGTCTCTTTTTTCGGCGGTGTGGTGAGCGTGTCGGTGACGGGTTCCGGGACGCCCCGGTAGAACGTCGTCCGGCCGTCGACATACTCCACCTCGACGCCGGCGTCTACGAGGTCGACGCCCACAGTGCTCGGCGGGACGTCGTTGCGTGCGCTCATACCCCGAATTCGGCCGGGGGTCTCAAAAACACCGCGGTGGGCGTGGGGGCCGCCGATCAGGGGACCGGGGGGAGCGACTCACCCACGGAGAACTCTCGGTCGGGGACCAGTTCGAGGCCGACCGGACGGTTACGTTCTCCCGCGGGACGACCGTCGAGTTCGCCGCGGAGCACGGCCAACAACCCCGACCGGTCTCGCCGGTCGACCGCTACACCTTTTAGCCCGGTCGCCCCGGCTTAACACATGCGAGGTCGTGCAGCAGCGCTCGGGGCGGGCACGGTGCTGAACGCGCTGTCGACCGGCGTCGGCTCAGCGTTCGCCATCGATATCGAAACCTCAGCCACCGTCGAACTCGACGACTCGGGGCGCGTGACGGGGACGGTCGCTGAGGACGACGGCGCCGACACTGGACTGATCGAGCGGTGTGTCGAACTCGCGGTCGAGGCCTACGGCGGCAGCGACGTGTCGGGCGGAACAGTTCGAACCGAGAGTGACGTGCCGATGGCTGCCGGATTGAAGAGTTCGAGCGCCGCCGCCAACGCGACCGTGCTCGCGACTGCGGACGCCGTCGGCGTCGACCCCGCTCCGGTCGAGGCGTGCCGGTTGGGCGTCCGCGCCGCGCGGGATGTCGGCGTCACTGTCACTGGGGCGTTCGACGACGCGTCGGCGTCGATGCTCGGCGGTGTCACCGTCACCGATAATCGGGAGGACGAACTGCTCGCCCGCGACGAGGTGGCGTGGGACGTGCTCGTGTGGACGCCCGACGAACGGGCCTACTCCGCGGATGCCGACGTGGAACGGTGCGCGAACGTCGCGCCGATGGCGGAACTGGTCGCGGACCTCGCCCTCGAGGGACGCTACGCCGAGGCGATGACGGTTAACGGCCTGGCCTTTTCGGCGGCGCTCGGGTTCTCACCCGATCCTGCGGTCGAAGCGATGCCCCACGCCGCGGGGGTGTCACTGTCGGGAACAGGCCCGAGCGTCGTCGCAGTCGGAGAGCGCGGCGCGCTCGACCGCGTCCGCAGTCGGTGGAGCGAGCGCGGCGGCCGGACCTGGCGAACGACCACGCGGACCGACGGAGCACACATCTTATGAGCAATAACGACAACACCGACGGGGAACCGTCCTTGGACGAACTCCGCGAGGAGATCGAGAACATCGATCGGGAGATCGTCGAACTGATCGCGCGCCGAACCTACGTCGCCGACTCCATCGCGGGCGTGAAAGCCGACCAGGGGCTGCCAACGACCGATGAGGGCCAGGAGGAACGCGTGATGGACCGGGCGGGTCGAAACGCCGAGCATTTCGACGTCGACTCGAACCTGGTGAAGGCGGTGTTCCGGCTGCTGATCGAGTTGAACAAGGTCGAACAGCGCGAGAGCAGGTAGCCGAAATCGGTCGTTTCAGGGCGTATTGAGCGGGAACAGTTCGAGAATTCTATTCAGACGGGTGGGACAACGGGAGTTCACTGACGGGCGACGGTGGCACTCGACAGTTCCGGAGTCCAACCTTCTGTGTCCAAAGCCCAGTTTACCGTAATACACAGTATTCTGTGTGCACATAGTTCCCTGTATGCCCAGTATCACGGTCAACGTCGACGACGACCTCAAAGACCGAATGGAGGAACATCCGGAGATCAACTGGAGCGAGGTCACTCGTCAGGCAATTCAGGAGAAAATCGAGACGCTCGAAGTGATGGACGAACTCACGTCCGACAGCGAACTCACCGAGAGCGACGTCGCCGACATCGCAGACAGAATCAACCAGAGTGGACGCGAACGCGTCGAGAAGCAGTCGGAGTAGTCGCCGGATGAAGCTGGTCATCGACGCCAACGTCGTCATCTCCGCGCTCATCACCGACTCGAAGACCCGCGAACACATCGTCACCCTCGAACCCGACCTCCTGACACCCGAGTTCGTCCACGACGAGATAGAAAACTACACCGCGAGGGTGTCATAGATCTCTTCTCACACCGTGATGATCGTGCTTCCCGGATTGTCTCCGCATTCGTAGTTGGTGATTGCGACGACGAGGCGAAGGCACAGCGCGAGGGACACTTGTGCTCGCGCGTGGACGCGGCCTCGGGCGCGCGTTCGCCCGAGGCCGCAGTGCTCCACTGATTCGTTGGTTCGTTCGACTCCAGTACGTCGGTTGTACGTCCCATCCAACGTGGACTGCTTCAGCTGTACGTCCTCGCTGTGTTGTTCGATGCGGTCTTCGACCCTGTACTCGATGTCTTTCGGGTCGTCGGTGTTTCGCGCGTTGTACGGGGCGACTGGCACGACCCCTGCGGCCAGCAGGTGGTCGTGCCAGTCGAGCGTGTCGTAGGCGCTGTCACCGACCATCCAGATCGGCTTGGCGACGGCGAGCGCGTCACGCGTGACGTGCATCGCCGTCTCCTCTGGCGCTTGTTTGCTCTCGGTGAACTCAGCCGCAATCGGGATCTTTTGCCCGGTCGAGACGATTGTACAGCCGTAGCCGCGGTAGTACTCGTCGTCGGTTGGATCGTAGCACTTCGACGCGTCTTGATCGGCAGGCATCGCCCTCACATCTGTTGAATCAATGCAGTATGTCGAGTCGAGCAGGCCGCGGCGGGCGGCCTACTCGACGAGGTGGCCGAATACCTTGGTAACGACGTGTTCAAGTGCAGTGAGAAAGCGATCGACCGCGTCTCTCGACGGCGGTCGATCGAAGCCACAACTCAGCCAGACAACCGTGTTCCGAAGCTCCCGTTCAACGGGACGAATGCCGTAGATGTCCTTGTAGTAGCAGTGGAGAGAGTCACGCATCAGCTCTGGTGGTTCGTGGTCTCGTGTTCGCCCCGTCTCCGCCGGGGCGAACACGTCGAACTCTTCGAGAAACTCGAAGGAGAAATGCTCAAACGACGCTGGCGTCTCGGTCTCCGCGACATTGAAGAACGACTCTACCGAAGGGTCATCTTGCAGGGTCGCTGAACTCACTCCACCTCAGCGTTCACCCTGCTCTTTGGTATGGTAATCGTTCTATGGCACCCTCACAACATATGTTAGAAAAACAGTATCATCGGACGGGCCGGACGCGATTTTGAACGCACGGTCGGACGTGCTTGCTTCGCTCCGCGCGACTTTCCTGCGATTCAAATCCCTCGTGGCTGTTTTGCCACTCGCGAGTTAATCCGTGGTAAAAACGGGCCGGACGCGATTTGAACGCGCGACCGTCTGATTAAGAGTCAGACGCTCTGCCGGACTGAGCTACCGGCCCTCCACCAGATCGTATCGGTGGCGCAAGTAAATGTGTTTCCTTTCGGGTAGGCTGTGGTGGCGACACCGCCCCGACTGCGAAACCCAACCGCGGAAACGGACCGCCTCAGAACAGCGTCGCGGCGACCGTCTGGGCCGTCTCGATGACCGGTCCGAACCCGGGCAACAGCAGCAGCGTCCCGACGCCGGCGAACAGCACCGCGGTGTAGAGCCCAACCGGCCGGCTCTCGATCTCGAAGTCGGCGACGGGCGTCTCGATCCACATCGCTTTCACCACGCGGCTGTAGTAGAACAGCGACAGCGCGCTGTTGACCGCGCCGACCGCCGCGAGCCACCAGAACCCCGCCTCGATCGCGGAGTAAAACAGCACGTACTTCGAGAGGAACCCACCGAACGGCGGCAACCCCGCGAGGCTGAACATGAAGACCGTCATCGCGACAGCCGCGATAGGCGCGGTCGACGCCAGCCCGTTGTAGTCCTCGAAGGTCCGGCCGACGCCCCAGTGTTCGACCAGGGCGATGAACAGGAACGCGCCGGTGTTCATGAACCCGTAGACCAGCAGGTGCGCCATCGACGCCCCGAGGACGTCCCCGTTGGGGCCGCCCGCGGTCAGCGCCGCCAGCCCGATCAGGGCGTAGCCCGCGTGGCCGATCGAGGAGTACGCCAACATCCGCTTGACGTTCTCCTGGGTTGCGGCCGCGAAGTTGCCCAGCGTCATCGTGACGACCGCGAGCACCTGGAACGCGATCACCCAGTCGACGCCCGCGGGTACGGCCTCCAAGGGGAACGCTTGGACGAACACGCGGAACGCGACCGCGAACCCGGCGGCTTTCGACGCCGACGAGAGGAACGCCGAGATGGGTGCGGGTGCGCCCTCGTAGGCCTCCGGTGCCCAGAAGTGGAACGGCACCGACGCGGTCTTGAACGCGAACCCGCCGAGGATCATCAGCACGCCCAGACCGAGCACGCCCGCCATCTCGGGAGTCCCAATCGCGGCGGCTACGTCGCCGAGCACGAGCGACCCAGTAACGGCGTACACCAGGCTGATGCCGAACGCCAGGACAGCGGAAGAGACCGCGCCGATCAGGAAGTATTTGAGTCCGGCCTCAACGCTTCCGCGGTCGGTCTTCAGAAACGCCACGAGAGCGTACGACGGCAAAGAGGCGAGTTCAAGGCTGATAAACACCGTCGCCAGGGAGTTTGCGGTCGCCATAACCGCCATCCCCGTCGCCGCGAACAGGGTCAGCGAGTAGAACTCCGCGCGGTGAGAGTGGTCGTCGAGGTAGTCGTAGGCCGCGACCACGACCATCGCGGTCACGACGGTGAAGATGAGCGTGAAAAACAGGCTCATCCCGTCGACGACCAACGCGTCGCCGTACAGCGCGATCGCGCCGCCGGTACTCGCCTGGCCGGTGCCGGCAACGAGGAACCAGCCGGTGACAGCGAACGAGAGGATCGACCCCGCGGCCGCGACGCCCGCAAGCACCGCGTTGCTCGGGTCGTCGGGCCACAGCGTGTCCACCCCGAGCAACGCCAGGCCGGTCAGTCCGAGCAGGATCGCCGGCGCCAGTGCGGTCCAGGCGGCGACCGTCTCCGTCTGGAGCGCGAGCGCGTCGGGCGTCATAGCCCACCACCCGTGAGGATGGGGTTAACAGCCTCTTGGATCATCCCGAAGAAGAGGTCGGGGGCGACGCCCAGAACGATCGTCAGCAGCAGCAGAACCGCAAGCGGCGCGACGTCGTGGAACGGCGCAGTCGTGACGTCGTAGTCGTCGTCGAAGCTGAACGGCCCGAACAGCGTGCGCTGCATCGCAAACAGCAGGTAGCCCGCCACGATCACGATCCCGAACATCGCCGCGGCAGTAAACAGCGGCATCGCCGAGTGGACCGTCGACGCGAACGACCCCTTGAAAATGAAGAACTCGCCCGCGAACCCCGCCATAAGAGGCAGGCCCATGTATCCGAACGCGCCGGCGACGAAGATCCCGGCGGTAACAGGCATCCGATCGGCGATCCCGGACATGTCGCCCACCATCCGCGTGTGGGTCGTGTTGTAGATCACGCCGACCGCCATGAACATCAGCCCCGAGATGAGGCCGTGGGCGATCATCTGGAACGTCGCGCCGCCGACCCCGTAGGTCGTGTACGCGACCAACCCGAGGATGACATACCCCATCGACGACACCGACGAGTACGCCACGATCCGCTTGAGATCCTCCTGGGCCAGCGCCAGCATCGCGCCGTAGATCACGCTGATCACCGCGATCCCGGCGATCGGCACCACGAGCGCGGTCGCGACGTCGGGCATCATCGTGAAATTGAACCGAAGCAGCGCGTAGGTCCCCATCTTCAGGAGAACGCCCGCAAGCAACACCGACACCGGGGTCGGCGCCTCAACGTGGGCGTCGGGGAGCCACGTGTGCAGCGGCGCGACCGGCACCTTCACCGCGAACCCGATGAAGACCGCTACGAACGCGACCGTCTTCAGCGTCGCGGCGTCAAGCCCGGCGAAGCCGCCGAGCTCGCCCGCCCGCAGCGCCTGGGCGATCTCCGGCAGCCGCAGCGACGTCACCGAGTCGCCGAGGCCGAACACCAAGGCGATGAACCCGATGAACATCACGAGCGACGCGATGTTGGTGTAGACGAAGAACTTGATCGCGGCGTACCGGCGGTTCGGCCCGCCCCACACCCCGATCAGGAAGTACATCGGCACCAACACCGCCTCCCAGAAAACGAACCACGCGAAGAAGTCCAACGCCGTGAACACCCCGAGCAGGTTCGCCTCCATGAGGAGCACGAGGCCGTAGAACTGCGACTCTCGGTTAGAAATGGGCGTCCACGCACTCACGATCGCGAGCGTCGTCAGCACGGTCGTGAGCACCACCAAGGGGAGGCTGATCCCGTCGACGCCAACGAACCAGTGGAGGTCGAGGCCGCCAGCGGTCAGCCACACGACGTCGGTCTCGAACGCGATCTCGCCGCCGAGCAGCGCGTTCCCACTCGCGTCGTAGGCCGCCCACATCCAGAGGCTCCCCACAACGGGGAGAACCGATAGCGCCGCCGCCAACTTCGCGGCGGCGGCGTTGGGCGCGACGAACACGACCAGCGCCGCGAGGAACGTGACCGCGATGAGGGCTTCGATGATCACACGAACCACCCCCCGGCGAGGCCGAACGCCAGAATCAGCGCGGTCAACCCGAGCGTGAGAAGCACCGCGTAGTTGCTCACCACGCCCGTCTGGATCCGGCGGATCCGGCTGCCGGAAAACAGGCTGACGCTTGAGACGCCGTTGACGACCCCGTCGACAACGCCGCCATCGAACTTGTTCGCCGCGCGGGCGATAGAGCGCGTGAGGCCGTTTGCGATCCAGACCTGATACTCGTCCTGGTAGTAGTTGTTATAGAGCACCGTTTTGATCTCACCGAGTCGATCCGTGTGTTCGACGGGTTCGGGCACGTTGTACAGCCGGTGGGCAACAACGGCACCCGCCAGCGCGAGTCCGAGCGAGACCGCACCCGGGCCGAGCGGGCTGAGTTCCAGTCCCGCCGACCCGTAGTGCGGGAAGTCGTGAAGGAGCTCACCGTAGTGTTCGACCGTCAGCCCGGCGTAGCCGTGTTCCAGCCACTTGTGGAGGAAGTCGATCTTCAGACCGGTCACCTTCTTGACGGGCACCATGTTCACGAACCCGGCGACTGCGGCCAGCACGCCGAGCACGACCAGCGGGAACTTCACGTTCCACCGGACGCCGTGTGGGTCCTCGGCGGTCCCGGACCGCGGGTCGCCGTGGAACGTCAGGAACACCATCCGGAAGGTGTAGAGTCCGGTGAAAAACACCGCGAGCAGTCCCATAGCGTACGCCGCCAGCAGGATCGGGTCGCCGTCGAGGCCGTGGAGCAGCGTCTCGTAGAGCACCTCGTCTTTCGACCAGAAGCCGGCAAAGGGGAAAATCCCCGCGAGCGCCAGCGATCCGGAGAGGAACGTGTAGTAGGTAACGGGCATCTTCGACCGCAGCCCGCCCATGTCCCACATGTCCTCGTTGTGGTGCATCGCGATGATGACAGACCCGGCGCCGAGGAACAGCAACGCCTTGAAGAAGGCGTGAGTCATCAGATGGAAGGTCGCAGCGACGTAGCCGCCGCCGCCCAGCGCGAGCATCATATACCCGTACTGGGAGATCGTCGAGTACGCCAGCACTTGCTTGATCTCGCGTTTGACAAGCCCCATCGTCGCCGCAAAGAGGGCGGTGAACCCGCCGACGAACGCGATGATGGCGAGCGCGGTGGGGGAGATCGCGTAGAAGCCGTACATCCGGGCGACGAGGTAGACGCCGGCGGCGACCATCGTCGCGGCGTGGATGAGCGCCGACACCGGCGTCGGACCCTCCATCGCGTCTGGGAGCCAGGTGTGCAGTGGGTACTGCGCCGATTTACCGATCACGCCGCCCAAGACCAGGAGGCCGACGATCGTGAACCAGGTCTGTGGGGCGAACCCGAACGTGTTCACACTCGTTTCGCCGCGGAGCGCCGCCTCCGCGAGCGCGGGGAACGACTCGCTCCCGACGAACGCCGCCGTCCCGAACGTCCCGAAGACGGCGACGACGCCCACGAGGAAGAAGTAGTCGCCGAACCGCGTCACGAGAAACGCCTTCTTCGCGGCGCTCGGCGGGCCAGGCTCCCGGAAGTGAAAGCCGATCAGGAGGTACGAACACAGCCCGACGAGCTCGAAGAACATGAACGCCATGAGCAGGTTGTCGGCGACGACGAACCCGAGCATCGACGCGGTGAACAGCCCGAGACCGGCGTAGTACCGCGGCAGGCCGGTCTCGTCTTCGTCGTTCATGTACCCGAGGCTGAAGACGTGAACCAGGAACGCCACGAGCGTCACGATGAGTAACATCAACGCCGACAGCGGGTCGATCAGGACACCGAACGTAAGGTTTACCGCCTCAAGCCCCTCGGCCCAGGTGTAGAGGGTCGCGTCGTAGGTCCGGCCGCCCGCAACCGCGAGGACGGTCCCGATCGCCAGGGCCAGCGACCCGGCGGTCGCGGTGATTCCGGCGAGAGCGCCGCCCTTCGGCAGGTGGTCGCCGACCGCGAGAGCGATCAAGAACGAGACGAACGGAAGCAACACGATCGCGGGTGTGAAATCGAATATTCCGACCATCTTACCACCTCATCGTTGTTGCGTCGGTGACGTCAACGCCGTCGAAGCTGCGGTACAGTACCAGGATGATCCCGATCCCGACCGCGACCTCCGCGGCCGCGAGCGCCATCGTGAACAGCCCGAACGTTTGGCCCGTGATGTTGCCCCACACGTAGGAGAACGCCACGAGGTTGATGTTCGCGGCGTTCAGCATCAGCTCAACCGACATCAGGAACAGCAGGGCGTTCCGCCTGGTCAGGATGCCGAACAACCCGATGCAGAACACTGCCGCCGACAGGAGTAGGTAGTACTCCGGCGGGACCATCACTCCTCACCCCCGAAAAGGGTGCGTTTGAGCTCCCGCCCGCCGTCGGCAAGCAGCGTACGACCGTCGTCGGACTCTCGAGTCGCGAGGTGGACCGCGCCGTCAAGTGCGACATCAAGGGTGACGGCGATAACGAGGAACGCGACCAGGAAGCTCTCGCCCGGGACGTCGCCCAGCGAGAGGTTGAACATCGCATAGCCGATACTGGCCGTGATGTTCGCCCCCTCGGCGAACCCCTGCGGGTCCGGGAACGACGCCGAGAGAACAGTCGCCGCCATCACGACAAACAGCGCGGCGGCCGCGAGCCCGGGCAGCAGGTGCGACCCCAGGTTCAACTCGGGTTTTGTTGTCATGCGCTACTCACCTCCGGTTGTGTTCGCGTCAGCATCACGGCGAACGTGATCAGGATGAGAACCCCGCCGACGTACACGAGGATCTGCATCGCGGCGAGGAACTCCGCCTGTAACATCACGTAGTGCACCGCGACGCTCAAGAGCGCGCCCCCAAGCAGGAGTGCGGAGTGCCAGATGTCCCGCACGAGGACAACGCCGAGGCTGCAGCCCACGGTCACGAGGGCAAACAGCGCGAACGCGATGGTCTCATAAACCATTGTGTGTGTCTCCTTCAGGAACCCCTTTGAAGATTTCGAGAAGCCGCGAGCGGCCGGGCGCGTCCGTTGGCCGCTGAGAACCGATGCTGCTGCCGGGCGACCCGGGCGTCCCACCGCAGTCCGGTCGCGGCTCACGGAACGCCGCCTGCGACGCTACTGGTAGTCGACCTCGCCGCTCCCTTCGCCAATCCACGCGTCGCGGTCGGGCTCTCTGGAGTTGAGCGGGTCGATGTCCTTGTACCAAGGGACGTTCTTGAGCTGTTCTTTGTTGTACACGAAGTCGTCTTTGGTGTCGGCCACGAACTCGAAGTTCTGGGTGAGCAGGATGGCGTCAACCGGACAGACCTCTTCACACAGCCGACAGTAGATACACTGCCCGATGTGGAGGTTGTACTGTTCGCCGTTCCGCTTGTCGTCTTGGACGATCTGGATCGTGTCGTTGGGACAGACGTTCTCACACTGCCGACACCAGATGCACCGCTCCTGGCTGAACTTGTGGACCCCGCGGAACCGGGGGCTGACTTCGGGTGCGACGTCCGGGTACTCCACCGTGAACGTCTCCCCGTCCAGTGCGTGCTTCATTGTCGTTGCCATCGATTTGAGTACGCCGATCATGCTATCACTCCCACGATTACGGCCGTGAGCACCAGGTTCGCAAACGACAGCACCAGCATACCTTTCCACCCGACGTCGAGGAACTGGTCGACGCGGATGCGCGGCACGGCCGACCGCGCCCACTGGGTGAACAGATAAAACGCCCAGATCTTGATCGTGAACCAGATGAAGCCGGGCAGGACTGGTCCGGCGGGGCCGCCGAGAAACAGCGTCGCGGCGAGCGCCCCGCCCAGGAAGATGTGGATGAACTCCCCGAGGTAGATCAACACGAAATACACCGAGGAGTACTCGGTCTGGTAGCCCGCGACGATCTCGGTCGGGGCTTCGGGAACGTCGAAGGGGTTGCGGCCGACCTCCGCGAGGTTCGCGACCACGAACAGCGCGAACGCGAAGGGGTTGACGAACGCGAACCACTGCGGGATCGCGACGCCACCCAGGGTGAGGAGCGGTTCGGCCTGCTGGGCGACGATCTCGCTCATCTGCAGCGACCCGGTGAAGATGATCACCGACGCCGCGGTGATGATCAAGGGGATCTCGTAGGCGATGTTCGACGCAATCGCCCGGAGCCCGCCCAGAAGCGAGTACTTGTTGTTCGACGCATAGCCCATCATCACGAGTCCGAGCGACGCGATCGATGACGCCGCGAACGCGAACACCAGGCCGGTCTCGGGGTCCGCGAGGTGGATCCCGTTGCCCATCGGGATGACCGCGAAGCCGAGCAGTGCGGAAAACGGCACCAGAAGGGGGCCGAGGTCGTACGCCGGGCGGTCAACACCATCGGGAATCACGAGCTCCTTCGAGAGCAGTCGGACCGCGTCGGCGACGATCACGAACAGCCCGAACGGCCCGACGCGGTTGACTGCGATCCGGTCGGTGAAGGCCGCGGTGATCTTCCGCTTGGCCCACGGGCCGGCGACTGCAGTCTGGACCAAGAGCAGATTGGCGATGATGAACGCCCCGAGTAGTCCGCCGACGATCTGGCCGGCAGTGCCGGACAGGCCCAGCAACCCGGCGATGCGTTCGGGAAGCAGCACCTGCGACTGGAGCGGACCCATCAGCGGTCCACCTCGCCGAGCACGATGTCGAGGCTACCCAGCGACGCAACCATGTCCGGAATGTACTCGCCGTTGCTCATCTCCGGCAGCGTCTGGAGGTTGGAGAAACACGGACTCCGGATCTTGAACCGGCCGGGCTTTTCGGTGCCGTCGGCGCGGATGTAGATGCCGAGTTCCCCCTTAGCGGCCTCGACCCCGCGGTAGATCTCGGTGTCGTCGTCGGGTCGCAGGGTGCGCGGGACGTTCGACTGGATCGTGCGCTCGTCTTCGGGCCAGTCCTCGAGCAGGTCGACGCACTGCTCGATGATTTTCGCGGACTCCTCGACCTCCCGAAGCCGGACGAGCAGCCGGCTGAAGTTGTCGCAGCCGTCCTCGGTGACGACGTCCCACTCGAGTTCGTCGTAGTAGCCGTAGGGGTCGTCGCGGCGGAGGTCGTAGTCGATCCCCGACCCGCGGGCGACCGGCCCGGTCGCGCCGTAGGATTTCGCAACCTCCGGCGGGAGCACGCCGGTGTCGATTGTCCGCGACTGGAGGATCTCGTTGGACGTGATGAGGTCGTGGTACTCCTCGAGGGCCTCCGGCAGGTCGTCGAGGAAGTCTCGGATCATCTCGAAGAAGTCCTCGCGGGGTTCGGGGAGGTCCCACACGACCCCGCCCAGCCGGAAGTAGTTGAACATCATGCGCTGGCCGGTGAGTTCCTCTAAGACGTTCTGGACCTTCTCGCGGTCCCGCATCGCGTACATGAAGATCGCGGTGAAGTCGCCGTAGACGTCCAGCGCGAACGTCCCGACCGCGAGCATGTGCGAGGCGATCCGACAGAGCTCCGCGCCCAGCGTCCGGATGACCTGGGCGTACTCCGGCACGTCGATGTCGTTGAGGTCCTCCGCCGCGCGGGCGTACGCCCACTCGTTGAGCAACCCCGACGAGGCGTAGTCCCACCGGTCGGGGTACGGCATGATCTGGTGGCGGTAGGTCTTGCTCTGACACATCTGCTCCTCGCACCGGTGGAGGTAGCCGATGTCGGGATCCACGTCGACGACCTGCTCGCCGTCGAGCACGGTCTTGACGTGGAGCACGCCGTGGGTCGCGGGGTGGTGCGGGCCGATGTTGACGTACATCGTGTCTCCTTCCTCCTCGCGGTGGTCGTCGGCCAGCGGGTTCTCCCACTCTTTCAGCGTCACGATCTGCGGCCGGTCCTTGTCGTAGTTCTGCGAGAGCGGATGACCCTGCCAGGTGTCGGGTAGCAGTATCCGGCGCAGGTCAGGGTGGCCCTCGTAGTCGATCCCGATCAGGTCGTACGCCTCGCGTTCGTGCCAGTCGGCCGTCCGGAAGACGGGTTCGGCGGTCTGGCTTGCGGGATCGTCCTTCGGCGTCGGGACGACCACGCTGGCCTCGCGCTGTCGGTCGTCGAAACTGGTGAGGTGGTAGATCGATTCGTAGCGGTCCTCGCGCTCCTCGGCGGTGACGCACGAGAGGTGATCGAAGCCGGCCTCGTCGCGGAGGCGCCGGAGCGTCTCCTGGACGTCGTCGGGTCGGATGACGAACCCCGGCGCGTTCATGTGTTCCTCGCGGCCGACGACCAGATCCCCGAGCAGGTCGGCGATCTCGTCGCCGCCGGTCGGAAGGGCCTCGACGACGCCGTCGTCGGGGGTGGGTTCCTCTAAGCTCATGGCGAATCAGCCCAGTTGTACCGCATCACCAGATCCTCCTCGTTGATCTCCTCGGCGAGTTGCTCAACGATCTCATCCTGTTCGAGGTCGTCGAACTGTTGGAGCTCGTAGGGTTTGACCGTTACCGGGCTGGACTCGCCCTCCGCGATGCGCTGCTGGAGCTTCGCGACGCCGTAGATCAGCGCCTCCGGCCGGGGCGGGCATCCGGGGACGTGGATGTCCACGGGAATAACCTCCTCGGCACCCTTGATGACGTTGTACCCCTCCTGGAACGGACCGCCGGAGATGGTACACGACCCCATACCGACCACGAACTTCGGCTCGGGCATCTGGTCGTAGACCCGCTTCATGCGCGGAGCAAACTTCGAGACAATGGTCCCGGGGACGATGATGACATCGGCCTGTCGCGGCGACGCGCGGGGAACGCCCGCGGCGAACCGGTCGAGGTCGTGTTTCACCGAGTAGGTGTGCATCATCTCGATGCTGCAGCACGCGATCCCGAACTGCAGCATGAACATCGACGACCCGCGGACCCAGTTCATGAACTGGTCGAACTTCGTCAGGATGAACGGCGAGGAGCCGAACGCCTGCCGGAGTTTGGAATTAAATCGGTTGTCCGCGCCGCCGCCGGTCATCCGAGCGTCCCGGGTGTCGGTCTGTACTTGCGAATCGTCCGTGACGAATGGTGTTTCTCGTTGACTGCTCATGCGTTTCGTTCCGTCTTTTGGCGGTTCGCGAGCGGGCTTTTGACCCACTCGACCGCGCCGTTGCGCCACGCCCACACCAGACCGACGACGAGGATGCCCACGAACGCGAGCATCGGCCACAGCACCGTCGAGAGGGCGACGCCCTGGCTCAGCGCGGACCGGTAGATCACGGTCCACGGGAAGATGAGAACGGTCTCGACGTCGAACACGACGAACAGCAGCGCGACCATGTAGTACTGGATGTTGAACTGGACGCGCGCCGTGCCGGTCGGGATCTCACCGCTCTCGTAGGTGGCGCCTTTTCCTTGTTCGGGTACCGCCGGGCGGAGTATCGCGGAGACGGCCATCATCCCCAGCGGGATGCCGACCGCGACGAGCCCCAAGGCCCCGATTGCGATCCATTCACTCATTCCGTGTTCTCCTTGTACGTAGCGCTTAGGGGTGGCACCTCATAAGCGTTGATTTGTGGCCGCGGGTCGGCGGGGTGAACACGACCGAGCGGGATCACGCCGATGCGGTCGACTCTGACCCAGCGCCACGCGGTAGACCGAACTCGACCTCGATCCGGACCGTGTCGTAGGGGACGTACGGTCTCTTCGCGCGGCCATCCGCCTCGAAATGAACGATCTCGTACTCGGCCAACAGGTACAGGTCGTCGTGGACATCGTGTACGTCGCGGTCGAGACGGTCAGCCAGCGCGCGGATGCTCTCGGGTGGATGCTGCATAACTGCTTCGAGCAGTTCCATCCGCCGGTCAGTGAGTAGCTGACGGAGCCGTACACGGTCCTCGAAGTTGACGACGTGTGGGACTTCCTCGCCCTGCTCCCACCGTTCGGCCCGCTCGATTGCCGCCGCCTGCGCCCGCTCTGCTGGGAGCGACGTGATGCGGAGAGTCGAAGCGTACTCGACCTCGTCGGGGTCGGGCGTGAATTCGTCGTGCGTGGGTTCGGTGTCAGTCGGTTCGTCGCTCATAGATTTCGTTCACCTCGGTCTGGAAGTCGGCAACCAGGTCGGAGAGGCCTGTGAACTCCAGCCTCGTTATGTTTCTCTCGGGTGTGTGCCGATGGTGTCGACCAATATCCGGGTGGTGGGGCGAGTTGTCGTACCGGAGGAGCGTGCCACCGTCAGCGTCCATATATTGGAAGCTATATTTCAGCCCCTGTGGGAAGTCCTCGCTCACCGGAACCTGCCACGCGACCATTTCGTACCGGCTTCCATCGGGTTTCTCTCCTTCGTCCCGGTACACGGCCGTTGCAGGCATCGATCACCTATATTGTGATCCGGCCCCAACAAAATTAAATCTTATCGTTGGGTGTGTAGCCCAACAGACCCTGTTCGAGCTTACTCCTCGCGACTCTCGCGGTAGCCGGCGACGCCCCGGTCGTGGAGGTCCCGGGAGTCGCGCGCGACGTCGGAGACCAGTGCGTCGTGGTACTCGTGCAACCGATCCCGAAGCTCCACGTGCTCGCGCCCCAGGATCTGGACGGCCGACAGCGCGGCATTGAACGACTTGCCGGCGTCGACCGCGACGATCGGTGCCCCGGTGGGCATCCCGATCACCGAGTCAACGGACTTCTCCTGGACCGGCACGCCGATCACGGGGAGCGGATACGCGATCGAGGCGGTCATATTCGGGAGGTCGGCGGATTTGCCCCCTGCGCCCGCGATCACCACGTCAAGCCCGCGGTCGGCGGCGGCCTCGCCGTAGGCGTACATCAGTTCCGGCGTCCGGTGGGCCGACACCACGTACGTCTCGTAGGTGAACCGCGCCTCCGGCGGGTCCTGGAAGTCGGTCTGTTCTTCGAACCCCAGCCGATCGAGGGC
This sequence comes from Halobellus salinus, assembly GCF_014646875.1. Taxonomy (GTDB): domain Archaea; phylum Halobacteriota; class Halobacteria; order Halobacteriales; family Haloferacaceae; genus Haloquadratum; species Haloquadratum salinum. The sequence goes on along the minus strand of NZ_BMOC01000017.1, from coordinate 2,529 downwards.
GTCGTGGGCGCCGGACATCGTGTCCAGATCGGAGTCCGACCCCATGATGATCCCGACCTCCGGGGTGGTGGCGGTGGGGGGCTTGAGGTCGGCCTCCTCGTGGAGCCGGTCGATCAGGTCCGGTACGGTCACGTCGGCGTCGCCGTCTGTCGTGTAGTCGGTCATTGTGGTCTTGTCTCCTAGGTTTCTCACCCGTCTGTGGTCTCGAACTGTAGTTCTTCACGCAGGTCTCGCGCGTGCTCGAGAAGGCTGTGAGTGCCCCCGTCACCCTCGCCGGTGACGGTGACGTGGCCCATCTTCCGGAGCGGCCGCACCGCGTCTTTCCCGTACCAGTGCAGCGACGCCCCGGGGTCTTCAAGCACGGCCTCAACGTTGCTGAGCCGCGCGGGTTGTGATTCTTCGACCGTCCCGAGGACGTTCGTCATCACCGTGGGACACCGGAGTCGGGTCGATCCGAGCGGCCACCCGAGCACGGCACGAACGTGCTGTTCGAACTGGGAGGTCCGCGCGCCCTCGATGGTCCAGTGCCCGGAGTTGTGGGGCCGGGGTGCGACCTCGTTCACTTGGACCGCTCCTTCCGTGGTCTCGAACAGTTCGACCCCGAAAACCCCGCGGCCCGAGAGCGTATCGAGCACGTCGCGGGCGACGTCTTCGGCGCGTTCGAGGATCTCGTCGGTCGTCCGCGCGGGGAGCACCGTCTCCCGGAGGATCTCCGCTTCGTGAACGTTCTCGCCCGCGGGGAAGGTCCGGACCTCGCTGTCGCCCTGGACCGCGATCACCGACAGTTCCCGCGCGAAGTCGACGAACGCTTCGGCCATCGCGGGGCCGCCGACCGCCGCCATCGCGTTCTCGGCCTCGTCGGGGTCGGAAACTGGGACGTTGCCACGGCCGTCGTAGCCGCCGGTGCGGGCCTTCAGCATGACCGACCCGAACTCCGCCACGGCGCTGCGGAGGTCGTCGGCGTCGTCGACCCGCCGGAACGGCGGGACGGAGACGCCCGCGTCCGCGAGCGTGCGTTTCTGGACGAGTTTGTCCTCGATGGTCGACAGCGTCTCGGGTGCGGGATTCACCGAGACCCCGTGATCGGCGGCGACTCGGTTCAACAAGTCGGAGTCGGCGAGTTCGATCTCGAACGTCACGGCGTCGGTGCGGGCGGCGAGGTCGTCGAACGCGTCGGGGTCGTCGAAGTCGCCGACGACCTGGTCGCGGGCGACCGGTGCGGCGGGGCAGTCCGGAGTGGGGTCGAGCACGACCACCTCCACGCCGAGCGGTGCGGCCGCTTCGGCGAGCATCCGGCCGAGTTGGCCGCCGCCGACGACGCCAAGCGTGGGTCCTGGGACGGTAACTGTCACGACCGTCGGTACCCCTGGCGCCCGAATAAAGGTTGCCGACGCGGGCGTGGGTCGCCGAACGTCCGGCCGCCGGGCGACAGCTACCTGAATCAAGGAGAGAGTCCCGCCGTTCACCGCGGGCGTGAATCCGACACTCCACGGCACAAACCACGTTCGACCCTTATTCAGGGGTATCCTCTCTGACTTTCTTTTCTCCTTCAAGCAGTAAGCCCTTCCACCTCAATCCACGGTGCTTTTTCAATTTCTTCAGTCGTTCGTACTGTTCGTCGCCGTCAAACTCGATGCGAATTGCAACCATATAATATCACATAAACGGAGCAATTATGTGCATTATGAGATAATACGTAGTCGATGAAGCGAGCCAACACGTTCGACGTGATTCCGCAGTCCCCAGAAGACAAGGAGTTGCTTCGACGGCTGTTGGACGCTTCTGCCGCTCTCTGGAACGAAATCAACTATGAGCGCCGCGAGAACTATGCTGGCCCAGATGGAGACGTATGGGACATCAGCGAGTATCGCGGTCGCTACAGCGGTGTTCTCGGTGCCTCCACGGTTCAGCAGATTGAGCGCAAGAACCGCGAAGCGTGGAGGTCGTTCTTCAGCCTCAAAAAGAAGGGAGAAGCGAACGGCAAACCCGGATTCTGGGGCAACTCCGAAGACGGAAGAGAACTCCGCACGTACATCCGCAACACGTCGTACTCCGTTGAGTGGGGTGAATACTCTCGACTCGAAATCCTTGTCGGCAAAGACCTGAAAGACGAGTACGGATTGGGACACCGCGAACGCCTCCGGCTCGAACTTCGGGGCGACCCCAACTGGAAAGAGTACGACAAGCAGGGCCGATTAGAGTTGTTTTACGACGAGCAAGCCCAATCGTTCAGGGCCTTTCAGCCAGTCACAATCAGCGAAGACCATTCTCGAGTGGCACAACCACTGGCTTCGGAAGAAGCCGCTCTGGACATTGGTGCGAACAACCTCGTCGCTTGCACAACCACAACCGGCCAACAGCTCCTGTACGACGGACGTGACCTGTTCGAGCGATTCCGTGAGACGACGCGAGAAATAGCACGTCTCCAATCACTCTTGGAAGACGGTCGATACAGCAGTCGCCGCATCCGACGCCTGTACGACCGGCGTACCAAGCGACGTGATCACGCTCAAGACGCACTCGCCCGTG
>NZ_BMOC01000016.1 GCF_014646875.1 Halobellus salinus | reverse complement strand
CGCAGATATCGATATTTTGCCCGAAGTAATCGACCTCGGCAACAACTCGATTTGTGGGTAAGAGACAGGCCTAAAGGGCGGGATTCTCGCCTTGAAAAAAGATAGCGCCGGCGTCGGTACCGGAGTTCCCGGACGAAGAACATGGATCCCGTCTCACTGTCGCCCACGTCTGCGGCCCCCTGTTTCGCCTCCAGATAGGTCTGCTCCAGTCCTTCGACGGTGACTGATCGGTCGGGGTCGTAGACGTACTCGTGGACGTGCCACCGGTTGTCGCGCAGCACCCCGTGGTACGACGCGAAGGGAAAGTCGTCGAACCCGGTTCGGTAGAACCGGTACCGGTCGAAGGAGTCGGCGTCGCAGTCGATGTCGACGTCCCCGAGGGTGGCGTCGGTGAGGTCGTAGGCCGCGACCCCTATATTGGGTTGGTCGAGACGCCCGGCCGAGACGGCCGCTTCGACTAGGCGGCATCGGAGATCACCAGCAGGGCGAACCCGGAGTTCCTCAACCCGACTCTCCGCGAGGTCAAGGATCGCGTCCTCGCCGACCGTTATGTTTTGAAAGGTTGCGAAATCGGCCGCGGCGCCGGCGAACTCTGCCCCCGACTCGAAGGCGGACGACACGAACTGGGCGGTCCCGACGGCGAGGTTCGGAAAGTGAGCCCTGCCCACGATGGTCGTGTCGTCGACGCTTAACCACCCGTCGATCCGGCAGGCAGCGAGGTCGACGCCACCCTCGAACCGAGTGGCAGCGACCTGGAGACGTCTGTCGAACGACCCCCGACGGGCCCGGAAGACGGCCCCGCACGCCGACGTCCCGACCGTGCTTCCCTCGAGTGCGACCTCCATCTCGAAGGACGCGCGGTCGGCCACCAGCCGGCCGATCTCCGCGTTCTCGATCGCGACCGGGTGTCGAACCACCGCGCCCGTGAGGTCCAGCGTCCCTTCGACGGTGACGTTACGGAACGTGAGGTGACCCACGTCGTCGCCATCGACGACCAGCGCCGACAGGTCGAGTTCCGGGAGGTGGACGTCGACGTAGTCCCGCCTGGCGGGATCGTCGGCGTCGAGGTCGTCGACGACCGCCGTGCGGAAGTCCGCTCCGGTCACGCCGGCCGCCGCCCGCTCCCCGGGCCGGAGGTGGAACACGCACCGCTCGTGGTCGTCGGCAGCGGGACGCGGACACGTCCGCTCGTCGCCCGCCGCCTCGTACCGGTGCACGCACCCGCTCACCGCCGCCGGTCACCTCCGCGCGCGTGTCGAGCCATTCGTGTGTGGTGATTGCGGGTGTGCTCCATATCGGTGTGGGTCTCCGCGCGGGCTTCCGGGCCCGGTGTCGGTGTCACTTCGGGGAGAGACCGGGGAGGCCGACTTCCACCGCCCCGAAGACCCTGAGCAGGCTAGCGACGATCGCCACCACGGCGAGCGCGACAAGTACGACTCCCCCGATCAGCAGTGGGACCGACGTCGACGCCGTGGCCAGGGTTCCGAACGCGAGCCCCACCCCGAACACCCCGAGGTAGCTCCCGAGACAGAACAGCGACACTCCGCTGTAGGGGCCGTCGGCGTACGCGTAGACCCCGCTCGCCAGCCCGAGCGCCGGGAGCACGACGAAGTACACCGTCGCTCCGACGCCCGACGTGGCAGCATCGATCGCTGCGGCGGGATCCTGTGCGTACAGCACGCCGACCACTATCAGGAATCCGGCGAGTAACGCGGCGCTGCCGGCGTCACCGGGGTCGATGTTCGGTGTGTGTTCGGACAAAATTCGTGATGCTGCAGGTGGGTATCGCTCGGTCCGTCAGTGTCGAATTATTCCTGGGCCCGCTCCATCTCGTAGCTCAGCCGGTGGGGCATCACGCTCAGCGCGCGGACGATCCCCGCCAGCGCGAAGAAGATCCCCACGAGAACGTGTGCGACGCCGCCGAGCTTGAGCCACAGGAGCGTCGAGGGCCACTTGTGGATCGCGGCCAAGGCGCCGTTAACCGCTGCGCCCCGAGTGCCACCGCTCCCGCCCGCGAGACTGGTGTCGGGGAACTGCGTGAAATACGTCTCCAGCAGCGGGTGGAACGCGGTCAACTCGAAGAAGATCGCCGCGCCGACCAGCAGGTAACCGGTCGCGGCGAACGCCGCGCCCACGAGTAACATCTTCTTAATCGACCCGACGGTCGATTCGATCTGTTCGAGCGGCATACGATTCGGGTATTCCGATGCCATACCCCTACAGACGGGAGTATGATATAAACCACCATACCGGACGTGGGGATGGGTTGCACAGTCGCGTGGCAGTTCTATACCCACACCCGTTCGACATCCGTACGGGCGCGGTCGTTCGTCCCCGGCCAGCCGTGCGACACCGAAGTTCGGCGGACACACTGATGACGCCCGGTCATAAACGATGAAACGAGTATCTATGCACGACGGCACGATCTGCGGATGGCAGTACCGGACGCGGCAGGCGGAGTTGGCGCGGTCCGCGGCTTCGGCTCCCGGCCACGCGTGGAGGCGCCGATGAGCCGGACCGACGGCGATACCCCCAAGCAAGTCGCAACGTGGAGTGACCTCACGGACCGCGAGCCGCAACACGTCCGGGTCAAGGGCGTGGATCTCGTGGTCGTGCGGTACGACGGCGAGGTGTCGGTGCTGTATGGCCGGTGTCTCCACCGGGGCGTGTTGCTCGGTGACGGCCACGTCGACGGCCACAACCTCATCTGCGGCGTCCACGGGTGGGACTACCGGGTCGACACCGGCATCAGCGAGTACGACAACTCCGAAGTCCTGGAGACGTTCGCCGCGTGGGTCGACGAGGGCGACGACGCCGTCTACGTTGACGCCGCAGAGGTGGCAGCGTGGGCCGAGGACAACCCGCAGCCCTACGCGGATCCCGACGACGCCGAGGCGGCCGACGGGTCGATGCAGGCCGCCACCGACGACGTCGAAAGCGGCGCGGTCAACCCCGAGTACTACGGGGACTACGACGACGAGGCGGAGCCACACTCCCACTACATCCAGAAACTCGCACAGCAGGGTCCGGACGGGATCGGCGAGCACGGCAGCGTGTCGGCTATGGGTGTCCCCCGGACGGAGCTTCCGAGTTGGGACGACCTCCAGCTCCTGACCGCCCAACTCGCCCGTAGGCCGCTCGACGACGAGGCCCCGATCGATACCGAACTCGTGATCGGTCCCAACGCCGAGACCCCCCTTCGGCTGGAGATCCCCATCTTCGTGAGCGACATGAGCTTCGGCGCGCTCAGCGAGGAAGCGAAGGTCGCGACCTCGAAGGGCGCGGACCGGGCCGGGACAGGCATCTGTTCCGGCGAGGGCGGGATGCTCCCCGAAGAACAGGAGGCCAACTCCCGGTACTTCTACGAGTACGCGACCGGAAAGTTCGGATGGGACATCGAGAAAGTCGAGCGGGTCCAGGCGTTCCACTTCAAGGCGGGTCAGGGTGCGAAAACCGGCACCGGCGGGCACCTGCCCGGCGAGAAGGTCCAGGGTCGGATCGCCGAGGTCCGGGACCTCGAACCGGGAACGGACGCCGTGAGCCCGGCGCGGTTCGACGACCTGCGGACCCCCGAGGACTTCGCCGCCCTCGCCGGCCGGGTCCGGGAGGTCGGCGGCGGTATCCCAATCGGGTTCAAACTCTCCGCCCAGCACGTCGAGGACGACATCGACTTCGCGCTCGATGCCGGCGCGGACTACGTCATCCTCGACGGCCGCGGCGGCGGGACCGGGGCGGCGCCCGACGTGTTCAAGAACAACATCTCCGTGCCCACGATGGCGGCGCTCGCCCGGGCCCGCCGTCACCTCGACGCCCGCGGCCGGTCGGACGTCACGCTGATCGCGACCGGCGGGCTCCGGACGGAGTCGGACTTCATCAAGGCGATGGCGCTCGGCGCCGACGGGGTCGCGGTCGCGAACGCCGCGATGCAGGCCATCGGGTGTCTCGGGATGCGGGCGTGTGACTCGAACAACTGTCCGGTCGGGATCGCCACCCAGCGGGAGGACCTCCGGAGCCGGATCGTGACCGACTCCGCCGCCGAGGGGTTGAAAAACTACTTCGAGGCGACAGTGAAACTCATGAAGGTGATGGCCCGGGCGTGTGGACACGACAGCCTCTCGGGATTCGAACGCCGCGATCTGACAACCTGGAAGAAGGACGTCGCGGAGCTGACTGGCGTTGAGTACGCCGGTGTTGACGGCGGGAGCCGGTTATAAAACTTCCGCCGGCGTGCGTCCCAGCACGCGATCAGCGATAGGGTCTATGTAGTGGCTGCACACCTTGGTGTATGGCGACAGACACCACTCACCCCGAGCCGACGCCGGAACGGACCGACGTCATCCCGGATTCGTACGCGGTGTACGTGACCGACGCGTGGGTCTACGTGTGGCAGTACCGCGTCAACATCTCCGAACCCGATGGGACGTGGTACTTCGTCGAGACCCTCGATCGACAGAACGACCCGAAGCTCTCGATGGATCACGCCTCGCCGATGCCGCCGACGCCGGACGGGTATTGGATCTACAGCCGGACGTACGACTGTGAACTGGACTGTGAGTAGCGGGGACCGATGGTCGAACTGATCGGCGCCGTGGCGGTGGCGGATGACGGCGCGACCGGGCGCGGCGGCGGCCTCCCGCGGCCCTCGATCCGCGCCGACAGGCGCCAATACCGCGACCGGATCGCCGACGGTCCCACTCGAAACGTGGGCGCGAGCGGGGGAGAGCGTCCGGAGATGAACACCGACGGACCCCCGCCGGCGGTCGCCGACCACCTCGCGGACAACCGCGCGGAACTGTTCGACTGTGTGGCGGCGCTGGTCGGGTTCGACACACAGAGCCCGCCCGGTCGTACCGCCGAGTCGATCACCTCCCGGGTGCCCGCGATCGGCCCCCAGCACTCCCCCCACCCCACCGCGCCGTCCGGCGTTTCGATGCGGACCAGACAGTACTCCCGGGCGTCGATCCACTTCTGTGCGTTCGCAACTCCCTCCCCGAGCTCGCGGCGTAGCGGCACGGCGTCGATAGATCGGATCTCCATCCCTCCCGGTCGTGTGCCGGATCCCTGATAAAGTATGATTATTATTGTACTGGTTCGGGGGTAGGTTCACCACGGCCCCCGAGGAAGCGACTTGTATGGCAGGACACGACCCGGACGTCGCCGCGACAGCCGCCGACGCAACCCCCGCCGTCCCGGAATTGGACCCACTGTTCGACCCCGAGTCGGTCGCGGTCGTCGGCGCCAGCCCCGACTCGTTTTACTCGGGCAACCTCGTGGACAACCTCCTCGATTACGGGTTCGACGGGAGACTCTACCCCGTGAACCCCGGGCGTGACGAGGTGTGGGGCCGCCGGTGTTACGACGACATCGCCGACGTGCCCGAGACGGTCGACCTGGTGGTGGTGAGCGTTCCCCGGGAGTACGTCGTCGATGTGGTGACGACGGCGGGCGAAGCCGGTGTGCCGACGGCGCTCGTGTTGACAGCCGGGTTCTCCGAGGCCGACGACGAGGGCGCGGACCTCGAAGCCCGGTTGGCCGAGGCCGCCGCCGCCGCCGGGATCCGGGTGGTCGGCCCCAACTGCATCGGTGTGATGGCCGCCCGCGGCGCGACGCTCACCTCGACGTGTTCCCGCAAGCCCGACCCCGGCCGGATCGGCCTCGTCAGCCAGTCGGGAGCGCTCGCGTTCACCACGTTCTTCGAGCGCGCGGCCGACCGGGACCTCCACTTCAGCCACATCGTCTCCACCGGCAACGAGGCCGACCTGGGGTTGACCGACTACGTCGCGTACCTCGCCGAACAGGACACCGTCGACGTGGTGTGTACCTACGTCGAGGGCGTCGACGACCCCGAGCGGTTCATGCGGGTGGCCGAACGGGCGGTCCGGAACGGAACCCCAGTGTTGACCGTGAAGATCGGCCAGTCCGACCTCGCGGAGGAGGCCACCCTCTCGCATACGGGGTCGCTCACCGGGAGCGACGAGGGGTGGGACGCGGCCGTCGACCAGACCGGGGTCCAGCGGGTCCCGGACATCCCGGACCTGCTGTCGCGGGCCACCGCCCACACCGCTTACGACGACCCCGACAGCGACAGGGTGTGTATCGCCTCCACCAGCGGGGGGCTCGCGAGCCTGCTCGCGGACATGGCCGCCGAGCGCGACCTGTCGCTGCCGGACATTGACGGGGCGACCCAGGACGACCTCCTCGGCATCGAGGAACTCCTGACCTACGGCGAGTTCCACAACCCCGCGGACATCCGAGGATACGGCGCGGAGGTGCTCCCCGAGATCGCCGACGCAGTGCTTGACGACGACGCCTTCGACGCCTACGTGTTCGCGATCGGGCTCTCCGGCGTCGACGAGCGCGCCGAGACCATCGCGGCGGATCTGGAAACCATCGCCGATCGCGCCGACGACCCGGTGTACGTGCTCTGGACCGGCCGGAAGGCGCCCGACGACCCGACCGCGACACCGCCGTACGCCCGGCTCAGGCAGTCGGTGCCGGTCTACGAGGACCCGGGCCGGTGCCTCGACGCCGTCGCCTCGACAACGCAGTACGTCGCCGACAGCGACCGCGTGGCGTCCCGGCCCTCCAGGGCCGACCTCGCGGCGGGCCTCGGAGGCGCCGCGGTCGATCTGCCCCGCGGGCGCGTTCTGACCTGGGCGGAGGCCGAACCCCTGCTCGACGCGTACGACGTGCCTGTCGTCGACACCCGCGTAGCAACCGACGCCGACGAGGCGGCTGCGGCCGCCGAGGATCTCGGGTTCCCGGTGGTGTGTAAGATCGACTCCCCGGCGCTGCCCCACCGGACGGACGTGGGGGCGGTGGCACTCGGCCTCGACTCGCCCGCGACGGTGCGGGCGGCGTACGACGACGTGATGGGCGCCGCCGTGGCCCACGCTGACGCCGACGCGGACGACGTCGCCGGCGTGCTGGTTCAGCCGATGATCGACGACGGCGTCGAGGCGATGCTCGGCGTCGCGCCGGGTGAAGTGTTCGGGTCGCTGGTCACGGTCGGTCCCGGCGGCGTGTTGGTGGAGGCACTCGGCGGCAGCGAGACGCTCGTGCCGCCGTTCGACCACAGCGACGCGCGGCGCGCGGTCGAAGCGACCGCGTTAGACGAACTGCTGACCGACCGCCGAGAGGGCGACCCGCTCCCCGTTGACGGCGTCGTGGACATGCTCGTGCACGTCGGCGACCTCGCGGCGTCGGTCGACGCGGTGGCGGAACTCGACCTCAATCCGGTGGTCGTCACCGCCGACGGCCCCGTTGCGGTCGATGTGCTGGTTCGGACCGACGAGTAGCGCCACCCGGCCGTCCCGCCGCCGTACGTTTGTCCCGATCAAAACGCCGCGTGCAGTCGCGTACCGAGAGTCAAGGAGAACGCACCGTGGTTTAGCGTGGGGAGGTTGTCAAGGCGTCATCCCACCTTCGAGGACCTCCTCGACGTCGTCTTCGCGCGCCTCGATGTAGCGTTCAAGCAGTTCCGTCTCGACGTCCTCGACCGGGAAGTAGCAGGCGGCCTCGTGGTCGCCTTCGGTGCACTCCGACCGCTCGGGGTCGCCGCGGTAACACTGCTCGCCGGCTTTGGGACACCGGGGCGCGAAGTTGCACCCGGTGGGAAGGTTGACCGGGTTCGGCGGCTCGCCCGGCAGCAACACCCGCTTCCGGTCGGCGTCGGGGTCGGTCCGCGGCGAGGCCGCGAGTAACGACGCCGTGTAGGGGTGTTTCGGCGTGCGGACCACGTCCTCGGTGGCCCCCATCTCCGCGATCCGACCCAGATACATGACCGCCAGTCGGTCGGCGATCTGAGTGAGACTCGCGAGGTCGTGGGAGATGTAGACGATGCCGATGTCGCGGTCGTCCGCCATCTCCCGGAGGATGTTGAGGATGTTCGCCTTCAACGACACGTCGAGCATGGACGCCGGCTCATCGCAGATCAGCAGCGTCGGTTCGAGCACGAGCGCCTGTGCGATCGCGACCCGCTGGCGCTCCCCGCCGGACAGCTGGGCGGGGAGTTGGTCGAGGTATTTGTCGGCGGGTTTGAGCCCGACGTCCTCGACGGTCTGTCTGACCCGACGGTCGATGGTCTCGGGGTCGTGACCCTGAATCTTCAATGGTTCCGAGACCGCCGCCCGGACCCGCTGGCGGGGGTTCAACGAGTCGAAGGGGTCCTGGAAGATGAACTGCACCTGCGAGCGGAACTCCTTCGTGTTCTCCGCCAGCAGGTCGTCGATCGGCGTGGCGTCGATGGTGATCTCGCCGCCGGTTCGGTCCTGGAGCGCGGCGATCACCTCCGCAAGCGTCGACTTCCCGCACCCCGACTCCCCGGCGACACCGACGATCTCGCCCTCGTGGACCGTGAGGTCGACGCTATTGACCGCCTTGACGTAGTCGGGCTCCTTGCCGCGGAAGTCGTCGAGGATCCCCTGCGGCTGTTTGAACCACTTCTCGAGGCCGTCGGTTTCGAGGATGACGTCGCCCACCCCGCCCGTCCGCTCGACCTCGTTCCGCACATCGATCCCCCAGGTCTCGGGGTCTTTGGCCTGATCGCGCATCTCGTCGGCCTCGTCGACGTGGTGGCACGCCGACAGCTGTTCGTTGGCCGCGACCAGGTCGGGGTGGCTCGCCCCGCACTCCTCTGTGGCGAACGGACACCGGTTTTCGAACACACACGACGTGGGCTCCTCGGTGAGGTCCGGCAGCGACCCCGGAATCGAGATGGCCTGCTCGTCGAACTCGTCGACCTCCGGGAACGCGTTCTTCAACCCCATGGTGTAGGGGTTCGTGGGGTTCCGGAACACCCGGTCGGTGTCGCCCTGCTCCATCACCTTCCCGCCGTACAGCACCGACACCTCGTCGCAGGTCTCGGCGACGACGCCCACGTCGTGGGTGATAAGCAACAGCGAACTGCCGAGCTCCTCCTGGAGCTCCATGAGCTTGTTCAGGATCTTGTCCTGGACGATCACGTCAAGCCCCGTGGTGGGCTCGTCCGCGATGATGAGGTCCGGGTCGAGCGCCAGCGCCATAGCGATGGTGACCCGCTGGCGCATGCCGCCGGAGAACTGGTGGGGGTAATCCCCCGTCCGGGTCGGATCCAACCCCACCATCTCGAACACCTCGGCGACACGCTCGTCGGCTTTGGCCTTCGAGACGTCGCGGTGTTTCCGGATGGCCTGTCGGATCTGCGCGCCGACGGACATCACGGGATCCAACGAGTCCATGGCGCTCTGTGGGATGTAGGCGATGTCCTCCCACCGGACCGACATCCAGTCGCGCTCCGAGAGGTCGCGGAGTTCCCGGCCGTCGAACCGGATGCTCCCCGACCGGACGTCGCCGTTGTCGTCGAGGAGTCCGAGCACGGACTTCGCGATGGTGGATTTCCCACACCCCGACTCGCCCACCAGCCCGTAGTTGTCGCCCTCGTCGATCGAGAACGAGACGTTGTTGACCGCGTGGACGTCGTCGCCCGGCATCCGATACGTGATCTTCACGTCGTCGACTTCGAGTAGACTCATTCTTGTTCCGTTTGGAGGTCGGGGTTGACTATCTCCTCGAACGCCCGCCCGACCAGGAAGACGCCCGTGGTGACCGCGCCGATGCCGATCGCCGGCGGGAGCACCCACCACCACGCCACCCGGATGGCGCCCGACCGGAAGACCTGCTCGAGCATGCGGCCCCAGGAGGTCGTGGTCGGGTCGCCGAACCCGAGAAACGCCAACGACGCCCCGGCCACGATCGACCAGCCGACGGCGTAGGCGGTGTAGAGAAAGCCGATCCCGAGCACGTTCGGCGCGACGTGGAGGAACATTGTCCGGAGGTGGCCCGCGCCGCGTGCGCGTGCGGACTTCACGAACGTCCGTTCCTTGACAGTCATCACTTCCGACCGGATGACCCGGGCGGGCATCTTCCAGAGGAACGTCACGAGGACGGCGGTGATGATCCAGATGCTCGGCGTCACGAACGAGAGGATCACGAGCGCCATCGGCAGGAACGGCAGCGCGAACGTCAGATCCGTCAATCGCATGAGGAACTCGTCGACGCGGCCGCCGAAGTACCCGCTCGTGAGGCCGACGAGGAACCCAACCACGCCGGTGCCGACCCCGCCGAAGAGGCCGACGATCAGCGTCGGCCGCGCACCGGCGAGGAACTGGCTGAGGATGTCTTTCCCGAACGACGTCGTTCCCAGGACCGCCTTCCCGCCCGGCGGCTGGAGCCGCATCATCGACCCGCCCTGCTGGAGCGTGTCCTCGATCGGGTGGTACGGCGCCAGCATCGGCCCGAAGATCCCCATAAATCCGAACGTGACGATAATAACGAACCCGAGTTTCGCCGAGTTGTCCCGGAGAACGAACCGGAGCGTCCGCCACGCCCGTCCGCCCTGCGACCGGAGCCGCTCGATCACGGTCTCCGGATCCAAAAAGTACCCCGAGGACATCAGACGTCACCTGCCTCCACGGTCGGGTCGAGTTTCGCGTACGCTACGTCGGCGGTGAGGTTCATGATGATTACTGCGAGTGCCATGATGAACACGGCTGCCTGCACGGTTGGGTAGTCCTGGTTGAGGATGGCCTGGACCAGCGCGCGGCCGATTCCGGGCCACGCGAAGACGACCTCTAGGGTGATGACGCCCTGGAACAGCATCCCGGTCCGGAGCGCGAAGTAGGTGACAAGCGGCAGAAGCGAGTTCCGGCCGGCGCGGCCGAGTTGCTCCATCTCGGAGAGCCCCTTCGCGCGGTGGAGCATCAGGAACTCCGACCCCATCCGCTCGACGACCGAGTTGCGCGCAAGCATCAGGAAGTCGCCGCTGTAGAACAGCACCGTTGCGGCGAACGGGAGGAGGTAGTGTTTGAGGAAGTCCACCGAGAGGTACGTCTCGAGGTAGCCGTCCGGGTTGGCCAACGGACTGCGCATCCCGAAGGCTGGGAGCCACCCCAACCCATACGAGAAGATGATGAGAAAGAGGATCCCGGTCACGAAGATCGGGGTCGCACGAAAGACCGTGGTGACCACGATGCTGGACTGCTCGAACCACGACCCGCGGTTCCAGCCGGCGTACATTCCGGCCAGCGAACTCACGATCGCGGTGGCGACAAGCGCCGGCAGCAGCAGCACCATCGTGTTGACTAGCGCGGGGATGATGATCTCCCCGACCGGGCGCTGCTGGGTGAGCGAGATCCCGAACTGGAAGGTGAAGAGGTTCTGGATGTATTTGACATACTGGACGTAGATGGGTTCGTCCAGCCCGTACATCGCGCGTATTTGATCCACTTCGTCCGGCGTGAGCGACCCCGAGGCGACCAGTCCGCTGAACGGGTCTGCGGGGAGCATCCGGAGGGTGGCGAAGATGACACTGACGGCGATCAGCGTCAGCAACGCCGCAATCAGGGTTCGTTTGAGCAAAAAGCGTCGAAAACTCATTGGTGAATCGGTTCCCGTGACCCGTTTAGGAGAAGTCGGACTGATCTAGGTCCTCGCGGCTCGCGTGGCCGTTTTCGACCCGTTCGGCGAAGGCGTCCCACGCGTCGCCCTCGGGCCACACGAGGTTGTCGTCGCCGTCGTAGGTGTACCCGGCCTGCTGGAGCATCTCCTGGGCCATCTCGGGGTTGTACTCGTAGGGTTCGGTTTCGGCGTGGTACGGCGTCAGAAGCGGCGTGAGCAGGTTCTGTCCCTCGATCGCCTCGCCGCGGCCCCCGAGGGTGTTCTCCACGAACCCCTCCTTGTCGAAGGCGTGGCTCAGGGCGACGCGGAACGTCTTGTCACGGAATAGCGGAACCAGGTGGCTGAGGTGAACGTCCGTGGGGACGTAGTTCCGTGAGGTCTGCTTTTCGACGCCGCTTGCGTTTGCCGCGCGGTCGGCCTGGGCGTTCGAGACGGTCGTCCCGATGGCGTCGATGTCGCCGGACTGCATGGCGCCGATGAGCGTGGAGACGTTCCCCACGTTCGCGTGCACCATCTCGTCGATACCGTCGCCGGGGACGAAATACTCCTCGCCGACGAGTTCGCGACGGATGTCGTCGTCCCACATCCAGTTGTTCTCGTGTTTCGTCAGGCGGAGCTCCGACCCCTGTTCCCAGTTCTCGAACGCGAACGGTCCGGTTCCGACCGGATTGTCGGGGTTGTACTCGCCGGGGCTGTCGACGTCGGACCACCGGTGTTCCGGGATGATTGCACTCCGGACCACGCGCTGTGTGAGGAACGCGGCGTCGGGTTCGGTGAGGGTGAACCGGACGCGGCCGCCGCCGCTCTCCGACAACACCTCGACGCTATCGATCGGCCGGACGAACGCGGCCTGCTGCGGCGCGTTGTTCTCCTGGTAGTACTCGACGCTGAACTTGACGTCCTGCGGACCGAACGACTCGCCGTCGTGCCACTCGACACCCTCGCGCAGGTCCATCTCGATGGTCGTGTCGTCGACGACGTCCGCGTTAGTCGCCAGCGCGGGCACGATCTCCAACTGTGGCGACGCGTCGAACAGCCCGTCATACACGTTGAGGAGGCGCTTCTCCTCCAGGCCGCCGCTTGAGAACGGCAGGTTGGTGCCCTGCATACCGGCGGTGACACCCTTCACCCAAGTGGTGGAGTCACCCTGCGGCTGGAGGTTGACCTGCGTCCAGATGAACGAGTCACGGGTCGTCCCGTTGCCGGGCGTGGGAACGTACCCCTCCCAGTTGTCGATGTCTGCCACCGTGATGACCTCGGGGAAGTTGGCCGCGATGAGGTAGGCGTCCTCGTTGAGCAGCTGTGCGACCTCCGCACAGATCTCCGCGCGGGCCTCCGGGTCACCGATCGTCTGTGACTGCTCGTCGAGGAGTTCGGTGACCTCGTCGTTCTTGTAGTTGTAGTAGTTCCCACCGGTCTCCGGGTGCGCGCGCATCAGGAACGGGTTGGGGTCGAGTCCGCGTTGGGGGTCCGGGCCGTGGAGGTTCATCGTGACCGGCATCGGGTGGCCGATGTCGGCCCGCCAGAACTCCCCGTACCGGGTGCTGGGCTGAACGTTGACGAGGTTGACCGGAACACCGAGGTCGTTCAGCGACTGCTGAACCAAGAGCGCGAACTCCCGCATCCACGGAGTCTCCGCCTGCGCGAAGTGGGTGTCCACCTCGGGGACGGATTCGCCCTCGACCGCCGTATACTCGAACTGGATCGCCTCGCTGTTAACCTCGGACCCTTTCGTCTCGACCGGCCACTCCTCCCAGAAGCGGGTCTCGATAGACTCGGCGTCCCCGCCGGAGTCGCCACCACTGTCCCCGCCGGAGTCGCCACCCGAGTCGGCGTCGGTGCTGCCACCATCGCTGCCACCGCTACCACCACACCCCGCCATCCCCGCGAGGCCCGTTGCCCCCGCGATCTGGATGAACCGGCGCCGCGATGAGGTCCCTGTCTCGATTTCGAAGCGCTTGTCTTGCGACATTCCACCCAATCAATATTCAGGGATTGGTTTGAACGTGTCGCCGATTCCCCTCAATACACATCATCCTTTATTAGGGACTCCGGAATCGACACGCCCTGCGTCGACGGGACCGGCCCGAACTAGCTGTTTTCGGTTGCAAAATCCGATCAGTACGGCTGTTATCCGTTTCGCGGCGAGCGGGCCGACCCGGAAGCGTGCGGCCGGTCACTCTTCGGTGTCGTCGGTCGCGGCCCCCCCGTCGCTCCCCGAAAACACGAGGTCGAACAGCTGGTGTTCCGCGAGCCGCAGGCGTTCGCTGAGTGTGGACTGGGCGATGTCGAGTTCCGCGGCGATGTCGTCCGCCGAGGCCGCCCGTGGTACCTCGAAGTAGCCCATCCGGTGGGCGGTCCGGAGCACGGTGAGTTGGTCGGGTGAAAGTTCGTTCCGAAGCACCCGGCCGAGCTGTCCGCTCCCGAGCGCTTCACCCGTGGTTTCCACCTGATTCACGCTCAGGAGCTCGAACCGACCGAACCGGTTTTGAATCCTGTCGGCGAGCGCCCGGAACGCGTCCCACTGCTTGACGGTGACGACGCTGTCGAAACGCCCGGTCTGTAGCCCCAGTCGGTTCGGGATCGCGTTTCCTCGGAGGATCTCCCCGAGCAGAAACGGGTACGGCTCGTGCGCGACGACCGTCATCCGGTGGGTCGGCCGATCAGCGGGTCCGACCGTCACCCGCTCGTGGTGGAACAGTTCGACCCGCGACAGGTCGTCGGTGACCGCTGCCGGGTCGAACGACGGTCCCGACGTGACGAGCAGCGATTCGATCCAGCTCCCCTCGTCGGCGTAGAAGGCGTTCTCGAACTCGATCTGCCGAACGTCCGGCGCCCGGTCCGTGAGCTGGCTCACGACGCCGGATGGGGCGGTCTGGAACTCGATGCGAAGAATACGGGATCACCTTGTACCGGTGTCCCGCACGTACCCGTGAGACGCATATAACCTTTGTTCACCGCGACTGCGGCGTCCGGCGGCCGGTCAC
This sequence comes from Halobellus salinus, assembly GCF_014646875.1. Classification (GTDB taxonomy): domain Archaea; phylum Halobacteriota; class Halobacteria; order Halobacteriales; family Haloferacaceae; genus Haloquadratum; species Haloquadratum salinum. The sequence goes on along the minus strand of NZ_BMOC01000016.1, from coordinate 55,096 downwards.
ACCGGGTCGCCGAACGCGTAGACGGTCTGGTGGCTCGTGACCTCGACTGCGAGCGTGTCGCCGGGTTCGATTCCCCGGCTGTGGGCGTCGCGCACGATGATCTGGCGGTAGGCGCTGTCGCGGCACTTCATCGAGTCGCCGGTGCCCTCCCGGACCGCGATCACCTCCGCGGTGTCGCCGATCATCGACTCGTAGGCCTCGGCGGTGACTTCCCGCTGCAGCGCCGACATCTCCTTCGAGCGGTCCTTTTTGACCTGCCCACCCAGCCCCTTCATGTCGGCGGCGTCGGTCCCGGGACGCTTCGAGAACCGGGTGACGTTCGCTTTTTCGGGCCTCACCTCGCGGAACAACGCCATGCTCTGTGCGTGGTCGTCGGGCGTCTCGGTCGGAAACCCCACGATGAAGTCGGTCGACAGCGTCCAGTGGTCCAGCCGATCGTCGAACGTCTCCACGATCTCGACGAACTTGTCGACGCGGTGTTGGCGGCGCATGTCCTCGAGGACCGTGTCCGATCCCGACTGAACCGGCAGGTGGATGAAGTTGTAGAGCTCGTCGTGGCGGGCGAACACGTCGGCGAGTTCGTCGCGGATCCCGTGGACGCCGCCGGGGTTGGCCATCCCCAACCGGACCCGGAAGTCGCCGCCGATCTCGGCGCAGATCCGATCCAGCAGCTCCGGCAGCTTTCGTTCGCCCTCGTCCCACCCGTAGACGCCGGTGTCCTGCCCGGTGATCCGGAGTTCCTTCGCGCCGGCGTGGACCAACGCCCGGGCCTTCTCGAGGTTCTCTTCGACCGGCGGGGAGTCGACGCGACCGGTCGCGAACTTGGTGATGCAGTACGAGCAGTTCGAGAGACACCCCCGGGCGATCGGCAGGATACCGACCACGCCGTCGAGAACGGGTTCGGTGCCGGGGCCGGGTGTCGGGCACTCGCCGTTGGTGACCGCGGCGGGCACATCGTCCCAGTGGAGGATCTGTGCGTCGACGCCCTCCTCGCGGAACTCCTCGGCCTGTGCGAGCGCCATACACCCGGTGACGATCAGGTCCGCGGTCTCGGACTCGAGTTCTTTGGCCCGGCGGAGCATGTTCCGCTCTGTCTTCTCGACGACCGTGCAGGAGTTCATGATCGCGACGTCGGCGGCTCCGGGGCCGTCCACGGGGTAGTGACCGGCGTCGCGGAGCGCGGTCTCGATCTGCTGGCTCTCGCCGCGGTTCGAGGCACACCCGTACGTCTCGATGTGATACCGGGCCATTCCGTCGGTGTATGCTACCGGATCCGCGGGCAAAAGCGCCGCGGTTCGGGGGCCGAGATGGAGTTAGTTGTTGAACATCTCGCGCATCATCGGATGCATCTCCATCAACTGCTCTTCGGCGATCTCCTCGTACAGTTTGTACGTGATCGAGACCGTCAGCAGCAGCCCGGTTCCCGAGACACCGCCGATGGTGCCGAGCATGTTCGCAAGCACCGCGAGCAGGCCAACCAAGGCGCCGCCGATGACAGTCACCTGCGGGATGTACCGCTCCATCACCTTCTCTATGACCTGCGGGTTGCGGCGGAATCCGGGGATCTGCATCCCGGAGCTTTGGATCTGCCGGGCGGTCGCTTCGGGGCCCATCCCCGTGGTCTCAACCCAGAAGATCGCGAAGACCGCACCGCCGATGATCATGAACGTCAGGTCGATAGCGACCCGAAACGCGATCGCCGCCGGGTCCTGGGAGGTGAACCCCAGGAACCACATCCAGTCCTGTCTCGACTGGATGGGCGCGAGATACCAGAACAGTCCGCCAGTGATCTGTCCCTGGCTGTACTGGCCGACCCACCCGGGCATCGCCGCCCACCAGTTGTTCAGGATCTGCCCCAGGAACTGGAGGTTGGCCTGGAGCGCGCGGACGAGGATCATGGGCAGGACGGACGCGTAGATCAGCTTCACCGGGAACCGTCCACGGGCGCCCTTGACGTTCGCGTGCGACAGCGGGATCTCGACCCGGACGCTCTCGGCGTAGACAACGATACTGAAGATCAGGACCGTCGTGATCAACGCCAGGATCTGGCCCTGGCCGAGGAACAGATCCGAGAGCCCACCCGGCGTCAGCGGCGACCCGATGTCGACGGCGCCGGTGAGGATCCCGATCCACGTCGGAAAGAAGCCGCTCTGGCCGCCAAGCGACTCCCAGCTGAACAACCCGGCGACGAGCTGCTGGCTGACGCCGGCGATGATGAACAGCCCGACGCCGGACCCGACGCCCCACTTGCTCACGATCTCGTCCATGAAGAGGATGAGGATACCGCCGACGGCGATCTGGGCGAAAAGCAGCGCGCGCACGCCGCCAGTCCCGATACCCAGCGACTGCCCGAGCGCCTGGCTGGGCGGCAGGAAGTTCCCGCCGAACACCATCGGCAACCCGGTCAGACAGATCATCACGACCACCAGCAGCTTCTGAAGCCCCTGGTAGAGCACTTGATCACGCGGGTCGTCGGTGTCGAGTCCCAGCAGGTCGGCGCCGCCGAGCAGCTGGAGCACGATGCTCGCGGTGACGATCGGGCCGATCCCCAACTGGAGGATCGACCCCTGAGAACCGGCGAGAATGCTCCGGAACTGCCCGTAGAAGTCACCGCCCGTACCGCCGGTCTGCAGTCCGAACAGCACCACGTTCGTCAGGAAGAAATACAGCACCAGGATGCCCGCGGTCCACCCGATCTTCCGCTTGAAGGGGACGTGTCCCTCCGGACGAGCGACCGAGGGCATCCGCGTTAGCACCGGTTCGGCGGCCTCCTTCCATCCCATAGGTTACTCCTCTGTATCGTCGTCTTCGTCGTCGGGTTCGGCCTCGGCGAGGAGCTCCTCGCCGCGGTCGGTGAGATCGACACTCCCGCCGGCGTTCTCGATCAGTTCGACCGCGCTCCCGGTGAACGCGTCCGCCACGACGTGCAGTTCCTGTCGAACCTGTCCGCCGCCGAGCACCTTCACCAGGTCGGCCTCGGCGGCGTCCTCGGCAACGTCGCGGGCGTCGATGTGGTAGGTGTCGCCGTCGGCCTCCGCGAGGCCGTCTGCCACAAGCAACGCCGCGTCCTCGTCGAGCTGTCGGACGTTGACCTCCGCGACCGTCCGAACCGAATCGTCCGGACGCTTGAACCCGTGTTTCCCGATCGGCTCGTAGTTGTGGAACTCGTGTTTGTCCCGTCCCGCACGGCCGCGGCCGCCGCGATGTCCGGCACCGCGGCGGTTCTTGTGCGTGCCGCCGCCGTGGGTCCGGGAGCCGCGCTGGCGCCGTTTCTTCGACGTCATCGCATGGCCTCCAGGAGTTCGTCGATGTCCTCGGTTGCGTGCTTCCCGAGCTGTCCGCCCTCGGTGGTCGGATGCTTCTGGCCGCGGTGGCCGCCGCGCGGCGGGTGGAGCCGCAGCGCCGGCGAGAGCCCCTGTTCCCGCAGGGTGGTCTCCTCGCTGACTAACGCTTCGGCGAGCGCGCCGAAGCCGTCGTAGTCGGTGTGTTCAGCCACCCACGCCCCGTCGACTTCGGCGTCGCCTTCCGCGGGCTCGGAACGCGTCGAGAGCACCGTCTCCACGACGTCGACGCTCGGCTCGCCGTGAGCGACGTATTCGTTCACCTTCGTGATCATCCCGCGGTAGGTGTCCGTCTCGGGCACGAACGCACAGTGGTTCACACGGTGGACGTTGAGCATCTTGAGCGTGTCGTGGACGTCCCCACTCATATTCACTTCGCCGCGGAGTTGGACGATCGCCTGCATCACTCCTCGACCTCCGCTTCGCGTTGTTTGGCCGCCGCGCGCCGCGGCGTCCGCGACTGCGACGCGTTCTGCAACGCGTTGTACGTCGCCTTCGCGAGGTTGACCGTTGTCCGGGTGTTCCCGTTCGAGCGGGTCCAAGCGTCCTGGACGCCGGCGAGTTCGAGGATGTTCCGGACGGTCGGCGCCGCCGCCAACCCCAGCCCCTGCGGGGCAGGGATGATCTCGACGGTGACCGAACCGGCTTTGCCCTCGGCCTTCCGCGTCAGGGAGTTCACGCCGCCGGCGGAGTCCTCCCACGACCCGGAGCCGCGGTCCACCGAGATGATGTTCAGCTTCGCGACGTCGATTGCCTTCTGGATCGCCGACCCGACTTGGTCGTCGCGGCCCTCGGCGTAGCCGAGGAAGCCGTCGCGGTTACCGATCGCGACCACACACCGGAACTTCACCCGGCGGCCGGAGTCGGTCATCCGCTGGACCATATTGATGTCGAGTACTTCGTCGTCCAGCCCCGGCAGGAGCTGGTCGACGAGCTCCGGCTCCTTCAGCGGGAGGCCGGTGTCTAACGCCTGTTCCATGGACGTGACGTCGCCGTCCTGTACCATTCGACCGAGCCGCGTGCGCGGCGTCCAGCCGTTGTTGTTGCGTTGGCTCATGCGTCCTCCTGCAGTCGCCCGAGCACGTCGTCGAAGTGCTCCGGGAGGTTCGTGGCGTCGAGCTCCGACGAGTACAGCGGCTCGTCGAGCTGTTCGGCGTAGTCGGCGATGTGTTCGCCGCGAGTACGCGACCAGTCGGCGAGCACCGACTCGTTGTGGGGGATATCGAGGCCAGCGTCGATCGCTCCTTCCTGGACCGCGAACACCTTGTTGCCGGGTGTCGCGGTGTTGAGTCCGATGTCGAGAACGGCCTCTGTGAGGCCGGCGTCGACGGCGCGGGCTCCGGCGAGAACGCCCGTGAGGTACGCGCTGGGAAGGTTCCCCGTGGGAGCCTCCCAGCCGTACGCTCCGAGATCCTCGCTCGAGGCGGCCGCGTGCGTTTCGTCTCCGTCCGGTCCGGGGGTGATCAGCTGCGCCCTGACGTGTTTGTTGCTCACGCGAGCAACGAGGCGGGGTTTGCCCGATTTCAGCAGGCGCAACCTCTGGTGGTAGTCCGTCCGGACCTCGCGCCGACGTCGCATCGGCACCGTGTAGCGTGGTCCTGTTGCCATTATGTTGTCTCCGTATCGATGTCGTGTTCGTTCCGTAGGTACGCTTCGAGCCGCGCCACGTCCTCGAACTCGCCACCCGACGCCTTGTTGTACGTTTCGCGGTACTGCGTCGGAGTGAGCGGGCCGTCGTCGCGAAGCTCCTTCAGGCGACGACGCTGGGCGCGAATGCGGCTGACCCACTCGTCTTTCCCACTTTTCCGGCCGCCGGCTTTCCCCTTGCGGGTGCCGGCGCCCTTGCGGTGACCGTACGCGCGCTTGTCGGCGCGCTCGCGGGCCCGACCCTTGGAGTTGCCTTTCGCGTCCGCCGCGCGGACGACTCCCTGGTCGACCAGATCGCGGATGTCCTCTCGGGTGATCGCGTCGGCGATCTCCGATTGCTCGTCGGGATCGAACCAGACGCGGTTCTTGCCCACGTCGAGGACGTCTGCGGCCATTCGTTTCTGTGCTCGTAGGTTCGTCATTCTTCGACCTCCGTCTCGACGTAGGTGGGGTTGAGGACGCGGATCTCCTCGTCTTCGGCCACCTCTTCGATCCGCTCGCGCTTCCGTGCGCCGACCTTCGAGTCGATGCGGACGGCCTGGGTGTCGCCGTCGACGCCCTCGAGATCGTCCACGTTGTGGACGTGGACCTCCTCGAAGCCCGACGGGTGCAGGCCGCGGGCGGCCGTCGGCGAGCGGAAGCCCGCCTCGACCATGTCGCCCTTGCCCTTGATGCCTCGCCGCTGCTTGGAGAGGTTGCCGCGGGGTTTCCGCCACGATTCGGGCACGCGCTTTTTCGCGTGGTACTTCTGTCGACGGAACGCGGGCTTGCCCTCGCGGTGCTTCTGTGCGAGCGCGCGCGCGGTCTCGTCGTTGAGCGTCGGCGTCTTGTCGGCGTGGCCGCGGGGACGGAGTTCCGTCTCGACTTCCTCCTCGTCGTCCTCGTCGGCGCTGTCGTCTTCGACCTCGGCGTCCGTTTCCTCGGAGACTTCGAGCCCGCCGACGTCGGCTTTGATCCGGGCCGCCAGGGCGTTCCCGACCCCGTCGACCTCGGAGAGTTCCGACTGGCTCGCGGCTTTCACGTCGTCGATCGACTCGTAGCCGGCCGCCCGCAGCGCGTCGGCCTTCGAGGCGCCGACGCCGCTGATGTCTTCGAGCGAGGAGAGCTCCTCTCCGGAGCCGTCGCTCTCGTCAGCGCTGCCGTCGGTGGCTTCGGTCCCCTCGACCTCGTCGGTCTCTGCGACCTCCTCGGTGGCTTCAACTTCTTCGGCATCTTCAGCCTCGGTCTCTGCGACCTCCTCGGTGGCTTCAATTTCTTCGGCATCTTCAGCCTCGGTCTCTGCGACCTCGTCGGCCTCGGTTGGTTCATCGTCGGCCATCGATCAGGCACCCCCCGTCTGGGGTTTCTGCGTGATGTAGACCCCGTCCTGGAAAACGCGGTTGTCCTTGTCGGTCACGCGGGTGAGCTGTTCGATGTCGGCGGCGGTCTGGCCCACGTCCTCCTTCGATGGACCGCTCAGGGTGACCACCTCGCCGTCGACCTGTACGTCCGTGTCCCCGCGGAGGGGCGTCCGTCGCTCGGAGCGCTCCCCGAGGAAGTTCTCGATGACGATCTCGTCGCCGTTGACGTCGACCTGCATCGGGAAGTGGGCGTAGTAGACTTCCATCTCGTACTCCCAGCCTTCGGTAACCCCGTGGATCATGTTCGACACGTGGCTCTCGAAGGTCCCGACGGTGGCGTTCGTCTTGGCGTCGTCCGCGTCGGCAGCGATGACGACCTCGTCGCCCTCGACGCTGACGCTCACGGAGGGGTACCACAGCGTCCGCGTGACGCTGCCGTTCGGCCCCTCGACCGTCAGATCGAGGTTTGACACCTCGGCGGAGACCTCGTCCGGAATCTCGATTGCTGTTTCCGTCATATCAGTACACGTAGGCGATTACTTGGCCGCCGACACCCGCCTCCCGGGCGTCGTAGTGGCTCATCACGCCGTGGCTCGTCGTGACGATGAGCGTCCCGTAGTCGCGGGCGGGGAGGTATCGCTTCTCCCACTGCTCGTACTCGTCTGCGCCCGCCGAGTAGCGGGGCTTGACGACGCCACACTCGTTGATTGCGCCGTTCAGTTCGACCTCGAACCGGCCGGCCTTGCCGTCGTCGACGAACTCGAAGCCGCCGATGTACCCGCGGTCGTAGAAGACCTCGAGGACCGAGCCGATGATGTTTGAGGCGGGCTGTACCTCGTGGGACAGGTGGCCGACACCCTCTGCGTTGTCGACACCTGCGAGCGCGTCCGCCAGTGGATCGTTTCCTGCCATATTATCTGTACTTCTTGAATCCCATCTCGCGGGCGACCTCACGGAAACACTGCCGGCACAGGTTGATATCGTATTTGCCGACGAGGCCCTGGTTGCGGCCACACCGTCGACACTCGTTGCTCTGCCCCGTCCGGCGGGTGGCGTGTTCGCCCGTCGCTTCTGCTTCTGATTCGCTCATGCTGTGTCCTCGTGTTCGATGTCGACACCGAACGTCTCGTCGACGAACGCCGCGGCATCCTCGGGCGTCAGCCGGTGACTCGCCGGGATCGACCGCGACGCCTTGTCGCGTTTCGCGACCCGGTAGCCGGGGCGCGTGAGGTTAACCGTCACGTCCAGGCCGTAGATCCCGATCTGCGGGTCGTACTCCTGGGTGGGGAACTCGGTGTGTTCCTCAACGCCGAAGCTGAAGTTCCCGGTGTCGTCGAACTGCCGGACCGAGAGGTCGGTGAACGCAAGCGCGGTCGCTAAGAACTCGTGGGCCGCGTCACCGCGAAGGGTGACCTTCGCGCCGACCGGATCGCCGGTTCGGGCGCCGAACTGCGTGGCGGCGCGGGTGGCGGTCGTCCGGACCGCCTCCTGGCCCGCGATCTCCTCTAAGATCTCCTCGGCGTTTGCGAGTTCGCGACCACCCTCGCCGACGCCCATGTGGACGACGACCTTCTCTACCTGTGGTTCGCGCATCTCGTGGAACGACTCGCTCATTCGTCGTCACCCCCTTCGGCGGACTCGTCGTCCGCGTCGGTGTCGGCCGAGTCGTCAGCGTCGTCCGCAGCAGCGGACGCATCGTCGTCGACGAACTGATCGTCGATAACCACGACGTACTCCTCGATCGTCTCGAAGCCGCCATTGTCCGTGTCGACGGTGACGGTGTTGTCGCCGCTGCCGGCAGTGACGGTGATCTCGTCGATCCGGCCGATGTCGCCCGAGTGCGACCCATCGACCGCGGTCACCAACGCACCCTCCTCGTACGGGAAGTGCGCGACGATCTCGCCCGTGTCGTTGTCGACGACCAGCGAGTCCTTCGTGTCGTACTCAACGTCGCCCTCAAGCCGGATGTTCTCGCCGTCGTGCAGCGTCAGTTGGGTCGCCCCGCCGGCGACGTACTGTTTGCCGACGATCTTCCCGAGTCGGCTGCCCGCGGCGTCGGCGCCAATCTCGGTCAGCGCCAACCGGCCGCCGGTCCGTGGGAAGACCCGGTAGTACTCTTTGCGCTCGGTGAACGCGAGGATGTCGAACATCCCCACCGGGCGCTGCTCGTCGGAGACCGCGGCGCCGTTGACGAGGACCGACCCCTCGTTGAGGGCGTAGCGCGCCTCCTTCGTCGAGTCGACGTAGCCGAGCACGTCCCGCAGCAGGACGACCAGGGGAACCCCGGCCTCCCCGTGCGGTCCCGCGCCGGCCTTGACAGTGAACGTGGCCGTCTTCCGCTCGACGGGCCAGGCGTTCGGTGCCGAGAGTCGCTTCTGGTGTCGGGTCATTCGGTGTCCTCCTGGAGCCGCTTCTCGCGGCGGTCGTCTTCCAGATCCAGCTCCGTCACCCGGAGGTTCGACGCGTCAAGCGGCCGGGGGACCTCTTCCCCGTCGGCCTTCTCGACTGTCACGTCCTCAACGTGGACGACGGTGTCCCGGAGGTCGACCGCGAGAACCTCGGCCTCGGTGCCGGCGTCGTCGCCGCGGAGCACCTCGACGGTGTCCCCGGTGTTGACCCGGACGTTCCGCTGGCCGTACTCCTCGCGGAGGTCCTCCGAAAGCGCGGCCCGGACCTGGTTCTGCCGCTTGTGAAGCGGCGCGTTTCGCGTCTGTGTTCGCTGTTTGCGTGGTTGTTCCGTCATGCTATACGATCATCGTCGCCGTGGATGCGATGCTCCCGAAGCGCTCTGCGACCTCACGCGCGACGGGGCCCTTGATCTCGGTCCCGCGCGGCTCCTCCATCTCGTCGATGATGACGCCGGCGTTGTCCTCGAACTTCACGCGCACCCCGTCCGGCCGGCGGATCGGCTTCCGCTGGCGGACGATAACGGCCTGCAGCACCTGGCGGCGCATCTCCGGCGTCCCTTTGGTCACCGACACGGTGACCTGGTCGCCGATGCCCGCCTTGGGGTGTCGGTTCTTTGTTCCTCCGGAGCCTTTCACGCTGATGACCTTCAACTGGCGCGCGCCAGTGTTGTCCGCGCAGGTGATGAGCGAGCCCCGTTCGAGGCCCTGCGTGACGTCGGCTTTCAGCGCCTCCATCACGCGTCACCTCCGAGGGTCTCGACCACAACGTGCGCTTTGGTCTTCGACAGCGGTCGGGTCTCTGCGATGCGCACCGTGTCGCCTTCCGCGAGGTCCACACACGGTGGTGCGTGGGCCGGAATGCGACTACGCCGCTTCATGTAGCGGTCGTACTTGGGCACGTGAACGTCGTATTCACGCTCCACAACGACGGTTTTCTCCATGTCGGTGGAGGCCACCGTACCCTCGAGCGTCTGTCCGCGCACGGAAAGCGTCCCGTGGAACGGACAGTTCGCGTCGGAGCACGGCTCCTCCGGTTCTTCTACGTTCAGTCCTATCGCCATAATGAATCTCCTGTCTTCTCCGTCCGCAAGGCGGGTCGTGAGAGCAGCCGTGCGCCATCCACCGTAACGTAGGCCACGCCCTGGCAACGACCGGACTGACCGGCTTCGAATCTACCGGCAGTTTCCGACCGACGTTTGGACGCGGTCCCCGACGCCTTCGCGGCGTCGGCGGCTTCATCTGTGCACTCGGGGGCGTCACCCTTCGAGGGGAGCTCGAACTCGAACGTCGAGTCCCGCTTGGGCACCTGTTTCACCCGAGACTCCGTCTCGGACGCGTCGGGTCCGTCGCCGGAGGCGCTGTCGCCCCCCGCGGCGACACGCAGCGTCCGCATCGTCTCGCCGACGACGCGACCCGCGACCCCGACGAGGTCGGGGTTGGGCGCGTCGGCGACGGCCACGCGGAGGCCGTTGAGTTCGTGTCGCGTGAGTGTCTCGGGTGTCAGTGCCATTGCTGTGTTACTCCTGTGTCTCGTCGCGGTCGCCTTCTTCCTGCTGGATCGTCTTGATCCGCGCGATTGTCCGCTTCAACTCGCCGACGCGGCCGGGGTTCTCCGGCGCGCCACCGGCGGCCTGGACCGCCCGCGCGTTCAGGAGCTCCGTTTCGAGTTCGTCGAGTTCGGCCTCCCGCTCGGCGGCGGTCATGTCGCGGATCTCTTCGGGGTAGAGAATCGCCATCGTCAGGCCCCCTCCGCTCCGTCAGCGTCCGCGTCGTCTCCGTCCGCTCCGTCCATCTCGTCGAGGAGTTCCTCGGCCTCGGCCTCGACGTCCTCGTCGAGGTCGTCGAGGTCGGGTTCGTCCTCGTCGGCCTCGACCGTCTCAACGGGCTCGTCGTCGGTCTCCTCGATGACTTCCTCGACAACGTCCTCGTCGATGACCTCCTCGGGACTCTCGTCGGGGACTTCGACCTCGTCACCCTCTCCGGCCTCGGGCACCGCCTCCGGTTCCTCCTCAAGCAGTGACTCGACACCCTCGCTGTCTGCGATCTGTTCGACGGGCTCGACGTCGACATCCTCGTGGATCTCGAAGTCGTCGGGCAGCTCTGCACCCGGCGGGATGATCTTGACCGTCACCCCGATCGTGCCGAGCTTCATCACTGCGACGCCCTGCCCTTCGTCGACGATCTCTTGGGCGGGCTCGCCGTTGTGTTTGATGTAGCCGCGATTGAACTTCTCGACCCGCGAGCGGGCGCCGGTGACCTTCCCGCTCAGGACGATCTCCGCCCCGAGCGCGCCGGCCTCTATGATTCGGTCGATCGTGGTGTGTCCCGCCTTCCGGAAGTACCACCCTCGTTCGAGGGCGTTGGCCAGCCGGTCCGCGACGATGCGGGCGTTGAGATCCGGCTCGTCGACCTCCTGGACGTCGATCTGGGGGTCGTCGAGATCGAACCGCTCTTCGAGTGCAGTGGTGACCTTCCGGATGTTCTTCCCGCCTTTGCCGATGACCATTCCTGGCTTCTCCGCTTTGAGAACGATCTGGGTGCCCATCGGGGTCTTCGCGACGTCCATCCCGCCGTAGCCGGCGCGACCGAGTTCGTCAGCGAAGAACTCGTCGATCTGGGAGCGCTGGAGGCCATCCTCGATGAACTGGTGTTCGTCCGCCATCAGGCTTCGACCTCCTCGTGCTGTTCGATCACGAGTTCGACGTCACAGATCGGGGTGTTCCACGGGTCGGCGCTGCCGAACGCCCGAGGCTTGCGGCCCTGGCGCTCGCCGACCTTGTGAGGAGCGACGTGTGTGATAACCATGTCCTCACCGTCGAACCCCTGCTCGTCGGCGTTGTTGGCGACGTTCTCGATGAGTTCGAGGAACGCCTTCGACGCCTTCTCGGGGTAGCGACCCGCGTCCCACCCGTCGATGTCCGACCGGTGGCCGACGCCGGTGTTGTGCTGCTTGAACGGGACCGACTGGACCTCGTCGATCACGTCGTGGAGGTACGACTCCGCCTCCGCGACCGTCCGTCCCTTGATCTGGCGCGAGATGGCCTTGCTGTGCTTCAGGCTGATGGGCCGATCGCGGAGCATCCCCTTGGCGGTGGTCTCCGGGTCGGCCTCGACGCTGTAGTTGATACCCATGGGTTATTTGAGCGGCACGAACTTCGAGGACCGGGTCGCGCCGATGCCGGCCTGGCCGTGTTCAACCGACGTGCGTGTCAACTGGAACTCGCCCAGGTAGTGGCCGATCATCTCGGGGTCGACGCGGACGCGCTCGAAGGACTGGCCGGTGTAGACCTCGAACGTGAGGTCGACGAACTCCGGTAGGACCGGTATGTCCCGGAGGTGCGTCCGGATCGGGTCGTTAGCCGTCTCCTGTTCGCCGGCCTCCGCGGCGCGGTCCCGGAGTTTCTCCTCTTGGACCGAGAGGCCTCGTTCGATGGTTCGCCGCTGGCGTGCGGGGAGCAGTTCCGCGACCTCGTCGAGCGACATGTCCTGCAGCTCGTCGAGCGTGTAGCCGCGGTAGGTGAACTCACCCTCGCGGCCGGTTCGGTATTCCGAGCTCATTAGTTGTCTCTGCCTCCTTTGCCACCGCGACCGGTGCGCTTCGAGGCGATGTCACCGACCTTCCGTCCCGGCGGGGCGTCCCGCGAGACCGACTTCGGCTGTCCGGGGTGTTGGCGGCCGCCGCCACCGAACGGGTGATCGACGGCGTTCATGGCGACCCCGCGGACGCGGGGCCACTTGGTTCCGCGCGATTTCATCTTGTGATGCTTTTTGCCGGCCTTCACGAACGGTTTTTCGGTTCGGCCGCCGCCCGCGACCACGCCGACCGTAGCGCGGCACTCGGGGTTCAGCCGCTTGGTCTGTCCCGAGGGCAGTTTCACGGCCGTCACGTGACGGTCGTGGGTGATGATCTGGGCGCTGGTGCCCGACGCCCGGGCAAACTTCCCGCCGTCGCCGGGCTGGCGCTCGATGTTACACACGGGGACGCCCTCTGGGATCTCCGCGACCGGCAGCGTGTTCCCGGGCTTGATTTCGGCGCTGACCCCAACCTGGATGGAATCGCCGACGGCGACGCCCTCCGGGGCGAGCACGAGTCGCCGGTCGCCATCGTCGAACTCGACGGCGACGACCGGCGCGCTGCGCGCGGGGTCGTGTTCGATGTCGACGACCGTCCCGGAGACGGTGTCGTCCGATTCGTCCTTCTTGTGCGAGAGGTCGGACTTGTAGCGGTGCGACGGCGCCCGGAACGTGGACGTGCCGCGGCCGCGACGTTGCCCCTGGATTCGTCGTCCCATGTTAGAACACCCCGATTCGCGAGGCGACTTCCTGTGCGTCGTCGTCCTCGTGGAGTCGGACAGTCGCTTTCTTCTCACCCTGCGGTGTCACCTGCGTGTTGACGTTCACGACGGACACCTCGTAGCGCGACTCGACTTCCTCGACAACCGACGCCTTGGTGGCGTCGATGTCGACGATGAACTGCAGTTTGTTGTCGAAGTCCATCTCGTCCATCGCCTTCTCGGTCACGAGGGGGTGCTCGATGATCGTGCTCATCGGTTCGCCACCTCCTCGATTGCGCTCTCGGTGTACAGCGTGAGCCGGCCGGCGTGCGTGCCCGGCGCGAGGTCCTCCGCGCTCACGTTGTCGGCGGTGACCACGTCGGCGCCCGGGAGGTTCCGCGCCGCCTTCGAGGGCGCCGCCGAGGTCACGAAGAGAATCGACTTCGGCCGAGTGTACTTCCGGCCCCGGGTCTTGCCGCGACCCGCCTTCACCTTCTTGTTCTCGTCGGACCGCTCGATGTCGGCGTGGACGCCGAGGCTTTCGAGCAGATCGACGACCTCGCGGGTCTTCACCAGGTCCTCGAAGTCGTCGGAGACGACCACGGGGAGTTCGACGCCGTCGTCGAACTCGTGGCCGCGATCGGCGACGATCTCCGCGTCCGTGGTGGCGGCGATCGCCGACCGGACGGCGAGCTTTCGCTCCTTGTCGTTGATGTCTTTCCCCTGGTCTTTCTCGGCTTTCGGCGGGTGGGCCCGCCGGCCGGAGACCGCGTGGGGGACGCGTCGAGCGCGTCCGTTCTCGCGGGGGTCGTGCGACATCCCGCGGCCGCTGCCGAACGACTCGGCTGGGGTCCGCAACCCCGCGTAGGGGTCGGCACCGTACGCCTGCTTTCGGTTGGCCTGCGCGGCGACCACGGCGCGCTCGATGAGGTCCGGACGGTAGGCCGTCTCGAAGACCTCCGGAAGATCGAGCGTGCCGGCGTCGTCGCCGCTCAGGTCGCGAATTGTTGCTTTCATAATCTAGCCCTGGTTCGATTCGGTCGACACGTAGCGTACCTCGGGATCGAGGCGCGGCTGGTCGCTCGGCCGGACGGCGGGTCGGAACCGAAGGAGGCGCTTGTCGGGGCCCGGAAGCGAGCCCTTGATCAGCGCGTACGGTCCGTCGACCTCGCCGTAGCCGACGAAGCCGCCGTCGACTGTCGGTTCGCTCCCCGACCCGATGTCGAGAAGGCGCTTGTTCAGTTCAGTCCGCTGGTGGTAGCCCGTCTGGCCCTGCTGGGGGACGGTTGAGCGCACGCGCGAGGGGTTCCACGGACCGAGGTTGCCGATCCGGCGCCGCCACCCCTGGCGAGCGTGTTTGCCCTTCCGCTTCTGGACGCCCCACCGCTTGACGGGGCCCTGCGTTCCCTTCCCTTTGGTGACGCCCGCGGCGTCGAGGTACTCACCCGAACGGAAGACGTCGGAGAGCTCGTGCTCGCCGTCGTCACCGAGGAGTTCGAGTGCGAAGTCGACGCGCTCCTCGAGGGAGCCGCCGCCGACCCGCGTCTCCATAACGTCGGGGTCTTTCTTGGGGATGTTCCGCATCTCGGCGGGAACAGTATGGGTGATGAGGCGGACGTCGTCGACGTCGCCGGCCTCAACGGCCGAGCGGAGATCCTCTCTGTCCGACTCGAAGGTGTCGTCGTTGGGGAGGTCGAGGACGCGGTCGAGCGACTCGTCGAACTCCCCGCCCCACACTTCGGTCAGTGGCTTTGCACCGTACGGCGTGTCTTCGTAGGCTCGAAGGGCGACGGCGCGCATCGGCGGCGTCTCCACGACGGTCACCGGCACGGCCTCCTCCATCCCTTCGCGGGGGGAGTTGGCCTGGTCGTTGACCATCATCACCTGGGTCATTCCGGCCTTGTAGCCGGCGAACCCCTGGATAGCCGGGGCCCCGTCGTCGTCGGGCCACGACCGGATACGCGGGACCTCGCTGGCCGCGCGCTTCCGCGGGCTGAAACCCATCGAACCTTTTCGTGGTCTGCTTGGTTGTGGCATGTGATCACTCCGTGAGTGTCAGGGAAGCAAGCGTGGTGAACACCGCTTCCTCGGTACGCACCGTCTCGCTTCCCTGCCGCGGAATCGTATTCAGCCAGAGGTCGAACCCCGGATCGGCTCCGGGTTCGACCACCCCCTCAGCGTCGGCATCGACGCCGTCGCCGAGGATGGCCGGAAGCCCACGGCCGGGCGACCCGAACGCGACTGTCGCGCCATCCCGCTCGATACGGGCGGCGAGATTCGGCAGCCGCGTGGTGGTCAGCGTCTCGCCGTGGCGGGACGTCGCGATAGCGACACCCGTGTCGGCGCGGCCGAGTGCTTCCTCGAGGTCCATGCGGGACACGTCGAACCCCGGAACGGGTTCGTCGACGATCCGCGCACGGACCGGTTCTCGCGAAGAGATCCTGATGGCGACGCGTTGCCCCTCCCGCACCTCCACCGACGGAGGCGCACGGAGGGTGGTTGGGTGTTGCAGTTCGCAATTGACCCGGACGCGGCCGTCAGGTCCGACCTCGGTCACGATTCCCTGTGTTAACGACCCCGAACCGTTCGATTCGGAGCCGGTCGTAGACGGGACGCGGAGGGGCGGTAGGACGCCAACGTACTCGAGTTCGTCGCGTCGCCCCCAGACCGCCTTTCGGAGGTCCGGTGGCGTGGCGGCGTATTGCAGCACCGTTTCGACGAACTCGCCCCCCCAGCGCCGCTCGCCTTCCCGGTCGGGGAAGACGGCGAGGCGGTCCGCCCGGAACACCGTCGCCGCGCGGGCGACGTAGCCGAGTTTGCGAGTTGCCTCGCGTTTGTCCTCGGCTTCCCGGACGAGGGAGGACGGAACGAGCACGGTCAGCGTCATACCGATCCCTTCGGCGTCACGTCTAGACTGTACAACCGATACCGGAGGGGAACCTAAAAGAGTAGCGAAAGGTGGCTCGGGGTGTGAGGCCGTCACACGGCCGGATATGGTGGTTTCGCGGTGCGCGAGTCGTGACAACGACCCCCACGCTATCGGCTGGTTTCCCCCTGATCCGCAAGTCTTATTTATCGATCCCGACTTCTCCAAAGTGCAACAAGGCGCTGGTAGTGTAGTGGTATCACGTGACCTTGCCATGGTCACAACCTGGGTTCAAATCCCAGCCAGCGCAGTTCTGCTGCGAACGAAGTGAGCAGTGAGATCGCTCCAGGGATTTGAATCAGGGAGCGAAGCGAGCAGAGCGACCGTGGTTCAACATCCTAGCCAGCGCAGTTCTGCAGGCTTCTTCCTCCCGAATTCCGCCGTTTTCGCTGGGAGCAATACATGTACGTTACAGGTCACGAGGCGGGTTCCAAATCTGCACCCCGGAACAGGACAGCGATTAGCAAACGTGTCAGGGTCACTTCAACAGTACGTATAAAAAAGTCGGGGAGAGCTAGTCTAAACTCTAGTGTGAGGTGGAATCGGTGACTGACGACGAGAACCATATCGGCGCGGCCGTGCCCGTGACCGGCGAGTCAAGAGCATACCTAAACCCCCGACAACTCGTATCCTACCGCGAACACCGCCGCCAACTCGCCCAGTGGATGCAGAACCTCGGCAAAGACCCCGAGAAAGCAAACGGGTACGCCGAATCCACAGTGAAAACGCGGACGGCCCGGCTCGACAAGTTCTACCGCTGGGTCTGGAAACAGGAAGACGGCTACACCGAGGCTGTATCTACCTCGAACGCGGGCGCGTGGATGGAATTCCACGGAGGTGGGGCAGGAGCTGATCTTCACGAAAGGTTTGCTAACTGGTAGATACAGAGACCGTAGGTACTACCCTACTGATTTTTCCACTGGATCTCGCTGAGATTGGCCAATGTCCAACCCGACGACTCATACACATTTTTGAGTGCCGTCTCTTGGTTTTCCAGTTTCTCGTCAATCTTCTCTATCGGAGTAGGAGCGTCTTCCGGGGCCAGGTCCATAATGAATCCTCCGAATATAAACAACGCGCGTCTCGTACGCGACTGGCTTCGGGTCCTGTATGAGATTCTCCGTGTAGTAATAGACTCCCGCCAAGTTGTGGTCTATAGTTTTACAACCCAGTAACGCAAACAATCAGTGTGAACCTGCCGATCCGAGCGGCTGTCATTCAGCACAACCCCACCGTCGGCGACGTTTCCGGCAATCGTACGCAGATCCTCGACGGATACGCACAGGCTGCCAACGCAGGCGCCGACCTGGCTATCACCCCGGAGCTCGCGCTCCTCGGGTATCCCCCCCGTGACCTCCTCCACCGGCAAGCCGTCCTCGACGCTGAACAGGCCGCGCTTGAAGACCTTCGAAGCGCCACCGAGGACGGCCCTGCACTCATCGTCGGGCACACTGCCCCGTCGAATCGCGACAGTGGCCCGCCGTTGACGAACAGCGCGACCGTCTTCAGCGACGGCACGGCTGCCGGGACGTACGATAAACGCCTCCTCCCGACGTACGATGTCTTCGACGAGCATCGGTACTTCTCTCGGGGGAACAAACCACAGGCCGTCCTCGTGAACGGGACCACGATCGGAATCACGATCTGCGAGGACGCGTGGTTCGACCACGAAGTGACCGGCCAGCAACGCCACGCAACAGACCCGATCGAACCGTATGAGGGTGTTGATCTCCTGGTGAACCTGTCGGCAAGCCCCTACCGGATCAGCAAGCCCTCCTCACGCGTCGCCCGATTCGGAGCCCACGCCGAGCGAACCGGCGCGCCGGTAGTCTTCGCCAACCAGGTCGGTGGGAACGATGATATCATCTTCGACGGCACGTCAATAATACTCGACACCGACGGCTCCCGCCTCGCGTCCGCGCCGCTCGGCGAGTCACACGTCTTGATTGAGCCAACGGACGGAGACGCCACCGCCTTGGACATCCCGTCCAGGGCGGCCCAGCTCCGGCGGATGCTCGAACTCGGGATCCAGGACTACCTACGTAAGACCGGCTTTGAGGATGTCGTGATCGGCTTGTCGGGCGGAATCGACTCGTCGGTCACGGCCGCGCTCGCGGCTGAGGCAGTCGGTCCAAAACACGTCTACGGCATCACGCTCCCCAGCGCCATCACCGCCGATGCGAACCGCACAGATGCGGAACGCGTCGCGCGCAACCTGTCGATACGGTTCAGCGAAGAGGAGATCGAACGCCTCTCGCGTGCCGCGGTTGCGTCGATCAACAGCCTCACCGCGGGCGACGAGACGCAGAGCATCACCCGCGAAAACGTACAGGCCCGGATTCGCGGGCTGTTGTTGATGGGCGTCGCCAACGATATTGGAGCGCTCGTCTTAACCCCCGATAACAAAAGCGAGGCGGCGGTCGGCTACTGCACTTTGTACGGAGATGCGGTCGGTGCTATCGCACCGCTGGGAGACTGTACGAAACGCCGCGTGTACGCGCTTGCCGAGGAGTTCAACTCCGACCCGCCGACGTGGACCGATTCGCCACCAATACCGACCGCCGTCCTGGAGAAGGCACCGACGGCGGAGTTAGCCGAGGAACAGACCGACGCGGACGACATCCCCCCGTACGAGGTCGTTGATGCCGTGGTCAAGCGGTACGTCGGTGACAAACAGCCGTTACAACGGATCGTCACCGAAACCGACGCAACACAGGAGCAGGCTGAGACGGTCGTGCACCGCCTCACGCGGTCGGAGTTCAAACGCAAGCAAACGCCGCCGGCCCTCCGAGTCACGACGAAAGCGTTCGACAGCGGGTGGCGGTACCCGATTGCGGCGTCGTACGCCGAGATGTTCGGGACAAGTCCCCACGCGGATAATCGACAGTAGCGTCCCGTTTCGGCCGGGCGCCTCCCGCGGTTGTCACCGACCGATCGGCACATCGAGAGCATACATCGAACGTACAGACAGCGTCTTGGACGCTCGGGGCGTTCCAGATCGTGGTGTGTCAGCCGGACCAGCCGAGCCCACTCAGATGATCCCAGCGATGACGAGGAGGCCAATGAGGATGCCTTGTTTTGCCGCTGGCTGACTGTAGTTTCAGACGCTCTCACAGGAAGATTCCGTCAAGCTAACCAGGAATTGGACGCCGTCTGGCGATATGGGTTCGCTCAGACGGCTAGCGATGCTGTGTCGAGATCTTGCCAAACAGCACGTAGATGACCCTGACGTACCCGCCGCGCCGGACGGCGCGGACGGGTACGCCAAGTGGACACAGATCGCGTTGATTTTGTTCCGCGTTGAGTTGGAGAAGAGTCTTCGTGAAACTGAAGACTACCTCGACGAGATGCCTGGTATCCTCGCTGTATTTGATCTCGACGAGGCACCACACTACAGTTCGGTCTGCCGGTGGGAAGACGAGTATCGGATGCGTGAACTCCGCCGCCTGCTCCGCGCGTCGGCGGAGCAGGCGGGCTGGAGTGGTGAAGCCGCAGTCAATGCAAGTGGCTTCCAGCGTGATCAGACCAGCTATCACTACCGTGACCGTGCGAACTACTCGTTGCAGTCGATGAAGACAACGATCTTGATCGACGTGAACTCTCTAGCGATCAAAGACGTTCATTTCACGACACAGAAGGCGTGGGACGGCCACATCGGGATGCAGGTCTTCCGCCGGAACGCGGAAGACCTGCGTATATTGTCTGCTGACGCGAACTATTCGTGGGGCGAGCTTCGTGAGGAGTGTCGCTCCAACCCAACGCGACCACTGATCAAGCACAGGGAACAAACACCGTTGCAGAAGGCCCACAACGCCCGAATGAACGAGGATTACAACCAACGCTGGATGAGTGAGACGGGGTTCTCCCAGTTGAAGGAAGACGACGGCGAGAAGCTCCGCTCCGGGAGCTGGCACGGCCAGTTTCGGGAGCTGACTCGAAAGTGCATCGTCCATAACCTGACGCAGGCGGCGAGTTAGGCCTCGCCGCCTGCTCCCTTTCTCCGTACGTATCCGGGAAAGGCATCGCCGTCGTCACTGACACAACGGAGCAAGATACGATAGTTTTGACCCTTCGGCAACCGCTGTCAGTAACAGCCGCCGCATCTTCTGACTGCAAGATCGCGTCTCTGACAGCCAGAGACTACAACCAATCGACCCTCCCCCGTCGCTGTCTTGCGTTCAACAAGAGACGATAACAGCTACTCTCACGCTCAGCACGCGAGTCCTGCGGCCGTCACAGCCGCCGATCCGGCGAGAAGCGCCAGTGAGGCCATCCCGACGAACGCTCCACGGTAGACCGCAGCGCTGTGCGACGGGACCATCCGGTCGCCCGAAAGTCCCACCAGGGCGGCGACGACCACACCCAACCCGAGGCCGACGGCGAAGACCCGGGTGAGCGGAGCGTCGGCAGTGACCGCGAGGACTGCCGTCGGCGACCGTCTCGGCGTCCGTGCCGGTGCGCACAGGTGTATTGCTGCCACCGGGTGTGTGACCGCGCGGTGTCAGCTCATCCGTAGCCGTTACCGTCCCGAGAAAACGTTTTGCGACTCCGGGTCGGAACAGGGATGTGACAGTCGTCGCACTACTCAGCGTCGCACCCGTGACCGAGGGGAGTATGGCCGGGGAGGTCGCAAAGGCGGTCGACGCTCTGGAGGGCTTCGACGTGCGTTACGAGACGAACCCGATGGGGACCGTGATCGAGGCCGACGACGTCGGGACGGTGTTCGCGGCCGCCCACGCCGCCCACGAGGCGGTCGACGGCGACCGGGTGAGCACAGTGCTGAAGATCGACGACAAGCGCACCGTGGAGGGTCCGGCGGGGGAGAAGGTGGACGCAGTCGAAGACCACCTCGGCCGGCCCGCCCGCGGCGGGGAGTGAGCACTCGAGAGCCACGGCACCGGGGGCTCACCTCACTCCCGGCGGAGCGCCAAGGCCGCGGCCGCCGCGAGCGCCACCAGGGCGGCCACGACCCCGAAGCCGGGCGTGGTTGTCGGCGTCCGGACCGTCGGGATCTCGGTCGTCGTCGTGACCGGCGCTGACGTGGTGGTCTCCGTCGGCGTCGATGTCGTGGTCGTCGGTGTCGATGTGGACGTGATCACCGTGGTCTCCGCGGGCGTGTCCGTTGTCGGGGTCTGGATCACCGGCTGGACCGTCCCCTCGACAGATAGCTCCGAGGCCGGGCCGGTGTCGTCGACAATGACGTTGTACCGGTCGCCGGGGCTGGTGTCGTTGAACGACAGCGTCACCAGGAACTGGCCGTCGCCGTCGACGGTCGTCTCGGCGGTCTTCAGGAACGCGGGGCGGACGTTGTCGCCGCTCCGAACCCGCACTCTGATCTCGGTGCCGGGCGCGACCGTCGCCTCGCCGAAGACCTCCTGGCCGCTGACTTCGGTCACGTTGAACGGCTCCGACATCGAGAGTTCGGCTTCGGTGAGCGAGTGGGTGGTCTCGACGACCTCGTCGTCGCCGTCGGTCGTCAGGTCGAGGTCGTTCTCGTCGTCGCCGAAGATAGTGAACGACGCCCGGAGGTCGTCGTCGGTGCTGACCTGCCCGTAGTCGGTCTCGCCGGGGTCGATCGCCCCGTCGTCGTCATCGTCTTCGACCGCGCTTGGGCCGTCCGCGCCCGTGCGCGTTACCACGTAGTAGCTGTTGTTTTGGGAGTCGGCCACGACGCGGCTGTTCGACCCGTTCAGTCGCAGGAGCAGCGGGTTCTGATTGGGTCCGGGATTCTCCTGAGCCACCGCGAACTGCGCCGCAGGATCGCTCTCGGAGCCGTTCGCGAAGTCGTAGAACTCCGAGGTGACGGTGTCCTCGTTGCGGGCGTCGAGCGGCCCCTCGAGCCCGGACGCCTGGATCTCGTAGACGACGGTGTCGCCGACCGCGACCTCGTCGGTCCGGGTCAGCCACCCGCCGTCGCCCTCGCGGACGTCCCCGGCGGCGTCGAGGTCGCCGTAGCGGTTCTGCGGCGCGGTCCAGGTGCGGATCGCGGTGGTATCGCGCGGCTCCAACACCAGGAGGTCGACGTCGGTCTCCCGCCCCTCAGCCGACACCGACATGTCGTACGACTCCGCGTCGAGGAGGTTCGAGACCCCGATGGAGACGTCGCTGCTGACGACCTCGTCGTCGTCGCCGACGCTGAACACGTCGTTGTTGCTGCCGAGGTCACCCTCGCTGGCTGTCGACGCCGCGTAGGTGTTGAAGTAGACGGTGACCTCCCCGTCCTGGTCGTCGTCGCGGACGGTCACGTTCGACTCGAACCCGAGGTTCTCCCCGCCGATCGTCAGGGTTGCCTCGCGGGTGTTGGCCAGTTCGATCGGGATCGTCGCCACGTCACCCCGCGCTTCGGTGATGGTGCCACCGGGGAATGTGGCCTCGGTGTCGCCCGCCTCCCGGACGACGACGGTGTCTGACTCCACTGAGACGCCGGAGGTGGTGTCGGTCGCGCGGATCAGATACTCGCCGGTTTCGGCCGCCAGGGATTCGAGGTCGTAGCTGAACTCGTGTTCGCCCTGCCCGGAGAGGCTCACGATCCGGTCGTCGACCTCGTCGACGGGGTCGCCGTTCTCGTCGAGGAATTCGAGTCGAACGGGTCGGCCGCCGGACCGGGCCTCAACGGTCCCTTCGAGTGCCTGGAGGTTCGTGACGTTCCGGTCGTCGATGTTGACGGCGAGTCCGAGGCCTCGAACCGTGATGTCGGCCGTCCCCTCGCCGTCGATGTCGGCCTCGTAGTCGCCGGCGTTCCGGTCGGCGGTCGAGAAGACGAAGATCCGGCTGTTGGTGCCGGTGGATCCGTCGAAGAAGTAGTCGTCGGTATCACTCTCGGTACCCTCGACTACGACGCCTGTGTTCGACGCCGAGGCGACGATCGAGACGTTCGCGCCCTGGTAGGCCGTCACGTCCTCGTTGGCGGCCACGGAGGTCGGCGCGAACCGGACCGAGGTGTTGCCGGTGTCGCCGGAGACTAAGACGTTGCCGTCGGTGTCTTGGATCCCGCTATTCAATTGGAGGGTCATCGAGGAACTGTACGACTGATCGAGTACAATAACGGCACGGCCGCGCGCTTCGGAAATCGACCGGATCTCGCTTGAGGTAACTTGGACTTGGCCGCCGGTCAACTGACCCTCGCCCTCAACGTACAGCTCGAAGTTCGACCTGAAGTTCTCGACGTCCTCGGAGAACGCGACCTCAACGGCGGGTGTGTCGTCGGACTGGACGTACTGGATCGCGCTTTCGAGTTCGGGATCACCGGGTTGTCCCCCACCGACGAACTCGACTGTCAGCGGGTTCGTCACGGAGGCGCTCCCGCCGGGGTCGTTCGCGCTCGCGGTGACGTCGTACGTCTTGTCCTCCTGGTCTTCGGGGATTTCGGGGCTGGTCAGATTGACCGTCCCCACGAGATACACCGTCGACGCTCCGGTGTCGTCGACGATACTTAAACTGTTACCGCTCACGTCCGGCGTCGCGTTCAGCGTCGTTCCGGACGGGTCCGTGATTTCGAGGTCGGTGTCGGTAATCGTCGACCCCGACGGCCCGGACAACTCGAACGTGGTGTCCCCCGTGCTGAGGTTGGTGAAGGAGTAGTTGAACGCGTGCTGGTTCGTGGTCTGCTCGTCGGCCTTGTTCGGGCTGAACGACGAAACAGTGCTCGCAGTGAGCGCCGTATTCTCTATCGTGAACTGCTCCGTCTTTGACGCGTCATCCCCGTCGTTGTCGGTTCCATTGATCGTGATATCGCTCGTTGTATCCCTGTCGACGGGTGCGGAAGCGACGGTCAAAATACCGCTGACATACACGACATCGGTGGGGGGGTTGCTGCTGACGGACACCGTCTGGGTGGTACCACTCGTATCGTTCCTATCGAGTACGTTACCACTGGCGTCCAACATGGCTATGTCAGGATTCTTGATACTGAGGTCGCTCTGTGTCGAAATCGAAAGGTCAGTCGTCCCAGTAGTGTTGACTCCGGTGAACGAGTAGTTGATGGTGTATTTGTTGTCGGTGTTCTCGTCGACCGTTGTGGGAGAGAACGCGTTGACGTCAGAGACCGCAAAGTCGGCCTGTACGATGATCGTCTCGGTCAGCGTGCCGGTTCCGGTGCCGTCGTCGCCGGTGATATCGATGTCCGCATCGGTATTAGTGTCGACCGAAGGCGTCGTGATATCGACAGTGCCGTTGAGATACACCGTCGAGGTCGACGGACTGGCAGTGACTTCGATTCCGTCCGCGTTGCCGTTGACCGACGCCTGCTGCACCACGGCCCCGGAGGCGTTGGTCATACTGGCGGTTGTGCTCTCGACGGTGAAATCCGACGGCGTCGAAAGCTCGAGGGTCGTGGTGCCGGACGTGTCGACGTTGCTAAACGAGTAGTTGAACGAGAACGTCACTGTGCTATCCTCGCCGGGATCGGTCGGACTGATCGCCTCCTCAGCCGACACGTCGCCGTCGCTGATGCCGACAGTCGATCCGGTAAACGCGATGCTACCGGCGACGACCGAGAGAACGATCAGCGCTGCGAGCAACACCGCGTGAATCCGTGGAGTGAGGCGTGTCATAGTTGAGGGCGGGGAGTTCGGGTCGGCGGAAGGCGTCCGAGCGGGGGCGTGTCGGCCGCGGCGGAAGCCTACGGGAACGGGAGCGTCAGCCAGACCCGCGGGCACCCGCCACAGGGCGACCGCGACCCGACTGTCCAAGTAAATCGGACACAATACGGGGACATATGTTTTGTGTGGCTGCCAGTGTCTCACTTGCTCTCGACCGGGTGTACGCTGTTCACGGCCCGCGGTTGGGTTGGCACTCCCCGTGTGCGTCCGGCGTCGGACGGGGCTGGGGAACGTTGTCCACACTCACACACCTGCCGAAGCCACGCCGGAGCGACCGCGCCAGCACCGCCGGAGCGACCGCGCCAGCACCGCCGGAGCAGTGAGTCGGGACCGGCGACCGTCCGGACGCCAAAAACTATCTGAGTTGGTACGATACAGACACCCACAGCGCGACCATCACCCGCCGGTCGGGTGACACGGTTGCGGTCGACCGACTGGACACGACGGAATTGAACTGCGGCGGCAATCCCTGCGAACCCACACCACCGACCGCGCTCAGAAACCGTACCGAGCGGCGTACGGGCGGCAAAACGCCCGTCACGAGGGATGGGCACAACCGACGAACCGAAAGCACCGCGAGAGCGTTCCCCAACGTGACGCAGGACAGCAGGAGGAGCGCGCCGGTCGGTGGGGTCGGAGCCCCGGCCGCCGTTTCGGCGTCGGTGCCGACACCGACCAGACGGGGAGGCGACGCGACCGGTGATCCGGGAACGTCGCTGACCGTCCTCCTCGGTCCCCTATCGGCAGTCTTAGGCGGGTCGGGCGTCGGTACGTATCCGGTCCGCCGATTCCGGGACGTAGATGTTGGTCGAGATGGTCTCAGTCGCCGCCGGACTCACAGATTTCAACGACCCGGTCCAACTCGACAGCGACTCGTCGCCGTCGTAAAACTCGGCGACCACCTCAACATCCGTCGCTTCGCCCTCGTTGTGCACCGAGAAATCGAAGACAGCGAGGTCGCCGGCGACCGCTGCGATGTCCTGTGGCTGACCGGCCGCGTCGCGGCAGGTGGTATCGGCGACGGTGAGGTGGTCGGCGCTGTCGCCGATATATCGGAACAGACCATCGCTGATCTGTTCGTAGAGTTCGTACTCGGGGGTGCCCTCATCGAGTGTCACCCCCACAGGGTTCAGGTCCGCACGGAGGTCACTCGCAATCGTCATCCGGTTTGATGGGTTGGTCTTCAACCGTCGGTAATCCTCAACGAAGGCCGTCAACTGGCTGGGGAGCTCCCCGTCGAAATGCGCCTGCAACTCGCTGAGTTCCTCGTCGAAGTTGATCATCGGGGGTAACGCCGCCGAGACCTTCCCCTCAGGAACCCACGGCTTGCTGTTCCCCACCGGCTCCGGATCGGCCCGGGACGTGGACTCGGTTGACTGGTCGAAGTAGTTCAGCGAGTCGAGCAGGGCGGCGAAGCCGGCACTGACGACCGTGATGGTGATCACACCGGCGGTGAGCAGGTGCGACACCGGAGCGGACATCGTGAACTGGAACAGCGCGATGAACACACACGTAACGATCCCGATTACGAGCAGGAACGAGCCGAGGTTTGGGTCCGGTCCGGTGAGAAACTCGATCCCTCTGAGAAACGTGGGTTGCCCCGACGGTTCCTCCGGCTGTGAGCGTGGTTCGGGCTGAGTCACTGTGTCTCGGCGGCGGCCGGGGCGTTCGACTCCTGTGCGTCGATAGCCCGCCTGAGCACCTGTATCAGGTGCGAGACCCACAGGCCTGCGGTGAAGCCGAACAGTGTTCCGACGGTCGTGATCCTGATGCTGTCCTGAAACGGCGCGAACGCCGCGAGGACGCAGAGGCCTCCGAAGATTACCATCATAACATACTGGACCCGTGTCCCCCTGTTCGCGCGACGTATTTCGGCGATCATACACTGAGTTAACGTGGCCGTACACAATAAACTTACATATACTCACACCGCCGACGAATCACTGGACGTGCTACATATACTCACACCGCCGACGAATCACTGGACGTGCCCACGAGCCACGTCCCGGCGGTAAGGAGCAACGCCGCCGGGACGAGCGCGTATGTCGAAACCGTCGAAGCGTTCGGTAGTATCGCCGGCACGAAAAGCACCGACCCAACGAGGATGAGCGCGATGCCAACGAGCACGCGGGTGTTGTCGAATAGTGTCATACCTCCGGATTCACGCCGGAGAATATGGATGTTCCGTTTCGCCGTGTGCAAAGGCCGGTATTAAATCGCTACCCACACACGGGAACATATGAACGCTGCCATCGTCACCGTGGGCAACGAACTGCTCGCAGGCGACATCGAAAACACGAACGCGACGTGGCTGGCTGCGGCACTGGCCGACCGTGGCGTCAACGTAGCGCGGGTCATTGTCGTCCCGGACGACGAACCGGTCGTCGCAGCACGGATCAGGGCGTGGGCCGCGGAGTTCGACGCCGTGCTCGTGACCGGCGGGCTCGGCGGGACGCCCGACGACGTGACGATGCCCGCTGTCGCCGCGGGGCTCGATCGGGAGTTGATCGTTGACCCCCTCGCCGAGACGGAGGTCGGAGAGAAGATCGACCGGATCTACGAGGAGAACCCCGATCTCGGCTTCGAGCTCCGTCCGGAGTGGTACGCGTCGATGCCCGCGAACGCGACGCCGATCCCGAACTCCGAAGGGCTCGCGCCGGGGTGTGTGGCCGACAACGTCTACGTCCTCCCGGGGATCCCCGAGGAGATGAAAGCCGTCTTCGACAACGTCGCCGGCGACTTCGCGGGCGACGTGGTCACTCGGACAGTGTACTCGCCGGAGCCCGAAGGCGCGCTGGCGTCGCCGCTGGGGGAACTCACCGAGCGGTTCGAGGTTCGCGTCGGCAGCTACCCGAACCAGCGTGCCGACCGGACGCGGATCACGGTCACCGGCGGCGGCAACGCCACGGTGTCCGAGGCGGTGTCGTGGCTCCGCGAACGGGCGGAGATTTCGCTTGAATCGGCGTCGGAGAGCGCCGCGGACAACGACACTCGAAACCCGGCCGAATCCGGTTGACCCCGGCTACCTGGGGTTCGGCAGGTCAGCTGCATCACCGATGGATAGCGACGGGATCGCCCCCCGCGATTGGATGACGTTGAACGCCGTGACGAGGTCCGACCGCGAGATCAGCCCGACGATCTCGCCCGTCTCGTCGACCACCGGGAGCCGGCCGACCTTCTTTTCCTGCATCTGCTGGAGCGCGGTCATGGCGTCGGCGTCGGGAGTGACGGTGCTCAGTTCCGCGGACATAACGTCCTCAACGCGGTAAGCGTCGCGTTCAACCTCTTTGATCGACCGGGCGTCGTCGAGTGTCACCACCCCGACCAGCCGGCCGTTCTGCATCACCGGATATCCGGTGTGGCGGTCGGTTAACATCCGGTCTAAGAGCTCCGCGATGCTGGTGTCGGTGCGGACGGTGTCGAGGTCCCCCCGGCGGGTCATGACGTCCCGGACGGTCACGCCCTCGAAAGCGGCCTTCATGACGGTCTGTTGGGCCTCCGAGGAGGCGCCAATGTAGATGAAAAAGGCCAAGGCGATGAGAAAGAGGTTGGTGAAGAGGCCGAAGATCCCGAGCAAGAAGGCGAAGACCTTCCCGACCTCCGCGGCGATCTTAGTCGCCTGCGCGTGCGGGCGAGTCCGGGCCAAGAGCGCTCTGAGGACCCGTCCTCCGTCCATCGGGAACCCCGGAAGCATATTGAACACCGCGAGGACGACATTCGTCAACGCGAGGTAACCGACGACGAACTTGATCGGGTCAAGCGTCGTCGGCAGCACCAGAAATCCGAGGTACGCGATCACCCCCAACGCGAGGCTGACGACCGGCCCTGCGACGGCGATGGTGAACTCCTGTCTCCAGTTTTCGGGCAGCTCGGTAAAGCGCGCCACGCCACCGAACAGCCAAAGCGTGATCGACTCGATCCCGTAGCCGTACCGCATCGCCACCACCGAGTGGCCGAATTCGTGGAGCAGCACACACAAGAAGAGCCCGATCGCCGCCGCCGATCCGAGCACCCACCGCACCGACCCCGACGTGAGCACCTCCGGGTCGATACCCGACCCGAACAGGCCGTTGACGACGCCGGCCAGCGACGCGATGTCGCTGCCGATCAGCCACGCGAAGAGCGGTAGCACAAGCAGGAACGTGAGATCGAGCCTGATCGGGATTCCGAACGCGCTGCCGATGCGGATGCCGCGCATACTCTGACGTAATTAACGCCGGAACTTAACTCCAGCCACGCGCAACGGTATCAGCCGGTCTGCCCCGGGGACCGTCCCAAGCGTCGTCGCGCGTTCGGACCCTGAGGTATATGCTCGATAACGGGACCACACCGCCCGTGACCTGACATCCGCCCCGCGCCGGGCAGCGGTTGCTCGGCACACCGGCGCGGGCACGGCGGTGTGCCGACTGTTCGCTACTCCCGACACACCCGGAGACGAATCGCTGAAATACCTCGTCCCCATACCGGATAGCGTGTCCAAACAGGTCGGTCGCGTCGACACGCTCTTTCTCCACGAGACCGGCGACGACTTCCTCGTGGTCGTCCGCCGGGATGGCGAGCGCGTCCTCCGCGGACGGCTGGTTCTGAAGCAGACCGACGCAGGCCCGCGTCCCGGAAAGTTCCGGCTCACGCGCGGGTCGACCGAAGACCCTCGGGACCCCGACCAGTTCGTCGAGATCGCGAGGCGGGCCTCCCGGATCCGCATCTCCGAGCAGACGTCGAAGCGGCGCCGCAACGAGTTGCGCGAGATGCTCGACGGCTACCAACTCGAGGCGCTCGTGGTCCGAACCTGCCGGTACTGCGCGTCGGACGGGCGATACTCCCCGATCACAGCGGAGACCGCGATCGCGACTGACCGCGAGCACATCTGCCCCGACTGCGCAAAACGGGAGTTAGAGCGCGAACTCGACCTCTCGGCGTCGGGTCGGCTGACCGGTGCGGCCCAAGATCGGCTCGAGGACCTCCTCCTCGAAACCCAGGACCTCGACCGCGTCACGAACCTGCTTGCTGGCGGGCTCGACCCGGACCTCACCAAGTTCGACACCGTCAGCGCCACCACTGACGAGGTCGATCCCGTGGAGACGGCGGCGCTGGATCTGCACCCTGAGCTTCAGCGCCGGACCGAGGACCGATTCGAGACGCTGCTACCGGTCCAGTCGCTCGCGGTCGACAACGGGCTGTTCGAGGAGCGCGACCAACTGGTCGTGAGCGCGACCGCGACGGGCAAGACCCTCGTCGGCGAGCTCGCGGGGGTCGACCGGGCGCTGAAAGGGGAGGGGAAACTGCTCTTTTTAGTCCCGTTGGTCGCGCTCGCGAACCAGAAACACGAGGATTTCGAGGAGCGCTACGGCGACGTCCTCGACGTGACCATCCGCGTCGGCGCCTCCCGGATCAACGACGATGGGAACCGCTTCGACCCAAGCGCTGACGTCGTGGTCGGGACCTACGAGGGAATCGACCACGCGCTCCGGACCGGCAAGGAACTCGGCGACATCGGAGCCGTGGTGATCGACGAGATCCACACTCTGAAAGAGGAAGACCGCGGCCACCGGCTCGACGGACTCATCAGCCGGCTGAAATACTACTGCGAGGAGCGGTCGAAGGAGCGAAGCGGCTACGACGGCGCGCAGTACGTCTACCTCTCGGCCACCGTCGGGAACCCCGAGTCGCTCGCCGAACGGCTCCGCGCGACGCTGATCGAGTTCGAGGAGCGACCGGTTCCGATCGAGCGGCACGTCACCTTCGCCGACGGCCGGGAGAAGCCCGACATCATCAACAAGCTGGTCAGACGCGAGTTCGATTCCGAATCGTCGAAGGGGTATCGCGGCCAGACCATCGTCTTCACCAACTCCCGCCGGCGGTGTCACCAAATCTCCCGGAAGCTGGAGTACGACGCCGCGCCGTACCACGCCGGCCTTGATTACGGCCAGCGGAAGCGCGTTGAGCGGCAGTTCGGCAACCAGGACCTCGCGGCGGTAGTCACGACTGCCGCGCTCGCGGCCGGCGTTGACTTCCCCGCCTCGCAGGTGCTCTTCGACTCGCTGGCGATGGGCATCGAGTGGCTGTCGGTCCAGGAGTTCGAGCAGATGCTCGGGCGGGCCGGCCGGCCGGACTACCACGACAAAGGGGCCGTCTACCTGCTCGTCGAACCCGACTGCAGCTACCACAACTCGATGGAGATGACCGAAGACGAGGTGGCGTTCACGCTCCTGAAAGGCGATATGGAGGACGTCGCGACCCGGTACGACGAGACCGCCGCCGCCGAGGAGACCCTCGCAAACGTCGTCGTCGCCGGCAAGCACGCAAAGCGGCTCAACGACCGGATGGTTGGTGACGTGCCCACAAAACACGCGGTCGGGAAACTGCTCCAGTGGGAGTTCATCGACGGCTTCGCACCCACGCCGTTGGGCGATGCGGTCTGCCGACACTTCCTCTCGCCGAGCGACGCGTTCCGGATCCTCGACTGCATCCGGTCGGGGACCGCCCCTCACGATCTGGTGGCGGAGATGGAACTACAGGACGCGTTCTGACCCGGCGACTGGCATCGATCCACGGCCTCTGGCGCCGGGGCGCCGGGGCGCCGGGGCGCCTTCCCGTGGCTGGACGGGAGTTGCCCGACCAGCGTGTCGGGACGCGGTGGTGGTTCCGACCACTGGGGGCGCCCCGACTCGGTTGTGGGGTCGCCGGTCGAACGAAATGTTTTACTCGCTGACCGATCGATAGCCTGGTGTGGGACCGTGGGTTAGCCTGGTATACTTCGGGCCTTGGGTGCCCGTGACCCCGGTTCGAATCCGGGCGGTCCCACTCTTGATCGAGGAACCGATGTGACGAGCCAAGAGTGGCACCCATCCGGATCCAGATCCGGATCCGGATCAGGGAGCGACGCGAACGGAGTAAGCGGAGCGACCGTGGTTCGAATCCGGGCGGTCCCACTCTCGTTCTGCTCGGTCGGGTCGCTCCCTCGGAAAGCCATAGGGAGGACAGCACCCACCCACAGCGGTAAGACGGTACCTCCCGAAGTGGTTCGGTATGGACGCCGAAGCCAGAATCCGGGAGTATTACGACGCGCTCGAAGCCGGCGCGCCGCTCGGCCGGTTTCTCGCCGACAGCAGCGATGTCGTCAAGTTCGGCATCTCTGAGCGCTTGGTCGGCGGCGACGCGGTCCGGCAGGGCCTTCGTGAGCAAACCCAACGGACCGCCGACTGGGACGTGGACAGCCGCGCGCTTCGGGTGATCGGCCGGGACTGCCACGCGTGGTTCAGCGACAAGATAGTGTTGTCGTGGCGGGACGTCGAGTCCGGAACCCGGCACACCTTCGAGACCCGGTGGAGCGGGGCGCTCGAAGCCCGTGACGACTCGAAGCCGGTGTTCGTCGGGATGCACGTGAGCACGGCCACCCCGTTCTAACAGCGACACCCCAGGCGTGTCGACGGCGACGCCGCGACGATCACGGTTTTGCGACCCGGTCTTCACGGGCGGGTATGACACGCACTGCCGTCATCGCGGGTTTCGGCCCGGGAACCGGGGAGTCACTCGCCTGGGCATTCACCACCGAAGGGCGTGAGGTCGCGCTGTTCGCGCGGTTGACCTCGCCGACGTCGACCCAATCCGGCAGGGGTTCGAGGCCGTCCGCGACGCCTTCGGCCGGGTCGACATCCCCGTCAACCACGCCAGCACCGCGTCGTGGACCGGGCTGCTCGATTCGAGCGTCGACGACCTCGAGTCGGCGTGGGCGGTCAACGCCCGCGGGATGGCGATGGACACCGCCCCGGAGAGAGTCCGCGTCGCCCACGTCGCGACCGACGGCCAGATTGACGGGCCGAGCGCGAGCCACCCTCCGACCGGGAGACCGACACCTTCCTCGGCCCCGATGGGGTGGCCGAGACGTACTGGCACCTGGTCGAACAGAACGACCCCAGTACACGGCCGTTCGAGATTCACATCACAAACGGGCCGCAGAGCACCGAACTTCTGTAGACCGCCGCGATGCCAACAGTGCGCTACGAGCGTTTCTCGTCGTCCCGACTCTGTTTCGCCCGGCCTGACCGACTCGGCGTGGGTTGTCTCACCACCGTCTTCGGCCTCTGTCGCTGTTGTTGTCTCACCCTTCGGAGTGGCGGGCCCGGTCGCCGCCGTCTCGGTGTCGGTGGTCGGGGCCCGGGTGGGCCGTCCCTCGCACTCTTGAGCTTTCTCGGCCGCAACCGCCTCGTTGACGCCGGCGACCCCGGCGAACAGCGTCCGACAACCGGGGGTTGATTCGAGAGCAGCCTTTCCCCGACGATATCGATCCGAGAGCAGCCTTTCCCCGACGATATCGATCCGAGAGCAGCCTTTCCCCGACGATATCGATCCGAGGGCAGCCTTTCCCCGACGATATCAGTCGTACGCCTCGCGCAGGAACACGAGCACGCCCCCAAGCATGGCCATATTTCCGAAGAACGCCAAGCGTTCGCCGCTGCCCGAACCCTCCTCGGCGTTCCAGAAGTCGTGCATCGTCGGCGTCACGACCGCGAGAAACGCGGCTGCTGCGCCGGTCGCGATCCGGGGGAACCGCCAGAGCGCGACCCCGAGGCCGCCGACCAGCATCATCCCCGACGCGAACGGGGCCGCAAGGTCCGGCATCGGGACGTCGGCTGATTCGGCGTACTCGATCGAGTCCTCTATGTCACGGAAGTCCTCCGAAGCCTGGAGCGCGAGCCCCAGTCCGAGCAGGAGCCGGCCGATTCGGGAGGGAGCGCCGCTGTCGGCAGTGTCGTCGCTCATACCTCTGACCACTCCCGCGGCGCAAATAAGCGTTCGGCCATTATTCCGGATATCGGTTAGGTAGGTCCGAATCTGGTGACGACGGGTCAGAGAGCCATCCGGACTCCCGGCGGTCGCGTTCGACCCGACAGCGTATTCTGGATTGACGCCACACCGGCGTGTATGACTATCGAGCCGGGCGACCGGGTCGCGATCGAGTACGTGGGACGGTTCGAAGACGGCACCGTGTTCGGGACCTCGATGTACGCCGTCGCCGCCGAGACCGGCCTCGCAGCGGCGGAGGACCGCACCCCCGACGACTACGGGCCCCGCACGTTCACGGTCGGCGAGAGTGAGGTGATCGAAGGACTCGACGACGCGGTTCGCGGGATGACAGTCGGGGAGGAAGCGACCGTGACGGTCCCGCCGGCGGCAGCCTACGGCGAGGTTCGCGACGACCGGCTCCGGGAGTACGACCGGGAGCCGTTTGAGGCGATGGTCGACGCCGACGCCGAGGCCGGGCTTCACGTCCACGCACAGAACGGGCTTCACGGCGACGTGGTTGCGGTCCGGGAGGAGAGCGTCGAGGTCGATTTCAACCACGAACTCGCCGGGAAGACACTCGTGTTCGACATCGAGGTGGTGACTCATCGCTCCGGAGGCGCCTCCGAGTCCGAGTGACCCGCGTGTCGGGTCCGAACCGGGAGCCGCACCCGCAACGCCGGTCAGCTACAGTTCGGTCACCGTCGCCCCGGACGGCGAGTGCGTGACGGCTGCGATCCCGCCCGGCCGTTCGATGACGACGGCCTCACCGCCGGGGACGCCCAGATTGTCCCGGATCACGTTCTCGCAGATCACGTTTCCGTTTCGTGTCGGCGCCTGGTGTCGGGAGTGGCCGACGATCTGCGGGGGCGCTGCCGGCCGCATGTGCTTGAAATCCATCCACAAGAGCCCGGCCGACGGCCCCCGGCCGAACTGCCCACCGACGCCGAACACCAGGTCGTACTCCGGGAGGATGTCGAGTTGGTGCTCCCGGTACCGACCCTCTCGGAACATCGTCGCCAGCCGTCGGGCGGCGCTGCGCGCCTGTTTGTTGGCAGCGGCAACATTGAACGGTTCGTTCGCGCCCGCGTGTGAGTAGGTGTGTGCATACCCGTCGAAGGCGACCCCGATTCGCGACTCCGCGACCGTTTCGACGAACGACCGCCGGCGGTCATCGTCCATCTCGATACTGTACACTCCGGGCCACCGGAATCGCTCGGGGAACAGCACGGCCATCTCGTGGTTCCCCAGGTGGTAGCGGACGCGACCCGCCGGCGCCTCCCCTGCGAGTCGTTCGACAAGCGCCAGACACTCGGGATTCTTGTCGCCGCGGTCGAGCAGGTCGCCGTTGAGGAGCAAGACGTAGTCGTTGCCCGCCCAGTGGAGGCACCCGTCGCCGTCCACCGTGACGAGGGGTGGGTACTCGTCGGTCTCGCCGACGGCAGTCAGGGCGTTCCGGGCCGCGTCGAGGTAGCCGTGCACGTCGCTGAGACTCACAATCGCCGGCGCCTCCCCCCGTTTCCGGAACCACTCGATACTGTCCGGGGCGGCGCCTGGGTCGAACACCATTCTGGACCCGACAACCGGTCGATGGGGTATTAAACGTTCTGGCGACCGCCGCCGATCGGGTCCGACGGCCGGGCGACGCCTGTTCGCTGGCGAGCGAGCGGTTCGGCGGCTCCGGACGGCTACTCGTGGATCTCGATCCGGTCGTCGCCCTTCGGTACGATACACAGGAACGAGCCCCGGGTGTCGGTGTCGTTCCGGTACCAGTGGTCGACGCCGGCGGGGATCAGAAGCGAATCGCCCGCCGAAACGGTGTGTGTCTCCTCGTCGATCCCGACGGCGTAGTCGCCCTCGACGACGAACTGCTCGTGCTCGACCTCGTTGGTGTGCCGCGGGACGCGCGCGCCCGGTTCCAGCACGAACCGGCGCATATCGAAGTTGGGCGTTCCCTGGCCGTCGCCCAGGAGGACCCCCTTCCGAAGCCCCTCGGCGAGGTCGACGGATTCGTACTCGACGTCGGCCGCGCGGCGGACCTGTGGCGTCTGGTCGGATTCGGCCATACCTACCTGTTCGTGGCCGACAACTTGGATGTACCTCCGACGGGGCGAGACCGGTTCCGGTGGGACCGCACCGCGACCCGGTCGGCCACCCCGGGCCGGGGTCGAATACTAATGTTTAATATTTGCGTCGCATTGGGTTATGATATGAGTGTTGTCAGCGTCTCTATGCCGGAGGAACTCGTCGACCGGATCGACCAGTTTGCGGACGATCACGGCTACACCGGTCGGAGCGAGGTACTCCGGGAGGCGAGTCGGAACCTGCTCGGCGAGTTCGAGGACAAGAAACTCGAGGATCGTGAGCTGATGGGTGTCGTCACCGTACTCTTCGACTACGAGACAACGAGCGTCGAGGAGAAAATGATGCACCTCCGCCACGAACACGAGGGGATCGTCGCCTCGAACTTCCACAGCCACGTCGGCGGCCGCCACTGCATGGAGCTGTTCGTTCTGGAGGGGTCACTCGAGGAGATCTCGACGTTCGTCGGGAAGATCCGGGCAACGAAAGACACGCTCACGATCGACTACTCCGTGCTGCCGGTGGATGATTTCGGCCCGTTGGCCGGAATGGACTGAGACGAATCGCCGTCCCGGTCTCCCCACGACCACGCCGAACGTTCAAATACCGGGCCGGGACCATCCAGCCTGTGACTGCCCGAGCCAACACCGTCCCGGTTTCCGACCTCGCTCGCGCCGCGTACTGCCCGCGACAGCTCTATTACGCCCGACGCGACGACGACCGTGGCCCGCCGGAGTCGGTCGCGACCGCACGGGACCTGGCGTTCGAGTACGAGTCGCTCCGCGAGGCTCCCAACAAGCGGCTCCGGGACCGACCGATCGAGGTCTCCCCGGAAGCGTACCGGTCGAACCTCGCTACGCTGGCCGACCGCGACGTGTACCACCGGCTCGTGGACCCGGGATCCCGAGACGCGTTGCTCCGCGGCCGGGACTGCCACGGCGTAGCACACAAACTCCTCGAGGCTGACGAGGACACCGAGGAGTCGCCGCCGGTTCCTGCGGTCATCTCGACGGGCGAACCCCCGCCGCGCGGGGTATGGGAACCACAGCGCGTCCGGGCGGTCGCACTGGCGCTCGCACTCGCGTGGGAACGCAATCGGGAGGTCCCCGAGGCGATCGTGGAGTATCCACGGCACGGCGTCGTCCGGACGGTCCGACTGACCACGCGCAACAGGGGCGTCTACCGTCGCGCGTTGTGGACCGTCCGGTCGATGGACGGGGTGCCAAGCCGGATTGACGACGAGTCGAAGTGCGACGCCTGTGAGTACCGGGAGACCTGTGGGACGCGAACCCGCTCGCTGAAGACGATACTCGGGTTGGGGTGAACCCCAGGACACGCGGGTGTCGCGGGCGGAACCGGCGACGCCGCGGACTACCCGTCCTCGACGACCGGCTCCGTTCCGGCCTCGTCGGCGAGCCACGCTGTGATGGCGTCCGCCATCGCGCCGCGACGGTGGATCATGTTCTGCTCGGGGTCGACGACCGTGCTTTCGGTGCCGGTCCTGGATCCGGCGTCGACAACCGCGGCGACGGATTCGCGGAGCCCCGGGTCGAGATCGTCGGGGTGGGTGACACTTGGGGACCCGCTGCGGTTCGCGCTCGTTGCGGTCACCGGGACGGGCGCGGCTCGCTCGAACAGCGACAGCGCCACCTCGTCGTCGGGGACGCGGACGCCGACCCGAGGCCGTCCGGCAGTGAGCGCGTCCGGCAGCGAGGGGTCACACTCGACGACGACAGTGACTGGGCCGGGGAGAAATCCTCGCAGAAACCGGCGCGCGCGGTTGCTCGGTCTCGTGTACCTGAGCGCGGCGTCAGCGCTCGGGACACCGAGCGAGAGCGGCTTCGACCGGTCGCGACCCTTCAGCTCGAACACTCGATCGACGGCGTCGGCGTCGGCGGCGTCGGCGCCCAGCCCGTAGACCGTCTCCGTTGGATAGACGACGGCGTCACCGTCGTGGACGGCCGCCGCCGCGGCGTCGAGTTCGTGGTCGGACGGCTGCGTTTCCCCCGCCATTCACCGGATCATAGGCGACCGGCGGTCAAGAGCGTGGCGGAACCGGACCCAGCGTGTCGGGTCCCGAGCCCCGGAACCCAGGGGCTCACCGGATCGTCCAGCGGCGACCGTCGCGGTCGATCAGGCCGCGCTCGGCGAGCCGGTCGAGCGCAGTCTCGACCCGCTCGGAGTCGGCGTGGAGGTCGCCCGCGATCGCACCCGCGCGACGGTTGCCGCGGGCGATCGCGGCGAGCACCTCGGCGTGGAACCGGCTGTCGGCCTCCGATCCGAGCCGGTTGCTCAGGCTGTCGAGAACGTCGGTCACGCGCCCGTGAACCCACCGCTGCGCCAAGGAGAGTTCGCTTTCGACGTCCTCCAGGTAGGCGTACCGGCGGGCGAGTTCGGCGACGCCGACGCGGCCCATGTCATCCGTGTCGTCGCGTTCGGGACCGACCCCATCTGTCGGCCCGTCCGGCCGTGTAGACCGCCCGGGTTCGCCGTCGGTCGCGGCGCGGTCGTTGTCGGTCGCGGCGCGGTCGTTGTCGGTCGCGGCGCGGTCGCTGTCGGTCGCGGCGCGGTCGTTGTCGCCGGGCACGGGTGTACTATCATCGAATTCGGCGCGAGCGTCGGCACCCGCACCGGTGGTGCCGCCGGGCAGTTCCAGCGAGATGTGCTGACACCGCCCGCGCATATCGAGGCTCCGACTGGCGGGGTACGCGCTCTTTGCGCCGAACCGATACGGCGAGACGCTGACCTCCAGCCGAAGGTTCCGCGCGATGTGGAAGTATTTCCGGCGCTTTTCATCCGTCCGGCTCTCGATCAGCCCCGCGTCCTCGAGTTGCCGGAGGTGATCGATGACTGCCTTGGGGCTGACCCCGAGGTACTCGCTGATCTCGGTGACGTAACAGGGTTTATTAGAGAGCAGCCGGAGAATGCGCCGCCGGTTCTCGTTCCCGAGAAGGTCAAGCAGTACCGCAGAGTCCATAACCGGAGGTAAACCCTTCAACTATAAAAAGCTGTCTTATTTCACGCCAAGTGAAAAACGTCGCATTCGGCGCAGACAAGCCGTCTATCTGTCGAACACCCAACTCGCGTACCCAACGACCAGAAACGAGAGCGTCACGGTGATCCCGGCGAGCAGCGGCCCCGCCTCGTAGCGCAGCGGCGGGTAGAGCCCGAGCCCGTAGTCGAAAGCGTCGTTGAGCAAGAGCAGGAGAAGCGCCGCCACCAGTGCCTCACGGGACGTGCGGCCGTAGTAGGGAATCGTCGCCGCCTGGAGCAAAAAAAAGAGGTGTGTCACGAGGATCCCCCAGTACTCCCAGAGCAACGCGGGGGTGAATCCGACGTAGAGGTCTGGCCGGAGGTTGAGCGCGACCGCGGTCCAGACACCGTACTTCGCGAGCCACACGAACGCCAGTGTGTGGACGACGGTGAGCAGCCGGTTCGACGGTGTCGCACCGACCGGGCGCCCAAGGTGCGGAAGCAGCGTCGCGACCGAGAGCGCCGCGAGCGCGAGTGCGGTCGGTGAATCGCCGAACAGCGGGTACGCGAGGGCGCTGAGGTCCCCGAGTGAGGGGTCGGAGTGGACGTAGAAACTGACGCCGACGAGGAACGCCGCGGCGTCGGCGACGAGCACCCACCCCAGACTCGCGGGGTTGCCGAGGTAGTACTGCACCCACTGCTCCGGGAACGGGCGTTGCAGCCGGGCCCGGAGAGTGGATCCATCGGGTGACTCGCCCATCGCTTCCACCGACGCCGGGGAGCCGAAAGAAGGTGTCGCGTCGGTACTGTGTCGTTAGCGACGGGACCACGGGGAACGGCCTGGGAGGGCCGGGAGGCCCGTGAGCGCAACCGATCACCTCCGGAAACGAAGCCTATTCCTCGCTGCTCGCCGTTGGGCGCGTATGAACGTAGGGCTCGTCGTGCTTGACGGGTGGGGTATCGGCGACCACAACCGGCGGGACGCGGTGAAAGCGGCGTCGACGCCGACCTTCGAGCGGTTCGCCGACGCCGGGGCGTCCGGGAGCCTTGAGGTGTCCGGCCGGCGCGTCGGCCTCCCGGAGGGCCAGATGGGCAACAGCGAGGTCGGTCACCTCACCATCGGGGCCGGGCGCGTGGTCACGCAGGCGTACACCCGGATCGAAGACGCCATCGCGGCGGGTGAGTTCCGGTCGAACCCCACGATCCGGGGGAGCCTCGACCGCGCCGCCGACACCGGCGGACGGCTCCACTGTATGGGGCTGCTCAGCGACGGCGGCGTCCACTCCGAACAGGGCCACCTCCACGCGCTGATCCAGGCCGCCGCCGATCGCGATATCGACGCCGTCACCCACGTGTTCACTGACGGCCGCGACACCGACCCCCACGGCGGGGAGGCGTACCTCACTCGGCTTCGGGACGTCGTCGACGACTGCGGGACCGGCGGGGTCGCGACCGTCTCCGGCCGCTACTACGCCATGGATCGGGACGAGAACTGGGCGCGGACCGAGCGCGCGTACGACGCGATCGTCGACCGCGACGCAGCCCACAAGGCCGATACGGCGGTCGAGGCGGTCCGGGACTCCTACGACCGCGGCGACACCGACGAGTTCGTCGAGCCGACGCTGATCCGGGATCGGCCGGGGCTCGACGACGGCGATGTGGTGGTCGTGTTCAATTTCAGGCCGGACCGCGCCCGCCAGTTGGTTCGACTCCTCGCCGACATCAACCCCGAGTGGCCGTTCGATACTGATCCCCCGGAGGCGATGGTCGTGACGATGACCGAGTACGACGAAACGTTCGACCTCCCGGTTGCGTTCCCGCCGGCGGAGCCCACACAGACACTCGGTGACGCCCTGGCCACGGCCGACATGACCCAGCTCCGGATCGCCGAATCCGAGAAGTACCCGCACGTCACATACTTTCTCAACGGCGGCCGCGAGGTCGCGTTCGAGGGGGAGATCCGCCGGATCGTTGAGAGCCCGGACGTGCCGACGTACGACCACCAGCCGGAGATGAGCGCGCCCGGTGTGACCGACGCCGCGGTCGATCTCATCGAATCGAACGACCCCGACGCGATGGTGCTCAACTACGCGAACCCGGATATGGTCGGCCACACCGGCGACTTCGAGGCGGCCGTGACCGCAGTCGAGACCGTCGACCGGGAGCTGAGCCGGCTGGTGCCGACGGTCCGGGGAGCGGGCGGCCACGTCCTCCTCACGGCGGATCACGGCAACGCCGACGATATGGGGACGGCCAAGCAGCCACACACCGCCCACACCACGAACCCGGTGCCGTTCGTCTACCTAACGCCCGACGGCGACGCCGGCGGGAAACAGGTCCGCGAGAACGGATCGCTCTGCGACATCGCGCCGACGATGCTGGCGCTGCTGGGGGTCGAGGCGCCGGCGGCGATGACCGGCGAGTCCCTGGTGGAGCGCGGCATCGGCGAGTAGCCACCGATCCGTCCGGCCGTACCCGTCGTCTCAGCGCGGCGCAGACCGCGGGCCGGAGGGCGACGGCCTCCGAGGCGGAGTCGGGACGTACTCGTCAGTTTCCACCCATCCCACCTAACAGCCGCGTGTCTGTCGGAGTCGACCCTCGCGGAGGCAGCGGGGACGCTCACGGACCCGAGGATCGCTCCCGACAACGCCCCCTTGGCGACCGTTGTCCCGGCGGCCAAGACCCCGTTCGTGCCGGATCCAGCGCAGGTCGAACGCACGGCTCCGCCGCCGACGGCGAGTACCCTCGTGCGCCGGCGGAACAGTGTCGTTCTCGCTCGTACGCCGTGTCCGACACGCGAGCGTGCACCGCTATGGGAGCTCCACCAGCACAGGTCAATACCACACGATTCAAGACTCGTCGGTGGCAACGCTTGGCTGCGCCACGGTAGCCAAGTTCGGAAAAGGCGGAGCACTCAAGATGCTCTCCCGTAGGGGTCCACAGGTTCAAATCCTGTCCGTGGCACTTTCCCGATGGGCCTGAGATACTGAAACAGCCGATAATCGCTTGTCTCGGCGTTGCAGCGACGAAACAGCCGCGGGGTGGACGCCCAATCGGTCTTTTGCTCCCCGCGGTCGGTCGCGATCGGTACCCTACCTGCGCCGCGAAGGCTGTAGGTACAGGCCGTGAAAACGGTC
The DNA here is from genome assembly GCF_014646875.1 of Halobellus salinus. Taxonomy (GTDB): domain Archaea; phylum Halobacteriota; class Halobacteria; order Halobacteriales; family Haloferacaceae; genus Haloquadratum; species Haloquadratum salinum. Next base: position 13,584 of record NZ_BMOC01000016.1, on the reverse strand, counting down.
AAATATGGTTTTGATACTTCATTCGACCTAATACGCAACAGCGGTACGTTGTGGATACGATGGTGCTGGTCTCCGCATTCAAAGACGGATCCGCTGCCCTCAGAGCGAACCCGATCCTGCTCGTCGCCGGCCTCCTGGTTGGGGCTGGAAGCCAACTGCAGTACGTCGATCAGTTCATCGACTCTCCGGTGTTGTCAGCCGGCGCCTCGGTCGCGTGGCTGATCGTCTTCCCGTTCGTTCTCGGCGGATTCATGGGAACGGCCCGCGCTGCGATCGAAGGCACGGACACGTCTCTCTCCCACTTTGCCACCGAAGCGCGGGCACATTACGTTCGACTCCTCCTCGCGACCGTGGTGTTCGTGCTGATCGTTCTCGGAACCGTGATCGGACTCGGACTTGTCGGGCTTGTCCTCGGTGTCGGACTGTGGGCGATCAGTGCAATACACGAGATGGCCGCCTTCGCCGCAGGCGTTGCCGCGGCGCTCGTCTGGTTGGTGGCGATTCTCGTCGTCGTTATGTTCGTGCAGTTTTATGACGCCGCGGTCGTGCTCGAAAAGCAAACGCATACTGACTGTTTCCGGCGAAGCATCGGGCTCGTCCGCTCGAACGTCGGAAGCGTCGTCGGATTCTCGCTCGTGTGGGTCCTCCTAGTGAACGCGTTCCGCATCCCCGAATACCTGGTCCAGTTGACGGTGACCGACGCCGGGCCTGGTGATGTACTCCCGGTCGACCTCGGGATTCCGGTCGCGCTCTTGCTCCCGATCGGAACCGTCGTGTCGGCGGTCGGTTTCGCGTACCTCTATACGGTGTACACAGCGTACTACCTGCGATTGATCAACGACTCACCGCTCCCCACGGACGCAGCATAGCCACACACCAACAACTACAATCGATGGTTTCGAACGCCCACTGACCCGAAGCGCCTCCGACACCCACCCAACGAACCCACCGCACATGTCACGACTCCTGCCCACACGAACGGATGCCGCTGTCGAACGGAGCTGTAACCCTGACGTCCTGAGCCTCGACGACGACGAAACACGGGATGTGCTCGAAGCACTGTCCTCCGAGACCGCCTACGAGATCTTTCGGCTGCTCAACCAGACGCCGGCGACCCCGGCACGGATCGCCGCGGAACTCGACCAGAGTATCCAGAACGTCCACTACCACCTGACGAACCTCGAATCGGCTGGCGTCATCGAAGTCACCGACACCTGCTACTCGGAGAAGGGGCGTGAAATGAACGTGTTTGTCGTCTCTCAGGACCCGACGCTGCTGTTTCTCGGCACCGAGGACGACCGGACGAGCCTCAAACGCGCGTTCAAATCCTTCGCGTCTCTGCTCGGCCCCCCTTCGATTCTGCTTGCCGCCGGCGAATCCATCTCGCGGATCGTCACCGGCGAATGAGCAAACGCACCGGTTCAGCGACCCGAAGTAGTTCGACCGTTGACGGCCCACTCACGTGTGACGTGGGTCCGACGATCAGAGCCCGAGACGACACCGACGGGTGTGGGTGTCTCGAATGCCGGAACATCGACACGACCACCACTAACCGGACCGTTCTTGACGCGCTTGTCTGGTCCGTCCGCCCGTGTCGGTCCCACCCATCGATTGTCGCCTTCGCTGGCGTGATCATCCTCGGTAACCGGCTTCTCGAAACGGGTCTCACCGCCGCCTTCCCGACGCCCGCGGTGGGTGTCGTCGAAGGCGTGGCCGCGTTCGCACTTGTTGTATCGATTCGCGCGTACGCGGGAACAGTTGTGGCCGGAGAACTGACCGGTGAGCCGGTCACGGTGCGCGAGGGGCTGTACCGAAGCCTCGCCCGAACGCCGGCGTTAATCGGCGTCGTCCTGCTCGTCGCGTTCTCCGTGCTGGTGATCCCGTCTCTTGTCTCTCTGCCACTCTTGCTTTTGCTCGGATTGACTCTGGGTAGTCCAGTGGGGGTGGTTGGGTTCCCGCTTACTGCGGCAGTCGGTGTGCTTGTCGTCGCCGTACCGTCTTTGTTTCTCCTGTTCAAGTTCTGGTTCGCACCGGAAGCCTGTGTCATCGGTCAGTATGGTCCGATCGAAGCACTGGAGGTCAGTTGGCGCCTCACGACGAACTACCGCGGACGGTTCGCGCTCATCATCGTGATCGTAATCGGGAGTGCAATCAGCACCCATCTGCCAACGGCCTTCCTCGAGTTCGGCACGGGATCGGCTCTGGTATCTCCCGTCCTGAGTGTGGCCTCAGCGAGCGTTGGAGAGTTGCTCTCGGTCGCGTGGGCAAGTGCGTACGCACACACGTACGTTAAAAATATCGTGTTGTGAACAACGCCGTGCTGTGAACAATCGTGTTGTGAACAACGCCGTGCTGTGAACAGGGGCCTGCACCCGAAGCTCAGTTCGTTTGAATCGCAGCGACGCCGATCGCTTCGCTCCGCACCGGCCGGAGAGCCACCCAGAACCCGGCGCGTTCTGGTGACGACCGCGACGCGAGCAGTGATGCGTTCACGATGGCGGCGCCGTGAGCTCGGGAGCGCTCCGTGCTCCCAGTGGCAGCGCCGCCTCGAGTCGTTCGAACGGGCGAAGCTCTCTCGTGGCCACGAACGACGCAACCCGTCTCTCGAATGACGCCGAGTCGCAGCCTGGGAGGGGGCTCCAGTCACGCTGGCAGTCGGCGGGAAGCGCCGCCGAAACCGAGACCGCGGGCGGTTCCGAGGTTTTCTGCCACCGTTCTCGGCGGTTCCGTCCCCAACTAACCAGCACCTCTCGGGCAGACCGAAGCACCTTAGCCGTCGAACGGGTAGGTGCGACCAATGAGCGACGACCGGCGACGCGCCGTCCGCCGCGTGGGTGTGGTCGTGCTCGCCGCCAACCTCGGTCTCGTGGCCGCCAAAGGGGGCGTCTGGTGGGTCACCGGCAGCCTCGCGGTCGGGTCGGAGGCGGTCAACAGCCTCGCCGACACCGCCTACAGCCTGATCGTGCTCGCGGGACTGTATCTCACCACCCGACCCCCGGACTTCGAGCACCCCCACGGCCACGAGCGGATCGAGCCGTTCGTGTCGCTGTTCGTCGCGCTCGGGATCTTCGTGGCGGGCGGGGTGGTGCTTTGGAACGCGGTGACGTCGGTGGCGAACGGAACCTACGGCGTCGAGGCAGGTGCCGCGGGTGTCGCCGTGTTAGTCGCTTCCGCGGGGGTGAAGTTCGGACTCTACCGGTACTGTCTGGCGGTCGGACGGAAGCGGCACTCTCCGGCGGTCGTCGCTGCGGCGCTCGACAACCGCAACGACATCCTGACCGCGACGGCGGCGCTCGTGGGGGTGTTGGGGGCATCGTTCGGCGTGCCGGTGCTTGATCCCATCGCCGCCGGGGTCGTGTCGGTGGGGATCTTCTACACCGGGTTCGAGATCGTCCGCGACAACGTCAGCTACCTGGTCGGCGCCGCGCCGCCGGAGGACCTCCGCCGGGAGATTCTCGAGCGCGCGTTAGAACACCCGCGGGTCCGCGGCGCACACGACGTGGTGGCCCACTACGTCGGCCCCGAAGTGGACGTGAGCCTCCACATCGAGGTTGAGGGGCACATGTCGTTGTTCGAGGCCCACAGCATCGAATCCGAGGTGGTCGAGTCGGTCCGCGCGGTCCCGGAGGTCGACGACGTGTTCGTCCATGTGGACCCGAAAGAACTCGGCGAGTGGAAGCCCGACGACAACGCCGACCGGTTGGTGGGGACCGCGGTCGCTGGGGAGGGACACGCTCCGCCAAAGCGGGGTGCCGGCGAAGACGTCCGGTCGGAGGCGGCCACCGCGGAGGACCCCGAGCGGCGGGACTGAGTGCCGGCCCCTATCGGTCGGCGACGGCCACCGCGGAGGACCCCGAGCGGCGGGACTGAGTGCCGGCCCCTATCGGTCGGCGACGACCTACAGCCGGGACCGGAGGTCAGCAACGACGTCCTCGGTGCCGGCGGTCCCGCCGATGTCTGGGGTCCGCGGGGCCGACTCCTCGGCGAGTTGGTCGACGACCGCGCTCCACAGCGCGTCGCCGGCGGCGGTCTCGCCGAGGTCATCGAGCAGCATCGACCACGACAGCACCGTCGCAAGCGGGTTCGCGACGCCGTCGCCGACGATATCGGGCGCGCTGCCGTGGACCGGCTCGAACATCGAGGGGTTCGCGTCGCCGGGGTGGACGTTCCCCGAGGGTGCCAGTCCCATACTCCCGGTGATCTGTGCCCCGATATCGGTGAGGATGTCGCCGAAGAGGTTCGAGGCGACCACCACATCGAACTCGTGTGGGCGGCGGATCAGATCCATCGCCGCGGCGTCGACAAGCAACCGCTCGACGTCGACCGACGGGAACTCCGTGCTCACCTCCGCGACGATGTCGTCCCAGAACACCATGCTGTGCGCCTGGGCGTTCGACTTCGTGATCGAGGTGAGGTGGCCTTCCCGCTCCGCGGCGGCCCGGAACGCCGCGCGGACGATCCGCTCGGTGCCACGCCGGGTGAAAAGCGCCGACTGGACCGCGGTCTCGTGGTCGAACCCGCGGTGCTCCCGCCCGCCAACGCTGGCGTACTCGCCCTCGGTGTTCTCCCGGTAGACGACGAAGTCGATGTCGCCGGGGCCGTACCCCCGGAGCGGGCTGTCGATCCCCTCGAAGAGGACGTTCGGGCGCTTGCAGACGTACTGGTCGAACCCCTTCCGGATCGGGAGCAACAGGCCGTGGAGGGTGACGTGGTCGGGGACCTCGGGGTGGCCGACGGCGCCGAGGAAGATGTTGTCGAACCCGCGCAACCGGTCAAGCCCATCGTCGGGCATCATCTCCCCGCGGTCGAGGTAGTGTTCTGTCCCCCAGTCGAACCGCGTCGTTTCGACCTCGAACCCCGCGTCGGCGGCGGCGCGCTCGACAACTGAGAGCCCCGCGTCGACGACTTCCACCCCGATCCCGTCGCCCGGAATCACCGCGACCTCATACGAGTCCATACCGGGCGGTTCGTCGGGGTCGGGTTTGTACTTTGATACCGGTCGCAGCGGCACTGGGCCGGGACCCACAACGCCGCCCGGGACGACCCCGGACGGACCCGAGACCGGTCCCACCGGCCACCCCACAGAGTGGACGGGTGTCCGTCCGAACGACACTTTGTTATACTCCTACGCGTTATCGGACTGTGAAATGGACAGACGGACGTATCTGAAAAGTGGTGGCGGGGTTCTGGTCGGTGGGTTGCTCGCAGGCTGTTCCGGCGGCGACTCCGGTGGGGAGGCCACGACGACAACCGCAGACACCGAGACGGAAACGGAGACTGAAGTCACGGCCGACCCGACAGCGACGACCGAGACGGCCGAAGCGACCGCGGAGCCAACGGTCCCGGAGACGGTCGTCATCGGCTCCGACATCCCCTACCGGCCCTTCGAGTACGAGACGACGTCGGGCGATCTGACCGGGTTCGACGTCGACATCGCAGCGGCGGTCTTCGAGGATCAACTCGGCATCGACTACGAGTTCCAGCCAACCAGCTTCGACTCGATTATCCCGTCGCTCAACAACGGCAACTTCCGGATCATCATGTCCGCGATGACGATCAACGACGAGCGCGACGAGGAAGTCGACTTCTCGGATCCGTACTTCACCGCGTACCAGACCGTCATCGTCCGGGAGGACAGTTCGATCTCCGCCCGCGCGGACCTCGAGGGAGAGACCGTCGGCGTCCAGAAGGGGACCACCGGCGCGGGCGCGGCCACGGGGCTTCAAGAGGAGTTCGGCGGCGACCTCTCAATAAACGAGTACGACCAGATCAACGGCGCGTTCCAGGCGCTTCTCAACGGCCAGGTAAACGCCGTCATCAACGACAACACCGTGAACGCGGAGTTCGCGAACGAACAGGACGGCGTGGTCTTCCTCAAAGGCGACGGCGTCGCCGCCGACAGTGACCAAGACGCCCCGCCGTACCTGACGCTCACCATCGAAAGCTACGGGATCGCGTTCCGCGAGGACGACGACGAGTTCCTCGAACGTGTCAACGAGGCGCTGGCGACGATCCGGGAGAACGGGACCTACGACGAGGTCTACTCGGAGTACTTCGCGGGCTGACGACGCCGGATCCGCTCTCTACCCCACACTATGGCAGATTCCCACTCGAGCGTCCAGCCGAACGCGAACGCCACCGCCGACGGGTTCGCCGACGATCAGACCCTGAAATACATCGGGGTCGGACTGTCGAGCCTGTTTGCGCTCGGTGTGGCCCTCTTGATCCTCTACATCCTGGCGACCGAGGTCAACTACGGGCTGATCCCGACGATCCTCCCGCAGTTCATCGGTGCGTACGGGCTGGTGCTCGGGATCGTGGTGACGAGCAGCATCCTGTCGGTGACGTCGGGGATTTTCGTCGGCCTCGCGCGGGTCTCGAAGACGCGGCTCACGAGCGGGATCTCCGCGGCGTACGTCCAGTTCTTCCGCGGCACGCCGCTGCTGTTCCAGATCTTCGTGATCTATTTCGGGATCCCGACGCTGTGGCCCGGCCTCTTCCCGATCCAGAACTGGGGGTTACCGACGGCGATTATCGCGTTGACGCTGAACCATGCGGCGTACGTCGGCGAGGCGGTCCGCGGCGGGATCGGCGCGGTGCACGACGGCCAGATGGAGGCCGCCCGGTCGCTTGGAATGGGGTACATTCAGGCGATGCGGGAGGTCGTCGTCCCGCAAGCGTGGCGGAACGCTCTGGCGGCGGTCGGCAACGACCAGATTATCCTGGTGAAAGACACCTCGCTTCTGACCGTCATCGCGATCCCCGAACTCATCCAGCAGTTCCGCGACGTCAACAGCGCGACGTTCGACCCCTGGACCCCGATCGTGTTGGTCGCGATCGCGTACCTCTCGATCACCATTCCGATGGGGCGGCTCGTGGAGTATCTCGAGAACCGCGGCGACTGGGGTGGTGACGCCCGATGACCGACGGCTCCCTCCTGGAGTTCGAACACGTCGACAAGTACTTCGGCGACACCCACGTGCTCAAAGACGTCTCGTTGGACATCGCCAACGGTGAAGTCTGTGTCGTCGTCGGCCCCTCGGGCTCCGGGAAGTCGACGCTGCTCCGGTGTGCGAACCGGCTCGAGGAGATCCAAGCGGGCGAGATCAGGCTCGACGACCGGTCGATCTCCGACCCCGGCGCCGACATCAACCGGCTCAGACAACGAATCGGGATGGTCTTTCAGTCGTTCAACCTCTTTCCGCACAAGACCGCCCTCGAAAACGTGACACTCGCTCCCCGGAAGGTACGCGGTGTCGACGACGACACCGCACGGGAGCGGGGCGTCGACCTGCTCGCGGAGGTCGGGCTCTCCGATCAGGCGGCGTCGTACCCCAGCCAGCTCTCGGGGGGCCAACAGCAGCGGGTCGCGATCGCCCGCGCGCTCGCGATGGACCCACGAGTAATGCTGTTCGACGAGGTCACAAGCGCCTTAGACCCGGAACTCGTCGGGGAAGTCCTGGGCGTGATGCGGAGTCTCGCCGACGACGGAATGACCATGATGGTTGTCACCCACGAGATGGGGTTCGCCCGCGAGGTGGCTGATCGGGTCGTCCTCATGGACGAGGGGCGGATCGTAGAGACCGGGGCGCCGACACCCTTCTTTGAGCGCCCGGACACGGACCGGGGCGCGCAGTTCCTGTCAAAACTGTTCTGAACCCCCGGAAACGGGACGACCCGATCCCGTTCGATCGCGTCGCGAGACTCACATGAACTCCGACAGCCCCGCCTGGCTGTCGCCGTCCGCCGCATCCGCGGTGTCCTCGGTATCGACCTCTGAGTCCGTGCGGTCGAGCACGTCCGCGTCGGTAGGGTCGTCGGGCCCGCCGTCGGCGCTGCCGTCGCCGACACTGTCTCCACCCTCCCCGCCGTCGAACGCGCCGCCGGCGTGGTCTTCGAGCGCCTCGGCCCGGAGGGCAGCCGCGTCTTCGACGATCGACTGGACCTTGTTCGTGGTCTTCCCGCTGCCGGTGACGTAGGCGACCCCGGCCTCGTCGAGATCGTACCACGCGGCCATCGCGACAGTCAGGTCCCGCGGCTTGCAATGGTGGGTCACCGCCGAGAGGAACGGAAGCACGTCGAGCCGGGCGGTCGTCATGGAGAACCCCCCCGATTCCGCGATCGCGCGGACCACCTCGCCGCGGGTCGAATCCCGGGTCGAGCGGTAGGGTGCGCCGCCGTACCGCGTCCACCCGCCGTAGGTGCCGTCGCGGGCGGCCGCGACCCCGCCGGCGAGGTTGTCGGTGGCGTACCGCCACCACGTGTAGTCGTAGTCGGTGGCGTACACCCGGCTTGTCCATATGTCCGCGTTCGCGAGGAACTCGTACGCTCGCGCGAGCTCGCGGCCCTCATAGACCAGCGACACCTTGTCCTCGACCCACTGGAGGAGGTCCTCCGGGGTCTCGTCGACGTCGTAGGCGGTTCGGAGCGCCGCCTCCGCGGACCTTTCCTCCTTCAGGACTGTATCGAGGAACTCGAACAGCCCGACCGCGCGGTTCCGGGAGCCGGTGGACACGTCCTCGAGAGCGATCCGACTCCGGTCTTCGGCTGTCACCTGGAGATCCTTGACTGCCGCCCGGAGGTCACCGTCGTTGTCGTCGGCGATGCGTTCTAAGGCATCCTCGTCGAACTCGATTCCTTCCTTCCGGAGGATGTCTCTGAGGACCGGCACGGTCGACCGCGCGGAGACGTCGCGGAACTCGATCTCTCGGGCGGCGTTCCGGAGGCTGTTCGACATGTCGTAATACTCGTTTGCGATCAACACGACCGGCTGGTTGGCGTCCTTCAGAAGCTCCGTGACCGCGCGCTTCCCGCCGCGGTCGTACTGGTGGTGGATGTTGTCGGCCTCGTCGAGCACGATCAGTTGCCGACCGCCGCTGCCGTCGCCACCGGTCCCGCCGCCTCCGTCGCCGCCGCCCACTGACCCCGCGAGCGTGGCGTTCTGCGCGGCCCGCCCGGCGAACCGCTCGATGTCGTCGCCGGTTCGCTGGTCGGAGGCGTTCAACTCGACGACCTCCCACCCCATGTCGTTCGCCAGCGCGTGGGCCGCGGAGGTCTTGCCGACTCCGGGAGCGCCGTGGACGACGACGGGTTCGCGGTGGTCGTCCCACGTCCGTGCCCACTCCTCCAACGTGTCGCGGGCCTTGTTGTTCCCGCGGACCTCCGAGAGGGTCGTCGGCCGGTACCGTTCGGTCCAATCGGTCATCGGTTGTTCTTGGCGTGACCTCGGTTTAGTGGTTGTGGGGTCTCACCGGTCTCCCCGCGGACGGCTGAACACCCGGCGCCGCAGCCGTCGGCGAGCGGCGCTGAACCGTCGGTCACAACTCCCGTGCGACCATCTCGCCCCACGGCTCGAAGCCGTGCCGGCGGTAGAACGCCTGCGCCCTGTCGTTTTCGGCGTCGACATCCAAAACCAGCCGGTCGAGCGGGAGGTCCTGGGTTTGCGCCTGCTCTACTACGGCGCCGAACAGTTCGTCGGCGACCGCTGTCCCCCGGCGGGTTGGAGCGACGTAGATCTCGTTGAGCACTGCAGCGTCCCACACGAACGACAGCGACTCCGGCAACAGGAACGCGTAGCCGACGAGACCCGTCGCCGCGGCGTCGCCGTCGACTTCGCCTCTCCCGGCTTCAACGCCCACCTCGGGGTCACAGACCACCACGCACCCCGGGTCGTCGTCGACGCACCGGTCGACCCACGCCAGCCACCGGTCCCGGTATCGCGGCGTCAGTTTCTCGGCGTAGACGGCAGCCTTGTCGTCGCCGCCGGTCTCCGCCCCGAGTTCCAGCTCGAAGTCGCGTTTCAGCCCCCACAACGACGATTCGTCGCGCTCAGCGTCGTACGGCCGGATCGTGACGCCGTCCGTCACGCGCGGTCACCTCCGTCGACTCCAGCGTTCGCCGACCGCCGCGCCCGCCACAGCCGCGTACCGGTGACGAACGCCGCGAGCGGGAGGAGCCACGCCCGAAACCCCGTCATCGCCACCGGGAAGAGGCGCTCGACGCGCTGTGAGCCGCCGCCGCCTCCGGCCTCGCCACTCCCACCGCCGGAGTCCTCGACGCCGAGTGTCGGTTCGGCGTCGAGCACCGTCCGGAAGTCGAAGTTGCTCGTGGTTCGTTGCGGCTCCGGGTCGTCGGGCGAGAGGTCCACGAACGTCTGTACCCACCCGCGGTCGGTCGAGTAGAACAGTCGGCCGTCGACCGTGTAGAACGCGTCGTGGAGCGGGTAGAACGCGTTGATGCCGCCGACAACGAGGTCGGGGACGATTCCGGCACCGACCAGACACACCACCGCGGTGAACGCGAGCGTCACCCCGCGGTCGCCGTACCGTCGGTGAAGCAGCGAGTCGGGGCCGCGCCGGAGGTCGGCCGCGAGCGCGAGCAAAACTAGTCCGGGCAGGACGAAGTTGTGCCCCACCGACCGGTGGGCACCCGACAGCACCGGCTCCAGCGCCACGTCGAGGTCGGGCACCGCGGTCGCTGCCGCGACGACAAGGACGCTCCGACCGTCGAACTCGGTGCCGAGTAGCCCCGCAGCGAGCAACAGCGCGAGCGACACGTGAATCAGCGTCGAGGGCACGCAGGTACCTGACGCGTGCCCGGACTTGAACGTTCCTGCGTGCAGGCCTCCGTTCCCGCCCCGGTACGCTTTTGCGGCCGCCCACGCCATCGGAACGTATGTGTCGAGAGACCCCACCGGGTGGGGGTAGCGGGCCGTGACGACGGTGCCCAGAGCGGAACTCGCCCGTCGGATCGCGGGCGAGATCACGCTGAGCGACGATCCCGGGGCGACCCTCCGGAAGTGGCGCACCGACTTCGACGTCTCCCAGACCACGCTCGCAAACCAACTCGACGTCTCCTCGTCGGTCATCTCCGACTACGAGAGCGGCCGCCGGGAGAGCCCGGGGATCGGGGTGATCCGCCGAATGGTCGAGGCGCTGCTCGACATCGACGAGGACCGCGGCGGCGGTCGGATCCGCCAGTACGCCCGCGTCATCACCGCGGGCTTCGACAGCGACATCGTGCTGGACCTCCGGGAGTACCCCCGGTCGGTCCCGCTCGAAACCCTCTACGACGCGATGGACGCCACCGAGTTGGTGCGCGGCGACAAGGACCGGATCAGCGGCCACACCGTCATCGACAGCATCGAGGCGATCACCCGGCTGTCCTCCGAGGAGTTCTACCGGCTCTACGGCCAGTCGACCTCGCGGGCGCTTGTGTTCACCGGCGTCACCCGCGGGGAGGCCGCCCTGGTCGCGATGCGCGTGGTGAACCCCACACCCACCGCGGTCGTGCTCCACGGCCTCGACGAATCGGACCTCTGGGAGCACGCGCCCGCGCTGGCGAAGATCGACGGGCTGTCGCTCGCGATCTCGAACCGCAACCTCGACGAGACGCTCGAGGAGCTGCGGAAGCTGCCGTAGCTATCGGCGCCGGCGGGGTATGACAATTATCTGACTGACTCCGATCTTGGGTGACGCTTGCCAGCCAGGAAACCGCAGTGGGTGGGAGTGGAAGGGGCCGCGCTCTCGACGACGTTGGCGAGAGCACAGCTCTCGTCAGCCAAACAGAACGCTCTGCGTTCTGGTGAAGGCGGGCGTTCACAGTGGCAAAGCCGCCGTGAGCTCGGGAGAGCGAAGCTCTCCCGGTGAAGCAAGCACCGCAGGAGTGAGCCGGGCGAGACCGGTGGTCTCGCTGGAAACCGGCGGTTTACCGCCGGTGACAAAGCGAACGACGCGGAGCGGCTTTCGAACGACAGCGAGGCCCCCGAGTCGAGAGCGCGGGGGCTTCCGGAGTCTTCACCGAAAGGGTCCCAGCGGTCTCGTTTCTAATTAAATCACGCCCTCATCCCACGTACTCGTACCGCCGCTCGTTCATCCGGCCCCACCCGGTGAACACGAACTCCGCCTCGGGCTGGGTGAACGCTTCGACTTCGACCTCCTTCTCGTGGTTGTGGACATCGTGGATCAGCTCGTACTCCTCGAACGAGAGGTCGTAGCGGGTCGCCAGCTGGTCGTCGACGTCGATCGGGTCGATCGAATCGCGCCACTCCTCCTGTACCGTCTCGGCGTGGATCTCCGCCTGCGCGCCGGAACCGTAGGAGCCGACCAGGAACCGTTGGCCAGCGAGGTCGACGCCGTCGGCGGCGGCCGCCCGCAACGCCGAGAGCCGGGCGAGGTGCACGGAGCCGGTGTACCAGTTGCCGACCTGCCCGGAGACGTCGACCGTGGGATCGATCGCCTCGTCGTACCACGCTTGGTATCGGCTCGTCGCCTTCAGATCGTCCATGTACGCCCGGATCGCCTCCTCGTAACCCTCCCGCGAGTCGAAGTCGGACTCGCGCGGCTGCAGCCCGATGTCGCCTGCAAGCGCCTCCTCGATGTCGGTGTCGCGAGTGATGTGGCGGTAGCCCAGGAGCGCCGCCTTGCGGACCATCCCGGGGTAGGGCGTGTGGAACGGGAAGTACGCGAAGCTGTCGGGGTGGGTGTCGCCCGCGACCGACTCGTAGTCCTCCAAGGCCTCGCGCATCCGGGCGAGGTACACCTGGATCGAGCGCTTCCCGTCGACGCTGGGGAACTGCTGGTTGGGCTTCAGGAAGTCGGTCTCGTCGGCGCTGCCGTACCCCTGCTCGGTCGAGAGCGCGACGATATCCGGGTCCTCGTCGATCAACATCGCGACCGCGCCCGCGCCCTGGGTCGCCTCGCCCGGATCGCCCCGCTCGTAGAGCGCGGTGTCGGTAGCGATCACCAAGGCCGCGCGGCCGCGGTTTCGGCCCGCGCGGATCCAGTTGTACGCGTCGTCGATGCTCTGGGTGCCCGAGAGACACGCGAACTTCCGCTCGCCCTTGTTGGCGTGGTGGAAGTCGCCGTCGTAGACCGATTCGAGGCAGCCCGCGATGTACGTCGACACCGGCTTGGAGTTGTCGAACGCGGATTCGGTGGCCACGTCGATCCGGCCGATGTCGTCGGGCGTGAGGCCCTTCCGGTCGATCAACGCCTTCGCGGCGTTGGCGCCCATCGTGACGATGTCCTCGTAGACGTCCGGCAGCGAGGAGTGTTCGATCCCGATCCCCTTCGTGTACTTCTCGGGATCCTCGTTTTTTGCCGGCGCGAAGGTTTCGGCGAGGTCGAGCCGCAGCCTGCCGCTTCGGATCTCGATGGCGTCGATGCCGACGGCTGTCATACGTCGGGGTTCCGCGGCCCGTTATATGGGTTTGTCGATGGTGGTGTCGACGATCGTGTGAACTACCCTACCCTACTCGCTCACGGCTGCGCCGTTCGCCCCTTGAGGGTAGGGCTTCCTGCTTCCACGACGCGCTTTGCAGATACAGGCGTATCCACAGGGAGCGCAGTCTCCACAGGCATTGATTCGGAGTGTCCCACTCCTACATCTTCGAGACCGCGAGAAAGAATGTTCCACGCCGTTGCCAGAAATCTTCGATTTCTGGCTGCCCGCCAGACGTAGTCTGGCGACCTCGTTCGCGTCCCTGTCCGCCTCAAACCCGCAGGCAGGACAGGAGTGTTCACGGACCCACAACGGCTTATCCGTCGAAACGCCGCAAGACGCGCACTCCTTGGTCGTCCCTCT
>NZ_BMOC01000015.1 GCF_014646875.1 Halobellus salinus | reverse complement strand
GTTTGTGCCGTGGAGTGTCGGATTCACGCCCGCGGTGAACGGCGGGACTCTCTCCTTGATTCAGGTAGGGCGACCGGGATCCTCTGGTCGCCGCCCACCGTCTGAAGGTTTTTTATCCGGGAACGGCGGAGACACAGTGTGGACCCGGACCTGATCCCCGAGTCGTTTCCCGCCCCCGAGTTCCGCGGCGCCCAGAGACGGGCGCTGTCGGACATCCGTGACGCCTTCGCCGCGGGCAACGACATCGTGCTCGTGCGCGCGCCGACGGGCTCCGGGAAGTCTCTCCTCGCGCGGGCGGTCGCGGGCGCAGCGGCGACGACCGACGACGTCGCGCCCGCCGACGCGACCGCGGCGTACTACACCACACCGCAGGTCTCCCAGCTTGACGACGTCGCCGCGGACCCGTTGCTTGACGACTTCAACGTGATCCGGGGAAAGTCCAACTACACCTGCATCCTGAACGGCGAGACCGACACGCCGGTCGACCGCGCCCCCTGCGCCCGCCAGGCGGGCTTCGACTGCTCGGTCCGCCACCGGTGTCCGTACTTCTCGGACCGATCGATCGCGTCGAACCGCGCGATCGCGGCGATGACGCTGGCGTACTTCATGCAGACCGCAGGGTCGGAGGTGTTCCGGAAGCGCGACGTCGTGGTGATCGACGAGGCACACGGGCTCGCCGAGTGGGCGGAGATGTACGCGACCGTCGAACTGAAGCCACGAACGGTCCCGGTGTGGGACGACGTTGGGGTTCCGGACGTGACGACCACCGCCGACACCGTTGAGCGCACGATACGGTTCGCGGAGACGCTGGAAGGCGTCTGCAAGCGTGCGAGCGACGACCTGACCGGGAGGCCCGAACTGACGCCCGAGGAGGCCGCCCGCCGCGACCGGCTCCAGGAGCTCCGCTCGGAGCTCACCTGGTTCGTCTCCGACGCCCGCGACCCCGAGAGCCCGACCACGTGGGTCGTCGACCAGCCCGACGGCGAGGGTGGCCCGATCACCATCAAGCCGCTGGATCCCGCGCGATATCTCCACCACACCGTGTGGGACCGCGGCAACAAGTTCGCGCTGCTGTCGGCGACGATTCTGAACAAGGCGGCGTTCTGCCGCGGTGTCGGTCTCGATCCCTCGAACGTCGCCCTCGTCGACGTCGAACACACCTTTCCCGTCGAGAACCGGCCGCTGTACGACGTGACGCGCGGGAAAATGACCTACGAGGAACGCGAGGAGACGCTTCCGAAGGTGGCGAAGGCGCTGGTGCGGATCGCCGCCGCCCACCCCGACGAGAAGGGGCTCGTCCACTGTCACTCCTACGCGATCCAGTCGGAACTCCGGACGCGACTCGCCCGGTTCGGGCTGGGGGGTCGCGTCCGCGCTCACGACCGCCAGAGCCGCGACGCCGCCCTGGAGTCGTGGAAAGCCACCGACGACCCCGACGTCTTCCTGTCGGTGAAGATGGAGGAGGCGTTGGATCTGGCGGGCGACCTGTGCCGGTGGCAGGTGGTCTGCAAGGCGCCGTATCAGAACACCAACGACTCGCGGGTCGCCCGCCGGCTCGAGGAGGGCCAGTGGTCGTGGTACCGCCGGACCGCGCTCCGGACCGTGATCCAAGCGTGCGGCCGGGTGGTCCGCGCGCCCGACGACTACGGCGCGACCTACCTCGCGGACTCGTCGCTTGTGGACCTGTTCGACCGGACCCGCGGGGAGATGCCGGCGTGGTTCCGCGACCAGGTCGACCGGCTGTCGGTACCGGACCTCCCCGACTTCGAGGCAGCCGCCGACGCGGCGGCGTCGTCGCGGCCGGGTCGGAGCCGTGGCTCTCCGGGGTCGACATCCCGGACCGGGCGCGGCTCGGGCGGAAGCGGGCGTCGCGCCGGAAGCGCCGGCCGGAGCGGCCGCGCGGCCGACGGGGACGAGTCCGATGGCGCCTCCGACCGGGGCGGCTCCGGCAGCACCTCCGACGGGGACGGTTCCGACGCCACCTCCGACCACCCGCTGTCGGACGTGTGGGGCGACGGGTAGCGGACGGGAGTCGATCGGAGCCGACAGTATAAACCGCAGGGTGCGCTACAATCGCGTGTGGCACGCCCACTACGTTTCCGACACGCCCCCGGCCGCTGGACCGAAGACCGGGTGGTCGGGCAGGTTTACCGCGATCTCGACCGGAATCTCGGCGCGACCCGTCGCCAGCCGTGGTTCCGACCTCCCGACCGGTACGCGGGCGAGCGCTTCGAGATGGACAACGGCGACACCGCGCTGTTCGTGTGGAACGACACCGAGGCCTACTGGATGGGCAACACCGAAACGCCGGAGGCGCTCTGGCGGACCGAAAAGTACAGTTTCGACAGTGTCCCGGACGACGTCTCGCGGTGGGCGACCCGCGAACTCACCGCCGAACTTCACGAGGAGAGCCCGTGGCTCAAGCCCTACCCGCACCTGTCGTGGTTCTTCCTCCCCGTATTCCTCTCGAAGGACGGCCGGGAGGCGACGCGGGCGTTCTTCTTCGATCACGCCGCCGGGTTCCCCGACGCGACCCGCGAAGAGGCCTTAGAGTTCTACGAGTCGTTCCTCCGGACCCGGGCGCTGGACGACTGGCGGGAGGTGATGGCGGGGAAGCTCGGGACCTCGGAACACCTCGACCTCACCCGGATGACCGCGGCGATGGGTGAGTTCAACGCGGGCCACCTTCTGGTCGAGGCGGGCTACGACATCGAGCCCGAGATCGAGGTGTCGACCGGTCACGCCATCGACTACCGCGCGGAGATGGGCGGGGACGCGGTACTGGTGGAGGTGACCAGACCGACACCGGTGGGGAAACGGCGCGCGGGGACCCCGGTTGCGGCGGTTCGTGACACCGCAGAGACGAAATCTGACGGCCAACTGGAGGCCCACGGCGGCGGTGTCACCCTGTTTGTCGACTGCTCGTCGTTCCCGGACGACGAGTGGCAATCAGTGCTCGGAGAGCGGCCGGAGGTCCACCACCGACCGGCGGTCGTGTTTCGGCTCCGCCCCTCCGGCCGGGTCGAGGGGTACACAAACGGGTCGGTCACCCTTGATATCGGGGTGTGAGTCGACCAGTTCCGAGACGCTGAACAGCGCCGCGTTTCAGAACGAGACCTGGTCGGGACCGTCTTCACCCATCGCGTAGGCGTCCCGGTCGCTGTAGTACCGCCGGCCGATGGCCTCGTGGCCGACCCCACACAGGATCGCCGAGTGCGCGTCGACGGCATTGGTGAACGTTTCGGCGCCCGCACGCTCGAGTACGTCTCCGAGGCGTGCAGTCCCGTTGGGGAGTTCGATTGTCCGATCGCCGTACGCCTTGGTGAGTTCCTCGGTTGTCGCCGGGAACTCGTGGGCATGCATGAGGTCACCGGTTCGGTTCAAGCGCATTACACCTGTCCGTAGTGACCGGAGGTTCTTAATGGTTTTCCATTACAGTATGGGGTGGCCTACCAATACCTAATCCGACCTTAGTTGTCATAATATGGGTTGCGGATCCACCGGGCAGCCCAAAGGATTTACTCCACAGCACCCCACATCCGTTCAGTGACTCACGACGTTCCCGGGTGCGACGACGACCGGCCCGCGGCGGACCTCCACGTCCACACCACCGCCTCCGACGGCACGCTGACCGTGCCGGAACTCCCCAGCGTGGCCCGCGCGAGCGGGCTCGACACCGTTGCAGTCACGGATCACGATCGGATCCACCCGGAACTCAACGCGCCCGTCCAGGAGATCGACGGGGTGACTGTGATCCGGGGGATCGAACTTAGGGTCGACGCCGGCCCCCAGCGCCTCGATCTCCTGGGGTATGGAGTCTCCGAAACCGATACACTCGTGGCGGTGACCGGCCGGATCCAACGGAATCGCAAGCGCCGCGCCGCGGAGATGGTCGATCGGGTGGAAGACCACGTCGGTGTCGAGGTCGCAGTTGAGGTCAGCGAGGGGATCGGCCGCCCCACGATCGCCCGCGCGATCGCCGACAGCGACGCGCCGTACGACTACAGCGGCGCCTTCGAACACCTGATCGGCTCCGACGGCCCCTGCTACGTCGAGCGGGAGATCCCCACGTTCGCCGAGGGCGCCGACGCGCTCCGGGAAGCGTGTGCGGTGGTCGGGTTGGCACACCCGTTCCGATACCCCGACACCGAGGCGGCGCTCGACTGTGCCCGCGGTCTCGACGCTGTCGAGCGGTACTACTCCTACAGCGGGGCGGCCGCAGAACGCGAAGACACAGGGCGCGTCGACGAGGTGGCCGCCGAGGCGGACCTCCACCGGACCGGCGGCTCCGACGCGCACAATCGGACGCTCGGCGTTGCCGGCCCGCCCGCGCCGGCGTTCAATCCCTTCGCCGACCGGCTGAACCTGGTCTGACTCTGTTTTCGACGGCGATAACCGGGGGCGTGGACTTAAACCGCAGTGGGACCCAAAAGAACGTATGCAGTGCCACTACTGCGATCGGGACGCCGCCTACGCCGCCGAGAAAGACGGACTCAAGGTGGGGCTCTGCGAGCGGCACTTCCGGACGCAGGTCGAGTCGCTGGCGGACTCCGAAGAACTGGCCGCGATCAGAGAACAGATCGACATCGACCGGACCGAGTAGCCGTTTTGTTCTGCGGCTACTGTCTGCCGAGCGGGTGCCCGCAGCCGGAACACATGTGACCGATTATAACTCCCGGTGGTACGTCGAGTCGCCCACTTCGGGGCGCTTCGGCGGCGGGCATCGCAGACGCTTCGGCGGTCGTGGAGGGCTGATCGGCCTCGTCGTACGGGGCTTCGGCTGTTCGGTTCGCGAAAGAAAATCGGGTCGTGCGTTCGGCGAGCGGTTCGGGCTACGGTCGTAGGGGGTGAGGCGTTCGTGACCGACGCTTACACCGGCTGCGTCAGGCGACGCCTGAGGGCCTATGGAAAACAGTCTCCGACTGCTTTCACATAGCGCCGCCCATGCCACCCATACCGCCCATACCGCCCATGCCGCCGCCCATACCGCCGCCGGGGGCGCCACCCTCGTCGCCGCCGTCGTCGCTGCCGCCACCCTTGAGGTCACCGGCAGCGATGACGTCGTCGATGCGGAGGATCATCACGGCCGCCTCGGTGGCGGACTCGATAGCCTGCGTCTTGACGCGGAGGGGTTCGACGACGCCGTCGTCCTCCATATTCACGATCTCGCCGGTGTAGGCGTCGAGGCCGGCGGCGAAGTCGCCGTCGGCGTGCTCCTTGCGGAGGTTGACGAGCGACTCGATGGGATCGAGGCCGGCGTTCTCCGCGAGCGTGCGCGGGATGACGTCGAGTGCCTCGGTGAACGCCTCGATGGCGAGTTGCTCGCGGCCGCCGACGGAGCTTGCGAACTCGCCGAGCTTCATGGAGAGTTCGGTCTCGCTCGCGCCGCCGCCGGGCATAACGCGGCCATCCTCCAGCGTCGTCCGGACGACACCCAGGGAGTCGTCGATCGCGCGTTCGAGCTCGTCAACGACGTGCTCGGTCCCACCGCGGAGAATGAGCGTGACGGACTTTGCGTCCTCGACGTCCTCAACGAAAATGCGCTCGTCGCCGCCGATGTCCTTCTGGGCGACGGAGCCGGCGAAGCCGAGGTCGTCGGCCTCGATGTCGTCGAGCGAGCCGACGACGTTACCGCCGGTTGCGCGGGCGAGTCGCGTCAGGTCGGAGGACTTCGCGCGGCGAACCGCCAGAATGCCCTCCTTCGCGAGGTAGTGTTGGGCCATGTCGTCGATGCCGTCGCCGACAAAGACCACGTCGGTGCCGACGTCGACGAGCTGGTCGACCATCTCCTTGAGCTGTTTCTCCTCTTGATCGAGGAACTGCTGGAGCTGGTCGGGGTCGGTGACGTTGACCTCGGCGTCGATCTCGGTTTCGCGGACTTCCAGCGCGCCGTCGAACAGCGCGACGTTGGCGTCCTCGACACCGAAGGGCATGTTCTCGTGGACGCGCTCTTTGTCCACGATGACGCCCTCGACGAGCTCGGAGTTGTCGATCGAGCCGCCGACGACCTTCTCGACGGAGACGTTGTCGATGTCGATGCCGTCGTCGTCGGCGACCGCCAGCACGGCGTCGACGACGAGTTCGGCGAGCAGGTCCTTCGAGGATTCCGCGCCCTTGCCGGTCATCGCCGTCTCGGCGATCTTCCGGAGGGTCTCGGTGTCCTCTTCGGAGACCTCGATGGCGTTGTCTTCGAGGATCTCCTTGGCCTGCTCTGCGGCCTGGCGGTAGCCCTGCGCGATGGTGGTGGCGTGGACGTCCTGGTCGATGAGCTCCTCGGCCTGATCGAGGAGTTCACCGGCCACGACGACCGCGGTCGTGGTCCCGTCGGCGACCTCGTCTTCTTGGGTCTCGGAGACCTCGACGATCATGTTCGCCGCGGGGTGGTCGATGTCCATCTCGCCGAGGATGGTGACGCCGTCGTTGGTGACGACGACGGATCCACCGGAGTCGACGAGCATCTTGTCCATCCCTTTCGGACCGAGTGTGGTCCGTACGGATTCCGCGACCGCCTTGCCGGCGGAGATGTTCATCGACTGGGCGTCTTTACCCTGTGTACGCTGGGAGTCGTCGCCGAGAATGATCATCGGCTGTCCCTGTTGCATTCGCTGAGACATAATCACCCGTTGATTGTTTGTGATTCTATATAAGTGTGTCGTTTGCAGCCACGAAAACCACCGGACGTGCCCGATTAATCCGTGGTAACAATACACAAACCAGACGGTTTATACGTTATATTTGCGCCGGTGGCCGGCTCCCCCGGCGAGGAGGATGTCACTCGTCTCTCGATTCCACGTGCTGATCGCTCGGGGGTCCCCAGTACGTCGTGTGGAGTACGACCATCCGTTCGGCGGCTCCGGTCGGCGGTCGGTCCAGTTTCTCGCTTCGGCGAGCCTTTTCAGAATCCGCTCGCGAGTTTTGCTTTCGAGTTCTGCCACCTGTTCGCCCGCTTACGACGTGATCTAACCTCGGTCATACGCCCTACCCGTCGAGGGCGACGTCGTACTTGCCCGCGACATCTTCGAGGGAGTGAGCGTCGCCGTTCTCCAGTTGCTCGCGGCTCGCCTCAAGGGCTGTGCGGGTCTCCTGTTCCGGCCTCGCCCGGCTATCCGGACTGCCGAACGTCGAACCCTTGTGTGAGTTCGTTGTGTTTCCGCTCGAGGAAGGAGTAGACCGCGCCGTGGGGGGCGCCGTCAAGAATCATACCGACCGCGCGCCGGACCGCGCTGACTTCTTCAGGCTGCCCGATGGCACCGAGGGTCGACCCTTTGATCACGACCTCCGCGCCCGTGAGTTCCTCCATCAACTCGCGGGTGCGGCCGTCCTCGCCGATCAGCCGCCCCTTCTGTCGTCGGAGGTCGTTTTTGTTCCGAGTGTGTGAGTCGAGATCCACTAGCTCGAACGTCCGAAGCTCGTCGTCGAGGATCGATAGCGCCGACTCGGGGGTGAACCCCCGTCCGATCGCCCGCACGATGTCGGGTGCGAGCATCCCGCTCACGGGGTCGCCGACCTGGTCGATCGCGACCGCACCGGACCCGGAGTCGATGTCGAGTCGGACCTCCGCCCGCTGCTCGATCTCCCGCATCGTCTCCCCGCCCTCGCCGATGAGGACACCGATGCGATCCTGCGGAACCTTCACGTGTTGCATACACCGAACTACCCAGTGAGTGGAGTTAAGAACTTTGTTGCGGTGCGCGGGTGGAGTCGACACCGCCCGCAGTCTCAGGCGTCCGGACCGTCGGGCGTCCCGCCCGGTTCGGGCTCGACCACCGTCACGAACTCGTAGAGCTCCGAGTCGTCGGTGTCGATCCCTTGGCGGCCGAAGAACGCCGCAACGTTACGACAGTCCCGCCGGAGGAACTCCTCGGCGTTGGGGTGGTGGACCGTCACTGCCTGTCCCAGGTCGATTACAACGAGTTCGCCGTCGTGGATGATCATGTTGTACTCCGAGAGGTCGCCGTGGACGAGGCCGGCAGCGTGGAGCCGACGCATATACTCACGGACGACCTCGTAGGCGGTCTCGGGGTTCTCGACATCTACCTCCGCCAGCCGGCGGGCCCGCTCCTCCACTAGCCCGACGAGTTCCATCACGAGGACGTTGCGCTCGACCGCGATCGGTCTCGGGACGCGGACGCCCGCCTGCTCGGCGCGCCGGAGGTTCGCGAACTCCTTTTGAGTCCACGCCAGGACGACTTTCTTTTTGTCGCTACCGATTCCCTCGAACCGGGGGTCGCCCTCGAGGTACTCCCGCATCTGCTGGAAGTTCGACGCGTTGATCCGGTAGATCTTGATCGCGACGTCGCGGTCGACCCCGTCGTCGCTGGCGAGCGCCTCGTAGACGTTGGCCTCCTTGCCGGTCGAGATCGGCCCGCCGAAGGCGTCGACGTGGCCGTCCTGGACGAGTTTGTAGATGGCCGCAAAGGTCGCGTCGTCGAAGACCGACTGTTCGACTTTGAACTGGTCGGCGTCGGTCAGCCGCTCGCGAAACTGGCTGAACTCCCGATCCCGGCTCCGGGCGATCCGGTCGGCGTCGGTGTCGGAAACGTCGATCTCCTCCCACTCATCGCCGGGGGCGTTCGCTTCCTCGGGCGCTAAAAATCCGAACTCCTCGTCGTCCGTCACTGAATGTGCCCTTCCTCGCGGAGCTGGTCGGCTTCGGCCTTCTCGTACCGCCAGGTGATGTCACCCTTCTCGTCCTGCCAGTCCCAGGGCTCGACTAACACGACATCGTCCTCGCGGATCCAGATGCGCTTCTGCATCCGGCCGGGGATCCGGGCGGTGCGCTCGACGCTATCGGCACACCGGACCGTCACGCGGTTGGCGCCGAGCATCTCCGTGACGACCGCGAACACCTCGTCGTCCTCGGGCAGCCGGAGGTCACGTCGCGCCTCGTTTCCCTCATCGCTCATACGCGGGCGTTCGTCGCCGGCCGGTTTAAGTTCTGCGAGAGTTGTCGTGATCGACGCTTCGGGGCGGCTCCACGTCGTTGCCGGCGCGGACCCACCGCGCGATGACGGCCGTTCCGACCCGGAGGAATCATACCCCTGCCGTCGGTACCGCGATCATGGCTTCCGACACCCTTCTGGTCGCGGGCGGACAGGTCCTACACCCGGATTTGCGGGTGACTGACGCCGACGTGCTCGTCGACCGCGACGCCGGCCGGATCGAGGCGGTCGGCCCTGACCTCTCGGCCGACCGCGACTTCGACGCGTCGCTCGACGCGACCGACTCCCTGGTGCTTCCCGGGCTGGTCAACGCCCACACCCACGTCGCGATGGCACTGCTCCGTGGGTACGCCGACGACAAGCCGCTCGAGACGTGGCTTCGCGAGGACATCTGGCCGGTGGAGGCGGAGCTCACCGCCGGGGACGTCCGCGCCGGCGCGGAGCTCGGGATCCTGGAGATGATCCGCTCGGGCACCACCGCGTTCGCAGATATGTATTTCCACATCCCAGAGGTCGTCGCGGCGGTCAGGGCCGCGGGGGTCCGTGCGCGGGTCGGCCACGCCGCCGTCACCGTCGGAAAGGACGACGCGGCCGCCCGCGCCGATGTCGAGGAGAGCATCGCCGTCGCCCGTGAGTTCGATGGCGCCGCCGACGGTCGGGTCCGGACCGCGGTGATGCCGCACTCGCTGACAACCGTCTCGGAGCCGTTACTACGGGAGGCGGCCGCGGCGGCGCGCGACAACGGGATCCCGGTGCATTTCCACGCCAACGAAACCGAAGACGAAGTCGATCCCATTGTCGAAGAACGGTCGGTGCGGCCGCTCTCGTACGCCGACGACGCCGGGCTTCTCGCCCCGGACGATTTCCTCGCCCACGCCGTCCACATCGACGAAGCCGAAATCGACCGGCTGGCGGCGACCGGGGCCGCGGTCGTCCACTGCCCGGCGTCGAACATGAAACTCGCCTCCGGGATCGCACCCGTCCAAGAACTGCTCGACGCCGGCGTGACGGTGGCGCTCGGCACCGACGGCGCGGCCTCCAACAACGACCTCGACCTCTTCGACGAACTCCGTGACGCCGCGATGGTCGGAAAACTCGCTGCCGACGACGCCGCGGCGGTCCCCGCGGCGGCGGCGGTCGAGATGGCGACACAGCGCGGTGCGGAGGCAGTGTCGCTACCGGGCGGCCGGATCGAAGTCGGCGCGGCCGCGGACCTTGCGGTCGTCGACCTCGACTCGCCGCATCTCACGCCGCCGCACGATCTGGTGAGCCACCTCGCGTACGCCGCCAGCGGCTCCGATGTCCGTCACACTGTGTGCGACGGGCGAGTCCTGATGCGCGACCGCGAGGTACTGACGCTTGACGAGGAGCGAGTGGTCGAGACCGCCCGGGAGCGGGCGGCCGGTCTGATCTCGCGGGCAACGTAGCGCGGCGCTGCGGCTGTCCAAGCGCCCGCACGCGTCACGCTAGCGGCGCTGCGGGCTTACACCCGCTTCGCTCGGCGGACCGCGTCGGCGACCGTCCCGATCGCGTCGGCCGCTCGGGTCAACGGAGCGGTCCGGACGACGGGCCGGAACGCCTCCAGCGTCCGTGCCACGCGGGGGTCTGCGGGAACGACGACCGCGGGCGCCCCCAGCACCTCCTCAAATGCGGTTTCGGGCGCGCCGTCGACAGCGCGGTTTATGACGACCGCGACGAGGCCGGCGTCGAGTTCCCGGGCGAGTTCCCGCGACCTGACGGCGTCGGCGAGCGCATACTGTCGTGGGGACGCCACAACCACACACGCGTCCGCGATGGCGAGCGGGACGCCGGCGTCGGCCCGCAACCCCGCCGGGCAGTCGACGACAACGTCCCCGTACGCCCGTTCAACCCCACGGAGGACCGCATCGAGCGCCGTCACGTCGGCGGCGCGAGCCCCAGAGAGCGACCGACCACACGGGAGCAACCGGACCGGGCCACACGCCTCACGCACCGCCTCGATCGGCTCAGCGCGACCCGACAGCACGTCGTGGAGGTCGGGGCCAGGGCCGGTCGGGAGGTCCGCCATCCCCAGGTCGGCGTCGACGACGGTGGCGTCCAGCGCTGCACCGAGTTCGACCGACACCGTGGACTTTCCGACCCCGCCTTTGCCGCCGGTGACCGCGAGGATCACCGCCTCCCCCCGGAGTCGGAGTTGCTCGTCCCGTCCGTCCGGAGTGCCTCGGGTTCCCGGAGGCGCCGTGCCCCTGCCGACGTATCCCCGCCGGCCGCGGCGACGAGCGGCGAGACCACCGGTGCCGGTTCCGCCGTAGTCGCTCGCCCGAGGAGATCTTCGAGTCGGTACCGGACCGCGCGGAGCGCGGCGATGTCTCCGTCGAGGTCGTCGGGAAGGTCGGCGACGCCGTCAACGCCGCACCCCTCCAGTACGGCGGCCGCCTCGTCGGCGGTGGCGCCGGCGAGCCGTTCGGCGCGCTCGATCCGGGTTTCGGCCGCATCGAGCCACGCCACAACCGAATCCGGGACGTCGGAGAGATTCGAGTCGGTGCGTTCGTCGGGGCAACGGGCCCGGCGGTCGGCCACCGGAGCGTCAGGGTTGACGGTCGGAGGCGTGGGGACCGCATCCGCCGGTGGGGTCGCCCGCCCGAGCGACCGAACCGCGTCGCTGACGCGGTCGGTCGTCCGCGGTTCGTCCGCGTCTGCGGGGCCGAGAACGTCGAGTGAGACCGGGCCAACACCACGGTCCGGGTCCGAACGCAGACCCGGATCGGCGGGCGCCGCTTCGGCCGCATCGCCGTCTGCGGTCGGACACGCGTACCCGATCCCGACCCGCGAGTCCGCGGGAACCGTCCCCGAGAAGCCGTCCTCGTCCCAGCCAACCGCCGGAACACCCTCCTGGCGTGGCGGGAGCACGGGGCCGTCAAGATCGTTCTCGACGCGGACGCGGACCGCGACGGCGGTGTCGTTACGCAGGGTTACCGCGACGAGCACGCCGCCGGCCGTGGCGGTCGTGGTGACGTCGGCCCGCACCGGCCGTGCGTCCGTGCTGCCGGTCGACGCGTCGGGTGAGTCGGGTGCCACACGGCGGATGGCCGCGGTTCCGTATATAAATTATCGCACCACGGTGTCGCCGCACCCGATCACCAGCGGCGCGTTGAGTCGCGTGGCCGTCGCGTCGGGACCGCCGAGCGCGGTGGCGACCTCAGGGTCGACGATCACGGGGGCACAGAGCGGCGCAATCGCGGCGATCGCGAGGGCGTCGCAGAGGGTGGCGGTGGCGGTGACACCGCCGTCCAGCGCCCCGGAGCGCCCGTTGAGCGCCGACTCGACCCGGCTGCGCGCGTCGTGGAACGCCGGCTCGACGGCGTCGGCGCGCGTCGCTCTGCGGGCGCGCCGGAGGTTTTCGGCTCGGTCTTCGAGCCGGAGCCGATTCTCTCGGGTGTCGCGGGCCTGCCGGGCGCGTTCTTCCAGGGCCGCCAGCCGCTGCGCCGCAGCGACCCGCTCTGTCGACGCCTCTGAGAGCTCCCGTGTCGCTTCCGACAGCGCCGCCTCCGCCTCGGCGACGCCGTCGTCTCGGCTTTCGGTCCCGTCGTCGCGGCGGGCCTCAACCCGGCCCCGGAGGGTCGCAACCCGCTCGCGTAGCCGCTCTGTTGCCGATCCGGCCGCCGCAGCACGGCGTCGCGCCGCCCGCAGGTCGGCGCTGTCGACCGTCGGGACCGACAGCTTCCGGAGCGACTGCTTGACGCCGCCGAGGTCGGTACAGTGGGGTGTATCGACGCCGCGTGCCGCCCCGACCGCAGCGAGGGCGGCGTGTCGATCCACAGTGATCCCGGGCGCGAGGTGGCAGACGTGGCGGTGCACCCGGGTCGGCAGCGGAGCGTGGACGGTCGGCCGGTCCGGTCGCGTCGGACAGCCGGTTCGAATCGCGTCACGGATCGCGGCCGGTGAGATGTCGGCGTCGGCGCCGCGGAGGTCGACGACCGGCCCCTCGAACGTGGACCCGTCCGGGAGCCGCACCAGGACCGCCGGAGCGTCGCTCACAGCTCGCTACCGCGCATGTCGTCCGCGTCGGGGTGGTCGGTCCCGGCCGCGAACCGGCCGTACGGGGTGTGTGGGGAGTCCCGGTGTGCGTAGTCAACGGCGGCCTCGCGGACAGCGTCGGGCGCGTCAGCGAACTCGTTGAACGGCTCGGTTCGCTCGAGTTGAACGTCGCCAGCGTGGCGTTCCCGGAGTCGGCACGCCAGGAACGCCCCGTACTCGGTCTCTCGGAGGAGCGCGGCACGCCCGAACCGACGGACGACGGTCTCCTCGTGGGATCGACACACGTTCCGCAGCGTTTCGCGCGCTCGGCGCGAGTAGGTCACCACAAGCAACACGACACGGAGCGGTCTCCGGCATCGTGTAAAAACCCACCTACACCGGCGAGACCTCGACGTCGAGCGCGGCCGGCTCCTCGTCAAGGAGGTCGGCGATCCGCTCGCGGGCCTCCGGGCGACTCTCGGCGACGACGACCAGCCCGTTGGCCCGTCCGGAGCCGGCCGCCCGGTACGCCCGCACTCCCTCCTCACCCTCGAAGTCAGTGGCGTAGCTGCGTAACACTCCGGCCACGCGCTGCTCTGTCGCTTCCAGGTCGGACTCGCCGTCCTCGAAGTCGCGGAGCGCCTCCTCGATGTTCCTGAGTGCGGAGATGCGGTCCATCCTATGTGGTCCGGAGGTAGTCGGTCCGCGGTTCGTACACCTCGCCTTTCCGACGGAGGTTCTCGATCTCCTGTTCGGCCTTCGACTCATCGAGGCCGAGGTCTTCGCCCGCCCGTGAAACCACCTCCGAGACGGGCGCGCCCTCGTCGTACTCGTCTTCGAGTTCTTCGATCAAGTGTTTGAGGTCTTTGATCCGATCACGCTGGTTCTTCGAGGTCCCCGTCTCGACGATGTCAGCGTCGAACTCACCCGTCTCGGGGTCCATCCCGATGTCGCGGAGGCAGGATTCGACGATCTCGGTGACGCGGACGGCGTCCTCGCGCTTGACCGTGTCCGACAGCCGAAGCCGGGCCGACGCCTCCGACAGCCGCACGAGCGCCTCGAGTTTCCGGGCGGTGACCGGCACCGGCGCGTCCTCGTCGGCGCCCTTCGCGCGGAAGTCGACGTAGAACTGTCGGATTACCTCCTTGGCCTCCTCAGTCATCGTCGGGTAGCACGTCCGTTTGGCGTACGCGATATACTTCCGGAGGAGTTCGGCCTCGATCTCGGGGGTCACCTCCGCCGTCACGCTGTCGATCTCCGACTCGGTGAACTCCGAGTTCGGCACGTTCGTCCGCTGGGTGTGGAGTTCGCCCGCGTAGTTCGTGTTGATGATGTGCTCTGCGAGTTTGGCGTCGGTCTCGGGATCCGGGGAGTCGGTGACGGTGAAGATCAGGTCGAACCGCGAGATCAGGGCGGGTTCGAGGTCGATCTGCTCGCCGATCGGCTCGTACTGGTCGAACCGCCCGTACTTGGGGTTGGCTGCACCGAGCAGCGAACACCGGGATTTGAGGGTGGCGTTGATTCCGGCCTTGGAGACGGAAATGGATTGCTGCTCTAGTGCTTCGTGCATCGCACTACGGTCCTCGGAGTTGTGGACGATCATCCCGTTGGCGACGAAATTGTGGGTTCCGTCAACGGTGAGGTCGTACACTTTCGGCTCCTGCCTACGGGTTTCGATCTCGCTCCGGAGTCTGGCTACCGTTGTGCGTACCGACCTGAGAAGGTCGAACGCCGTCTCCCGAATCGTTCCGAAGTTGTCGACGTCTACGCTTCCGGAGAACCACCGGGAAACAGTCGATCCAGCGACATCTAGTTCGGCTGCGAGCCGCTGGAAAGAAACCTCGTGTCGGTCGAGTTCATCGCGAAGCTCTCCCCACGTCGTTGCCGACAGATCCTTGTTCAGAAGTTCATCGGCCTGATCACACGCGTTCTCCGACGAACACCCGAGGAGATCCGCAAGTTTCCGTTCGAGTACCGGTATCCGAGTGTCCGAGGTCGCTGACGTCACTGGCTCGACGGACTCGACTTTTCTCCACCGGACGTCGCCGTCGATTAGTCCATTGAGTCTTTCGAGGTCGGTACCAGCAACACCGTCCAGAATCGTCTGGAGACGGTCAGCGATCGTGGTTCTGAGAGCATTTTCGTTCCCCCACAGTCTAGATATTTGCTGTTGAGAGTACAAAGAGCCTCGTGCAAGTTCCCGTTGACTGACGTGGTACTCGTCGCACAGGACCTCTAGCTGAGTCCATCCCGTCGAGTCGACGAGGCGTTCTCGGTCCTTTGAGGCCTGTCTTCGGCGTTCTTCGAACGAACGTCGGATCTTTTCGGCGCGGTGAAGCGACGGGTTCGCATCTCCGTTCTCGAAGTTACAGTACGTCGCGTCGTTAATTCCGCATTCGGACTGATATAATCGAAGTTGGTCCCGTAATCGTTCGAGCTGATCACCAAAGTCCGGGAGTACGTCGAGAAGCGCCCTGTCGCCAGTGGTGCGCCGAGTCGCTTCCTCCAGCGCCGACTGTTTCCTATCGAGTGTGAATCCGATATAGCTCTCGTACGCCGCGAGGGAGCTGTCGGAGGTGATGGCGAGAACGTAGAGATCCCGCTTCTCCGAACGGGAGCGGGTCTGAATCTGACTCTGGATCCCGAACTCCGAAAACAGCATTTTCGTTCCGAGCAACAACTCGTAGCTGCTTGAGTAGATCTTGACGGCTCGCTTACCGACAGTGGCTTCGGAGTCGGCGAGTGCACGGATGAACGCTGCCTTGGTTTTGCGACTACTGCGCGTAACCTCGCTGGGGACGCGTTTCCCTTCGTACGTTTCCAGGTTCAGTCCGGCTTCAAGCAGGTCGTCGACGTACACCTTTCCGTGAAGGCGGACGGTCCCAACCCCGTCTGCTCGCTGCTCACTCGGGTGTCGAACTGCCTCAGCGCCGTAGGCCGCGTCACAAACAGACTCGAAGTGGCGGAGCAGCTGCTCCTCGCTGTTTGTAAATCGGATTCCGTAGCTACCCTCTGAATCGTTGCTGTAAACATTACCGTCGCCAGCGATATAACCCAAAATGGCGCCTTTCGACGGTGAAAGGTCGGAATCAGAGTCATATGCTTGCCTATCTGTGTCATTTCGGGCTGCTGGTTCAGCTATTGCTCCTCCATCAGCTGCACGCTCCCGGACCGCTTCTGGAACGTATGCCCAATCGCCGGAATCGAGATCTTCGGCCGCCCGCTCTGTACGTTCACCATCCTCGAACACGAAGAACGGATGATCAGCGGTCGTTTTCACTGACTCGCCACTCTCCAGTGTTACTTGATAAACTTCCGTAGGAGCCTCGTACTCGTGGACTGCTGTAACGGGTCGTTGAACCAACGTTCCATCATCGGCGAGCGTCCAAACGTCTGGAGCGTCTCCACGGATCGTTCGCCCGTTCGAGAGCGATTCGATGGCCCCATCTTCGGCCGCCTGGTACGCCAGCTCTCGGATCGGCCGAATCCCATCGGCAGTATGAACGAGTGTATCGCCCGTGACACACCGCATCTTATCGAGTTCGTCCACAGCCGCGATCCCCTTGTCGGCGAGCACCAGCGCACCGGCCTCCAGCGTCCACTGCTGGCCGTCGCCGAAGTCGTCGCGAACGGCCGCAGCAGTATTGTGTGTGACCAATCCGTTTCCGAGGAAATTGTGCGTCCCGGGAACGGTCAGGTCGAAGACTTCCTTTTCACCGGTGTCGACCGTCTCGACGACTTCATCCCAGGTGAGATCCGCATCCGCGGCTTCCCTGAGTGCGGGCTGTACATCGCCGAGATCGAGCGAGTCGAGTATCTCGTGGGCGCGTGCACGTCCCGGGTTGTCGCCGCGGGTGACGTTCATATAATACTGGCCGCCGCCACCTCCGACTTCGGCGGTCGCCAGCGCGCCGCCGATCGGGATCGTCTCGTCGCGTCGATCCGTCGCACCGACTATCGTCGAAAGCGCAGCCTGTTTTTCACTGGACTCGAAGCCGACCACCTCCGCGTATCGATCGATATTACGCCCGTAGATCGCGAGGTGGTGCTGTACCGACTTGGATTCGATCGTGTATCCGCTAGCCACCGTTGTGGTGCCTCGACGATCGCGG
This sequence comes from Halobellus salinus, assembly GCF_014646875.1. Classification (GTDB taxonomy): domain Archaea; phylum Halobacteriota; class Halobacteria; order Halobacteriales; family Haloferacaceae; genus Haloquadratum; species Haloquadratum salinum. The sequence goes on along the minus strand of NZ_BMOC01000015.1, from coordinate 72,167 downwards.
ACGCGGCGTCGGGACTCGATGCCGTACGTCTCGAAGACGAGCTGCACCTGCTCGGCGAGGGACTCGCTGATCGTGGAGAACTGGACGCTCGATCCACCGTTCGTCCGCGACGACACCGATCCGTCGGCGTCCATCAGACCACGGAGGAACGCGTCGGCGTGTTCCGCCGTCGTGAGTCGTGGGTCGAGTTCGAGCGAGTCCTTCGGCGATTCCATCCCGAGATTGGAGAAGAACCGCGCGATCGTCCCGCTGTGAAACCGGATACAGGGCACTCGATCCTCCTGTCGTTCGATCTCGACGCGTTTGTCAAAGACCGAATCGATGATCTTCGCGGCGCGTTCGAGCAGTGCCTCGTTACTGTTCGAGATCCGGACCAGCCCGCGGTTCCCATCACGGCGGTCAAGCGCGATGTCACCGTCGCCGAAGACGAGGCCGACGAGGTACAGCAGATCCTCGTCGAACTGTTGTGGAATTCGGATGTCGTCGCCGTGTGCGAGCATCGCGCGACGGACAGTGACATCGCCGTGGCTCGCACCGACCGCATCGAGGATCCGATCGAGCTTTTCGATCGGAATGTAGCGGTTGGACAGCGTATCGTATATGAAATCCTCCGGGAAATTCAGGGCTGCCGCCGCGTCACGAAGCGTCCCGTACGTCTCGGTTAGTTGCTCGCGGAGGAACTCTATCGACTCGTCGGTAAGTCGGAGTTTCTCCTCCGTGTAGTCTATGAACTCGTCGGTCGGAACGGCGGAGCGATCGATGCCGTCGTACTTCGGTGCAGCGACGTAGTCACCCGCACTAACCTCCCGGACAGGTTTCCACTCGATACCGTCCTCACCACAGGTCAGTACGGGCGTGTTCGCCGACGCTTCCAGCGTCTTCCCCCGTCCAGTCTCGATGCGCCGGCAGGGCTTCTCCGGCATCCGCCACACGCGTGAACTCGTCGCCGCATCGACGGTTCCGTCCTCGCGGTCGAAGGTGTAGAGGCCCTGCTCGTACGCTGCCGGCGTCTCGGTCGATACCGGATCCGGGTGTCTTTGCATAGCGAGGTCACGGATCGGGACGAATCCCTCGGAGGTGTGTATCCGGGTGTCGCCGGTCACACAGAGTCCCGCCGACGAACTCCCCTTCCCGGAGGTGTACACGGATCGCGGGGCGATGTTTCGGATGTACTGGAGCATCGCGGAGTTGTGGGAGACGATCCCGTTCGTCAGGTACGAATGCGTTCCCGCGATTTCGAGGTCGTACACCCACTCGTCGTCCGGCTGATACGCCTCGATAGAGACGATCCGATCCGTGGAGACGCCGCCGTCGGTGGCGGCCTTCGTGGGGTCGGAGGTTGCGGCCTCGGGCCGCGTGCGCTGGATCGTAGACCCAGGTGCTGCGATCGACTGGCCTCTTTTTAATTTATCCGCAACAACCGCATCGAATCCTCCACCGTCAGCCACGAACAGCGGATGCGACGGCGTAGCTTCGATCTCCCGACCGCTTGCAGTCCGGATCCGGTACAGTTCGTCGGGCGCTTCGCGCTTCCAGACCTTCGTCGCCCGTTGTGTGGTAAGTGATCCGTCGGATTCCATCGACGGGACATCGAAATCAACAGTGTCCCACACCCCGTCGTCGACCGGTTTCGGATCGTCCAGATTTTCTTCGACCAATTCGCGGATTGGAACCTCCGATCCATCCGCGAGCGTTACCAGCGTGTCACCTGCAACGCACTTCCCCGTACCCGGATCCCCGATGAGAAGCATGTGCAGATCCCCCCGGATCCGCGACCCGTCGGGGAGGTGCTTCGTGACGCCCGAGAACAGCTGGAGGATCATGGCGAGCTTCTCCTCGCGGTAGCCGTAGATCGACGGCGCGACCGAGTCGACCATCATCTCGTGGATGTCGGACTCGTTCGAGAGGTCGACGATCTCGGCGACGTCCTCTTCGGTGATGTTCATGTCCTCGAACTCCTCGTCTTCGATCTCGACCGCGACGCCGTCCATATACAGGTCAAAGATTGGCGTTTTCTCGTTGTTCGAGGTCTGCTGTTCGATGTGGAGCACGCCGGTGAGGGTGACGTGGTCGCCGGCAGTGACCCGCCCGGTCACGTCGTCTTCGAGGTCGACGTCGATGTTCTGCGGCGTCTCGCCACCGCGGAGTCCCTCCGGGCTCTCCTGGACGCGGACCTTCTGGGCGTCCACGAACTCCGATTGATCGAAGTCGACGTGGAACGGCCCCTGGCGTTCACACCCCTGGCACTCGTGTGGCTCCTGGAACCCGCTGTCGCTCTGCGGGATGTAGGTCATCGTCCCGCACCGCTGGCACTCGAAGGCGGCCTCGGTGATCTTCGGCCGGACGTCGGTGGCCTTCCGGACGATCCCCTGGACCGCGATCATCCGGCCGATGTGGTCGTCGTGAACACGGATGTTCCGGATGTCGACCGTCTCGGGGAGGTTCGTGAGCCGGACGTGGGCGCGGCCCAGCTTCACGTCCGCCGGGAGGTCGTACAGCCGGAGGGCTTCCTCGGCGTACTCCTGCATCTGGTCGGGCTTCGCCGCGTAGTCCTCCGCGAGCTCGATGTCGAACGTCGAGAGGTCGTCGTAGTCGACGTAGAGCGACCGCTGTTCGTTGGGGTAGTTCTGCGCGAGCGTCCCGATCTCGTTGCGGTAATACTTCCGGTAGAACTGAATGAAGCGGTCGGTGACGTCCGAGGGGTCCTGGGGGGCCTGCGCCATCGCACAGAGTTAGGGCGCCCCTCCGATAAGAATCTTCGCCAGCGGGTGAGCCCGCAACGTGGGAAACAAACTTGCCACTTCGGGTGGACGACGTAGGTATGAAAGCTGTTGTGCTCGCCGGTGGGTACGCGACCCGGATGTGGCCGATCACCAAGGACCGGCCAAAGATGTTCCTCCCGGTCGGCGAGGGGACTGTCGTCGATATCATTTTCGAGGATCTCGAGGCTGACCCCCGGGTCGATGAGGTGTTCGTGAGCACCAACGAACGGTTTGCCGGGGAGTTCGAGGCGTTCATCGACGACGCGCCATACGAGAAGCCGACGGTCTCCGTGGAGGAGACGGTGGCGGAAGACGAGAAGTTCGGCGTCGTCGGCGCCTTAGCGCAGCTCATCGACCGGGAGGGTGTCGACGACGACCTGGTCGTCGTCGCGGGCGACAACCTCCTCTCGTTCGACGTGAGCGAGTTCGTCGACTTCTTCCAGGAGGCGGCGACGCCGTGTCTGGCGGCCTACGACGTCGGGTCGAAGGAGCGAGCGAAGTCCTACGGACTCGTCCAACTGGACGGCGACCGCGTGACGGAGTTCGAAGAGAAGCCCGACAACCCCCAGAGCACGTTGGTGTCGATCGCGTGTTACGCGTTCCCCGCGGGGACGCTCCCGAAGTTCGACACCTACCTCTCGGACGGCAACAACCCCGACGAACCCGGGTGGTTTCTACAGTGGCTCCAGACGCGCGGCCCCGTCCACGCGTTCACCTTCGACGGCGCGTGGTTCGACATCGGCACTCCCGAGAGCTACCTCGACGCAGTGTCGTGGTATCTCGACGGGGACGCCGTCGTCCACGAGGACGCGACGGTCGAAGACTCCGACCTGGGCGCGAACGTCCACGTGATGGCTGACGTGGAGGTGGCCGGCTCCGAACTGGAACGGACGGTGGTGTTCGGCGGCGCAACGATCCGCGACGCGGACCTCGAAGGGACGATCATCGACGAGCACACCCGCGTCGACGGGATGGAGCTGTCTGAGTCGCTGGTGGGCGCGTACTCGCAGTTGGAGTGACAGAGACGGCGACCGGTCGGTGTGTCGTCACTCCGGGTCGCCGAGGCGTGCGTCGGTCACCCGCACGTGGCCGCGCGTGCCGTCCCACACCGTCTCGTACGCCAGTTCGATCGGGCGGTCCATGTGCGGCCCGTCGGTGACGAGGGTCTCGAACTCGCCGCCTTCGCCCAGAACGTGCACGCCGTGGGCCTCGTTCAATCCGGTCAACTCCGCGAGCGCGTCGGCGTCGAGCCGGCGGCCCAGCCACGACTCGTCGAGACCGCGGGCGGCGACCTGAACGATCCGGATCTCGAAGCCGGCGCCGAGCATCGCCTCGGCAAGTTCCCGCGGGTCGCGCTGCCACAGCGGCGCGAACAGGTCGATCCCAAGCCGGTCGCACATCCCCTGGATCCGGGAGGTCTGGAACTCGCTCTCGACCGCGCCGGCGGTGACACCCACCAAGCCGCCGTCGATGTCGGACCGGAGGTCGGTCAACGCGGCCTCAAGCGGTTCGAGTTCGCGGTCGCCCTGTGCGCCCGCGTCGTCGACGTCGGCCGCGTTGAGGTCGCCTGGATCAACCTCGACTATGTCGATTCCGATGCTCTCGGCGGCGAGCGCCGCGAGCCGTGTCTCGGGGACGTGGTACATGTACGACTCCTCGCCCGGGTGGACAGTCAGGAGGTGTGCGACGTCTAATCCCTCCTCGAGCGCCCGGTAGAGCGCCCACGAGGAGTCCTTCCCACCGGAAAAGAGCGCGACCCAACGGCCGGTGTCTGTCATTGCTGGAGGTACCCGGTGGGGCTACAAACCGCCACCGGTTCGTTGCGCGGGGCGCGGGCGACGGGTCGGGTGGCAGGTCAGGCGAGTCAGGCGGGCTATCGTCGTCAACTGCCGGTCATCGCCGGCCCCGTCTCCGGCGATGACCACCGATTCGGGATCACAGGCGTGTCGAAGCCGCCGTCTCAGTCCGACGATTCCCGGTGGAACTCGCCGGCGTGGTCCATTCCAGTGACCTCGGCCTCAAGCCACTCGCGGAACCACCGGACGCGTTTGAGCCGCTTGTGGACCATGGTTTCGGCGGTGTCGGATTCGACCCTGTTGGCGGCGTCGCGGCCGCGTTCGAGCACCCGTTCGATCATCTCCGCAGCATCCATGTGCGTCCGGGACTCATAGCCCATCCGGAGCAGCACGAGCGCCGTGCCGTTGGCGCCGACCTTATCGAGGATGTCAGCCTCGATGAGGCTCTGAGCCTCCAAGGAGACGTCCGCGAGCGGGCCCTGGTAGGAGTGGTCGGCGACGGTCTGACACACCTGTTCGATGAACGACGTGGGGAACTCGCCGTGACTGTTCAGGTACTCCCGGGCGACGCGGGCACCCTCCTCGGCGTGGACCTCCTGGTCAGCTTCGAGCTTCGAGATGTCGTGAAAGAGCGCAGCGACACGCACGGCGTCCATATCCGCACCTTCGCGCTCGGCGATCTCGACCGCGAGGTCGACGACATTCAGGATGTGGTTGAACCGGTACTCCGCGCTGTGCCAGGGGTACCACCGCATCCGCCCGCCGTCGTCTTCGCTCTCGACGCTTGCGGCGAGGTAGTCGCGGACGAACCGTTTCATTTGGTTGAACTCCGCGTCCGAGACGGTCGACTCCTTGATTTCAACGCCCACGGAACCACCTCCGTTCGGTGCCTGGGGGGCCGGCACGATCCGAGCACGCGTTCGAATTCATTACCGGGTAGAACGGTTCTTCGGTTCTTAGGCGTTACGACAGACGGGACGCCGCGCCCGCAGTCACGCGGCGGGGGGTACCTCCCGGCGCTACCCCCGCCGGGAGACGTAAACAACGACGACCGTCAGTGCGGCGACCGCGACCGCGACGTCGAAGTCGAACAGCCGGTCGCGGATCGATTCGGCGTCGGTGTTGTTGACGGCGGTAGCGAACGCGTCGCCGAGGTACTGTTGTGCGGAGTCGACCACGGATTCGTCGGCGTCGGTCGACTGCGTCGGCGTCGCGGTTGCTGTCGGCTCCGGCGACGGCGTGTCGCGGTCACGGTCGTCGTCGCCGCCACCGCCGCCACCTGCACCGATGCCACCGCCTGCCCCGCCCGCAGCAGCAGTCGTGGTCGGCTGTGCCGTCGGCGTCGACGTGTTCTGTGGGAGGGTCGCCCGAACCTCGCCATCAACCGCGAGGTCGTCGGCCGACACGACCGTGTCAACGGTCGACTGCACGGTGAACGTGTCACCGACGTGCTGGGCGTCGAAGTCGACGGTGGCGTTCCACCCGCCCGCGGGACCGACAGTCGCCCGTGCGGTCTTCAGGAACCGTGGCTCGGTCCCGTTCGAAGACTGAACCCGCAACTCGAACTCGGTTCCCGGTGCGAGGGTGGTCGTGCCCCCGATCGACTGATTCGTGGCATTCGTGACCACGACTGGAGGGTCGGCGTCGACCCGTGCCGCGACGAGGGAGTGGGCCGCAGTAACGCGTCGCTCCGCCGGCGCGAGGTCGGCGAAGGGGCCGCCGTCGTGGACCGTGAACTCGGCCGACAGCGAATCGCCCGGGGCGGGGTCGTCGGGGTCGGCCGATCCGGTCGCAGCCGTGCCGTTCCACGGAACCGCGGCGGGGCCGTCACCCCGGTAGGTCACGAAGTACGTGTCGTTGACCGCGTCGGCGACGACCCGCGCGGTCGTGTTGTTCAACGTGAGGCGGTACGGGTCCTCGTTCGCGGCAGGATTGCGCTGCGTGACGTTCAGTGCGTATCGGTCCGTCGCGTCGGTTCCGGCCAGCTCGAAGAACGCCTCGGTCGTGTCGCCGGAGGTGTTCGCGAGCGCGCCGGCGATGCCCGGCGCGACGACTCGGTGCACCGCCACGTCACCCGTTGCAACCGCGGTGGCGGTGGTGAGACGGCCGCCCTCAACCGCGGCCGAAACCTCGGCCGCGGTTCCGAACGTCGTGTCCGCGGGCGCGACCCAGGTATCGAGCCGCTGTGGGGAAGGCTGCCGCAGTGTGAGCGTCCCGACGCCGGTTTCGGCCGTGCTCGCGTTCGACCCCGGCCGGATCGTCACACCGTACTCGCCAGGCGCGAGCGCCTCCGATGGCGCGCCGCGGTCGTCGGTATCGGCGGCGATGACGGCGTCGGTCGTGTCGGACGCGTTCCCGGCCGGCGCGGTCGCGAAGACGGCACCGCCGTCGTCGGGGAGCGTCGTCAGAGTGGCTGCCGCAGCGGTGTTGAACCGCAGTCGAACGCGCCCGTCACCGTCGCGGTCTTCGACTGTCGCGTTCGCACGGAAGCCGACGTCGGACCCACCGAGCGTCACTGTCGCGGTGTCGGCGTACTGAAATTCGAGATCGAACACTGCCACGTCGCCGGCGTGCTCCGCGACGACGGTCGATCCGAAAGCCGCGGTTCGCGCGTCGGCGTCGACAGCGCGGATCGGGGCGGAGTCGACGCCCGTTCCCGTGACCGCGTCGGTGACGTTGACGGTGTAGTTCCCGGGTCCGGCTCCGGCGAGGGAGTCGGCCCCGAACTCGACGGTGGCGCCGCCGTTACCGCCGAGCGTTCGGTTCCGGCGGTCGACGATCGTGTCGTCTGCGGCCACCAGCGCAACGTCGACCGCTCGCCCGCTGTCGGCCGCGGACACCCGGGCGTCGATACCCTCAGCGGTGGTGATATTCCGGTCCGTGACGCCAACCGACAGCCCCAGCTCCCGGAGAGTGACACCGGTCGTTGCCGCGATGCTGCCGCCCGACGCGGTCGACTCGATGGTGTGCTCGCCGGTCCAGTTCCGCGCGGCGGTGTCGAACGCGAACACCTGGCTCCCGTTGCCGGTCCGGCCGGTGAACACGAACGCGCCGGTGGCGTTGGACACGTCGAACGCGCGGTTTGGCTCGGCAGCGACGAACGCCACGGTCTCGTTGTCGTAGACGTTTGCGTCGTCGCCCTCGGCGACGGTCGCGTCCGTCACGGTCGCGTCGACGGCCCCGGGCGTGATGGTCTCCGCGTCCGCGGAGTCGTTGGCGGCGTCGACCGCGACGGTGACCTCCGCGCGAGCGCCGACCGGTGTCGCCGAGGTTACGACGACCTGTCCGTCGGCGGCTCCATCCGCGTCGAGCACGTACCGATCGGTGACGTTCTCGCCGTCGACCGCGACGGTGATGTTGCCGCCGAGCGTCAGGCCCCCCGAGCCCTCGCCGGCTTGCGAGACGTCCTCGCTGAACGGGACCTCGATCACGCTCTCAGTGTGCGTGAGCGACGTGCCGTTGAGGGAGCCGGTCGAGAGTTCGGTTACGGGCCCGAGGGAGAGTGGGTCGGGGTCACTATCTGTCTCTTTGGATTTCTTTTTTATTGTTGCCTTTGTTACCCGGTTCTCTCCAGCGCTTTCATCAGAATATGTTGCGTTGATACTTCCTTCCTCTGAGATTTGTAACACCCCCTTACCACCCGATTCAGAGACTTGGGTCGTGCCAGAGAATTTACTGTTTTCACTATGCAAAAGCAGGACTGTTTCTCCACGGGTGTATCCAATAACGTCGTTTGAATCAGATGGAGAATTCAGATTTATATCAATAGTCCCGTTATCATTTCGTGATATACTCGAAATAGAACCGGAATTATCAGCATCGTTATCGTAAACAATCTCATATGCTGTGATTTTATTATTGCCATCAACATCAGCGACAGGATATTTTGTCGTGATTGACGTGACTCCGTCTTCAACATCTTCGTTTAATATTGTCTCTTGCCCTTCAGTATCCGATTGAACGTTGACGACATACTCCTCTGTCGTCGAGAGATCGCCGTCCTCAACGGAGACAGTCACCGTATCGCCGTCCGCATACGTCGAGTCGCCGAAGGAGACGGTGCCCTGATCCGCGGCAGCGACGCCCGCAAACGGTCCGATGCTGCCCAGAAGGGCGAGGAGCAGAAGCGATGCGAGTCCGACGGCCTGTAGCCGGCCAGTATGTTGCATCCGATATGCCTACCTGAGCGGGGGCGGGGGAGCAAAACAGGCGCCGGAACCGCGCGACCGGACGCCGGCGCCCGGAAGTGGTGGTCACATTCCGGCGTCGAACGCCGAACCCGTCGGCGGAACCCGCGTCTGGACGACCGTGTGACGGCCGCTGGCAGCGTTGCGACACCGATAGCCGCGGCTCTTGTTGCCCTGCAATCTCCCCGTCGCCCCCGGCTCATCACGTCCGAGTATCAGGCCGAATAAATACCTTATTTTTCTTTTCGATAATTACGATTGGTATGTCGGTCCGGGATATATCTTCAAAAACGGCGCGAAATCGGTCAGCAGTCGGGAGTAGCGAGCCGGGGTCGCAGATTCGCGTGTCGAAATCATGACTGAAATTTGGAGTCACTCGTAGCGCAGCGCGTCGATCGGGTCGACTCGCGAGGCGCGCCACGCGGGGTAGAGCCCGGCGACAATCCCGACGCCGACCCCGACCACGACCGCGAAAATCATCCAATCGACGGCGAGCGTGAGCGCGACGTCCGCGAACCGCGTCGCGCCCCACGCGACCGCGAGCCCGACGGGCACGCCAAGCACCGCGCCGGTGGTGCCCAACAACACCGACTCGGTGAGAAACAGCTGCATCGTGTCGCGGTTGGTCGCGCCGACGGCCTTCATGATCCCGATCTCCTTGGTGCGCTCGGTGACGGAGACGAGGGTGATGTTGGCGATGCCGATGGCGGCGACCACGAGCGAGATCACCGCGATCCCGGTCACGAACCGGGTGATCTGCGAGATCACGTCCTGGATTGCGCCGACGATGTCCTCGCTGGTTTGGACCCGGATCTCGGTCCCATCCGCGAGCAACTGGGCGGCGTCGGAGTCAGTCGTGAGATACGCCTCGGTCCGGTCTTTCACACCGGGGACCGCGTCGGGGGCCGCGACCACCGTGAGTTGCGGATACACGCGGATATCGGCCCCGACGGAGGGGCTCGCGATGACCGTCGCGTAGAACGGATCGACCGGGAGGAAGATCCGGGGCGTATCGTCGCCGAACCCCGAGAGGAAGCCGCCGCGGGTGCCGGAGACAATGCCGACGACCGTGACGTTCCGGGTCTCCCCCGACGCCAGCGCGAGTCGGAGAGTCGAGCCGACGGTGACGTTCTCGTCGAACGACCGGGCGGCGGCCTCGTTGAGAACGGCCTCGTCGGCGCCCGACTCGAACCCGCGCCCGGCGACGGTGTTCGAGTCGGTGAACGTCGCCGGGACTGTCGCGGTCGCCTGCTGCTGTGCCACAGTCTGGTTGCCGTACGTGACCGACGAGAGCCCGACCAGCCCCTGTGGAATCACCGCCGTCACCTCCGGCTGATCACGGATCCGGTCGACGTCGATCCCCGTGAACACCGGGCGGGTGGCGGCGAGTTCCTCGCCCCCGGGGGAGTCGTCGTCGACACTCGCGGGCGCGACGAAGATGTTGTTGGCGTTCGTGTCGCCGATGTCGCCGATGACGGCGGCCTGGACGCTTGCGCCGAACGTCGCGAACGCGACCACCGACGCGATCCCGATCACCATCCCGACGACCGTCAGTCCCGAGCGAAGCCGGTGGGCGCGGATCGACCGGGCCGCGATCCGGAGCGCCTCACGCGGATCCATCCGGCTCCACCCCCGGGTCGCGGGCGGGTGATCCGTCGGCGTCGCCTCCGTCGCGGTCGTCGGTGCCGGTGCGGGCGCCAGTGTCTCCTCCGTCGTGGTCGCCGCCGTCGTAAGGGCGACGGCGCTCGACAGCTTCGATCCGTTCGATCCGGCCGTCCCGGACGTGGACGATCCGCTCTGCGTGTTCGGCGATCCGGCGGGCGTGGGTCACGAGCAGGATGGTGTTTCCCCGGTCGTGGATCTCCGCGAGCAGGCGCATAATCGCCGCACCGGTGTCGGTGTCCACGTTGCCGGTGGGTTCGTCCGCCAGAAGCAGCGACGGATCGGGCGCGAGCGCACGGGCGATCGCGACCCGCTGGCGCTGGCCGCCGGAGAGCTCCGCGGGTTTGTGGTCGTACCGGTCGCCGAGTCCGACGTCATTGAGCACGTCCCGCGCCCGGGCCAGCCGCTTTTCGCGAGGCCACCCGTCGAACACCAGCGGGAGCGACACGTTCTCGACCGCAGTCAGCCGCGGCATCAGGTTGAACGTCTGGAACACGAACCCGATTGCAGTCCCCCGTTTCTCCGCGCGGCGGGTCTCCGAGACCCGTCCCAGGTCGACGCCGTCGACGCGGACGGTCCCGGCATCGGCGGTGTCGAGCCCGCCGACCAGATTGAGAAGCGTCGACTTCCCCGACCCGCTCGGCCCCATCACCGCGGTGTAGGAGCCCTCGTCGAGCGAGACCGACACGTCGTCGAGCGCGGTGACGGTCCCGCCCAGGTTGTAGGTTTTGGTGACCCCGTCGAGTGTGACGAGCGAGTCGGTCCCGAGACCGGCGGCGCCGGCCGACTCCGGCGCCGCGTCACCGCCGGCGTTGCTCTCGGGTACCGGCCCGTCCGGTGGTGGACACATCAGTTGAGGTAGACGCCGGAGCGGGAAAACGCCTCCCCCACCGGGGTGGCCGGGTGCACTTCCCCATCGTGAGGCCCCGCCTGCACTTCCCCATCGTGATGGCCCCGCCATACCCGACCCCCGAACCGCTACAGCGACACGTCGGTCTCGAGGTCCTCGGTGGCTTCCTCGAGGCCGTCGCGGCGGGCGTCGGCAGCGAGACGAGTGGATATCTCCGCGTCAGTGAGGAGATCGGCGAACGCGTCGCGGTACCGGTGGTTCACCCGCCGGGAGGCGAGGTCGGCCGCAACGACCCGGCGGCACCGACTGGCCGTCTCCGGCTCCACGCTCTCCGGAAGCGCCGCCGCGAGCGCCCCGTCGTCGGCGGCAGCCGGCTCGTCGGGTGCAGACGCCTCGGAGACGAGTGCCCGGAGGTCGGCGTACGGGACCGGCGCATCGCGGTCGGCCTCGGCGACGAGGTGGAGATCCAGTCGGGCGCGGAACACCGCGTCGGCGTCGACATCCGCCGACAGCGACTCCGCCACCGCCGCGTCGGCCGCTGCGGACCACGTCGCGGGACCGGCAGCGTCGGTGTCGGGGTCGAAGAACGCCCGCACCACGCGACACAGATCCGATTCGGGGAGGTTCGAATCGAACCCGTCGCGATCGGCCATCTCGCCGACGATGGCCGCGAGCCGCTCGTCGACCGCGTCGTCGTCGGCGTCTCCGGCCGACAGCGACCCGCGAGCGGCGGTCTGGGACTCGGTCACCGCTTCCTCGCCGGTGGTCTCCACGAAGAGGTCCCGGAGGTCGGCGGTCTTTTCGTCCATAGTTGAGGGGCACGGGCGCGTGACCTACAAATGTTGCTGTGGTAAACCGAACGATTAAAACAGGTTTACGAGGTTGGTGTCGGTATGGCGACAGAGACGGAGACGGTCGAGCTCGTCGGGGAGGAGGTCGCGGGCAACGTCGCGCGCGCGGCGCTGTTCGCGGCGCTCACCGGCGCGTTCGCGTACGTATCGTTCCCGAATCCGGTCTCGCCGGTCCCGGTGAGCCTCCAGGTGTTGGGCGTGTTCCTCGCGGGGATCTTCCTCGGTCCCGTCTGGGGCGGCGCCTCTTTGACCTTCTACCTCGCCGCGGGGGCGGCGGGCGCGCCGGTCTTCGCGGGCGGATCGGCGGGGCTCGGCCCGCTGGCTGGGTCGACCGCGGGCTTCCTCTGGTCGTACCCGATCGCGGCGGCGCTGGTCGGGGCCGTTGTCCACGGGTTCGACGGGCTTGCAGACCCGGAGGCAGTCCGGACCGTCCGGCTCGTGACAGCGATGGTCGCCGGGACTGCCGTGATCTACGCGCTGGGGACCGTCGGGTTCGCCGTGGTCCAGGACGTCGGGCTGGTCGAGGCGTTCGTGGTGAGCGCGGTTGCGTTCGTCCCCGTTGAGGCGGTGAAGATCGCCGCCGCTGTGGGGATCGTCCGGAGCGACGCCGCCGCGGCGGCCTGACAGTGTCGCCGATGGATCTGTCCCGCCCGTGATCCGGACCGTCAACCTCGTCCACCGCTACGGCGACGTCGTCGCAGTCGACAGCGTGTCGCTGTCGATCCCGGACGGGGAATGCGTCGTGCTCGCGGGCGCGAACGGGTCCGGGAAGACCACGCTGGTCCGCCATTTCAACGGGCTGCTGGAGTCGGACGAGGGCCGAGTCGAGGTGAACGGTCGCCGCGTCGGAGCGGATCTCGTCGCCGCGCGGACCGCCGTCGGTATCGTGTTCCAGGAGCCGCGGGACCAACTCGTCGCCGCCACCGTCGGCGCCGACGTGGCGTTCGGGCCGGAGAACCTCGGACTCGGTCGCGCGGAGATCGACCGCCGCGTGGCGGCATCGCTGTCGGCAGTGGACCTCGACGGGCGCAAGGGTGTCAGAGTCGGCGAACTCTCCGGCGGGGAGCGCCAGCGGGTCGCGGTCGCCGGCGCGCTCGCTATGGAGCCGGATCATCTCGTCCTCGACGAGCCGTTCACCGGGCTCGACGCGCCGGCGCGGACGTCCGTCGTCGACCGACTCAGGGAACTCAGCGCCTCGGGCACGGGACTGGTAATCGTGACCCACGACCTCCGGGACGTGCTCGACCTCGCGGATCGGGTCGTGGCGATGGCCGAGGGCCGGGTCGTCGTCGATGCACCGCCCGACGAGGCGGCCGCATCGCTGCCGGCGTACGGGGTTCGGGTTCCGGATCCGGCGTGTGGGTCGACGAGCGCCGGCCCCGACGGGGACGGGTCGTCGGACGCGGCACCACGGGACCGACGATGCTGAGCTACACCCCTGGCGACTCCCTCGCCCACCGGCTCGACCCGCGGACGAAACTGCTGGCGCAGGCCGCCTTCGCCGCTGCGGCGTTCGTCTACACCACGCCCCGTGGACTGGCCGGGTTCACGCTCGTCGCGGCCGTGTTCCTCGCTGCCGGGCGGCTCTCTCCGGTTGATGCGATCCGAGGCTACCTCCCCGCGCTGCCGTTTCTGGTCGCTGGGCCGGTTGTCTCGGTCGTTGAGATCCGGCCGTGGAGCGTCGGCGTCGACCCCGGAGCGGCGACCGGCCCGGTGCTTGCGAGCTACCGGGTCCTGCTCGTGCTCGCCGTTTCGGCGGTCTACCTCCACACAACGCCGGTCAGGGAGTCCCGGGCGGCGATCCAACGGCTGGTGCCCGGCCGTCCGGGCCGGCTCCTCGGGGTCGGCGTGGCGCTCGTATTCCGGTTTCTCCCCCTGTTGCGGGCGGATCTCCGACGGGTCCGGGACGCGTCGGCAGCCCGGGTGGGCGGGGAACAGGGGCTGAGAGATCGGATGACGGTCGTCGCCGCGGCGGGGATCCGACGGGCGTTGGGGCGGGCCGACCAACTGGCGCTCGCGCTCCGGGCGCGGTGTTTCGCGTGGAACCCGACGCTTCCGGAACTCCGGTTCGGCCGGGCCGACGCCGTCGGACTTGCCGTCACGGCCGGGCTCGTCGGGGTTGCGGTCGTGGGCGTGGTTCCGGTGTGAGTGCGTCGGCCTGGGGTCGATTGCCTCCTCGACTACTCTCGACTGTACTCCTTCCGGTACCCGCGGAACTCCGTGCGGTGGGCCTCCTCGTCGGCGAGCAGGGTCACCGCGAGATCCTCGGTCACGGGGTCGTCCGCCTCTTCGGCGGCCGAGATAAGCGCCCGGTAGGTCTCGATCGCGCCCTCCTCGGCGTCGAGCACCCCGTCGATGACCGAGAGCACGTCGGTGGTGTCCTCGGGAGGTTGGAGGCTCGTCTGCGTGGCCTCGAACGCGGTCGAGCCCGGTGGGTTCTCGTCGAGTTGCTTCAGCCGGTTGCCCAGCTGTTCGGCGTGGCCGAGTTCCTCCTGGACCTCCTGCTGGAGGGACTCCTTGATCTCCTCGGCGCGGACGCCGTCGAGGACGATGGAGTTGGTCATGTAGTTCATCACGGTCTCGATCTCGTCCTGGTAGGCTTTCTGCAGGAGCCGAACAACCTCGTCTGACATTGCCCCTATACGTACCCCCGCCAGGGGCAAGACGCTACCGACGCGCGACCCCGGAGTCGCAGCTCCCAGTCGAACCGGATCGCCCGCAAAGGAACAGGATTTTATGCGGTGCGGCGGTATGAGCGATCACTATGGGCAACAACTCGAAGGCCAAAAAGAAGCGGCTTGCGAAGCTAGAGCGGCAGAACACGCGGGTCCCCGCGTGGGTGATGATGAAGACCGACATGGACGTCACGCGAAACCCCAAGCGACGCAACTGGCGCCGTAGCGACACGGACGAGTAAGGATGAGTGCAAGCGACTTCGAGGAGCGCGTCGTCACGGTGCCGCTCCGGGATGTCAAAGCCGTTCCCGGCCACGAGCAGGCGGGGCGGGCGATGGCACTGATCCGCGAACACCTCGCGACGCAGTTCAGCGTCGACGAGGACGCAGTCCGGCTGGATCCCTCGCTCAACGAGACGGTGTGGGCTCGTGGGAAGCAGAAGCCCCCGAGCAAGCTCCGCGTTCGCGCCGCCCGGTTCGACGAGGACGGCGAGTCGATCGTCGAGGCGGAGCCGGCCGAATAACGTGCTCCGCGCCTCCTTCGCCGGGTCGCCGTACGTCGGCGTGTTCGCCCGCGCGACGGACCACGTTCTCGTCGTTCGTTCGGATGCCGAGAGCGACGTCGTCGACGCGATGAGCGACGAACTCGGCGTCCCCGCGGTGGCGACGACTGTCGGTGGCTCCGGGACCGCTGGCGCCCTGGTGGTCGGCAACGAGAACGGGCTGCTTGTCACCAGCCGGGCGAAGGAGCGCGAGAAAGAGACCATCGAGTCGGCCGCAGGGGTTCCCGTGACGGAGCTGCCCGGCCGGATCAACGCCGCGGGCAACGTTGTGCTCGCGAACGACTACGGCGCGTACGTCCACCCGGATCTCTCGGACGACGCGGTCGACGCCGTTAAATCGGCGCTTGAGGTCCCCGTTGAGCGCGGCGACATCGCCGACGTTCGGACTGTGGGGACCGCGGCGGTCGCGACCAACCAGGGCGTGCTCTGCCACCCGAAAGCCCGCGAGCCGGAGATCGAGGCGGTCGAAGAGCGGCTCGACGTCCGCGCGGACATCGGGACCGTCAACTACGGCGCCCCGCTGGTCGGGTCGGGCTTGGTCGCCACCGAGGCGGGCTACGTCGCTGGCGAGGATACCACCGGGCCGGAGCTGACCCGGGTCGAGGACGCGCTCGGATATCTGGAGTAGGCTGCGCCCCCGTCGCCGTGCGGCCGTTTCGGTCCCTTAGAGTCGTGTTTTCGTGCCACGATCGGACCGGTTCGGAGCGTACCGAGTAGGAAGATACTTCCCCGTCGCTCGGGAACCACACAGTATGAGTGAGTACGCGGTGAGCGGCCGATTCCAGAGCCGTGACGGCTACAGCAAGTTCGACACGGTCGTCGAGGCGCCGAACGAGAACGTCGCTCGCGAGCGTGTGTACGCGAACATCGGGAGCCAGCACGGGCTCAAGCGCACCCAGATCGAGGTCGACGACGTCGCCGCCGCCGGGGAGGCCACAGCATGATGGGCGGCGGGCAACAGCAGCTCCAGCAGCTCTCCCAGGAGCTTCAGGCCATCGACGAGGAGATCGAAACGCTGCAGTCCGAGATCGACGACCTCCAGACCGAGCAGTCCGACATCAACGACGCAGTCGAGGCGATCGAGACGCTCGACACCGGGTCGACGGTCCAGGTGCCGTTGGGCGGCGGCGCGTACATCCGCGCGGAGATCCAAGACATCGACGAGATCATCGTCGATCTCGGCGGCGACTTCGCGGCCGAGCAGGAGGCCGACGATGCGGTCGACGCCCTGCGGACGAAGCAGGACGCCCTCGACGGCCGAATCGACGACGTCCAAGCGGAGGTCGACGAACTCGAAGCGGAGAGCTCCGAACTCGAACAGCAGGCCCAGCAGATGCAACAGCAGATGCAGCAACAGCAGATGCAGCAACAGCAGATGCAGGGCGACGGCGAGTAGGACCGAGATGTTCGACGGGCTGAAGGACAAACTGGGCAGTTTCCGGGAAGACGTCGAGGAGACCGCAGAAGAGAAAGCCGAGGCGGAAGCAGAAACCGACGCGCCTACCGAAGCCGACGAATCCTCCGAGGGAACCGGCGGGCCGTCCAGCCCGGCCGACAGCGTGGAAGCCGGCGCCGACGAACCGGTTGCGGGCGACGCAGACCTCGCCACCGAGGGCGGCGGCGACCCCGAGGAGGGTGGCGGACTCGCGGCCGACGAGGCCGCGGCAGCCCTCGAAGAGGACGACGACGAGGAGTCAGGCCCCGGCCGGCTCAAGCGCGCGGCGGCGTTCGCCACGGGGAAGATCATCATCGAAGAGGAGGATCTTGAGGATCCCCTGTGGAACCTC
Organism: Halobellus salinus; assembly: GCF_014646875.1. GTDB lineage: Archaea > Halobacteriota > Halobacteria > Halobacteriales > Haloferacaceae > Haloquadratum > Haloquadratum salinum. The sequence continues at coordinate 55,035 of NZ_BMOC01000015.1, read as the reverse complement.
GAGATGGCACTCTTAGAGAGCGACGTAGAGATGAACGTCGCCGAGGAGATCCTCGATACGATTCGTGGGAAGATGATCGGCGAAACCCGCGCGCAGGTCGAAACCACCGGCGAACTCGTCGAGGTCGCGCTTCGCGACGCGCTCTACGACGTGATCAGCGTCGGACAGTTCGACTTCGACGAGCGGGTCCAGGATGCTGACAAGCCGGTCACCATCGTCTTCACCGGCGTCAACGGGGTCGGCAAGACCACGAGTATCGCGAAGCTCTCGCGGTACTTCGAGGAGCGGGGACTGGACGTGGTGATGGCCAACGGGGACACCTACCGCGCCGGCGCCAACGAGCAGATCCGCGAGCACGCCGACGCCTTGGCGACGAAGCTCATCAGCCACGAGCAGGGTGGCGACCCCGCAGCCGTGCTCTACGACGCCGTGGAGTACGCCGAGGCCAACGACGTCGACGTCGTGCTCGGCGACACCGCTGGTCGGCTCCACACCTCCGACGACCTCATGGCCCAGTTGGAGAAGATCGACCGCGTGGTCGATCCCGATATGACCCTGTTCGTCGACGAGGCGGTGGCGGGGCAAGACGCCGTCAAGCGCGCAGAGCAGTTCAACGACGCCGCCGAGATCAACGGGACCGTGCTCACGAAGGCCGACGCCGACTCCTCCGGCGGCGCGGCCATCTCGATCGCGTACGTCACCGGCCGCCCAATCCTCTTTTTGGGCGTCGGCCAGGGGTACGACGACATCGAGCGGTTCGACCCCGAGCGGCTGGTCGACCGGCTCGTGGGCGAAGAGTAGGCGGACGATCGGGCGCGGCGCCCCCGCCGCGTCGACTCTCTCGACCACCAGCGCGACGCCCGGCACGATCATCGCGCCGCCACCGAGCCGACGGACCCGTGTCAGCGGCGGGGGCGCGCGGCCGACGCAGCCGCGACGACGCCCAGGTGCGCGGCCGCCGGGCCGGCGTCAGGAGGATCGATAGGCGTGTCGGCGTTCGGGCCCGCAGAAAAAGGCTTTACCCGGGCGGCGGCGTAGACCGGGGTAATGGTACTCGACAACCTCGGGAGTTCCCTCCGCAGCAGTCTCGACAAGCTACAGGGGAAATCCCGCCTCGACGAGGACGACGTCGAGGAGATCATCAAGGAGATCCAGCGGTCGCTCCTGTCGGCCGACGTGGAGGTCACCCTCGTCATGGACCTCTCCGCCTCGATCGAGGAGCGCGCGACCGGCGAGGAGCCGCCCGCCGGCACCTCCGCGCGGGATCACGTCCTCCGGATCGTCTACGAGGAGCTGGTCGACCTGGTGGGCGAGTCGACCGACCTCCCCCTGGAATCACAGACCATCCTGCTCGCGGGGCTCCAGGGGTCGGGAAAGACCACGAGCGCCGCCAAGATGGCGTGGTGGTTCTCGAAGAAGGGGCTCCGGCCGGCCGTGATCCAGACCGACACCTTCCGGCCCGGGGCGTACGACCAAGCCGAGCAGATGTGCGAGCGTGCGGAGGTCTCGTTCTACGGCGACCCCGACGAGGACGATCCCGTCCGGATCGCGCGTGACGGCCTCGAAGCGACCGAAGACGCCGACGTCCACATCGTCGACACTGCGGGGCGGCACGCCCTAGAAGACGACCTGATCGCGGAGATCGAAGAGATCGAAAGCACGGTCGACCCGGACCGCTCGCTGTTGGTGCTCGACGCCGCGATCGGGCAGGGCGCCGAAGAGCAGGCCCGGGAGTTCGACGACGCCATCGGGATCGGCGGCGTCGTCGTCACCAAACTCGACGGGACCGCGAAGGGTGGCGGCGCGCTGACTGCGGTCAACGAAACGGGGTCGTCGATCGCCTTTTTGGGGACCGGCGAGACCGTCCAAGACATCGAGCGCTTCGAGCCCAACGGGTTCATTTCCCGGCTCCTGGGGATGGGCGATCTGAAACAGCTCTCCGAGCGGGTCGAGCGCGCGATGGCCGAGACCGGGGATGAAGAGGACGACTGGGAGCCCGAGGACATCATGGAGGGATCGTTCACCCTCAAAGACATGCAAAAGCAGATGGAAGCCATGAACAAGATGGGTCCCCTTGACCAGGTGATGGACATGATCCCCGGTCTCGGCGGCGGGATGATGGACGAACTCCCCGACGACGCCATGGACGTGACCCAGGATCGGATGCGGGCCTTCGACGTGATCATGGACTCCATGACCGACGACGAACTGGAGAACCCACGGTCGATCGGGGCTTCCCGGGTCCGTCGGATCGCCCGCGGCGCCGGCGAGGACGAGGAGACAGTCCAGGAACTCCTCCAGCAGCACAAGATGATGGAACAGACCATCCAGCAGTTCCAGGGGATGGGTGAAGGAGACATGCAGCGGATGATGAAGAAGATTCAGAACGGCGGTGGCGGCGGGATGGGCGGACTCGGTGGCGGTGGCGGCGGTCTGGGTCCGTTCGGATAGTCAGGTGGGTCGCTGCCGGCATACCCGAGCGCCCCGGCCACAGTCGCCGTCGACAACAGTCCGACTTTTTACCCCGCGCCGTTACCGTGATCGTATGAGCGTCCGGGACGCCGCAAGCGAGGCCTACCGCGAGGCGCTTCCGGCGCTGTCGGCCAGTCTCGTCGGCGGCCTGCTTGCCGGCGTCGTTCTCGGCGGGATGCGGGGGGAACTCCGCGCGGTGCCCGGACTCCTCGTGGTAGTCCCCGCGCTGCTCGCGACCCGCGGTAACGTCTACGGGTCGCTGGGGGCACGGATCTCGACCGCGCTCCATCAGGGCCTGGTTGAGCCGCGGATCCGCGCCGGCGACGAGCGGCTTCGGGCGGCGGTCGCCGCGGCGCTGGCGAACGGCCTGTTGGCGTCGACGTTCGCCGCGGTGGCCGCGTTCGCGATCCTCACTACCCTCGGGGCTCCGGTGGCTCCGCTCCCGGTCCTCGTCGCGATTGCGGTCCTCGCCGGGGTGTTCTCCGGGGTCGCGCTCTCGGCGGTGGTCGTCACGGCGGTCTTCGCCGGCTTCAGGCGCGGCCGCGACCCCGACGCCCTGGTGGGGCCGCTCGTGACCACCACCGGCGACGTGTTCGGCGTGCTCTTTTTGCTCGGCGCGGTCAGGCTGGTGCTGGCCGTCGGCGGGGTGGTGTGAGTGGCCACCGCGTGGACCGTCCGCGCGATCTCGCGGGCGATGCTGCCGGTGTTGCTCGTGTTGACGCTGGTCGAAGTCGGCAGCGGGCTGGTACTCGGGCGGTTCGAGGCCCAACTCCTTCGGTTTCCGAGCCTCCTCGCGCTGATCCCGGTCACCATCGGGAGCGCGGGCAACCTCGGAAGCATTCTCGCCGCGCGGCTCTCGACCGCGTTGCACCTGGGGACGCTGTCGTTCGACCCGACGGACGACCGCCTCGGGGGCAACGCTATCGCGACAGTCGCGCTCGCGCTCACGCTGTTTCCGGCCGTTGGGGTCGGGGCGTGGGGGCTGACCGCGCTCACCGGCGGGACCCGGCTGTCGCCGGCGACAGTGGTCACGATCGCGGTCGCGTCGGGGCTCGTACTCGCGGTGCTCGCCGTTGTGGTCACGGTTACGGTGACCTACATCGCCTACCGGCTCGAACTCGACCCCGACGACGTGGTCATCCCGGTCGTCACCAACGTCTGCGACGTGCTCGGCGTGGTGGTACTCGTCGGCACCGCACAGGTCGTGCTGTGATGGGAGTCGTCGCTGACCGGCGAGGGCTCGAACCGATGCCGATTAGTCGGTGAGGTGTCGACATTGGGGCGTGCAACCGGCCGCGTTTGTCGATGCCGTCTGGCCCGTTCTCGTCGAGGTAGCGCCGCGAGTCGCCCGGATTGCGGCCCTGATCGGCGTCGGGGTGTTTCTCGCGAACGTCGCGGTCGGGTTCGGGGCGGTCGAGGCGGTTGCGACGTTCTCGAAGTACCTCACCCGGCCGGCGAACCTCCCTGACGAGGTCGGGACTGCGATTGTCACGACTGCGGCGTCGACCACGGCGGGCTACGGGATGCTCGCGGACTTCCGGGAGTCGGGGCGGCTCGACGACGTCGAGACGCTGATCGCGGTCACGATGAACACGTTCTTCGGGTTCGTCCAGCACATCTTCACGTTCTACGCCCCGGTGTTGATCCCGATCCTCGGGGTCGAAACGGGGGTGCTCTACGTCGGCGCCCGCGCGGCGATCGCGGCCGCGATCACGGTCGTCGGCGTCGCCGCCGGGGCGGTGTTGTTGCCGCGGGCGCGTGCATCCGGTGGGGCGGTAGACGTGACGACGGACGAACCGGGCGACGACACCGACCGACCCGAGAGTGCGCCGGACGGCGGGGCGCGGGCCGACGGAGCGGACGACCACGAGTCGCCGCGGGTTGTCCTCCGCACGGCCGCCGGGAAGACCTGGCCGAAGCTGAAGCGGATCGTGCCGCGGCTGGCGGTCGTCTACGTGCTGGTCACGCTCCTTGTCGAGACACAGGACCTCCGGTCGGTCACCGGGGTTGCGGAGCCGCTGACCGCGCTACTCGGGCTCCCGGGGGCGGCGCTCCCGGTGATCGCGGTGTTCGCGTTCGACACCACCGCGGGTGCCGCGACCATCGCACCGATGATCGAGGGGACGTTCACCCCCCGGACCGCGGTGGCGACGATGCTGCTCGGGGGGATCATCTCCTTCGCTGTGTCGACGTTCAAGCGGTCGATCCCGTTCCAGTACGGCATCTGGGGGCCGCGGTTCGGATCGAAGGTGATCGCGGTCAACACCGCGCTGAAGATCGTGTTCATCGCGGTCGCGCTGGTGGTGCTGCTCGCGCCGGTGTAGCGGCGGCAGGCGCTACCTGTCGGCGTCGATTGGGGTTCCGTCCTCGGTCGGCGGCGCGACATAATCGATGTACGCCTCCACGTCGGGGTCGTGGACGGTCACCGCGACCTCGATATCACCGAGTTCGTCGGGGTTGCCCACGGCGAAGTTGATCACAGATTTGAACGCGGCCTGTTTCTTCAGCGAGAACCGGAATCCGTCGTCGTCAGCACCTTTGAAGAACTCCCGGCGGGCGGTGTCGAGGATCTCCTGATCGTGGAGGCGCTCGGAGAACCGCTCCAAGGAGTGGGTCTCGCCGACGAGTTCGCCCTCAACGTGATCGAACTCCACATCGGGAAACAGGTTCCGGACAGCGTCTTCGACGCGGTCGGTCACCTCGGTGTCGGTGACCGGCGCGACAACCCGGGCGTCGATCCGGTAGATCACCGCGAGTCACCCCCTGTGGGAGTCGGTGAGTTGTCGCCCGGGGCGTCGGCGTCGGCGTCGGCGTCGGCGTCGGTGTCCGTGTCGACACTGCGGAGGTGGACGTAGTCGCCGCCGGCCACGGCGTCGAGGTCGCCCGCGAGGATCGCTCGGATCCGCTCGCGGTAGGTGCCGAGGGTGTCAGTGTTCTCGACGACGACGTCGGCGCGCTCCATCGCCTCGCCCATACCGAAACCGAGTTCGCGCTCCTCGCGCTGCCGGAGCGCCTCGCGGTTGAGGTCGGTGTCGTCGCGGGCGCGGTCGAGCAGCCGGTCGGCCCGGGTTTCGAACGGTGCCTCGACGCTCACGAGCGAGAACGCGTCGCCGAACGCCTCGCGGAAGCGATCGAGTTCAACCTCGGACCGGAGTCCGTCGACGAGGACGGTGTCCCCGTCTTCCAGTTCCGACTCGATGGTGGGCAGCGAGCGCTCCGCGATGGCCGCGGGGCCGTTCTCCTCCCGCAGCGCGCGTGCGACCTTCCCGTGATGTTCCGCGGGGTCGAGGCCGCGGTCGCGGCAGGCCTCGCGGATCACGTCACCCATCGTGACGACCGGGACGCCGGTCTCGCGGGCGACGGCGGCGGCTTCGCCCTTGCCGCTACCCGGGAGCCCGACGGTGCCGATGACTCTCATTACCTGCGGATTCACGGGTCCCGACCTTACGAGTTCCGTTCGGGGGCGCTGCGGGCGGCGGACTCGGAACCCGTATTCCTTTTCACCCGCCGGCGTGAGGACTCCGACGAGGGCGCGTAGCTCAGTCGGACAGAGCGTCGGACTTCTAATCCGATGGTCGCGGGTTCGAATCCCGTCGCGCCCGTGAAATCAAAGATTCCACTCCCGCGACGACCTCCCACTCGTTTCACTCGTGGGAGTCCCGTCGCGCCCGTACAGCGAGGAACGCAGTGACGAGCGAACCGGCACGCGGGATCCGAACCAGGGAGTAAGCAGGACGGTTCGGCTCGTAGTTTTAGTACGGTCGGGTCAAACCTCCGAATATGCGCGTCCACATCCCGATCTTCGACGGCTTCGACGAACTCGACGCCGTCGGCCCCTACGAGGTGTTCCGGACGGCCGCACAGGTCGGCGCCGACTGTCACGTCTCGCTCGTGACGCTGACCGACCGGGAGGTCGTCACCGCGGCGAAGGGCCTCAGCGTCGTCCCCGACGGCGTCCTCCCGTCGCCGGACGTCGGTGACACGCCGGATCTGCTCGTCGTTCCGGGGGGCGGGTGGAACGACGGCGACGGCGACGGCGACGGCGACGGCGACGTCCGGCGCGAAGTCGAGGCCGGTGACCTGCCGGCAGCGATCCGCGCCCACCGGGAAGCAGGGACCGAGGTGGCGTCGGTCTGCACCGGCGCGATGCTGCTGGAACGCGCCGGCGTGTTGGAGGGCCGGCCCGCGGTGACCCACCGCGGCGCAACCGACGACCTCCGCGCGGCGGGCGTTGAGGTCCGCGACAACCGGGTCGTCGACGCGGGTGCAGTTGTGACGGCCGGCGGGATCACGAGCGGGATCGACCTCGCGCTCCACCTTCTCGACAGGGGATTCGGCGGCAATATCGCCGGGACGGTGGCCGAAGAGTTGGCGCACGACCGGAGCGACGACGTGGCTGTCGTCGGGTGACAGTCACCACACTTCCGAAGCGTTTAATCCGGCGCGTCCGACCATTTCACCGGATATGAGCAAAGTAAGTGTGGTGGGTGCCGCCGGGACGGTCGGCGCCGCGGCCGGGTACAACCTCGCGCTTCGCGACGTCGTGGACGAACTCGTCTTCGTCGACATTCCGGACAAGGAAGACGAGACGATCGGGCAGGCCGCGGACACGAACCACGGGATCGCCTACGACTCGAACACCGAAGTCATTCAGGGCGGCTACGAGGACACCGCGGGGTCGGACGTGGTGGTGATCACCGCAGGCATCCCTCGCCAACCCGGACAGACGCGAATCGACCTCGCGGGCGACAACGCCCCGATCATGGCGGATATCGGGTCGTCGCTCGCGGAGTACAACGACGATTTCGTCTCCGTGACGACCTCGAACCCGGTGGACCTGCTGAACCGCCACCTCTACGAGGCCGGCGACCGCGACCGGCACACGGTGATCGGGTTCGGCGGCCGCCTCGATTCCGCGCGGTTCCGGTACGTGCTGGGCCAGCGCTTCGACATACCCGTTCGGAACGTCGAGGCGACGATTTTGGGCGAACACGGCGACGCGCAGGTCCCCGTCTTCTCGAAAGTCCGCGTCGACGGCGCGGACCCCGAGTTCTCCGCCGACGAGCGCGAGGAGATCCTCGGCGACCTCCAGGAGTCCGCGATGGACGTCATCGAGCGGAAGGGTGCAACGCAGTGGGGGCCCGCGACGGGCGTCGCCCACACCGTTGAGGCTATCCTCCGCGACACGGGCGAGGTGCTGCCGGCGTCGATCCCGCTCGACGGCGAGTTCGGGTACGACAACACGGCAGTAGGGGTTCCCGTCAAGCTCGGTTCCGACGGCGTCGAGGAGGTCGTGGAGTGGGACCTCGACGACTACGAGCACGACCTGCTCGACGAGGCCGCCGAGAAACTCTCAGAGCAGTACGACAAGATCGCGTAGGGCCGCTGCCGCCGCAGTTCGAGCCGACGAGCGTATTTTTATATCCCAGTACGGGGCCAGACCCCGCGTGACGTAGCCACGGCCCCGCGTCGGGCAGCGGTTGCTCGGCACGCCGGCGTGGGGTGTGCGTGTGCCGACTGTCAGCCCCGAAAGAGATCACAGCCGCTCGCTGATCGTCCGCGCCGTCTTCTCCCCCACGCCCGGCACGTCGGTCAGATCTGCGGCCGACGCCGACCGGACGTTCTCGACGCTCCCGAACCGACGGAGCAACGCTTCCCGGGTCTCGGGGCCGACACCGGGGACGTCCTCGAGGACGGTCTGTACCTCGTCGCGGATGGTCTGGTGGTACTGGACGGCGAAGCGGTGCGCCTCGTCGCGGACCCGCTGGAGGAGGTGCAACGCGGGGTCGTCGCTGTCCCAGTCGTGGACGCCGTCGGGCGTGACCACGAGTTCCCGCTCTTTCGCCAGGGCGACCGCCGGAACGTCCCACCCGGTCTCCGAGAGCGCGTCGCGCGCCGCTCCCAACTGCCCGTCGCCACCGTCGATCAAGAGCAGGCCCGGGTCGGGCCTGTCGTCCCGCCCCTCGACGACGCGCTCGGCCCGCCACCGGACGAGTTCGCGCATCGACGCGTAGTCGTCGTTGCCGTCGGAGAGTCGCTTCCGCCGGTAGTCCGACTTCTCGGCGGCACCGTCGACGAAGCAGACGTTGCTCCCGACGACGGCGTCGCCGCCGGCGTGGCTCACGTCGAAGCCCTCGATCCGCGTTGTGGAGGAGAGCCCCAGCCCGTCGGCCAGCGCCCCGACCTCGTCGCCGCGGTGCGGACCGCTCCGGGCGTTCTTCAGCGCCAGATCCACCAGCTTCGCCTCCCGTCCGGCGCCCGGGACGCGGACGTCTACCCCTTCGGCGTTCAGCCACGCGACCACGTCACCGTCATCCGGGCGCTCGGATGTGAGGATGGCGTCGGGAAGCTCCCGCTCGGCGTAGTACTGGGTCAGAAACGCGGTGAGCACGGCTGCCGATCGCTCACCGCCCTCGGGTGCGTCGAGTCGGTGCCGGGACCGGTCGACCAACTGGCCGCGTTCGCTATGGAGCCGTGCGACGGTCGCGGCGTCGCCCTCAACCGCGACGCCGACGACGTCGACCGCGCGGTCGTCGGTATGGGTGGAGACCGCCGCCTCGCCCGCGCCGTGGAACGATTCGACCGCGTCGAGTCGGTCTCTGAGGTTGGCCGCGCGCTCGAACTCCTCGGACTTCGCGGCGGTCGCCATCGCGTCCCGGAGCGGATCCGCCAGCACCCCGGTCTCGCCCTCAAAGAAGCGGATCACCGACTCGACGTCCTCCCCGTACGTCGGCCCGTCGATCTCGCCGGTGCAAGGAGCGGTACAGAGCCCGACTTCGTAGTCGAGACACGGCCGGTCACGACCGGCGTACTTGTGGTCCGAGCACCCGCGGAGGCCGTAGGTCTCCCGGAGCGCCTTCACCACTGTCTCGACCCGACCCTTGTCGGTGAACGGCCCGAAGACGGTCGCGCCGGGGTCGGGATCACGGGTGATCTCGATCCGCGGGATCGGGTGGTCGGTGAGTTGGACCAGCGGGTAGGACTTATCATCTTTCAGCCGGACGTTGTACCGCGGCTGGTGGCGTTTGATCAGGTTCGCCTCCAGGAGGAGCGCCTGCGTCTCGGTGTCGGTGACAGCGATGTCAACCGCCTCAGCACGGGTGACCATCCGGCGGATCCGCTCGCTCCGCGGGTCCGCGTACGACCGGACCCGGTCGCGGAGGTCGACGGCCTTGCCGACGTAGAGCACGTCGTCACCGCCGAGGAACTGGTAGACGCCGGGGCCGGTCGGGAGCTCCGCAGCGCGGCCACGGAGGTCGCTACGGTCCATCGTATCGGCGTAGCGCGTCAAGCGGCTTGAGCGTGACGCGGTAACTATACAGGCGTCGCAGGCGATGGCCGGATATGACCGATGCGGACGCCGTCAGGTGTTGGCTTGTCGAACGGACGTACACCGACCGCGGACTGGTGGATATGACCTACGCGACCCCCGATGGGTCGCAGACCCACCGACGACAGGTGTCGACGGTAATTATGCGACAGCGTGGGTCCGGCACTACCGCCGCCGTTGAGGTGGGCACCGAGGAGTTAGATGCAGTCGACGACGACGATATGCGGGAGCGGTACGCCACGGAGGTCGAACGGATGCGTAGCGGCCACGACCCCGACGACGAGGTGTGAATCCGCGGTGCGGCGAAACCGACTCGAACGCCCGTCAGGGAGTCTCAGACCTGAGTCTTGCACCAAACCGTTTATCCGTGAACCTGCCAACCCTCGGATATGGCTGCCATCGAACTCGACGGGGTGACGAAGCGGTTCGAGGACGTCACCGCCGTCTCTGACCTCTCGCTGACTGTCGAAGAGGGGGAGGTGTTCGGGTTTCTCGGCCCCAACGGCGCGGGGAAGTCGACGACGATCAACCTCCTTCTCGACTTCGTCCGCCCCACCTCGGGAGCGGTGACCGTACTGGGGCACGACGCGAGAGCGGAGAGTATCGCCGTGCGCGAACGCACCGGCGTCCTCCCCGAAGGATTCGACGTGTACGACCGGTTGACCGGGCGCGCCCACGTCGAGTTTGCGGTCGACTCGAAGGAGGTCGACGTCGACTCCGACGCCGTGTTGGAGCGGGTTGGCCTTGCCGACGCCGCCGACCGCAAGGCCGGCGGGTACTCGAAGGGAATGCGCCAGCGCCTCGCACTCGCGATGGCGCTCGTCGGCGATCCAGACCTCCTGATCCTCGACGAGCCCTCTTCGGGGTTGGATCCCGCCGGCGCGAAGGAGATGCGGGAGATCGTGGTCTCGGAGGCCGACCGCGGCACCACGGTCTTTTTTTCGAGTCACATCCTCGAGCAGGTCGAAGCGGTCTGCGACAGGGTGGGGATCCTCCGCGGTGGCGAACTCGTTGCGGTCGACTCCATCGACGGGCTCCGGAGCGCCTCGGACGCCGACGCGACACTGCACATCACCGTCGGCGCGGCGGTCGGCGACGGCCTGCTCGCAGAGCTCCGCGAGCTAACGGGCGTCAGCAGTGTCGACCGTGACGGCGACGACGCGCTCCGTGTGGGGTGTGACAGCGACGCCAAAACGGCGGTCGTCACCACGCTCGAAGACGACGGCATCCCTGTCGATGATTTCAGTACGCAGGAGGCGTCGCTGGAGGACCTGTTTCTCGCGTACACCGAGGACGACGCGGCGGTGGCCGACTCGCCTAACAACGGCGGAGCAGGGGCGAAAGTCGACGATGACCACCCCGAAACGGGGGATCCCACCGGGAACTCGGAGGTGTCCCGATGAGCTGGCAGGCGGTCGCCCGAAAGGAGTTCCGCGACGCGATCCGCTCGCGGTGGCTTCACGGGTCGACACTGTTTTTCGCGCTGTTCATCGGTGGCGCCGCTGCACTGTTTTTCGGCGTGCTCATCGGCCCGGGGAACCGGCAGGTGTCGAGTCTGTTCGGTTTCTTCGCTAACCTTGGGGTGTTCAGCTTCTCGTTCCCCGGACTCCTCGCGCTGGTTTTGGGGTTCATCGCGCTGTCGACGTCGTACGGCTCGATCACCGGCGAGCGCGAGACGGGGTCGATCAAGCTGCTGCTGTCGCTGCCGAACTCCCGGCTCGACGCGATAATCGGGAAGTTCCTCGGTCGGTCGGCGGTGGTGGTCGCCGCCCTGCTGGTCGGGTTCCTGGTCACTTTCGTCGTCCTGATCGCCACCGGAACGCGGCTGGAGCTCGGGTCGTTCGTCCCACAGGTCGCGCTCACCGCACTCTTGGGTATGGCGTTCGTGTCGATCGGGCTCGGGATCTCCGCGCTCGCGGGCTCGAACCGCGAGGCCACGCTGGCGACGATGGGATTGTACCTCGTCTTCGCGGTGCTTTGGGGGTCGGTCTCCGAGGGGGTCCCGAAGCTCAGTAATTACGCCGCCGAGCAGGTGGGAGCGGGCGGCGTCTCGGAGCTTACCCGGGTCAAGATCGGCGTCTTCCTCAAATACCTGAACCCGCTGAAAGCCTACGAAACCCTCGCCGCACAGCTGTACTACGGCGCGGCACAGGCGCGGCTCGTGAGCGCGACGTTCCGCGAACAGAACGCCCTCGGACCGGTGTTACAGGAGTCAGTGCCGTTGTATTTCTCCGGGTGGTTCCTGTTCGGTATCCTCCTGGCGTGGATCGTGGTTCCGGTCGTCGTCGGGTACTGGGCGTTCGATCGCGACGACCTGTAGGTCGGCGGAGCCACTCGATCACTCGGGCGGTTCGCCGTCGCCCCGCGGGAGTTCCACGACGAACCGTGTCCCGCGGGGGTCGGCGTCTTCGATCCACACGTCGCCGCCGTAGCCGGTGACGAGCGTGTAGACCAAAGAGAGTCCGCCGCCCGACCCGTCCGTTCCGGGCTCGAAGACGGTGTCTTTGCGGTCGTCCGGGATTCCCGGGCCGTTGTCGGCGACGGTGAGCCGAACCACGCCCGCACCGGCCGTTACCACAACCGCGACCTGCGGGTCATCGCCGTCGTTGTGTTCGACCGCGTTCTCGAGTAGGTTGTCGACGACCGACCGAACGCCGCTGTTTGCGGTCACAACGGCGGAATCAGGGAGATCCGTCTCCACAGTCACTGTGGCTGTATTGCTAGCTCGTGCGGCCAGTTCGGTGACAACGGGAACGAGGTCAACCGGTTCGAACGCCGGGTCGCCGATGAGCGTGTCCGCGATCACCCTGCTGGTCTCGATCCGGGACAGTGCCTCGTCGGTCTTTTCGATCACGACCGCCGGGTTGCCGCCGCCGTCACCGGGTGAGTCGGACAGGAGGTCGGCGTGGCCGCGAATGACGGTCAAGTCGTTCCGAAGGTCGTGGCGAATGAGGTCGTTGATGAACGCCAACGCGTTGGTTGTCGTCCGGGACCGCCGGGCATCGGTCCGAGCCTGGACGTTGTAGTACCCCGCCGCGAGTCCGGCGATCCCGCCGGCCTCGGCGGCGATCAGGAGCGGGAACACGGGTTCGGCGACGGTTCGACCCTCGGAGAGCCGCACCAGGAAGGTCGCACTCATCACGCCCACAAGTAGGAGGGTCCCCGAGAGCGACCACACGACGGTCTTCCACGTTCCCCACGGTGGGAGCTCCGAACGAAACAGCCAGTACCCGGCGTATGCGAGTCCGAGCGCGGGGGGGCCGTCCAGAAACAGGGCGGCGAGCGGCCCCGCAGACACACCCAACACGGACAGTTCCTGTCCGTGGTGGGAGACCGCAGCGACGAAGAGCACCGCTCCGGCCGCCAGTAGCAGAAGCGGTGACCATTCTCGGGCCTGATCCGGATTCATACGGGCGGAATGTATCGGACACTGCGGTCGCCCACGACTGAACTCGTGGGACTCACACGGTCACAGACCGCGTTCTACCACGACTTCTCGGGGGTTCCGAACTCGTAGCAGTTCGGTTCAGATCCAACATAGGGTGGTTCTCGGCAGGGAGAGCAGGTTTGAGAGCCTCGCTCTTGTTTCGGCACGCGCACTAACGGACAGCGACGTCTTCATTGTTTCGCCTGCTGTCGGCTTCATTCTATGGCCAAGCCGTGAACTTTCGGCTCGCTCCCACTGCGATTGAACGTTCCGGCGTGTCGACGAGCGGCGGCGACGTGGCGTTAGTCCGACCCAGTGGGGGGGTAGCCGATCCCGCGGTCGGCGAGGAGGTCGGCGAAGGCGTCCTCGTCGAGGATTGGGACGCCGGTTTCGGCGGCGTCGTCGCGTTTGGTCCGGCCGGGGTCGTCACCGACCACCAGGTAGTCGGTGTTGCCGGAGACACTCCCTGTGGCGGCGCCGCCGTGGCGCTCGATCAGGTCGGCCGCAGCACCGCGCGTTACCGACAGCGACCCGGTGAAGACGAACGTCACCCCGTCGAGGGCGTCGCCGGCGTCGGTCTCGACCGGTTCGGGATCGACACCGACCTCGCGGAGCCCCGCGACGACCGCCCGGTTCCGGTCGTTTGCGAAGAACCCGCGGATGCGTTCGGCGACTGTCGGGCCGACGTCGTCGACCGCTCGGAGTTCGTCCTCGGTCGCGGCGAGGACGCCGTCGAGGTCGGCGAACACCCGGGCCAGGTTTCCCGCAGTGCTCCCGCCGACCTCCGGGATGCCGAGCGCGACCAGAAAATCGGGAAGCGGCGGCGACCGCGCGGCGTCGACCGCCTCGACCAGGTTCTCGGCGCTCGTTTCGCCCCACCCCTCGAGGTCTGCGAGATCCTCGACCGACAGCCCGTAGAGGTCAGGTAGCGACTCGATCACGCCGGCGTCGACCAACTGCTGCACCCGCTCCTCGCCGAGCCCGTCGATGTCGAGTGCGTCGCGGCTGCCGTAGTGGACCACGGCGCGAACCAGCTGGGCGTCGCACGTCAGTCCGCCGGTGCAGAACGCCAGCGGCCCGTCGCGCTCAACGGGGCTATCGCACACCGGACAGGTCTCGGGGAGCGCAAACGCGCCGTCGGCGCGGTGATCTATCACCGCGGCGACCTCGGGGATCACGTCGCCCGCGCGCCGGACTCGGACCTCGTCGCCGACACCGACACCCAGGCGCTGGATCTCTTCGGGGTTGTGCAGCGACGCTCTGGAGACCGTGACCCCGCCGACGTCCACGGGATCTAGGAGCGCAACGGGGGTGAGCCGCCCGGTCCGGCCCACCTGGACGACGATGTCGGTGACGCGGGTGACGGAGGCCCGCGGCGGGAACTTGTAGGCGAACGCCCACCGGACTGCGCGGCTGGTCGCCCCCAACTCCGCTCTGGCGCCGCGGTCGTCGACCTTGATCACCGTGCCATCGATTTCGTAGTTCAGGTCCTCGCGCTCGGCGAGACGGTCGTCGCGGTAGTCGATCGCGTCCTCGGCACTGTCGACGACCTCGATCCGATCGGCGACGTGGAACCCCCACCCACGGAGCCGCTCCAGCGCCGCACGCTGGGACGGCGGCGTCTCGCTCGCGTCCAAGATGTCGTAGGCGAAACAGTCCAGCGGGCGGTCGGCGACGACCCCAGGATCGAGCTGGCGGAGCGTCCCCGCGGCGGCGTTCCGGGGGTTTGCGAACGGCTCTTCACCCTGTTCGACCCGGTCGCGGTTGTGGTCGTGGAACGCGTCTCGGGGAAAGAACACCTCCCCGCGGACCGCGAGCCGTTCGGGCGGGTCGCCGGCGAGCACCAGCGGGACCGAACGGATCGTCCGGACCTGCGCGGTCACGTCGTCGCCGTAGGCGCCGTCCCCACGGGTCGCCGCCCGGACGTACGCGCCGTCCTCGTAGACGATCTCCACCGAGAGCCCGTCGAACTTGGGCTCACAGACGTAGTTGACGTCGCCAACCGTCGCCCGCACCCGGCGGTCGAACTCTCGGAGGTCTTCGGCCTCCACGGACTGCTGGATCGACAGCATCGGCGCGACGTGTGCGACGGTGTCGAGTTCGTCGAGCGGTTCGCCCCCGACCCGCTGGGTGGGGCTGGCGTCGGTCGGGAGGTCGAACCGCGCTTCCAACGCTCGGAGCCGCGCGAACAGGTCGTCGTAGGCGCGGTCGGAGACCGACGGCTCCGCGAGGACGTAGTACCGCCGGTCGTGCTCACGGATCGCGGCCCTGAGGTCGGCGGCCTGGGCCTCCGCGGCCGCCCGCGACAGCGACTCCACGGGGTCGAACTCGAGGGGCGGATCGCGGAGATACGGGTTGTCGGGGTCGGCGTATACCGGGTCGATCCCGTCGGCGACAGGACGGGGCGAGGGGTCGTCGCTCATCTATCCGAGGCACGAACGGCGCGGGGTTAGATGCTTCGTCGCCGGACGAGGCAGTCAGCGCGAGTAGCGACGCGGTGCTCGTGGAGGTCCCCGGCGCGCTCCGCGCTGGTATCGGCTGATCGGAAGCGGCCGTCGGGACCGGACGACACACGAGAACTGCCGACGGCAGAGAGACCCTGATATGCGAACCGCAGTGTCCCTCAAACCCGTGCCGCTTATGTCCCAGCGCCGTAAGTTCCGAGTATGGACGAGGACTTTCTTCTCCTCAATCCGGGCCCGGTTCCGGTCACCGATGAGGTGTCGGCCGCGATGGACGAGCCGATGGTGTCCCACCGGTCGGCGTCGTTCGAAGCGGTCTACGAGCGCGCACAGGACGGCCTCGACTACGTCTTCGAGGCGTCGACGCTCGACGGAACGGCGACCGAAACCGACGCGGGCGGGACCTCGCTCGTTCTCAACGGCACCGCGTCTATGGGCATGGAGACCGCGGTCGCGAACCTCGTCGGCAGCACGGGACAGAGTCCCGCGAGCGACCGGACACAGTCCGGTACCGCGGGCGACCACGTCGTCGCCCTGGTCAACGGGAAGTTCGGCCGGCGGTTCGCCCGGATCGCCGAGCGCTACGCCGACGTGACGCGCGTGGAGGTGCCGTGGGGCGACTCGATCCCGCTGTCGGATGTCGCCGCCGTCGTCACCGACGACACCGACCTGGTGACCATGGTCCACAACGAGACCAGTACTGGACTCCTGAACCCCGTTGCGGGGGTGGGCCGGATCGCCGACGCCCACGACGCCCGGTTCGTGGTCGACGGCGTCACCTCGATCGGCGGCGACGTGTTCTGTCTCGACCCCTGGAACGTCGACATCGCGATCACCGACGCTCAGAAAGCGCTGGCGGCGCCGCCGGGGATCAGCGCGATGTACGTGACCGAGGAGGTGGTCGACGACCTCGACGGCGAGTCGGCGCCGTTCTACCAGGACCTCGAGTGGCACCTCCGGAAGGCCGAGTCCCACCAGACACCGTTCACCAGCGCCGTGCCGCTGTTCCGCGCGATGGCGGTCGCGGTCGAAGACATCGTCGCCGAGACCATGCCCGCACGGATCCGGCGCCACCGCCGGCAGGCCGCGGCGTTCCGCGCGGGGTTCACCGGGATGGGGCTGGAGCTGTTCGCGAACGCCGAGGACGCCACCGTGCTCTCGAACACCGTGACCGCGGTGTCGCTGCCCGACGCCGTCGCCGGCGACGACGCCGACGCGTTCTTCGACGGCGTCGAGGACCGAAACGTGAGCATCTCCGGGGGCCAGGCCCACCTCGGCGGCACCATCTTCCGGGTGAGCAACATGGGCGGGCTCCCGGACGAGGCCATCCTCCGGGGCGTCCGGGTCGTCGGCGAGGCGATGGCCGACGCGGGCGTCGACGTCGATGTTGATGCCGGGCTGGCAGCGGCCCGCGCGGAACTCGATATAGCGGAGGCCGCACCCGCCGACGACTGAGGGTCGGGAGTCCCCGTGGCTCCTGTTCGAGTCCCGGAGAGACGAGGTTTTCACGCCTGGCGTCCAATCCGGCGTATGTCCACATACGTGACCGGTCGTACCCTCGACGAGCGGGGTGATCCGGTCCCCGGAACGGGGTTCGAGGTGGCGGCGGGGAGCGACCTCGACGACCGGATCGGCCGGCGGGCCGGTCCGATAGCCTCTCACCCGACCCGGTCGGTCTGGGGGATCCCGCTGTCCGACGGCGACGGCCCGATCCGGACGCTCAGCGTCTTCGGTGCGGGGTACGGCGGGCCGCCGGCGCACCACCACGAGCGGAGCGTCGAACGGTTCGCGGTCGAATCCGGGTCGCTGACGGTGACCCTCGACGGCGCCGAGCGGACGGTCCGGGCTGGGGAGTCCGTCACGGTCGACACCGGTGTTGTCCACTCGTTCCGAAACCGGACCGCCGAACGCGCGTTGGTCGAGACGGAGATTCGGTCGCCCGGGCGCCTCCGACAGGTCCTCCCGACACTCGGCGGATTGGCACACGACCGGGCGCGATCGGCCGAGGACCCCCTCCAGCGGGCGCTCGTCGCCGACGCGCTCGACGGCAACACCACGTTTGTTCGCGGCGACGGGGTCGCCGGGGTGGCGGCCCGCGCGCTCGTGCCGGCCGCCCGGCTGGCTGGCTATCGGGCCGCGTACGCGACCTACCTCCAGCCGGGGTTTTGGCGCGCCCACGTCGAACAGCCGACGGCGTCACCCGACTCGGCCGACCGCGGTCCACCGGACCCCGGACCGTAACCGCTGGTTATAAGTCGGCGAGCGAATATGCGTATTACACATACGATGGTCGATGGGTTCCACACCCGGAGTCTGCACGCCGGCCAGACGCCGGACGAAGCGACGGGGGCACGCGCGCCGCCGATCCACCAGACCACCTCCTACGTCTTCGAGGACGCCGACCGCGCGGCCGACCTCTACGCGCTCGACGCCGACGGCGACGTTTACTCCCGGATCTCGAACCCGACCACGCGGACCCTGGAGCAGCGCCTCGCCGCCCTAGAGGGTGGGACCGCCGCGGTCGCGACCGCATCGGGGATGGCCGCACTCGACACCGCAACGAGCGTGCTCGCCGCGGCCGGTGACAACGTCGTCGCCTCCGCGGACATGTACGGCGGGACCGCGACCTACCTCTCCAGGATGGCGACGCGCCGCGGGGTCGACGTCCGCGTCGTCGACACGCTGGATTACGACGCGTACGCCGACGCAATCGACGACGACACCGCCTACGTCCACGTGGAGACGGTCGCGAACCCGTCGCTGAAAACGCCCGACTTCGAGCGACTCGCCGCGGTCGCCCACGAGGGACACGCGCCGCTCGTCGTCGACAACACCTTCGCGACACCCTACCTCTGTCGGCCGATCGAACACGGCGCCGACGTGGTGTGGGAGTCGACCACGAAGTGGATCCACGGGTCGGGTACCACGGTCGGCGGCGTCCTCGTCGACGGCGGGACGTTCCCGTGGGACCGCGCCGACTACGACGAGCTCTCGGGGGAGAACCCCGCCTTCGACGTCGATTTCGTGGAACGGTACGGCGACACCGCCTTCGCCAACGTCGCCCGCCAGCGCGGGCTCCGGACGCTCGGAAACCAGCAGTCGGCGTTCGACGCGTGGCAGACCATCCAGGGGCTGGAGACGCTCCCCCTCCGAATGGCGCGGCACTGCTCGAACGCCCGCGGGGTCGCGGCGTTCCTCCGTGACCACGAGGACGTGGCGTGGGTGTCGTACCCCGGGTTCGGAGACCACCCCACCCACGACAACGCGACCCGATACCTCGGCGTCAACGACGGCGACGGCAGCGACTCGACGGTCGCGACCGGCACCGATGTGGACGGCTACGGCGGGATAGTCACGTTCGGGGTGGCGGCGGGCTACGAGGCGGCAAAGCGGACGTGCGAGGCGACCGACCTAGCGTCGTTCCTCGCGAACATCGGCGACGCGAAGACCCTGATCATCCACCCGGCGTCGACGACCCACGCCCAGTTGAGCGAAGAAGAACAGCGCGCTGCGGGCCTCTCGCCCGAGATGCTCCGGCTGTCGGTCGGGATCGAAGAGCCGGGAGACATCATCGCCGACCTGGACCGGGCGATCCGGACGGCGACGCGGCGGGTGTCCGCCGGGGAGCCGTCGGCGGACGCCGGCGACAGAAACGGGGGAGAGACATGAAGACCGACACCGCCACCGTTTCCCTCGGTCGGTTCGATTTCGCCTCCGGCGACGAGATCGAGAATCTGGAGGTCGCCTACGAGTCCTACGGCGAGTTCGACGGCGACAATGCCGTGCTCGTGTGTCACGCCCTCACCGGCAGCCAGAACGTCGCGGGGTACGGGTCGGAGACGACCGGTCAGGCCCGGGCGTGGTGGAACGACATCGTCGGCCCGGGGAAAGCGATCGACACCAACGACTACTACGTCGTCTGCGCCAACGTTCCTGGTTCCTGTTACGGCACCACCGGGCCGCCGTCGACCGACCCCGAGGGTGACGTCTACGGCACCGATTTCCCGCCGGTGACAGTGGGCGATTGGACCCGCTCGCAGCGCCTCCTGCTCGACGAACTCGGCGTTGGCCGGCTCCACGCGGTGGTCGGCGGCAGCGTCGGCGGGATGAACGTCCTCGACTGGGCGAAGCGGTACCCCGACGACGCCCGATACGTGGTGTCGGTCGCGGGCGCGGCGCGGCTCGGCGCCCAGTGTCTCGCCTTGGACGCCGTCGCGCGCCGCGCGATCACCACCGACCCGAATTGGAACGGCGGCGACTACTACGGCGCCGACGCCGAGCCCAAAGACGGCCTGGCGCTGGCCCGCCAGATCGGCCACATTATGTACCTCTCGAAGGCGTCGATGGAAGGGAAGTTCGGGCGGCGGTCCGCCGGCCGCGACGCCCAGCGGGACTCGTTCCCGTCGGATCCCGCGGCGGCCTTTTTTCCGTACCGCGACGTGGAGTCGTACCTCGACTATCAGGCCGAGACGTTCATCGACCGGTTCGACGCCAACTCGTATCTGTACCTCACCCGCGCCATGGATGACTACGACCTCGCGGAGGGGTACGAGGACGACGCCCGCGCGGTGGCGGCCTTCGAGGGCGAGGCGCTCCTGCTTTCGTTTACCGGCGACTGGCACTTCACCTCCGAGCAGTCCGAGACCGTCGCTGCGGCGTTCCGGGAGACGGGCATCCCCGTCGCCCACCATGTTGTCGAGTCCGATCACGGCCACGACGCGTTCTTGGTCGAACCAGAGAAGGTCGGCCCGCCGCTCCGTGACTTCCTCAGCGACGGCGTTGACGGCCGCGCGGTCCACGACACCGACGAGGCGGGTAACACCGGCGGCGACTTCGCGCCGGTCCACGCGTCGCTTTTCAGCAATCGGTAGCCCGACGCAACGGCCGGCGTGGAGCCGCGTACTCACCGAGTGTGTCGTGCGGATCACGCGGGAGAACGGCGCCAGCGTTGCGCGGGCGGTGTCCCTGTCCGCTGGTGACGCGAAACACCGTCGATCTCGGATCGGCCCGAACGCCGGAGCGAAGCGGCGATGACGGTTCGGTGGCGGACCCGGATGGCCCACGGCCACCAGGACCCGAACGCATTTTCGACTCCGCGTCCACGCACACCGTATGCGATACGCCGACTTCCTCGCCCGGATCACAGGGCTGTGTGTCGCCGTCGCGGGCACCGCGCTCGTCGGACGGGAGTTCCTCGTCGGTATCCCCGGCGGCATCCGGGAGGTCGCCGTTGCCGCGCCCGGGTCCCTCTCGGCGCCGGGAGTCGCGACCGTCGGCATCGGTGCCGCGTTCGTGGCCGCCGGTCTCGCGGTCCTCGCCGGCCGCTGGCGGTGGGTCGCGGTGTCTGTCGGCGGGGTCGCTGCGGTCGTCGCCGTGGCGTCGCTGGCGGTCGGGATCGGGTCGTCGGCCGCGGTGGTCGGAGTCGGTGTCGCCGGACTCGCGCTCCTCTTTGCGGGGGCAGCGAGCGGCGGACCCGCAGTCGGGTGAGCCCCGCGCTCACTCCACGGCGGCGGCGGCCACCCGGTCGAGGAAGGTGTCGACGGCGCCGCTCTCGGGGTGGAGGTGGCAGTACGTCCCGAGCGTCCGGTATTCGGTGAGGCCATCGCGTTCGTCGGCGATTCCCGACCCCCGGTGAACCTCGAACGCGAACCGGGCGTCGCTGTCGACGTCGGCGCTGGAGTAGTGGAACTCGTGGCCGCGGCGGATCTCGCCCGTGGCAGCCGAGAGGCTGTCTCGTTCGGCGCGGAGTTCGACGTGCTCCAGCGCCTGGTAGCGGTCGGCCATCCGGACGTCGGCGGGAAGCACCCCCGCCATCCCGTGGGTGTTGCCGTCGACTGTCGTGAGCGACTCCGACAGCGCCATCAACCCGCCGCACTCCCCAAGAGTCGGGGTTCCGGCCGCCGCCCGCTCGGCGAGGGCCGCCAGTGCTGTGCTGTCGGCGAGCGCCGGTCCGTGGAGTTCGGGGTAGCCACCCGGGAGATAGACGCCGTCACACGCCGGAAGGTCGTCGCCGGCGACCGGCGAAAACGTGACCACGTCGGCGCGCTCCCGGAGGCGTTCGAGCGTGGCGGGGTAGACGAAACAGAAGGCCGGGTCGCGGGCCACCGCGACGGTCGGGCGGCCGTCGTCGCGTGCGGTCGACGGATCACGGGCGGCGCGTGCGGTCGACGGATCACGGGCGGCGCGTGGCCTCGGCTCGTGCTCCGGCCCCACCGGCGATCGCGCGACGTCGAGGAGTCGGTCGGTTCGGATCGTCTCCGCGGCCGCGTCCAGCGCCGCAGGGTCGAGCGGTGCCTCCGTGCCCATCTCCAAGCCGAGGTGGCGGTCGGGGATCACCAGATCCGAGTCGGGCGGGAGCCGTCCGAAGAAGGTGAGCCCCGCCGGAAGCGCGTCACGGATCCCCTCGGCGTGGCGGCCGCCGTGGGCGCGCTGGGCCAGGATGCCCGCGACATCGACGTCGACGCCGGCGTGGGCCGCGTACTCACGGAACCCGTGGGCCGTCGCCGCGACACTCTCCATTCCGGCTTTGGCGTCGACGACCAGCACCACCGGGAGACCCAGCGCCGCCGCCACCATCGCGGTGCTCGAACAGTCGCCGTCGTAGAGCCCCATCACGCCCTCAACGACGCAGATATCGCCGTCGCCACGGGCGTAGTTCCGGCGAAGCCCCTCGGTGCCTTCGAGCCACAGATCGAGCGTCCGCGAGGGGGTCCCGGCGACCTGGGCGTGGTGGCTGGGGTCGATGAAGTCGGGGCCGGCTTTCGCGGGTTGGACGTTGTGGTCGGCTTCCTGAAGCGCCCGGATCACCGCGAGCGTTGCGACGGTCTTGCCGACGCCGGACTGTGTGCCGCCGAGCACAAACTCCTTCATCCGCTCGAACCGTTGGGGAAGCACCAGCAAATGTCTGTCGTCGACGGCCGCGACGGGCCGTTCGAAGTCGGCGTCGACAGCGAGGCGTTCGGGCTGCGCCGGTTCCACCGGTGACTCCGACGGCCGCGCCGCCCGCGGATCGTGCGTCGAAGATACCGGCGGTACTTGTTACCGACGCGCCGGTTAGGTAACCGGTCCGCGAAAGCGAGGTATGGCAGATCAAGAAGACACGCCGCTCGGGTTCGGGACGCGAAGCCTCCACGCCGGACAGGAACCCGACCCCGCCACGGGATCGCGGGCACAGCCGATCCACCAGACGACCTCGTACGTCTTCGACGACGCCGAGGACGCCGCGGGGCAGTTCGCCCTCGAGAAGGAGGGGTTCATCTACTCCCGGCTCATGAACCCAACGGTTGCGACGCTGCAGGAACGGTTGGCGTCGCTGGAGGGCGGGATCGGCGCCGCCGCGACCGCCTCGGGGATGGCTGCGCTCGATCTCGGGACGTTCCTGCTCGCGTCAGCCGGCGACAACGTGGTCACCGCGGCGTCGCTGTACGGCGGCACCTACACCTACTTCACCCACACCGTCGAGCGCCGCGGCGTCACGGCGAAGTTTGTCGACACTCTCGATTACGACGCCTACGAGGAGGCGATCGACGAAGACACCGCCTACGTCCACCTGGAGACGATCGGCAACCCCGCCTTAGTCACACCCGACATTGAGCGGGTCGCCGACATCGCACACGACCACGGCGTCCCGCTGTTCGTCGACAACACCTTCGCGACTCCCTATCTGTGCCGGCCGATCGAGCACGGCGCGGACCTGGTGTGGGACTCGACCACCAAGTGGCTCCACGGCGCGGGTACAACTATCGGCGGGGTCCTCGTCGATGGCGGGTCCTTCGACTGGGCCGACCACGCCGAGAAGTTCCCCGAGATCGGGGCTCCGAACCCCGCGTACCACGGCGTCAACTTCGCAGAGCGGTTCGGTGACGCCGCGTTCACCTACGCCGCGATCGCGAGGGGCCTACGCGACCTCGGGAACGCCCAGTCGCCGTTCGACGCGTGGAACACCCTCCAGAAGCTGGAATCGCTGCCGATGCGGATGGAACGGCACTGCGAGAACGCGATGGCCGTCGCGGAGTTCCTCGAGGATCACGACGCGGTGTCGTGGATCAACTACCCCGGCTTAGAGAGCCACGAGACCCACGCGGAGGCCAGCGAGTACCTCGAGGGCGGCTACGGCGGCATGATCACGTTCGGGCTGGCGGCGGGGTACGACGCCGCCCGCGACACCGTCAACAACGTCGAACTCGCGTCGCTTCTCGCGAACGTCGGCGACGCAAAGACTCTGGTGATTCACCCGGCGTCGACGACGCACCAACAGCTCACCGAGGACGAACAGAACGCTGCGGGTGTCACGTCCGACATGGTCCGGCTGTCGGTCGGGATCGAAGACAAAGAGGACATCATCGCCGATCTCGAGCAGGCCATCGCGGCGGCGACGAGCTGAAGCGGCCGCCGGCCCCTCCGTCGGCCCGGATCGAACAGCAAAGTCTAATGGGATGGCACCACAACAATTCTATTGATGCCTACAGTAGAATACCTGAACTACGAGGTAGTCGAGGACGAGGGCTGGGACATGGACGCCGACGACCTCTTCGAGAAGGCAGATGGCGCCGACCTCGGCGACGAGGACTACGGCACGCTCGAGGTCAACCAGGGCGAGTACATCTTGGAAGCCGCCGAGGCGCAGGGCTATGACTGGCCGTTCTCGTGCCGCGCCGGCGCGTGCGCGAACTGCGCCGCGATCGTCAAGCAGGGCGACATCGATATGGATATGCAGCAGATCCTCTCCGACGAGGAGGTCGAAGACAAGAACGTGCGGCTGACCTGCATCGGGTCGCCCGCCGCCGACGAGGTGCGGATCGTCTACAACGCGAAGCACCTCGACTACCTCCAGAACCGCGTCATCTGAGACACGGCGTCCGCGTTTCCGGACGCTCGCGAGGCTGCAACGCCGCAGTATATCCGTCGTGACGCTTTCCTACCGGCGAACCCCCGTTCGGTGCCGAGGCGCGTGCGGCCGGCGATGTCGACTCAGGCTGCGTCCTCCCACGCTGTCCCGCAGAGCGCCGCGTCCGCCGTCCGCACTCGGTAGACGGGGTCAGTATCACCTCGTGTCTCCTGTCGGCTGCTCCAACAGTCACAAGTGGTTCGGCCGCAATGCGACGTATGAGAATCCGATGGCCGACGATCCACGGGTCGAGTTGTACGAGCGACTGGCCGCGACAGCCGAGTTACCGGTCGATCGCGGGGCGAGCCGGTGGTTGGGAGAGGCCGAGGCGGTTGCCGCCGATGTTCGCGACATCGACGATCCGGCGGTCGTGGCCGATCGGGCGGGCACCGTCGCCGACCTGCTCGGGGAGATCGACGCGACCGGTCACCCCGAAGCCGACGGCCACGTGCGCAAAGCCCGGGAGCTGGCCACCCGGTTGTCGGAGCGGTAGGCCTCGGCGGTCGGGGTGCGGCTCCGCGGGGGACGTTCGAGGGACTCGCCCGGGCAGACGCCTCAGCGGAGACGAAAACGGTATGCAATCCTGGACGGGCGTGCCCGCTGTGTACCCCCTGGAGCGAGAGACGCGCGTACGGAGTATCGCAGGCTAGTACTGCTCGCTCCGTGAAGCGCAGCCTAGTACTGCTCGCTCCGTGAAGCGACGGTCGCGCGAGGGACAGTGAACTACCTCGGGGACAAGCCCCGAGGCTTCACCGTGTTGGGTCAGCACTGCGCCCGCAGGCGAATGTAATTCCCCTCGACCTTCTCTCTGAAGAGTCGGCTGGAATTCACACCCGAACACTTGCTGTGTCCGTGAGGGCCGGCGTCTCCACCCCGCCCGACAACTCCCGTCGCACCGCGCCAAAGCACGGGTCTTGAGAGGAGTCGCATTTCAAATCTTGCTCAGTCAGCATTGGATTACGGTCGTTAATCCGTCTTTGGGGGTTTCTGACTGTACTCGTTGATGCTGGCACATATTGATAAGATCTTCGTGTCGGCTTCACCCGCGGGGTCACATCGTTCGAGAATCTTCGATTCTCGTGATCACGGAAATCGAAGATTTCCGAACGACCCCGATGCACTCGCCTCGACATTCTGTAGACCGTGTCAGGCGTCTTCCACCGCATCGAGGAGCTCGTCGTAGTCTGGTTCGTTGGTCGGGTCGTCGGCGACCCAACTGTACGTGATCGTGCCCTCGTCGTCGATCACGAACACGGCCCGGTTCGCGATCCCGTGGAGGCCGAGTTCTTCGATGTCGATTTCGAGGTCGTAGGCGTCGATGGCCGCGCCGCCCATGTCACTGACGAGGTCGAACTCGATTCCGTGTTCCTCGCGGAACGACCCCTGGGAGAACGGGGAGTCGGCGCTCACGCCGTAGACGGTCGCGCCGGCGTCCTCGAACCGCTCGAGGCGATCCTGGAGCGTGATCATCTCGTTCGTACACGGCGGCGTGAACGCCCCTGGGAAGAACGCCAGAACGACCGGGCCGTCGCCCACTGCGTTGTCGAGGGCGAACGATTCGTGATTACTCGTGCCACGCGTCGCCGAAAACGCCGGTGCTGTGTCTCCGGTTTGAGGCATCAGCTATGTGTCGGAGCGCTCGAGTATTAAATCCTGCACGACCGCCTCCGGCCGCGGTCGGACGGTGTGCAAACACAAGCTACAACACCTCCGGGATCGCTCCCCCTGTATGGTCGCCAGCGTGCCGGACGTTCTCCGGTTGGCCGTGCTCCCGGTGCTCGGGTGGGCCGCGTGGCGGGACGTCAAGATCCGTCGGGTGCCGAGCCGGGCGTGGTACCCACTCGTCGGTCTCGGGGCGCTCCTGCTCGTGTGGGACGCCGTCGGGCACCGCTCGCTGTCGGCGCCGGGCGACGCGCTGTTTTTCGTTCGGGTCGGCATCAGCCTCCTGCTGGTCGCGCCGATCGCGTACCTGTTCTGGCGGCTGGGCGGGTTCGGCGGCGCCGACGCCAAGGCGCTGATCGCGATCTCGGTGCTGCTCCCGACGTTTCCGAGCTACTACTTCGCGGGGTTTAGCCTCCCGGTCGTCGTGACCACCCTGGGCGTTTTCTCCATGACCGTCCTCACGAACACCGTGGTGGTGGCCGCGGGTTATCCCCTCGCGATCCTGGCGCGGAACCTTGCTGACGGGGAGGTGACCGTTCCGGTGGCGCTGTTCGGTCGCCGGACCGATATTTCGGCGCTGCCGACCGCCCACGGCCGGCTGTTCGAGACCACCCAGGGGTACACCCGGAACGGACTCGACATCGACGCTCTCCGCATGTACCTCCGGTGGCGGGGGACGAGCCTAGCGGCCGTCCGGTCGAACCCCGGGTGGGCGCGCGACCCGGCGAGCATCGGCGAGACGCATGATCCGACCGACGGCGCGGTCGGCGCGGTCGGCGACGGCGGCGGCGAAGCCACCCCGCCCGACTCGGACGCCGCGTACGACGCCGACCCGGCGGACCCGTGGGGTGCGGACGCGTTCCTCGACAGCATCGACGGAACGGCGTACGGCACCTCCCCGGAGACACTCCGCGAGGGCCTGGCGGTCGTGACCGAACGCGACGCGGTGTGGGTCTCGCCGGGAATCCCGTTCATCGTCCCGATGTTCGTCGGGACCCTGATCGCGTTCGTCTACGGCGACGTTGTGTTCGGGGTGTTGGGCGCGCTCGGTGTGGTTTGACGGATCGACCCCGCCTCGGTCGCAGACCAAGTCGCCGCGTGAGAGGGGGCAAAAGACCTATCGGCCGGACCCGCCTGGACCTGAGTATGACAGACGACGTCGAGGTGGAGTTCGGCGCGGACGGTCTCGTCCCCGCCGTGGCGCAGGACGCCGACTCCGGCGAGGTGCTCATGCTCGCGTACGTGTCGCCGGAGGCGCTCGAGCGCACAAGAGAGACCGGCCGGGCTCACTACTACTCCCGGAGCCGCGAGGAGCTCTGGGAAAAGGGCGCCACGAGCGGCCACACCCAGGCCGTCGGGGAGATCCGCGTCGACTGCGACGCCGACACCCTCCTGTATCTGGTCGACCAGGCCGGCGGCGCGTGCCACACCGGCCACCGGTCGTGTTTCCACCGCACGGTCAACGGCGACCACGTCGGCGAGCGGGTGTTCGACCCCGACGAGGTGTACGGGTGACCCGATGTCGGGGCTGGATTCGGCAGTAGACGGCGACGACGCGGCGGCCGGCGACGCGGCGGCCCGGGTGGAGGAGGCTGAAACGCGGGCCGAAGATCTCCGGAACGCGAGAGAGCGCCTCTCGGCGGTCGAATCCGAGATCGAGTCGATCGGGGAGGCCGCCGTGGTCGACGCCGCTGACGCCTACCGGAAGGCGGCACAGCTTCTGGACCGCTACGAGGGGTCGGCGACCGGAACCGGCGACTTCCAGGCGTACGTGGAGTTTCAGGACACGTTCCTCGGCCTGGTTGAGGACCGCGACGACACGCCGGCCAGCGACGCGTTTTCGGCCGCCGGGGAGCGGTTGGACCAACGGCGGCTGAGCGAGTCCGACTTCGACGGCGCCCGGGAGGATCTGGAGCCTGCTGCCGCGTACGTCGACCTGCTCGACCGCCGCGAGGACGCCGCGGAGGCGGTCGCGAAGGCCAAACGGGACGCCCGGCTCTGCCGGCGTGCCCTCGACGAGGAGATCGACGAGCGCGCGGCGTGGTTGGCGGTCGGCGAGGCCGACCTCGACGCGCCGGTCGCGGAGCTGACCGATCCGATCGAGGCGTACAACGACGCCGTGGTCGAGGAGTTCGACGAGTTCTACGCGTCGGCGTCGATCGCCGCGGTCGTCGACTTCCTCGACCGCACGGAGGCGTTCCCGCTGGTCGAGTTCCGGTCGCCGCCGCGGGACCTCCGGGAGTTCGCCGCCGAGAGCCCCGACGCCGACGAGCCGATCCCCACCCTGTTGGAGTACGCTGACTACACCGGGTCGAAACTGGACCACTACGCCGAGGACCCCGGACTGCTCCAGACGACCGTCGCGGTCCACCGGACCTACCTCGAGCGCCTCTCGGGGGAGCCCCTAACCGTGTCGCTACCGCCGCCGCCCCGGGAGGAACTCCGGTTCCGGGCCCGCGAACTCGTGTCGCTGCTCGGGCGGTTCGCCGACGAGGAGACGGTCGCGCGGGTGAGGACCGTCCGCGACCTGACTCGGCGGGACGACTACCGGACGCTCCGCCGCGCCACTCGCGCCCACCAGGAGCTTGACGCCGACGAGCTGGCCGCGGTGCAGTCGGGAACCGCGGCGGCCGAACTCGAGCGGCTCCGGGGCGCCCGCGACCGGCTTGTGACCGCGCTTGAGGGGAGGGGCGGCGACGCCTGAGTCGATGCTCGTCGCGGCTGTCACGATCGGTGTCGGGCTCGTGTGTCTGTTGTACGGCGCGCGCTCGCTCCGAGTTGGGCGGGCGGTCCGGCGGCTCGCTGGCTCCGGGCCCGACGACTCCAGCAGCCCCGGAGATGCAACCGACTGGCTGGGGCCGGTCGACGAGGGACCGGTCGAGCCGAGAGAGACGGTTCTGGAACGCGGATCGATCGAGCGCGGCGTCGGACTGCTGGTGCTCGGCGCGGTCTGTCTGTTGTTCGGCATACTCGCCGTATGAACCGGTCAGTCGGCGGCGTCGAGCGCCGCGCGGAGCGGGTCGGCGGCGTCTTCGGCGAGCCCCCGGGCGCGGTCGGCGTTGCGGGCCTCCGCGTAGATCCGAACTTTGGGCTCGGTCCCGGACGGTCGCACCAGCACCCACGCGTCGCCGTAGTCCAACCGGTAGCCGTCTTTGGTGTCGGGGTCGGCGTCGGCCGACGCCGCGAACTCCCGGGCGGCTTCGAGCACGGCGTCGAGTTCAGCGTCCGTATCGTAGGTGAGGTTGATCCGGACGTTCTCGTAGTCGGTGTACGGCGCGACGAGCTCGCTGGCCGGTCGGTCGGCGACGAGTTCCAAGAACTTCGCCCCCGTGTAGGCGCCGTCCCGAACCAGGCGGTGGTCGGTGAAGAAGACCCCGCCGTTGCCCTCGCCCGCGATCGGCACCCGCTCGCCCGCCGCCCGGAGCCCCCGGATCCGGGTGATGATGTTGGTCGACCCGATCGGGGTGAGCTGTAAGTCCGCGCCGACCCGGTCGCAGACGTCCACCAACCGCTGGGAGACGTTCACCGCCGCGACCGCGGTGTCGCCGGGGTCGAGTTCCGCGGCCGCGAGCGCCGCCAGCGACGCCTCCCCCGCCACGAACGCGCCGGTCTCGTCCACGAAGATCGCTCGGTCGGCGTCGCCGTCGTGGGCGATCCCCACGTCCGCGTCGGCAGCGGTCACGAGCGACCGGAGGTCGTCGAGCCGGGAGGCCACCGGCTCGGGCTGTCGACCGGGGAAGAAGCCGTCGGGCGTGGCGTTGACTGTGACGACGTCGCACCCGAGCCGTCGGAAGAACTCCGGGCTGGTCAGCGCGCCCGCGCCGTGGCCGGGGTCAAGCGCGACCGTGAGGTCGGCGTCGGCGATGCCCTCGCGGTCGACGCCGGCGAGCAGGTCCGAAACGTACGCGCGGTTCGCGGCGTCGACCCGGTCAACCGCGCCGACTTCGTCCCACGCCGCGATCGCGAACTCCTCGGCGAGAATGTGCTCTTCGACCCGTTCGAGCCGGTCGACGCCGAGTTCGACCCCGTCGGCGCCGACGAGTTTTACCCCGTTGTACGCCGGGGGGTTGTGGGAAGCGGTGATCACGAGCCCCGGGCGTTCGCGGACGTCGGCGTACCGGACGGCAGCGGGCGTCGGGGTCGGTCCCAACCGGTCGACGTCGACACCGACACTCACGAGCCCGCTCGCGGCGGCGTTCTCGAACATCTCACCGGAGGTCCGCGTGTCGCGGGCCACAAAAACGCGGTCGGCCGACCACGCGGTGCCCGCGGCCTTCGCGATCCGGAGAACGAACTCGGGGGAGAGCCCCTCGCCGACGACGCCCCGGGTACCGCTCGACCCGAACAGTTGCATCGGTTCCTGTTCCGCGTTCCGCGCTCAAAGGTGTACCTCTTCGTCTGTCGATCCAGGCCGGTGCGTTTAGGCCGTCGTCGCACAGAAAGTCGGGTATGCACCAGCCGTTTCCGGAGTTCGAGGTGATCCCCGCGGTGGACATGCAGGACGGCGACGTGGTCCAACTCGTCCAAGGCGAACGCGGGACCGAAACGCGATACGGCGACCCCGTGGCCGCCGCCGAACGGTGGGTCGACGCCGGCGCGGAGACGCTCCACTTGGTCGACCTCGACGGCGCCTTCGACGGCGAGCGGGCCAACGCCGACGCGGTGGAGGCGGTGGTCGACGCCGTCGACGTGTCTGTCCAACTCGGCGGCGGGATCCGGACCGCGGCGGACGCGATCGACCTGCTCGACCGCGGGGTCGAGCGCGTCATCCTCGGCACCGCCGCGGTCGAACACCCGGAACTGGTGGGCGAGATCTCGGAGCGCTACCCCGGTCGGGTGATGGTGAGCCTCGACGCCAAAGGCGGCGAGGTCGTTGTCTCGGGGTGGACCGAGACAACGGGACTGGAGCCCGCCGAAGCCGCTGCGCGGTTCGAAAAGGAGGGTGCGGGGTCGATCCTCTTCACCGACGTCGACGTCGAAGGTCAGCAAGCGGGGGTCCAGACCGGGGTGACGGGCCGCGTGGCCGACGCGGTCGACGTTCCCGTGGTCGCCTCGGGCGGAGTGGCATCGTTGGACGACGTGGCTACCCTCCGCGACGTCGGCGCGGCGGCCGCGGTCGTCGGGACCGCGCTCTACGAAGGGACGTTCACGCTCGCGGCCGCGAAGGACGTGTAGCGGAGAACCGTGGTCGGTGGAGCCGACGCCGACGCCGCCACCGCTCCGACTCAGTCGTGGTCGGACCGGATCCGCTCGCGGCCGGGTGCGATCAGGTCGTTCAGACAGGTCGCGAGCGCCCCTTTCGCGTCGGCGGGGTGGAGTTCGCCGGATTCGAGATCCGTTTCGAGCGCGTCGTAGCTCCCGTAAGTCAGGTTTCCGCCGTACTGGTCCGGGCGCTCGACCACGACCTCCGAAAACCGCGGGAAGACGTGGTACTCGAACAGCTGGAGCACCGGGTTCTCCCGCTCCTCGCCGTTGTCGGTCGGATCGGGGTCGGCGGTGGGCGGGCAGTACGCTTTCTCGACTTTCTTCGCGATGTCGGCGCCGGAGTCCTCCATCGAGATGGAGAGCCCCCCCGAGGAGGACATCTTGCCCACACCGGTGGTGAGGTCCGCGATCAGCGGGGTGTGGAGGCACGTCGGCGCCGATGCGTCAATGCTCGGCAGCGTGTCGCGGGCGAGCATGTGGACCTTCCGCTGTTCCATCCCGCCGATCGCGAGGTCGACGTCGAGGTAGACGATGTCCAGCGCCTGCATGAGCGGGTAGACCGCGTGGGCGACGGTGGCGGTGTCGTCGCCCGCGATCTCCGCCATCGCGCGTTCGGCCCGCGACAGCGACGTCTCGAGTTCCAGGGAGTGGAGATCCAGCACGTACTCCTCGTCGAGTTGGTACTCCGACCCGAGCACGAACTCCGTCCGGTCGGGGTCCAGCCCGTAGGCGACGAACTGCTCCTGCATCCGGGTTGCGGTGTCTCTGATCTCCGCGAACGTGCCCTTGCCGTTGAGGTAGGCGTGGACGTCGGCCAGGAGCACCACCACCTCGAACCCCTCGTCTTGGAGTTCGATCAGCTTGTTCGCGGTGAGCATGTGCCCGACGTGGAGGACGCCGGAGGGCTCGTAGCCGACGTACGCCCGCTTTCCGTCGGGGGCGTCGGCCAACGCGCGTGCCTCCTCGTCGGTGACCACCTCGGCGGCGTTCCGGGTGATCCGGTCGTAGGCGTCCATACCGGTAGGAAGTCGCGACGCCGGCATATGACTTCTGGGATACGGCCGAGGCTGCCGTCGACAGCCTCGACCGGAAAGCGTCATACCGCCGCGGCTCCAACACCAACCCGATGCCAACGACGCGTTCGCCGATCGCCGTGCTGGGCGGGCTGGTCGCCGTCGCCTTCCTCCCACTGCTCGTGATGTGGGTGGTGATCGCCGACGTCGGCACGTTCGCGTACTTCCTCGGGTTCGCGGGCTACTTTCTCGTGGCCCACGTGGTGCTTCCGGGGTGGGTCTACATCGACGCGACCGGGCGGGGAAGCGACTCCGCGACCGCCTGGACCGGGGCCTGTTTTCTCGTGCCGTTTGTCGGGTTCGTGGTCTACTACTTTGTCGGGCAACCCGACGCCGCCTACGAGGTCGATCCGAGCGCCAGAGCGCCGTAATAAAAATGAGTACTGTCCTAGACGTACGTGAACCACTCCTCGTGGGCGTCGGTCCGGCGCTCCACGAGGTCGAAGAAAGCCTGCTGGAGTTCCTTCGTGACGGGCCCGCGGGAGCCGTCGCCGATGGTGACGTTGTCGACCTTCCGGATGGGCGTGACTTCCGCAGCGGTCCCGCTGAAAAAGAGTTCATCGGCGGTGTTGAGTTCCCCGCGGGAGATGCTCGCTTGGTCGTAGACGGTGTAGCCGCGCTCGCGGGCGAGTTCGATCACGGTGTTTCGTGTAATGCCATCGAGGATGCTCTGAGAGAGCCCGGGAGTGTAGATCTCGCCGTCCCGGACCAGAAACAGGTTCTCGCCCGGCCCCTCCGCGACCTGTCCTTCCTTATTCAGGACGATGGCCTCGGTGTAGCCGTTCCGGCGGGCCTCCTCCCCGGCAAGAAGTGAGTTGACGTACAGCCCGGTGGTTTTGGCGTTGGTCGGGACCTGACTGGAGGCGTACTTCCGCCACGAGGAGATCATCACCTCGACGCCACGCTCTAAGGCTTCCTCGCCGAGGTACGTCCCCCACGGCCACGCCGCGATCGCGGTGTCGACGGGGTTCTCTTTCGGGCTCACGCCCAAGGAGCCATAGCCGTAGAACGCCACCGGGCGGATGTAACACGACCGGAGTTGCTCGCGCCGGAGGAGTTCGAGCGTCGCCTCAGTGAGTTCCGCACGCGAGAACGGGACTTCCATATCGTACGGCTTCGCCGACTGGTAGAACCGGTCTAAGTGTTCGTCCCACCGGAAGATCGCGGGGCCGTTCTCGGTGTCGTAACACCGGACCCCCTCGAAGATCCCGGTGCCGTAGTGGAGTGCGTGCGTGAGAACGTGGACAGTCGCGTCGTCCCAGTCGACGAAGTCGCCGTCCTGCCAGATCGTGCCGACGTCCATCTCGTCGAATCCCATATGCCGTCGTTTGCGGCCCGGGGTATAAAATCATACAGGAGCGTCTGCGGTGGGTGAGGCGTCAGTACGGCCGGGCCGGTGGGGCCCAGATCAGCCGCGCGTGCCGGACGAGCGGATCACCCCAACCGGTCGACGATCGCCGCACCCTCGACGTAGACGTACCCGTTACGCTGGGCGTACTCCCGGGCCGCGGTCGGGGTGAGCGCCCCGCCGGAGCCGGCGTCAAGCATCTCACACACCACGGCCGCCGGCGGGAGCCCTGCGGCCGCCGCCACAGCGAGTCCGAGTTCGGTGTGGCCCCGACGGTCGGCCAACAGGTCCGGCGCGCCCCGGAGAACGTGGACGTGACCCGGGGTCCGGAACTCCGTTGCGAACGCCTCGGCGTCGTAGCCGTCGGAGCGCGCCGCCGTGGCCGCGGCGTCGGCCAGTCGGCGGATGGTGAGCGCGCGGTCGTCGTCGGTGATCCCAGTGAACGTCTCGCGGTGGTTTACCGGAAGCGAAAACGACGACCGGTTGTCGTACGCGAGGTCGTGGTCGGCAGCCGCGGGGTGGTCGAGTTCATCCTCCAAGAACGGGAGCCCCGCCGCGTCGGCGACGGCGTCGGAGACGGCGGTGCAGATCAGCCCACCGGCGTCCTCTCGGAGGTGGGCGACCGCGTCGGCGTCCACCGCGCTCGCGGGATAGACGATGTCGGTCTCGCCCTCGCGGTCGGCGGCGTCGTGGATCAGTACCGGGTTCCCATCCTGGAACGCCGCCACCGCCCGGTCGACCGCGCCTCCGTCGGCGGCCTCGGGTCCGATGTCGGCGGTCGTCCGGGTCATTCCGCCGCCTCCACTCGGACGGAGACGACCGTTCCGTCGTCAAGTCCGAGCTCGTCGCGAAGCTTCACCGGCGCGATGATCTCGAGTTGGGTCTCGTCGTGGTGGGTGCGTTCGGGAACGATGATGTGGGCCTCCTCGGCGATTTCGCCGTCGTCTGCGACGGTAGCGGCGTAACACGTTGCGGGGCCGAACGTCCGCTCGTCGTCCTCCCACCCGTCGATCTGGACACCCGGCAGCGACGACACCGCCGACCGCGCGCGCACGCTCTCGTCGTCAAGGTCGACGTTGAGCGTGCCGGGGAACGGCTCGTACCCCAGCCGATCGCGGAACTGTTCGACGTACCCCGAAAGCGAGATGTAGTGCCGGCCCTCGCCCATCCCGCTCGTGATGGTGCCTTCCAGTTCCACGGTCGACGGACTGTCGCCCTCGAAGATCCGGCGGTAGTGGTCGTACTCGCAGTGGAGCGCCGCTTCCCCGGACTCGGTGAGCGAGACCCACTGACCGTCGGCGACCACGTCCCGGTCGAGGTAGCCGGCGGATTCGAGCCGCTGGAGCCGACGGGAGGCGGTCTGGTTCGACGCGTCGAGGCGGCCCGCGAGCCCGGAACAGGAGATCTTGACCGGGCTGGACCGGCCGCCCTCGAGTGCGACGAATTTCAGCGCCGCCAGTTCGTCGTACCCGACGGCGGAGACTGCCGATTCTGACATTGACAGACGTTAGTCTGTGGCCGTGTTAAATATAACGGCTTCGAGATGTATCACAGAAACGGGATAGCGTGTGGGCGAGCGAACGGAGGAGTCATACGGACAGTGTTTCCCAGGCGGCAAAAGCGTTGCCGGCGAGCGGGTTCGCTGCGCGTCCGGTGGTCGGGGCCGAGGCCGCGTCCGGGGCTGCGGTACTGTTCAGATAAGACCGAAAGCGGGGAGAGAGGCTCGGAGATGGCCTCGAAAGCCCCCGCAGCCCCTGTCAGTCCCGCCCGGGGTCGGTTCCTTGATCACGCATCGCTTATTTGAACACTGCCGGCCGGCCTTCCGGCGGCGACAGGTGCTAGTTCAGCGGGCCCGAACAACGGGTATGAACGGCGACCGGCGGCGGTTTCTGCGGACAGGAGTCTCGGCTGGGGTGCTCGCGCTCGGTGGGTGTGCCGCAAGCCCTCCGGTCGACGACGGACGCCCGGCGGGTAGCGACGGACGCGCCGACACCGGGACCGGCGTATCCGACGACAGCCCTCAGTACGAGGTCGAAACAGTCGCTGACGACCTCGCCCAGCCGTGGGGCCTCGCTGTGTCGCCCGACGGGGCGACCTTGGTCACCGAGCGTCCGGGTGGACTTGTCCGCGTCGCCCCCGGCGGCGAGACGCGGCGGATCAACGGCGTCCCCGAGGTGTTCGCCGGCGGCCAAGGCGGGCTGTTGGACGTTGCCGTCCACCCCGGCTACCCCGATCCCGCGTGGGTGTACCTCACCTACTCGGCGGCGAACGACGCGGGCGCGACCACGACGCACCTGGGTCGGGGGCGGCTCAACCCCGATGCGGGCCGGTTGGCGGAGTTTGAGGTGCTCCACGCCGCCGAGCCGTTCGTGAACTCCGACGCGCACTTCGGCTCCCGAGTCGTTTTCGGGGCCGACGGACGGGTCTACGTCACCGTCGGCGACCGCCAGTTCAAGAACTTCGGCCCGGACCACGTCGCCCAGGACCGAACCACTGACCTCGGCGCAGTGCTTCGGTTCGATCCCGACGGGTCGATCCCCGACGACAACCCGTTCGTCGACGACCCCGACGCCCGGGATCCGGTCTTCAGCTACGGCCACCGCAACCCCCAGGGGTTGGCGGTCCACCCCGAGACGGGCGCGCTCTGGGAGCACGAACACGGCGAGCAGGACGGTGACGAGATCAACGTTCTCGAATCCGGCGGCAACTTCGGGTGGCCCATCGCGACCGAGGCGTGCACCTACGGCGGCGGCGACCCCATCGGCGTCTCCCACTCGGAGCGTGGTGACGCGATCGATCCGGTCCACTACTGGCCCTGCGGCTCCGGAGGGTTCCCGCCGTCGGGACTCGCGATCTACGACGGCGCGGCGTCGACGTGGCGGGGTGACCTGTTTGCGGGCAACCTCGCGGGCGGGTATCTCGGCCGGTTCGCCGTTGATAGCCAGGGACCCACCGAGGTCGAACGCCTACTCGACGGTCGGGGGTGGCGGATCCGCGCGGTGGCGGTCGGCCCTGACGACGGGCTTTTGATCGCAGTTGACGCCGACCCCGGGCCGTTGGTTCGGCTGACTCCGGCGTGAGCGGCGGAACGCGACCGTCGGAGGCGGTCAGTCGGCTCCGGTCCCCACCGAGAACCGCTCGGTCCGCTCGCCGACGTCGGGCGCGGTGGCGAGCGACACCCCGATCGTGAGAGCAAGCGACAGCACCATGCCGTAGAGCGCGAAGTCCCAGGTTAGGTATGTCGACCCGAAGACGGTCACGCCGCCGACGGTGGTCGCCGGCACGAACACGTGCGCGAGGTAGTACAGTTGTGACCCTCCGATCCCGGCGAGCATCCCTCGCCGTGTCGTTTTCGGCCAGTACAGCGCCACCAACACCGGAAGCGCAAGCTGGGCGTACCCGCCGAAGGCGGTGTCGCCGACCTGAACCAAGGTTCCGGGTCGGAACAGGCTGGCGACGAACGTCCCGGTCGCGAAAACGGCGACTCCGATCCGGGCGAGCCACGCCTCCCGCTCGTCGTCGGCAGCGGGGTTCACGAACGGCCGGTAGAGGTCGCGGGTGAGATACGATGACCCCGAGAGGAGCATCGAATCCGACGACGACATCATGGCCGCCATCGCGCCGGCGACCACGAGCGCCGCGAACCACGCCGGGGTGTAGGCGTTCAACAGGACGGGAATCACGTTCGCGCCCTCCGGCACCGACACGCCGAGCCCCGCTGCCCACGTTCCGAGCAGGAACGCCGGAACGAAGAGCAGAAGCACCAGCGCCGGCCACAGCGTGAACGATCGCTTCAGCACACGGGCGTCCTTCGCGACGAAGAACCGCTGGTTGATCTGAGGGAACATCGTGACCCCGAACGCGATCGTGACGGCTTGCGCGATCATCCACTGCGGGGAGTAGACCCCGCCGCCCAGCGAGAGGAACTCGGGGCGATTCGTCGCGAGCGACGCCGACACCTCCGGGAGGCCGCCGGCGCTCGACAACACCCACCCGACCGCGACCCACACGATCCCGAGCATAAACACCCCCTGGATGGTGTCGGTCCACGCGACGCCGCGGAGCCCCGCGAGCACGACGTAGCCGATCATAAACAGCGTGATGAGCGCCGCGCCCGCCCAGTAGGGGACCGTGCCGTCGGTCAGCCCGACAATGGCCTCGCCCGCCCCCATCTGCTGGAGCATGACGTAGGGGAACAGCCAGAACAGCGACACCCCCGCCACCAGCGCGCGGAGGCGGTTCGACCCGAAGCGGTCGCCGAGCATCTCCCCGAGGGTGACGTACCCCTCCGCGCGGCCGATGAGCCACTGGCGGTAGCCGATGACGTACCACAGGACCGCAAACAGCAGGCCGTCCATCACCCCCATCACCAGGATCCACTCGGGGCCGGCGGCGTACGCGAGGTTGGGACCGCCGAAGAACGTGAACGCCGACAGCAGCGTCGCGAACGTGGTAAACAGCAGCACCACCGTCCCGATCGACCGCCCCGCGAGGTAGTAGTCCTCGGCGTCGCGGCCGGTCAGTCGGTACGCAGCGGTCCCAACCACGAGCGCGACGACCAGGTACGCCCCGATCACGCTCAGTTGGACCGGGAGCGCCGACTCAGCCATCCGTCCCCTCCCGGTCGATGTCCATCCCGCGGTCCCACGCCCCGCGGGTGAAGCCCGCGAACGCGACCGCTGCGAGCACCATCCACCCGATGTGCCACCACAGCCAGGTTGGCAGCCCCGCCCACGTCGCCGTGGAACCCCACAGGAACCACGGGATTCCGAACGCTACGAGCAGTCCGAAAACGGCTATCCAGAGATAATCGTTCGTCTTTCGCGGCATCGAATCAGACTATGTACTTGGTGCCCGTAAATATTTCTCTTTTAGATTCGAAATTGCGTATCGAAGAAATATTTTCTTCGGAAACGCGCGCCGGATCGACTCGATGCCGCGTCGGGGTGATCGGCCACACACGTTCCGCCGGACCCGCGGGGCGGGGTTCCGGAGTACGACAGTTATTTGCCGGGAGCGGCCCGTATATAAACACGTCATCGGGTTTCCCATGACGCGCACATCACTCACACGCCCCCGCAGGGGGATTCACCAATGGAAGACACCGAAAAATACCTCATTCACGCGGCAATCACGGCGGACGGCGTCGTGGAGCGCTCCGACGTCGTCGGGGCCATCTTCGGGCAGACCGAAGGCCTCCTCGGCGACGACCTGGACCTCCGCGACCTCCAGCAGTCGTCGAAGGTCGGACGCATCGACGTCGAGATCGACTCCCAGAACGGGCAGTCGTTCGGCACGGTCACCATCGCGAGCACCCTTGATCGGGTCAAGACCGCGATCCTCGCCGCCTCACTCGAGACAATCACCCGAGTCGGGCCCTGCCGGGCCACCGTGGAGGTCACCGACATAGAGGACGTCCGGGAGGCAAAGCGCCGGGAGGTGGTCGAGCGCGCGAAGGAACTCCTCTCGGAGTCGTTCGACGAGAGCGTGATGTCCTCCACGGAGATTCTCGACGAAGTCAAAGAGAGCGTCCGGATCGAAGACATAAGCGAGTACGAGGGCCTGCCCGCGGGTCCGCACGTCGGCGAGTCGGACGCGGTCGTCGTGGTGGAGGGTCGCGCGGACGTGCTGACGCTCCTCCGTTACGGCGTCAAGAACGCCGTCGCCGTCGAGGGCACCAACGTCCCCGGCGCGGTGGCGAATCTCACCCAGGACCGAACCACCACCGCGTTTCTGGACGGCGACCGCGGCGGTCGACTCATCCTCCGGGAGTTGGCGCAGGTGGGCGACGTCGACCACGTCGCGTTCGCGCCCGAAGGGCGCTCGGTTGAGGACCTCGAACGCCACGAGGTGTTCGCGGCGCTCAGGGGGAAAGATCCGATCGACGCGGTCGAATCGGACCCATCGCCGCCGACCGACGACGCCGAGGGTGAGCCGCCGGACCCTCACACGGGGTCGCCGACGACTGAGTCGGCGACCCCACCGCCCGGGACTCTGGACGCACAGGAGTACGAGTACGACGCCCGTGACGGGGCGCGGGGCACCCGCCCCGGCGCGGCCGACTCAAATCCACCCGTTGCCGGCGACAGCGAGGAGACCGAGGCGTCAGCCGACGCCACGCTAGCGACCGACGACCCCGACGGGAGAGTTCCGGTGTCGAACGGTGTCGACGGGGCGACCGCGTCCGAGGGATCGGACACGCCGGACGTAACAGACACGTCGGACGCAACAGACACGTCGGACGCAACAGACACGTCGGACGCAACAGACACGCCGGACGCAACAGACACGCCGGACGCGACGGCGTCTGTCGAGCCGGATACAGTCGACGACGCCCCCGAGAACTCGGCTGGCGACGCAGGTCACGACGCAAGCGAAGAGGCCACGGCACCCGACACCAGCCACGTCGACAACGAGCAGGTCGAGGGAGACAACGAGCAGGCCGAGGGCGACAACGAGCGGGTCGAGGGCGGCAACGAGCAGGCCGAGGGCGGCAACGAGCAGGTCGAGGGCGGCAACGAGCAGGTCGAGGGCGACGACGCTGACGGCGCTGGAGTCGAGGGCGCCCGGCGCTCGTTGGCGGACCACGTCAGGGAGGTTGTCGGCGGGAAGCGTGGGACGGTCCGGCTGCTCGACGACGACCTCGCGGCGGTCGCCGAGGCCCCCGCCGGCGACGCGTTCGACGCCATCGCCGACGCCGACCCCGCGCCGTACGCGGCCGTCCTCGACGGTGAGTTCACCCAGCAGCTGCTCGACATCGCGGCACAGCGCGGCGTCAACCACGCGGTCGCCGCCACGACCGGGGAGTTCGTTAAAAAGCCCGTTGGCGTCCGACTCCGGACCGCAGACCAACTCGCGATCCCGAACTGAGGGCTGCTCCTCACCCGGCGTTGTCCGGCACGTCGTAGGCGTACACCACCGCCTCGTCGGAACACCCGTTGACCGACTCGTAGAACGCCGGCCGGCGGTCGATCGGCGCGAATCCGGCGGAGTCGTACAGCGACCGCGCGGGGTCGTTGTCCGCAGCGACCGCGAGCGTCACCCGCGTCCCGGGCGCTTGGCGGGCGACGACGGCGCCTAAGAGTGCTTCGGCGTGGCCCTCGCGGCGGTGATCGGGGTGGACGACCAGTTCCGCGAGATGCGTGTCGCCCTCGCCGATCACGAGGGCGTACCCAACCGGCCGGCCGCCGGGGGCGTCCGCTCCGGTGACGGCGACCAGACACGTCCCCAGCGCCCCAGCCGTCGCGAGCAGTCGTGGCGACGGACCGGCGAGACACGACTGGAGCGCCGCGACCGTGGCCGCGTCGTCAGCGCGTGCAGGTCGGATCACGAAGCCGTGAGAACCACGAGTGCCGCAAGCGCGCTGACGGCCGCCCCGACCAGCGTGGCCGCGAAGTTGACCGCCTCGTTTCCGAACCCGGGCCCCTCAACCGTCGCACCCAGGACGCTGTCGACGGTCATCCCCACCACGCCGCCGGCCGCGACCGCGGCGCCCCCGAGCGTCGAAACGCCGGGGAGGAGTCCGAGCGCGACGCTGGCGACGACCGCCGCGCCGGCCAGTCCGAACACCTCCCCCTGCCAGGTGACGCCGCCGTCGGTCCCGGGCGGCACGCGCTCCAGCGTCGTGATGAGCCGCGGGTTGTCGTAGAGTCCGCCGAGTTCCGAGGAGAGGGTGTCGCTCAGCGCCGCGGCCATAGAGCCCGCGAAGGCGTACTGGAACAGCGTCCCGTCGATCGGGAGCGACCCGCTAGCGGCGAAACAGAGCACACACGCCAGCGCGACAGCGGCGTTCCCGAGGACGTTGCCGGTGCCGCGGGCGCCCTCGTTCTCCTCGGCGATGCCGCGGCGCTTCTTGTCGTCGTACCGGAACTTGGTGGAGAGCGCGCCGATGGCGAAGAAGGTGATGAGCACCGCGAACCACCCGAATCCGCCGAACACGACGACGAGCAGTCCCAACAGGACGCCCGAGAGCATCCCCGCAACCGACGCGGTGCCGAGCGCGTAGGAGGTGTACCCGAGCGCGACCGTGATCGCGAGGCCGGCGGCGACCTCGACCGTCCCGACCCCTGTCGCCAGCCCGTCGAACAACCACAGCAACAGTCCGGTCGACAGCATGACCACGGGATCGTCGCGCTCGAACAGCATCTCCCGGAACAGCGCGGCAACGAGCGTTCCCGC
This sequence comes from Halobellus salinus, assembly GCF_014646875.1. Classification (GTDB taxonomy): domain Archaea; phylum Halobacteriota; class Halobacteria; order Halobacteriales; family Haloferacaceae; genus Haloquadratum; species Haloquadratum salinum. The sequence goes on along the minus strand of NZ_BMOC01000015.1, from coordinate 12,991 downwards.
GACCGCGAGGAAGGCAAAGCGGGCAAGCAGGACGGGTGACGACGTCAGCGACGCCACCGCGGCCTGGCCGCCCACACCCGCCGCGCTGCCGCCGGCAGCGAACCCCGCGACCCCCAGAAACGGGTTGTCGGAGGTCTCGGCGACCAGCCGCTTGCCGAGGTTTCCGTACGCGAGTACCAGAACCGCGGCGGCGAAGAGCCCAACCGGGAGCCCGATCTCGGTGGCGAGAATCGCGAGGCCGGCAGCGGCGAGCGCGAAACCGGCCAACCCGTTCAGCCGACCCTCGCGCCTGTCGGCCGGCCGAGCGAAAACGTCGAACAACGGCCCGTCCGTGATGACGAACGCGGCGAGAAGCGCCACGGCGGCGAAGGGGGCGAACGCGGCCCGTTCCAGCACGGGCGCGGCCACCGCCACCGTCCCCACGAGGGCGAAGCCGCCCGCCCGCCGAAGCGTCGGTTGCACGCCTTCGGCTACCCCCGACGCGCACTTAACCCTCCCGACATCGGGCATTTCGCGTCGACGCCGGTGAGTCGGCGCGACCGCACTGCCGGCTATAGCGACGCCGTCACCTGCTCCGCGCTCGCAACTTCCGGTACGATCACCTCGTCTGCGCCCGCGCGCCTGGCGAGCGACTCGTACATCCCGTCGCCGACCCGGACAACGAGCTCAACGGTCGGTGCGATCTGACTCGTCGCCATAGCGGTCTGGATGTTCGCGTTCGAGTCATCGATGGCGCACACGACCGTCGCCGCGCGCTCAACCCCCGCATCGGTCAGCGCGTGTTCTCGACGCGCGTCGGCCTGGACTGCGAGCAGGTCGTCGTTGGCCGCCCGCTGGAACTCCGACTCCTGGCGTTCGATCACCACAACCTCCCGCCCGGCGTCCCGGAGCGCCCGAGCGACGGTCTTGCCGAACGTCCCGTACCCGCAGACGATCGTGTGCTCGTGCGATTCCTCGATCTGTCGTTCCATGTTCATGCGTTTGAGCTCCGTTTGGATCTGCCCGCCGAACGCGGCGGAGAACACCGTCTCGCCGATCCAGAGCCCGCTAACGACAAGCCCCGAGACGATCACGACCGCGTACCCCTTCGCGGCCGTTTCGGGCCCGTCGTGCGCCTGGAAATGTAACTCAAGGCTCGTGGGATCGACGAGCCAGAATAGTGCGTCGACCACGCCGACGCCGTCGAGCGACGAAAACCCGACAACTCCGACAGCGACGACTGCTGCGAACGCAGCCACTGGCCGGAGCAGCCGGCCGACCAGCGGGCGGCGAACCGCGGCCCGAAGGCTCCCTCGGGGTGGCGAGCTCACGCCCCCAAACACCTCACAGTCCGATCCGCTGCACTGAATACGCGTTCTGTCGAGAGATACGCGTCTTTTCTCACGGTGATTGGTCTGTACTCCGGTAGAATATCTGTTCTCGGGTGTGATATTCTTTCTTATGACATTATCGTCCAGTACAGAGCCACCCGCCGGCCGCCACCGACGCCGACGGCTCCAACCCGGAGGCATATATTCCGCAAGCGGCCACAACCGATCGTGAGACTGTACGACCGGTACCTCGCTCTCCGCCACCGGCTCCACGACGCCGACGCGCCCGAGCACGTCGCGGTCGTGATCACCGAACGCGACCTGCTCGAACAGGGGGCGTACGCCACGTTCTCAGCGTTTCTGCGGTGGGCGTTCGAGTACGACGCCACGCGGGTCACCGTCTCGGTGAGCGTGCTCGACGAGGCGGTCGTGCCGACGCTCACCCGTGAACTCAAAGCGATCGACGCCCCCGAGCCGGTGGCGGTCCGGGGGCCGGAAGACACCGAACGCGCCGACGCGCCGATCCGGATCAACATCGGGCTCGGCGGCAAGCGGGAGTTCGCGGCCGCGGTCCGGAGCGTGGCCGAATCCGTCGCTGACGGCGACCTCGCGCCCGAGGACGTTGACGCCGACCGGATCGAGGAGCGGCTGGTGTTCGACGACGAGCCGGACCTGCTTATCAAGACCGGCGCCGAGCGGCTGTCGGACTTTCTGATCTGGCAGTCGGTGTACGCCGAACTCTACTTCACCGACGTGAACTGGCGGGACTTCCGCCGGCGGGACTACCTCCGAGCCGTCTTGGACTACCAGAACAGACAGCGGCGGTTCGGGCGATGACATCCTCCCCGGCGTGAACGCCGGGGTTTCCTCACGCTGGGGGTAGGACGGGTACTGTTCGGTGGATATTGCGGTCGGCGGGGTGGTACAGAGATGAGTGCGATCCCTTCTGTTCCCGCCCGCTGGCGGGGGATCGGCCGGCTGCTGGCTACCCGAACATGGCTGTCGGATCGAACCCGGACTCAGTCAGCACTCTCAACCGGCTCCGAGTCGCGCTGTCGCTCCAACTCCGCGGAGACCTCGCGGGCGCCGGCGGAGGGGAGTTGGCCCCGGAGCCGCCCCGCGACCGCGGTGGCGTCGTTGAGTTCGGTCCCGGCGACTGCCCGCAAGAGTGCGACGGCGCGTTCGGTCCGGGACTGCCGCCAGGACTCCTCGCGGGACTCGTAGGTCCGGAGCCCGCGGAGGAAGTCGGCTTTCGAGAACTCCGGCCAGTAGGGCGCACAGAAGTACGCCGCGGCCTCGTTGCCGTTGGCGTGCCACGGCAGGAAGTTCGAGGTTCGCTCGTCGCCGCCGGTCCGGATGATCAGGTCCACATCCCGGGTGGTGTGTTCCGCCAGCCGTCGTTCGACGGCGTCGGCGTCGACGTCCTCGGGCGCGAGGTCGCCGGCGGCGACGTCTTCGGCGACCTCCCTGGCCGCGCCCAGGAGCTCCGCCCGGCCGCCGTACGCCAGCGCGATATTCAGCCGGAGGCCGTCGTGCGCCGCAGTCCGGGATTCGGCGTACTCGACCGCCTCGCGGACCCGCTGGGGGAGCCGTTCGACGTCGCCGATCGCGCCAATCCGGACGTCGTTGTCGTGGACCCGGTCGGCGTCGGCGAACTCATATAGCTTCGACTCGATAAGGTCGAACAGCGGGTCGAGTTCGTCGTCGGGGCGGTCGAAGTTCTCGGTGGAGAAAGCGTACAGCGTCAGCTCCTCGATCCCGAGTTCCTCGCACCACTCTAAGACCTGCTCGGTTGTTTCGGCGCCCTCGCGGTGGCCGTCAGGGGCGTCGGCGCCGCGTTGCCTGGCGTACCGGCGGTTGCCGTCCTGGATGATCGCGACGTGGGCGGGCGCGGTCCCGAGCTGTTGGCGGAGCATCCGCTCGTACGCGCGAGTGAGACGTCGACGCAGCCAGGTCGCCATACGCGAGCGACTCCGTCGTGGGATATGTGTCTTTTTGTTATCCTCTTTCGATGGCGCGGCGCCGACCCTGTGTACTCATACTGTCGGCTATAGTCGCGTGACGTATTTCGACACCCCGGGGTGTCGAAAATCTTCACGTAGTCATAGCCGACAGTATCAAGCGATGGCCGGCCGGGAACCCGTCGGCGGGTGGGAGCAGAAGGGGCCCGGGGCGTCCGGAAGCGACGATCCCCCAGTTGCGACAGCACCATCCTCACGTGAGTAGATCTCTTACGGATGCGACACGGTTTTGCCGGATCCCGGCGAACCGCCGAGTATGATCGGGAGACAGTTCGTCCGTGAGAACCCGGAGACGGTTCGTGCGGCGCTGGAACAGAAGGGGGTCACCGACGTCGACCTGGATCGGATCCTCGACGTCGACGCGGAGTGGCGCGAACGCAAAGGGCGCGGCGACGACCTCCGTCACGAGCGCAACGAGATCTCCTCGAAGATTGGCGAGTTGAAAGCTGACGGCGATGAGGACGCCGCCCAGGAGGCCATCGAACGCTCCCAGGAGCTCAAAGGCGAACTTGAGGCGGTCGAGGCGCGCGCCGACGAACTCGAAGCCGAATTGGAGGCGGCGCTGCTGGAACTCCCCCAGATCCCCGACGACGACGTGCCGGTCGGCGAGGACGAGTCCGGGAACGTCGAGCGCCGCCGCGAGGGGTTCGACGACCTGCGGTCGCTTCCGGACCCGGTCGTTCCGCACTACGACCTGGGTGAGGACCTCGACATCTTGGACTTCCAGCGGGGCGCGAAGGTCGCCGGCGGCGGCTTCTACTTCACGAAAGGCGACGGCGCGAGGCTGGAGCACGCCCTCGTGCAGTTTATGCTCGATGTCCACCGCGAACAGGGGTACGTCGATGTATTCCCGCCGATTCCAGTCAATTCGCGGTCGATGGTCGGGACCGGGCAGTTCCCCAAGTTCACCGAAGACGCCTACCGGGTCGGCGGCCGCAACGGCGAGCCGTGGGACGACGACGACCTGTGGCTCTGTCCCACCGCAGAGGTTCCGGTGACGAACATGTACCGCGACGAGATCCTGCTCGACGACGACCTCCCGCTGAAGATCCAGGCGTACACCCCGAACTTCCGGCGGGAGGCGGGCGAACACGGCACCGAGACCCGCGGGATCGTGCGTGTCCACCAGTTCAACAAGGTCGAGATGGTGAACTTCGTCCCGCCAGCGGACAGCGAAGGGCGCTTCGAGGGGCTCGTCGACGAGGCCGAGGCGGTGCTCCGTCGGCTCGAGCTCCCCTACCGCATCCTGGAGATGTGTACCGGCGACTTGGGATTCACCCAGCGGAAGAAATACGACATCGAGGTGTGGGCGCCGGGTGACGACCTGGAGGGGGGTCCGGAGCCGGGCGGTCGGTGGCTCGAAGTCTCGTCGGTCTCGAACTTCGGCGCCTTCCAGGCGCGGCGCGCGGGGATCCGGTACCGACCCGAGCGCCACGAGTCCGCCGAACACCTCCACACGCTCAACGGCTCGGGGCTCGCCGTCCCCCGTGTCATGGTCGCAATCCTGGAGTACTACCAGAACGACGACGGGACCGTGACCGTTCCCGAGGCGCTCCGGCCGTACATGGGCGGCGCTGAACTCATCCAGGGCCACACCCCGGTCGGGGAGTCCGCGGTCGGGGACGGCACGCGGGAGTAGCCGGGGTGTTCACGGCTTAACGACGCGTTAACCACTAGATTCGGTTTAATCGGGCAAAAAACCGGTGGAGCTTCGACCTGTTTCTTGTCGGTTCCGCCCGGCCGCTCCGTATGCACAATACGGCTCGGGATGGCAACTGCCACGACGCCGGCGGGTGGGAGACTGTCGCCCACCACGACTTCGGCGGCACGACGGAACTCGACGCGACGATCGCCGAGGCGCTCGGCGGGCAGTGTCCGGAACAGCCGCTGTACGACGCCGTCGACGTCGAGCCCGCAGAGCGGTTCCTCGCGTCTGTCGGCGACGCAGACGCCAGCGTGGTCTTCCGCGTCGCCGGCCACGCCGTCCGGGTGACAGCCGACGGCCGAGTCCAACTCCGACAGCCCCTCTCGGAGTGAACACCCCGCGCCCAGTGTCCGGTCGCCGACGAACGGCTTTTTTGCCCGGCCGGCGTCGGATGCGGTGTGACTGCCGACGATCCGACGGGTGTTGCCGGCGCCGACGGTCCGAGGGTCGAGTCAGCGGACGCCGCGGCTCCGGCGCTTCACGTCCGGTACGAGGGCGACGACGACCCCGAGAAGTGCACGGCGCGGAAACTCGCGCGGTTCGATCTCGTTTCCCTCCACCGGTCGGACCGCAACACCCCGTACGGCGTCGTCCTGAATCCACACGCCGAGCGGGCGGTGTCGCCGGCGGACGCCGATGGGGGCCCACTCGTCGCGCTGGATTGCTCCTGGGAATCCGCGGGCGAGGCGCGGTTCTCCCTCCCCGGGGAGCACCGCGCGCTCCCGTACCTCGTGGCGGCGAACCCGGTCAACTTCGGGCGCCCGATGCGGCTGACCACAGTTGAGGCGTTGGCGGCCGCGCTCACCATCTTCGGCCACCGGGAGCGCGCTGCGACGTTGCTCGCGAAGTTCACCTGGGGACACACGTTCCTGGAACTGAACGACGAACCGCTCCGGCGCTATGCAGCGTGCGAGGACTCGGCCGACGTGGTCGCCGTCCAACAGGAGTACCTCAATCGAGGGACGGAGTGACTCGACTCGGTTCGGGCCGGGCGCTTACCGGCTGAACAGCCCGCCGATCGCGCCGCCGATGGCGCTGTCGATCGCGAACAGGAACGTGATGACGAGGCCGACGAGGAAGATCCCCGCTCCGCCGAGGATCCCGCCGAGGGGCCCGCCCACAAGCCCGATCACTCCGCCGAGTAACGCGGCGAGCACCGAAACTGCGATCCCTGATATCGACCCCGCGACCAGCCCGTTCCACGCGCCGTTGCCAACCCCGCTGGCGAGGTAGCCGGCGACGAATCCGCCGACGAGGCCGGCACCGACCTGTCCGACGACCGGGAGTCACAGGCCGAACGTGCCGACGACGAGCAACGCGACGAACCCGGTCCCGACGGCCCGCCAGTTCGTATCCATACCGACGGGGACGCGTTCGACGGAGAAAACCTTCGCGTATAGCCGGCGAGACTCGTAGACCGCCGAACGGACGCGCTTTTACCGTTCGGCGGTGTAGCGTGCGTACTATGATCTTCGAGTCCCTCCCGACGACGCCCCGGTCGGAGGAACTTCTCGACAAGGCGTTCTCGCGGGCGGCCCGTTCGGGCCGGTCGAAATCCGGGCTCGAAGCCCAGCAGTCCATGCTCCAGACGGCGTCGTCGATTCTCGCCGACAACCTCGAGAACGTGGTCACGCGGTGGCCCGATTTCGGAACCGTCGACACCTTTTATTATGAGCTCGCGGACGCGATTGTCGATGTTGACGAGCTCAGACAGAGCCTCTCGAAGGTGACGTGGGCCAGCCGCCAGGTCTGGCAGCTCCGCGAGGAGTACCAGCCCAAACTCCGGCGGACGGACCCCGACAAGGCGCGAAAACACCGGAAGCAGGCGTTTGCCCGGATGGCCGACGTGGTCGAGGAGGTCGGCGAGGACCTCGAACGGATCGGCGAGGCCCGGGACGCGCTGAAGACCCTCCCCGACATCCGGCCGGACGAGCCTGCGATCGTCGTCGCCGGCTACCCCAACGTCGGGAAGTCGTCGTTCGTCAACCGCGTGACCCGCGCCGATAACGAGATCGCACACTACCCGTTCACCACCCGGGGCGTCCACGTGGGGCATTTCGACCGCGACCGGATCCGTTATCAGATAATCGACACGCCGGGGCTGCTCGACCGGCCCGAGGAGGACCGCAACGACATCGAACGCCAGGCGGTCAGCGCGCTCGAACACCTCGGGGACGCGGTGCTCTTCATCGTCGACGCCAGCGAGGCGTGCGGCTACCCGTTGTCAGCGCAGTTGGCGCTCGGCGACGCCGTCACCGACCGGTTCGAAGAGCGGGACGTGCCGGTGCTCACAGTGAATAACAAGAGCGACCGGTCGCGGGACGTCGACGCCGACTTCCAGATGAGCGTTGAGGCCGACGAGGGCGTCGACAAGGTGCTTGAGGCTGCGGTTGACGCCGCGGCGTGGCGTCCCGACATCCCGCCGTCGCGGCAGGAGTAAGCGGTCGTGTCCGGGATTCGGCGGGCCGCCACGCCGCCGTGGGTCCCTCGGCCGTCTGTAGCGCGGTCCCACAGTCCGCGAGCAACACGGTGCCGCGACCGCCACAGCGCCGGGAAGGTTCATACCGCCCTCTGGACGAGAGTCGCGGTGAATGCGCGCGCGGCACAGGCAGCCCCCCGTGTCGTTCCGCCCCCTCACTCCGGGGGGCGGTCGACCCCAACGTACCTGATCTCCACGCGGATATCCTCGTGGCCGACGGGCCCGATCGGGTCGGGGGCAACCGCGGCCACCCGTTCGCGTATCCCGTTGCCGGCCGCGGGCGGCGACGACGATGGGGGGTACCCGACGGTCACAACCACTAGCCGCGGGGTCTGGAGCGGGAACCCCTCGTAGGTTACCGACAAGTCGATAACGGTTGACTCCGGCGGGAGTTCGGCCTCGATCGCGGCGGTCGCCTCGCTCTCGAAGTCGGCGGTCCGGTACGAACTGTACGTGAACGCCCCGAGCAGTCCGGTGAGGAGCAGGAGGACGATTGCGAGGGCGGCAACGCGCTTGATCGTCGTCGCACGCGCCTCGTCTTCGCGAAACCAGAGCCGCGGCCGGTAGCCGTACCGCCACAACACCACCAGGGCGACGAGGTTGATCGCGAGGACGTTCACGAGTACCAGCACCCCCGAGCCAAGGACCGTCGCGGGTTCGCCCCACGCGATACCGATCCCGACGACCGCGGTCGGCGGGACCAAGGCGGCGGCGATCATTACGCCGACGAGTGCGGAGGAGACGCCCGACGCCAGCGACACCGCCCCCGCGGCGCCGGCCCCCAGCGCGATCACGAGCGAGAGGACGCCGGGCGCGAGTCGCTCGCGGACCTCGCCGATCGCGAACACCTCCGCAGCGGACAGCGGGACCACGTTCGTCGTCCGGATCAGGAGCGCGAACGCCGCGGCGGCGCCGATCGCAACGACACCGCCGAGCGCCTGGAGTTTGATCCCCCGGAGCGCGAGGTCGGCGTCGTCGACGACGGTTCCGGCGCTCGCGGCCATTGCGGGACCAATGAGCGGCGCGATAACCATCGACCCAACCACCACCGCCGGCGAGTCGAGCAGCAGCCCCGCGGTGGCGACGATCGCGCTGAGCGCGGTCATGAGCACGTACGGCCGGACCGTCGGTGCCATCTCGCTCGCGCGGGCCACCAACTCCTCGCGGGCGATCCGGGTGCCGTTTCCGGGGTCTTCGTCGTCGGAGTCGTACCGTCCTTCGAGCGCCTCGAACCGTTCGGAGACGACTGTTTCGGCCTGGATCACGACAGTGTAGGCGTTGCGCTCGATGCCGACCTCGCGGAGCCGATCGAGGATCGGCTCCACCGCCGATGTCGGGAGCGGAAAAGTCACGACCGCGGTGTAGTCCCGCCCGCTGGTCTCGTCGGAGAGCGCGTAGTCGACGTCCTCCTCGTCGAGCACGCCCAGCACGGCCTCCCGTTTTCCGGTCGGAACCATAACCTGAACGAGTCGCACGTCCCCCGGTCACGCCCACCGAACAAGAATCCGGCGGGTGGGGGGTTGAAAGCGAACAGCCGGCACATCGCTCCCCGCGTCGGTGTGCCGGACACCCGCAATCCGACGCGGGGCGGTAGCTACGTCACGAGGGCTTTGGCCGCGGGGTCATATATAAACCTCCGCGACGCCCCAAACGCTCATACGCGCTCGCGTTCCACAGTTCGACGATGCGGCCGGTCTCGCCGTCGACGCTTATCGCCCCCTTCGAGAGCGGGGTCCGGACAGTCGTCGCACAGCACCGGTCGCTGTCGGCGCCGGTCACGGACCTGCTGGCGGTGGTGGTGTGTGGGGTGTACGCGGCCCAAGCGGTCCAGGCCGTCCGGTGGGGGGCACCCTCTGTGTACGTCGCGACCAACTACGCGTACCTCCGCGCGCCGTGGGTGGCGTGGCCGTTGTCGCCGCTGCTCCACGGCGGGCTCGTCCATGTCCTCCCCAACCTCCTCACACTGCTCGTGTTCGGACGGGTCGTCGAGGCCCACCTCACCACCCGCCGGTTCGCGGCGATGGCCGCGGTCGCCGCTGTCGGGTCAATCGCGGCGCTGGCGGGGTGGGGGCTGGCGTTCGGCTCCCGCCCCTACGTCGCGGCGTACGGCATCAGCGGCGTTGTGTTCGCGGCCGGCGGGTTCGCGGTCGTCCACCTGCCGTCCCACGACCGGGTGACGGACCTGGAGCTGCTCGCGGTTCTCTTCGGCGTGTGTGCGGTCGCCCTCGTCGGTGTTGAGGCGGTCGGAGCCGCGGTGTCGCTGTCGCCGGCGAGCGTCAACGTCGGCCACGCGGCCGGACTGCTCGCCGGCCTCGCGACCGCCGCCTTCGTCCGCGACTGTGCGGACGTGCCGGTCGTCGGTCGGTCACACGACGGCAACGGGTGAGGGCGGCGTCGTGAGCGCGAGCGTGATATCGACGGGCCAGGAGACGAACGGAGCGAGTCGGACGGCCCCTCGGGAGTAGAATTATGACGGGTCGACGCGTTCGTTCGGACGATGGAGGACAGCGAGTACGAGGAACTCACCTCGTCGTTGACGCCCCACGAGTCCGCGGGCGGGGTGACGACCTACCGGAACACCGTGAGCATCGCGTGTCCAGCGTGCGGCGATCCCTTCGACGACCTGGTCATCTGTGAGGACGACTACAACAGTTTGGAGCTGAGCATGCTGTTGGACCTCTGTGTAACCACTCACGAGGACGAGGTGCTGCTTTTCACCCACAAGCAGTAGCCCCCCAGCGGGCCACGGCAGCGCCCCGCGGAGCTACGGCGGCTATTCCCGAAGATCGATCCGCTCGGGCGGCAGTCCGCTCTCGTTGACGACGGTGCCGTCGTCGTCGAGGGTGACGACCCCGCGGTTGTTGACCGCGTGGGGATCGAGACCGACCTCCTCTAAGAACTGCTTGTAGAGCCGTTCGGCCGTCTCACCGTCCTTCTGGCGGTCGGACGCGCGGTCGCAGAGCGCAACGAGGTTCTCGGGCACGTCGTTCTCGTGGACAATCCAGTGGTTCAGCAGATCGGAGAGTCGCCGGATCGGCGAGGTGAAGTGGCCGTAGATGTCGAAATTGAGCGCGTAGTGGCCGCCGAAGGGGTCGTTCATATATTTCGCGCGCGGCATCACCTTCAGCACCGCCCGCTGGATCTTGTTCAGCGCGCGCTTCTCGGAGTTCTCTAAGGCGTCGTTGACCGCTTTCCGGGGGTCGTCCCACGACGCGCCGGAGATGTTGACGCCGCCTAAATCGTTGATCTCCCGGAGCGCGTCGTCCCACTGGTCGGGCGTGGGCTGCGGGTGGACCCGGTACATCGCCTCGACGCCGCGGTTCCACATCAGTTCGTGGGTGACGGCCTTGTTGGCCTTCAGCATACACTCTTCGATGATGGTGTGGGCGCGGTCGCGACTCGGGTTCAACACGAGCGATCCGTCCGCTTTCCGCTGTTCGTGGAGGGCCTCGGCGAGGTCGTAGACCAGCGTGTTCTCCTCGTGAAGCGGCGCGTCGGGGTCGTCGAGGCGGTGCTCACACTGAGTGTAGGTCAGCCGCTCGTCGGAGTGGATCACCGACTTGTAGATGTCGACGGACTCGAACGAGAGGGTGTCTTTCGCGATCTCCATCTCCACCGTGTGGGCCAGTCGGTCCTCCTCGGGAACGAGCGAACAGACCGTCTCCGCTAGGATCTGGGGGAGCATGTGCACCGTATAGCCGGGGAGGTAGACTGTGTTCCCGCGCTCGATCGCCTCCGCCCACATCTCGGAGTCGGGGTGTACGTAGTGGCTCACGTCCGCGATGTGGACCCACAGCGTGTAGGTCTCCGCGTCTTCCTGGATACTCAATGCGTCGTCGAAGTCCTGTGCGTCGACCGGGTCGGTGGTCCAGGTGGCCAACTCGCGGAGGTCCTGCCGGTCGGCGAGTTCCGCCTCGATCTCCTCGTGAACGCCCTCGGTCCGGGCTTCCGCCTCCGACCGAACCTCGGGCGGAAACCTGTCGCGGATCTCGAACTCCTCGAAGAGTTCCTCGCGTTTCTCCTGCAGCCGCCGTGCGAGGTCGGGAGAGACCTCGACGGGACCCTGCCCCTCGGGCGTCCCGGCCTGCGATTGTGCGTCGTTCGACATACCGGTTTGTTCTTCGGAGAGGTAGTTAGTGGTGTCGACAGGGACGGGTCGCGTGACTCGACCGCATCGGGAACCACCGTCGGCGAAACAGTAGCGGTTTACTCGCTCCGATCGGACTCCCCGGTGTGTCCCGTTCGTTTCCCCCCGCAGAAGCCCGTCGGGGCCTGCGCGACGTCGCACCCCTCTTGCTCGGCGTGGCCCCGTTCGGGGTCGTTGCCGGGGCGACCGCCGTCGACGCCGGACTGTCGCCGCTGCAGGCCATCGGGCTCTCCGCGGTCGTCTTCGCTGGCGCGTCGCAGTTGGCGGCGATCGAACTCCTCGGCGACAACGCCGCGCTCCTAGTGGTGGTAGCGACCGGCGTGGTGGTCAACCTCCGGATACTCATGTACTCCGCGTCGATCGCGCCGCATTTCCGGTCGTTCCACGCCCGGTGGAAAGCGGTCTGTTCGTACATCCTCACCGACCAGGCGTACGCGCTGTCGGTGGCGCGGTACACCGGTGTCGACGCCGACCTCAGCCCTGCGGCCCGGCGGCAGTATTATCTCGCGGCCGGAGGGTCGCTGTGGGTGGTTTGGCAGGTCTGTACGGTCGTCGGGGTCGTCGTCGGCGCGCGGGTGCCGCCCGCCTGGGGGTTGGAGTTCGCGGTGCCGCTCGTCTTTCTCAGCCTCCTGATTCCGGCGACGACGTCGTGGCCAAAACTCGTCGCGGCGGCGGTCGGCGGTGGGGTCGCGGTGGCGGGGACCGCGCTCGCGATCCCGCTCAACCTCGGGTTGATCGCCGGCGGGGTCGCAGGAGTCGTCGCCGGCGTCCTCGCCGACGGGCGGCTCCCGGGCGACGGGGACGACGCAGGGAGCGGAGGGAGCCACTGATGCCCACGGAGTACGCCTCGGCAACAGTGTGGGGCGTCGTGGTCGCGTTGGGGGTCGCCACCTTCGGGATCCGGGCGTCGTTCGTCTACCTGTTCGGGCGGATCGACGAGGTCCCCGACAGGGTGACGAACGCACTCGAGTTCGTCCCGCCGGCGGTGTTCGCCGCGCTCGCGCTCCCCGCGATCGTCGCGCCGGAGGGGGCGATCGCGATCGTCGGCAACGAGCGGCTCACGGCGGGGGTCCTCGCGAGCGCAGTGGCGTGGTACGTCGAGGACATCCTCGCGACCATCGTCGTGGGGATGGCCGCGCTGTGGCTCCTGCGGTTCGGAATCTGACAGTTCTGAAGCCGGATCCAGTTCCGACGGGGAGGCTACACGACACCGCAGATCAGGCCGGCGCGAACGATTTTCACGACCTCGGCAAGCGGATCGATGACATCCTCCCCGGCGTGAACGCCGGGGTTTCCTCACGCTGGGGGTATCGCTTACCCGCCCACGGA
>NZ_BMOC01000014.1 GCF_014646875.1 Halobellus salinus | reverse complement strand
TGCACGTCCTCGGTCATAATTGGACGGCTACCGTTGAGGGGTCACGCGAAAGCGTGCTTGAACCCCGAGGAAACACGGAACCGCAAACTCCACCTCGTGGAATCCTCGCGCTTTAGCGCGGGGAGGATGTCAATCTGCGATGGTTTCGGCGTGGGCGTCTGTGACGCCCTTGACGGTCTCCCGGACCGCGTCGACGCCCTCGTCGTGGAGGAGGTCGCCGACGACGATGGTGTCGGCGTGTCTGCCCATCTCGTAGGCGGTGTCGTAGTCGCCGATCCCACCGCCGTAGAACAGTGTCGACGTCTGCAGGGCGTCCTGTGCGGCGGCCACCTTCGCCGGGTCGCCGAACGTCCCGGAGTACTCGATGTAGATGATCTCCTGGCCGAACATCCGTTCGGCGACTGCAGCGAAAGACGCAACATCGTCGGCGGCCTGTTCGGTGTCGGCCTCGGTGAGTTCCGCGACTGACGCGTCGGGGTTCAGCACGATGTACGCCTCGGTCGTGGTCCGGTCCCAGTCGAGTGGACCATCGATCCGGACCCACTCTTTGTGGGCGCCAGTGACCCAAAACGCGGAGTCGGCGTTGAACACCGTGGGGACGAGGTAGCCGTTGAGGTCGTCGGATTCGATCACGACGCCGGGGTTCGATGGCTCCTGGTACAGCGGAACATCGTAGCGCGAGCAGGCGTCGACGACTCGCTGCATCTTGTCGGTCGTAACATCGAGGGTGCCACCGATCTCGATCGCGTCGGTCCCCGTCCGGCAGACGTCGCTGAAGGTCTCGCCGTCGACGAGGTCTTTGTCGGGATCCACCTTCAGCACGTGGTCCCACTCCGTCCAAGGCCCGGTCATTGCCCGTACGTCTCCCGGGCAACACTAAAAATGGCGCGGAAGGAGCGGGGCTCGGAACCGGACCCACTCGTAGATCAGATATGGGGGGCTTCGAAGCGATAGCGGAACCCTCGCTTGCAGTCGTTGACTGAGTCGCGACCGAAGGGAGCGTCCTGACGGAGTTCCCCGCGAACGGAGTGAGCGTGGAGCAAGTCGAGTCGCGACCGAAGGGAGCGTCCTGACGGAGTTCCCCGCGAACGGAGTGAGCGTGGAGCAAGTCGAGTCGCGACCGAAGGGAGCGTCCTGACGGAGATTTGAACTCCGGTCCCTGGCTCCGCAAGCCAGGAGGATGGTCCACTACCCTACCAGGACTCAAGCATACGTACTCCGGGTTCGCTTATGAGGGTTACGATGCGACAGGGACAGGTCACACAAGCGATCGTTTGTGCCTCCGGAACCGCTTTGCTGTCCGCCGCGGGACATCGCGTATGCGTCGCAGGCGAGTACTCTCAGGTGCTGCCGCGATCGCCGCGGCCGCGGTCACTGGCTGCACTGGCGGCGAGGGTGGAACCGCGACCGACGGCGGCGAACCCACAGACGCGACGGGAACAGCGACTCCGACAACCACGCCCGATGGACTCGCTGCAGTCACGTTCACACCCCGGGAGCCGTGTCCGGACCCCGGCGGTGCGACAGTCAGACTCGGCGCGGACCCGGTTTCGGTCGTCGGTTGCGTGGTCGGCACGAACGGGTGTACGCGACCGCAACTGGCGTCGGTTGATCGCGACGCCGGAGCTGTCACGGTCGTGGTCGCCGCCGTCGAGGAACGCGAGGATGGCGAGGCGTGCGCGGAGGCACTCGTCGACCTCGGCTACGAGGTTCGGATCGACTACGCCGACCCGCCGACGAGTGTGACCGTCGTCCACGACGACACGGATGGCCGGCGGACGGTCGTGGACGCCACGCGGTGAGTGCGTAACCCCGGTGCGGACGAAAACCCACCTCGCGCGACACAACCCGGTGGGCCCGCGAGCGCGCCGCCGCGAACGTTCTTGTACCAAGGCGCGACCAGTCGGCCTATGCCACGATGCGAGCCGCGACCGGCGGGGCCGTCGCCCCGAGCCGCCACCGCAGTCCGGGCCCAAACCGCACCACAGCGGCGCGCCACCTCGAACAAGACAACGCTTAAGCGGCGTCCTGCCCTGGCTGTGGATATGCTTGAGGCCGCGACCGCCCGAACCACGGGTTTCCGATTCGGGACCGTATCGCTGGGGGTGTCGCCCGGATGGGTGTGATCGAAGACGTATACGAGGACCTCGACACCGACGTCGGCTTCGAGGAGTTCGAGGCTGCCGTCGAGGACAAGGTCGAACAGATGGGGGGGCTCGCCGACGAGGAGACAGCGGCGATGTTGATCGCCCACGAGCTCAGAGACCAGGAGGTCGAGGGCATCGCCGACGTCGACCCCGGGATGGACGACGTGAAATTCCTCGCGAAAGTGATGCGGGTCGGCGACCTCCGGACCTTCGAGCGCGACGACGCGGACGATGACGGTCGCGTCGTCAACGTCGATGTCGCCGACGAGACCGGCCGGACCACGATCACGATGTGGGACGGTATGGCCGAGGACGCGGTCGACCGGCTGGAACCCGGAGACACGCTCCGTGTGGCCGGTCGCCCGAAGGACGGCTACAACGGCCTCGAAGTCGATGTCGACAAGGCCGAACCCGCACCCGACGCGGAGGTCGACGTGGAGTCGACCGACTCCCACCGGGTCGAGGACCTCTCGCTCGGCCTCTCGGACGTGAACCTCGCGGGGCGCGTGCTCAGCACCGACACCGTGCGCACGTTCGACCGTGACGACGGTTCGGAGGGTCGCGTCTCGAACCTGGTTCTCGGCGACCCGACCGGACGGGTCCGCGCGACCCTCTGGGACGGGAAAGCCGACCTCACCGAGGAGTTCGCGGCGGGCGAGACCGTCGAGATCGTCGACGGGTACGTTCGGGAACGTGACGGCACCCTCGAACTCCACGTCGGCGACCGCGGCACTGTCGAGACGGTCGACGAACACGTCGAATACGTGCCTGAAACGACCGATATCCGCGCCTTGGAGTTGGGCGAGACCGCCGATGTTGCGGGCGGCGTGATCGAGACTGACCCCAAGCGCACGTTCGACCGCGACGACGGCTCGGAAGGGCAGGTCCGAAACGTCCGGATCAAAGACGAGACCGGAGACATCCGGGTGGCGCTCTGGGGTGAGAAGGCCGACCGCGACATCGACCTCGCGGACTACGTCGTGTGCACCGACGTGGAGGTCCAAGACGGGTGGCAGGACGATCTCGAAGCTTCCGCGGGGTGGCAATCTACAGTCAACGTGATGGACGACGCGCCCGAGGACGCCACCGACACGGGGGCAGAGGCCGCGCAGTCGGCCACCGGCGACGGAGCGAGCCAGTCGACCGGCCTCGGTGCGTTCAGCGCCGACGGCGCGGGCGACGCCGACGCGGGATCCGGTGCGTCGTCGCCCCCGAGCGGTGACGCCGGTCCCGCCGGTTCGGCGAGCGCTGCGGTGGCAGAGCCGCCGGATAAGGCTGAGGACAGTGCCGAGCAGACCGAGACGTTCACCGGAACGGTCGTTCAGGCCGGCAGCCCGGTCGTCCTCGACAACGGCACCGAGACCCGGAGCGTCGAGACCGACGACTCGCTCCGACTCGGCGAGAAGGTGACCGTCACGGGCCCCGTCACCGACAACACCATCGCCGCCGACGAAATCGAGCGGGTCGAGTAACCCTGCGGTCCGAGGTGACTCGGATCGGCCGGGACGACGAGACTGGCCCGGTTCGGACAGCAACGCGAGGTGGAGTCGGCTGACCGGCGCGTCGCCACTGCAGCCGCGAGCCGAGAGCCACCGGCGCTCACCGTACGGAGGAGGCCAAGGAAAGGATTATACCGCGGTCGGACGGTTGGTGTAGGTAATGAGTGTCGAGCTGCCGTTCGCGCCCGTGGACACCATCATCCGACGGCAGGCCGGCGACCTCCGGGTCAGCTCCGGGGCCGCCGAGGAGCTCGCCCGGCGGGTCCAGTCCCACGGAGCGGCGCTCGCCATCGACGCCGCCGACCGCGCCGGCGACGACGGCCGGAAGACGCTGATGGCCCAGGATTTCGGCGTCCAGCAGGTCGTGAGCCGACGCGAGCTCGAACTCCCGATCGCGCCGATCGACCGCATCGCCCGCCTCCGGATCGACGACCGGTACCGCGTCTCGATGGATGCCCGAATCGCGCTCGCTGACATCCTTGAGGACTACACCGACAACGTCGCGGGCGCGGCCGCGACGCTGGCGCGGCACGCGGCCCGCCGGACGGTCCAAGCCGAGGACATCGAGACGTACTTCGCACTCTTCGAGTAGGATGCGGTTCGGCCACAGCGAGACCTGTCTCGCGCACGACACCGGCGAGCGCCACCCCGAGACTGCCGACCGGATCCGCGCGATCAGGCGGGCGCTCGCGAAACGCCACGGCGTCTCCTACGTCGAAGCCGACCCGGTACCGGAATCGACGGTGACGACCGTCCACGACCCCAGCTACGTCGAGGAGATCAGTTCGTTCTGCGCGGGTGGCGGCGGCAACTGGGACCCCGACACGGTCGCGTCGGCGGACACGTGGGACGCCGCACGCGCGTCGGCCGGCCTCGCGGTGTGGGCCGCCAGAGAGGCCGCAAACGGGGCCGACGGTCGGGAGACCCCCTTCTCGATCGGACGGCCCCCGGGCCACCACGCCGTCGCCGACGACGCGATGGGGTTCTGTTTCGTCAACAACGCCGCAGTCGCGGTCCAGTCGGTCCTCGACGACCCCGGCGCCGACGTGGACCGGGCGGTCGTCTTCGACTGGGACGTCCACCACGGCAACGGCACGCAGGACATCTTCTACGACGACGGCGACGTGTTCTACGCGTCGACCCACGAGAAGGGGCTCTACCCCGGCACCGGCGCGGCCGACGAGACCGGCGCCGGCGACGGCGCGGGCACGACGCTGAACGTGCCGCTCCCGGCCGGCGCGGGCGACCCGGAGTTCCGCCTCGTGGTTGAAGACCTCCTCCGGCCGGCGATCGAGTGGTACGACCCGGATCTCTTCGTCGTCAGCGCGGGGTTCGACGCTCACCGCCACGACCCCATCTCCCGGATGCGGGTCTCGACGGAGGGGTACGCCCTGTTGACCGACCGGGTCCGGTCGATCGCCGACGACGTCGACGCGGGGCTGGCGTTCGTCCTCGAAGGCGGCTACGGCCTCGACACCCTCTCGGAGGGGGTCGCGATGGTCCACGAGACGTTCGACGGCCGTCCGCCGATGGAGCCCGACGACGACCCCGACGAGAGGACTCGGGAGTTGGTCGCGGAACTGCGTGGGCTCCACGAGCTTGACGAGTCGTGACAGCGCCGGCGAGCCGCGGTCAGGGCCGCGGGTGGAAGTAGTCGGCGAGCGCCCGGCCGAACTCGGGGCAGAGGTCCGCCACCGCTGTGCCCACCAGAACCTCGTACTCCTCTTGGAGCCGGGTCTCGACCCGCGCGCCCAACCCGACGCCGAACAGTTCCGCAGAGCGGAGAAACGCAGCGGCGTCTGCGAACGACCGCTCGCGTTCGACTACATACTGATCGCCGTCGACGAACGGGCCGTAGGCGGCGGCTCCGGTTCTGTCGTCGCGGTCGCCCGCCGTCTCGGGGCTCTCGCCGGTGTACGCCGCATAAAACCCCTCGGCGTGCTCACGGACGTGAACCGGCGGGCCTTCGTGGCGCTCGATCCGCGGGAGCCGACGGTGTGTGAGCTCCACGAACAACACCGCCCGGTCGTCGGCGAAGGTCGCGGCGCGGATCGCCTCAAACCCCCGGCGGTCGAGTTCGTCGCGGACGCCCGACAGCGACTTTCGGAGTTGGGGGTAGAGCTGGTCGTCGACGATGCCAGGGGCGTCGAAAACGACGGCAACGGGCACCGTCCCGCGGCGCTCGATGTGACGCCGAACCGCGGCGGCGTCCACCGGGTCGGGGTCGTGCGGCTCGAACAGGTCCGGCTGGGGGTGCTTCAAGAACGCCCGAGCGTAGTGTTGGAGCCGCGCGACGTTCGCCGCCGAGCAGACCGCCGCGACGTTCCGCGTCGGGTCGGTCGGGTCGACCATCACCAGCGGATCGTCGTGGGACTCGGTGGCGTGATTCTCGGGGTCGAAGGCGACCGGCGGGTGCCACCCCGCGGCCGCCTCCAGGAGCGGCTCGAACCCGCCGTATTCGAGCATCAGAAGCTCCGCGAGGTACCCCGAGAATCCTCTGGTTCGAAGGTCGCTGCCGTAGACGCCGATCCCCTTGAGGAACTGTTTGAACACCCGCACCTCGCCGGCGGTCCCGTCGTCGAGCCGCTGGCCGAGGTAGGCGTTGTGGTGTGGCGTCCGGTCGACCGCTGACTGCGGGGCGGCGGCGTCGTCGACGTCGTAACACGGCACGAGGTCAACGTCGAATCCCTCGAACGTGCCGGTGACATAGGGGTGTTCGGCGTACTCCTCGTGGCCCTCAGGGAGCACCGCGTTCCCGACTGCGAGCCCGTACCGCTCCAGTCGCTCCCGGCCGAGGTCCGGCGGGAACCGGACGAAGAGGTCGATGTCGCGGTCGCCGGCGAGCCACGTCCCGCGCGCTGTCGACCCCACTTGGACAACGTCGGCGTCGACCGGCAGGCCCGACACCTCGCTCCTGATCCGGTCAGAGAGCCGAGCGACAGCGTCGCGCATCGCCGCGCGCTCGGTGTCGTCGGGGGTGACACGCCGGCGGATCGTCGCGAGTACCCGCCCGGGTTCGTCGGCGTCGGCCATCGTTGCCACAGCTTTGCGGGGCCGCGGCGAAAGGGTGTCGGTCCGCTGCGACGGGTGAGTGGGGCTCTGCGTGGTGGCCCCTCCAGTCGGCCGATTCGGCCCACTCCGGCGGCAAAACGAAAGCCCTATCATTCTGTCTCGGACTACCATTGCGTGCAGGCAAGCCGTCGTAGCTCAGATGGTAGAGCACCTCGCTGTTAACGAGGTGGTCCCAGGTTCGAGCCCTGGCGACGGCGTGGATTCTTCGGCTGTCGACCGCCGAGTGTTTGCTCCGGGCGATGCCCACGGTGTGTAAGGCAACGTCTAAAAGGGAGTCCGGGGAAACAGTACGCTGTTGGGCCCTTAGCTCAGTCTGGTCAGAGCGCTCGGCTCATAACCGGGTGGTCGTGGGTTCGAACCCCACAGGGCCCACTTACGCCCCCGAGCAATAGCCGAACACGTTCCGCAGGCCCCATCGGAGCCGAACGCCCGAACGGCCTGACCTCATCGCCCGGAACAAGCGCGCCGACTCCGTCACCGTCCGGGTTGACCTCGTCGGCGACGACGGGACGACCGACTCGACTCTCCGGGTCGGTTCAGACCGACACCTGTTCCACTCGCGAAATAAGACTGGGTGTGACGCCGATCGACGCCTGACTCACCCGTCGCCGCCGTCCGTGACGATCCGGACGTCCTCGGCTTCCGCCATCTCGGCGAACCCGGGGTCGGTCGCGGCTTCGGGTTCTTCGTCGGCCTCCTCAACCGGTTCGCGTCGGATATTGAACTGACACATACTGTGTCTATGACGCGCAAAACGGTGAATACAGTCAACCTTACCCGTGGCGTTCGGCGGCCGCCCGTTCCCTCGCCGAACAGTGAGGCACCTCGGGGGTAGGCCTCGAGGCACTCGCCTCGCTCTTCTGTAGACCGGCCCACGTAGCGGGCGCGGCATACAAGTGGATCCGATCCGTGGGTAAGGTACGATGCTTGGACTCTGTCCGTGTGGAACCTCAAAGAAACGCAACTCGTACGCTGAAACCGGCGCGGCGGTCGGGAGCCAGGTCGGCGCCCGCGTGGGTCCGCTTGCGACTGGCCTGTCGGCAGGGCTCGGCGGCGCCGTCGGCTACCTCGCCGGCAGCGCCGTTGACGCTGCGAAGGGTGACGTCTCATCGGTGACGCCGCTGCCCGACGGGGGGCGTCCGGTCCGCGACGACGAGGACGGCGTTGTGATCCCCGTCGAATCGGCGTCGGACGCGTAGCCCCGACACCGCCCCCGGGCCCACCCGCTCCGCGATGTGCGGCGGGGCCGACGCCCCTGCCGAGGTGCCGCCGGTTGTTCGGTCGGATCCGCTCGGCTCCCTTCTCCGGCCGTAGTCGGACCACAACCGGTTCATTGGAAGTATAAAAACCACTTGACATCAGCGGGCGTCGCAGCGGCGAGCACACTCGGCCTCACGGGGTGTACAGGCACTCAAGACGACTGCCTCGGAGCTTGACCCCGGGGTACGTTCACCGGCACCTCGCGACGCAGGTCACCGACCAGCCCGGGGACATCGCGGATCTCGAGCCGTGCACAGTCAGGATGCAGGGATTCTGCGCCACCCTGCGACGGGCGCCGACCCGGTCGCTACCCCAGCGCGCCGTCCAAGTACAGCATCACGGCGACGCCGACAGCGTCCACGCTGGAGGGGTACCGGATCCACAGAAGAGCAAGGCGAGCGCCTCAGGGCTTGACCCCGAGGCGGCTCACAGCCGGACGTCCGAGTGTGAACTTGACCGTGAGCGACGGTGTTGCCGGGGACCCGAGCCACCGGCGGATCGACGTCTGGGGCGCATCTGACGAGAACAAATATGTGTGCGGACTGCAGACGCTGGTGTATGGATACAACGGACAGCAGGGGCCGCGGTCGGATTTCTACCGGGATTCCGGGAGTAGATGATGTCCTGGCCGGCGGCTACCTTCCCGAAACCGCGACTCTGGTCCGTGGGCCGCCCGGTTCGGGCAAATCAATCTTTTCGTTACACTTTCTGGCCGCTGGCATCGATTCCGACGACACCACGCTGTATGTCAACCTCGGCGAACCCAAAAACTACATCCGGGACACCGCCCGGGAGTTCGGCTTCGATATCGACGGTCTCAATCTCCTCAACCTCTCGGCCTCCGGCGACCAGTTCCGGAGCGACGAAACGTACACGTTGTTCGACTCCGGAGAGGTTGAGACGCCCTCACTCGTCGAGAGCATTCGCACGGAGGTACAGGAGATCAACCCGGACTACGTGGTTGTCGACCCGGTTACGGAGTTTCGGTACCTCGCTCCCGACGACCACCAGTTCCGCTCGCAGATTCTGGGGCTCGTCAACTTCCTGAAAAACGAGGGTGTGACGGTCGTACTCACGTCGCAGGCCGCCACATCGATGCCCGACGACGACCTGCAGTTTCTGGTCGACGCCGTCATCAACCTGGGCGATGGGTCTGACCACCTGACACTCCACGTCTCGAAATTCCGCGGGTCGTCTGTGAAGTCCGGCCACCACACGCTCCAGATCACCGACGACGGGATGCGGGTGTGGCCGCGACTCGACCCGAACCACCACGAGCGCGAGCACACTTCAGCGAAACTCTCCTCGGGGGTTCCCGAACTGGACTCGCTGCTGTCGGGTGGGCTCACCACCGGCACGATCACGTTTCTGAGCGGGCCGACGGGGGTCGGCAAGACCACGACCGGGCTCCAGTTTATGAAGGAGGCCGCGGGACGGGGCCAACGCTCGGTCCTGTACAGCTTCGAGGAGGACCGCAAAACCCTCTTTGAGCGAGCGGAAGCCGTCAACATTCCCGTGGGCGCGATGATCGATCGGGGAACGCTCAACGTGGAGGTGATCGGGCCGGGAGAACTCACCGTCGACGAGTTCACGCACCAGCTCCGATCGGAAGTCGAAGACAACCACGCGGAGATCGTGATGATCGATGGGACGAGCGGATTCGAACAGTCGCTACGGGGCGCCGGCACCGACCCGATGCAGCACCTCGTCAAGATCGGGCGCTATCTCCGCAATATGGGTGTAACCGGGCTTGTCACCAACGAGGTCCACCGGATCACCGGCGAGTTCCGCGCGACTGACGAAGAGATGAGCTACCTCGCCGACAGCATCGTCATCCTCCGGCACGTGGAATACAAGGGGTCGCTCCGGAAGGTGATCGGCGTGCTCAAAATGCGCACCAGCGACTACGAGAATCAACTCCGGCAACTGGAGATCACCAAACACGGACTGCGGGTCGGTGAATCGCTCCCCGAACTCCGAGGGATTCTCACCGGGACGCCGAACTGGAAGGACGATGGAGACTGAATCACCGGCGTCCGGAACCGCCGACCGACCCGGAACACCCGCTTCGCCGGCCCGAATCGCCTCGCCGGCCCGAATCGCCTCGCCGGCCCGAATCGCCTCGCCGGTCCCGGCCGTGGACCGTGTCGGCGACGAACGCCCGACACATCCACCAACAGGCGAATATACCGGTAACGATGACCCGTGAGGAGGTTCCCGACGTCCGGAGCCGCGTGCTCCCGCTCGTGTCGGATGCGGGCAACCGTCAGTTGCTCGTCGAATGGATCGAGGACCACCCCTCGTACGACGCCGTGGAGTTCGCAGGGAGTGTCCGCGACACCGACTTCGACGTGTGCATCGTGGATAAACGGGCCTTCGAGGAGCGTCTTGATGCGCTCAGCGAAAAGAAAACGGCCGCGGCCCCGGTCTTGCTCCCGTATCTGCTTTTGCTTCCGGAGAGCGACTCGAAGCTTGCCGACACCGACGCCGGCCGGTTGGCCGACAACGTGGTGACGGAGGCGATCGACGAGATCGTCACCCTACCGATCCAACAGGCCGAACTCCACTGGCGGCTGTCAGCACTCCTTCGGCTCCGCGGCCAGTCGTTCAGGTTACGACAGCGCGAACAGGAGCTCGAACGGCAGGTCGACCTCTTCGAGAAGGCCCAGGACATCGCGAGCGTCGGTGCATGGGAGTACGATATCGACGCCGAGGAGGCGTGGTGGACTGACGAGGTGTATCGCATTCACGCTCTCCCGGACGACACGACGCCGTCACCGGAACTGAGCCTCCGGCAGTTTCACGCCGAGGACCGACCGATCATCGAAGACGCGTTCGAGCGCGCCGTTGAGGAGGGTGAGCCGTACGATGTCGAAGTCCGGCTCATCGATGCGGAGGGCAATCAGCGGTGGGTTCGAACCCGAGGCGAACCGCAGCACGAGGACGGGGAGGTGACCCGGATCCGAGGGACGATTCAAGACACCACCGACCGCAAGGAGCGCGAACGCAACCTCCAGCGTATCAAGCAGGCGGTCGAATCCGCGGGTCACGCAATCTTCATCACCGACGCGGACGGGACAATCGAGTACGTTAATCCGGCGTTCGAGGAGTTGACCGGGTTCACCCGGTCGGAGGTCGCCGGTGAGACACCACACGCGTTGAGTTCCGGAGAGATGTCAGACGACTATTTCGACGACCTCTGGGAGACCCTTCGTTCCGGCGAGGTGTGGGAAGCGGAGATCACCGACCGCCGCAAGAACGGGGAGACGTACACAGCGATACAGACGATCGCGCCCGTAACCGACGGTGATGACACCCACGCGTTCGTCGCGATCCAAGACGACATCACGGAGCGCAAAGCACGTGAGGAGATGCTCACGCGGCGGACACAGGCGATCGAAGACGCACCGGTCGGCATCGTCATCTCCGACCCGAACCGGGCCGATAATCCAATGATCTACGTGAACGATGCGTTCGTGGAGATGACGGGGTACTCACGCGAGGAGGCGCTCGGGGAGAACTGCCGGTTCCTCCAAGGAGCGCACACTGACCCCGAGCGTGTCAACCGCGTCCGAGAGGCCATCGACGCCGAAGAGCCGGTCTCAGTCACGCTTCGCAACTATCGGAAGGACGGCACGGAGTTTTGGAACCACCTCGAGATCGCACCCGTGGCAACCGATGCCGGAGAGGTGGTCAACTACGTCGGCTTCCAACAGGACGTGACCGGTCGGAAGCAACGCCAGGCGCAGCTAACGGTTCTCGACCGGATCCTTCGTCACAACATCCGCAACCAAATGAACGTGGTGCGGGGATACGCCGAAACGATCCAGTCCGGGGCCTCGAACGCGACCGCTGACTTCGCCGGAAAGATCGTCGACATGAGCGACCGGCTGGTCGGGTTGGCTGAAAAGGAACGGCAGATCACGGACCTGTTGCGTAACGAGCCGACCCTGAAAGACACCGCAGTCTGCGACCGACTCCAACAGATCGCCTCACGCGTTGAATCGAAGCACCCGGGAGCGACGGTCGTTATCGACTGCTCGGAGCGGGTAACTGCCCGGGCGACACCGAAGCTCGGACAGGCGATCACAGAGCTCGTTACGAACGCAATCGTTCACAACGAGTCGCCGTCCCCGACGGTCGTTCTCACCGTTACCCGGGCCGACGGGACTGTTCGCATCGACGTCGCTGACACCGGCCCCCGGATTCCGGAGATGGAACGGAATATGCTGGTGGGCAAAACCACACAAACACCGCTGTACCACGGCAGCGGACTCGGCTTGTGGCTGGTTCGGTTGATCATCACCCGGTCAGGCGGCAGCATTACACTCTCGGAGAACTCCCCGACTGGCAACATCGTTACCATAGAACTGTCACAGTGACAGCGCCATATCGGCCGGTTGGACGCGGCTTGATACTGCTCACTCCGAGTGTGTCCCGCCAAGCGCGGTCAACGGGTGGCCATCGGCGGCAGAGGCGAGTGCAACCGGTGTGAACTGGCATACTCAGACCCAACCCACACAGACTCCGTTCGAGAATACATATACCAACACGCACTCAACGAACCGTATGACCGGCCACAACCCCGGAGATTCCGGGTGGTTCCGACACGGAGACCCCCACGACGCCGAGTCGGCGGCGACCGCGATCCGCGAGCGAACAGCCGAGCAGCCGCAGAACTGGCCTGCCGAAGCGGTTCGTGCGGGGTTCGTGGAGAACGAGAACGAGTATTATGACACGCTGTATCACGCGACCGTCCACGCCACGCGAGCGGCGGTACAGGCCCGAGAAACGGCAACTGAGCGACAACTACAGTATAGCATCGCGGCGATGGACGACGCCGAACGAACCGCGAACGAGATCGCCGAACGCGTCGCCGAGTGGGCCGGATCGCTCGCGGACGGCCGGGCGGACGGTGACCGCGCGTCCGACCTCCCCGGCGGCATCGACGGCGCCCGCGCGGTCGCGGCGTGGACGCCCGAGACGCCCGCCGAGGAGCGCGTGGTCTCGCTCGCCGAGCGCGCGGCCGACCTCGACGCCGAGCGCGCGGAACTGCGGTCGTTCGTGGAGTCCCAGGCGCCGGCGGTCGCGCCGAACCTCGCTGAGATGGCCGGCCCTGTGCTCGCGGCGCGGTTGCTCTCGCTCGCCGGCGGGTTGGAGTCGCTGGCGAAAAAGCCCGCCGGTACCGTACAGGTCCTGGGCGCGGAGGATGCGCTGTTCGCGCACCTCCGCGGCCGGGGCCCGTCGCCGAAACACGGCGCGATCTTCACCCACGAACACGTCCGCGGAACCCACCCCGAAAACCGGGGATCAGCCGCGCGGGCGCTCGCCGGGAAACTCGCGATCGCCGCTCGTATCGACCACTACGCCGGCGATTTCAGGCAGTCCGTCCACGACGACCTCGCAGATCGGATGGCCGTCATCCGCGCTCGGGAGGTCGGGGAATGACCGCGGATCTCCCGCCCGGGATCGAGCGTCGGCGGTTCGACGGCCGCGAGCGGTTCGCCACCCGCGGAGAGCCCGTGTACGGTGAGCCCCAGGACGACGCGGGGTGGCGGGCGTGGGACGCCGGCCGGTCGAAGCTCGGCGCCGTGCTCGAACTCGGGATGGATCCCGGGTTCGACGGCGAGGATTCGGTCCTGTATCTGGGCGCGGCGTCCGGCACCACCGTCTCCCACGTCGCCGACTTCGCGGGGCCGACCTACGCGGTCGAGTTCGCCCCGCGGCCGACCCGGGATCTCTTGGGCGTGGCCGATTCCCGCCCGAACCTGTTTCCGCTGTTGAAAGACGCTCGGGCGCCCGAGACCTACGCCCACGTCGTCGAGGCGGGGCTTGACTACCTCGTCCAGGACGTCGCGACCCGCGGACAGGCGACAGTCGCGCTCCGGAACCGGCGGTTTCTCGCACCCGACGGCCGGCTGGTGGCCGCGGTCAAAGCTCGGAGCGAAGACGTCCTCACAGACCCTGACGACGTCTTCGCGGACGTCCTCGACGAGCTTCGGGAGGGGTACGCGATCGTCGAGACCCGGCGGCTGGACCGGTTCCACGACGACCACCTCGCAGTCGTCGCCGAACCGCAGGCCGGGGGAGACCCGTAGCAGTGGGGTCGTCGCCGGGACACACCCTCGCCCGGCCTCCGGGGTGCCGGTTTTGCGACCCCCTCGCCGCGGCCCGCGACATATTTAATCGGCCGCTGCAAACGACGGGGCGATGGACCTAGGGTCGGCGGCTGCCTTCGACCGGATGGGTACGCTCGGCGTCGAGGAGGAGTTCTACATCGTCGACCGGCACGCTCGCCCGACGTCGGGGATCCAAGAGCTCGTGTACGACCACCCGCCGTCCGGGATCCTGGAGAACCGGATCGACCACGAACTGTTCCAGTTCACGATCGAGACGCAGACGCCGACGATCGACGATACGAGTTCGGTCGCCGAGACCGTCCGTGAGGCCCGCGAGGCGCTCGTCGGCCACGCCGCCGACCACGGCTACCGGATCGCCGCCGCCGGGCTGCATCCGGCCGCCAAGTGGCGCGACCTCGACCACGCAACCAAGCCGCGGTACCAGTCCCAACTCGACCGGATCCAGTATCCCCAGCACCGCAACACCACCGCCGGGCTCCACGTCCACGTCGGCGTCGACGACCCCGACAAGGCGACCTGGATCGCGAACGAACTCCGGTGGTACCTCCCGCCGATCCTGGCGCTGTCGGCCACCTCCCCGTTTTGGTGCGGATTCGACACCGGACTGGCCTCCGCGCGGGCGAAGATCTTCGAGGCACTCCCCAACACCGGGATGCCGACCCGGTTTTCGGACTACGAGGATTACGCTCGGTTCGAGCGCCTGATGGTAGAGCGGGGGTCGATCGAGGACCGCGGCGAACTCTGGTACGACGTCAGGCCACACACCGGCCACGGCACCGTGGAGGTCCGGACGCCCGACAGCCAGACCGACCCCGAACGGACCATCGCGTTCGTGGAGTACGTCCACGCCTTGGTCGCGGACCTCGCGGCCCGGTATGAGGACGGCGAGTCGGGCACGGACCTCCGACGAGAGTTTCTCGACGCCAACAAGTGGCGGGCGATGCGGTACGGCCGCAACGCCGAGTTCACCACCCGCGACGCCGAGGACACGGTGACTCTCGAGGAGTTCGTCGCCGCGGAGACCGACCGGCTGGGGGTCGACGCGCTCCCGCGGCTGCTGGACGCCGAAAGCGGCGCGGCCCGGCAGCGACGGATCCACCGCGAGAAAGGAGTCGACGCGCTGTGTGAGGCGCTCTGTCTCGACTGATCCGCCGGTCGTGCGCTCGCCGACCGGATCGAGAAAGCCTTTTGACCGACGGGTTCTGACCTTTGAGATAGAACACGATGTCCTCAGACGAGCCAGCGGACGACGCGGAACGGACAGACGATGCCGGGTCCGGCGAGGGCACCGGCATCGGGATCGACGTGGATGCCGAGAGCGACGGGGACGACGGACCCGGCGTCGGTGCCCGCGAGCGCCTGGAGCGCGAGGCCGACAAAGCGGTCTCGGAGTTCGATGAAGGGCTTGTCGACCTGTTGGCGTGGCTGCTTGACACCGAGACCCGCGCCCGGATCTACGTCTACCTGCGGCAACAGCCCGGGTCGACAAGTGAGGAAGTCGCAAACGGCACGGGACTGTACCCCAGCACCGTCCGCGAGGCGCTCGCGGACCTCCACGACGAGGAGACCGTCACGCGCCGGAAGCGCGAACACGACGGCGCGGGGAACAACCCGTACGAGTACACCGCCATCGCGCCGAGCGATCTGGTCCGGAACGTCGTCGAACAGGTCCAATCAGAGTTGAACACGGTGTTCAATCTCGACCACCAACTCGGCGGTAGCGACGACGTAGCGGCGTCAAGTGGCGACGAGGGCCCTGTCACTATCACCGTTGACGAGGACCGGACCGCCGCCGACGGACCGGCTGACTCCGACCCGGGGGCTGTCGACGACGACGCCTCTACCGGGACAGCCGGTGATACTGACGTCGACGGGCACCGCTCGTCCGACAACGACGGCGCGGCCTGACACCGCCACGCGGCGACACCCGTCGGTCCCCGCTCGGAACACCAGGAGCCGACGCTGTGACCCACCGGAGGGACCGACACCGGGGGGTCGACTTCGCGGGACCGACACTGGAGCGTTGAGTTCGCGGGACCGACACTGGAGCGTTGAGTCCGCGGGACCGACACTGGAGCGTTGAGTTCGCGGGACCGACACTGGAGCGTTGAGTTCGGTCGCCAGACGGCGACGACGGTCGTGTATTTATGCCTCCCCCGTTCCAACAGCCGGTAGTTATGCCGGATGACGGGTCGACGGCCGACAAGACGACCGAGACGGCAACCGACGAGTCGTCGGAACCTGTCGCGGAGAGTACCCACCCGCGACTCAACGCAGTCGTCGAACGGATGGATGGGTTCGTCAACCTCATCGAGGTTGCCGCCGGCGCGCTGTTCGCGCTGCTGTTTGCGGTCGGCGTGTTCGACCTCGGCCTCCAGATCTGGGAAGCGACACTCAGCGGATCTATCACGGATCCAACCACCGTTATCGGGTTCATTGACGTCGGACTCCTGCTGCTCATTATCGTCGAGATCTACCAGACTGTCGTTGCCTACATCAAGGAGAACGACACCCGGCGTATCGTCCGGCTGGTGATCTACACGGGAGTGATTGCGGTGGTCCGAAAGGTGATCATCTTCCGTACCAGCGAGTACGGCTCCAGCGGCGACGCGCTGATCGTGGCGGTCGCCTACGGGATCCTCACGCTCGGACTCGTTGCGCTTCTCTACGTCGACAGACAGACATCGAACACGGGACAGTAGCGCGACGTGCCGCGGTCACACGCCGGAACCAGCACGCGTCGCGCGGCCTACTCTTCGCCGTACCGCGACGGCGCGTCGGCATCCTCGTCGTCGACCCGGCGGGTAGCAGGTGTTCCGCTGGGGCGTGAACTGCGGGGGTTCGAGCCGTCGTCGCCGTCTCGATCCGCCGCAGTGTCGATCCACGCCTCGTGGCACGACTGGCAGTAGTTCCCCTGGTACCCGTTCGGGCGGACGAACTCGGCGCCGCAGTCGAGACACGTAACCCTCGTGCGAGTCATCGACACCGGAACAGATGTGCGGAATGTGTAGTCATCGTCGGTGCGTCAAAGCACAGGGACCGCAGCCGGATAAGTTCGTCACCGGGGTGACCCGTAGTGTTCACTTACGCGATAGCCGACCGGAAAGCCGCCCTCGGGCGGGAGTCCCGCGAGTGAAACGGGCGGGACATCGATGGGCGCAACCGTCTTTCGAACGATAGCGGGCCCATTGAGTCGGGACCGCGGGGGCTTCCGAGCTCAACTCCCTCCCAGTCTCACCGATTTCACACCCGACTACACAGTACTGGGTGACGGGATCCAGGACGTATATACCATCCGACGCCGTAGCTCAACCGTGACCGTCTTTTCGCTTCTGCGCGCGCGGAAGCCCCCGGACTTCGCCGACTGGTTCCGCCCCGGCGGGGACTACCTCCTCCGGATTGCGGAGGGGATGGGGTTTCCAACCGGCGACCTTCCGGGGCTCGTAGACGAGGCCGAAGCCGCGATGCGGGCGGGCCGGACCGGCGAGGACGTCGCGCCCGCGGTCAACCGTCTGATCGCGGCCGACCTCTACGCCGACGCCACCTTCGGGCACCCGTTCTTGGAATGGATGCCGGTGTGGTACGAACTGGGGTTGGCCGCACCCACCGCCTACGCCGGGTGGCGTCTTGACCGGATCGCCGACCAGTACGCCGCCACCATCGACCACGTTTCCCGGCCGCGGTTCAGCCGCCCGACCGACGTGGTTCGCCGGGGTGAACCCGCAGTCGACTCCGTGTCGGGGTTCGCCGACCGCTTCGCGTTCGCCGACGCCATTCTCCATTTAGAGTGGTTCGAGTACGTCGCCGGCGAGTGCGGGATCGGCGTCCCGCCGGGGCTGATCGGGGAGGCGCGGACCCAGATCGTGGGGTACTACGTCGGCGAACTCGATATCGCGGACCTCGCCCCCCCTGTCCGCCGGCTCCAGTACCTGCTTTTCACCGACGACGAGTGGGTCCGGGCGGTGAACGAGCGGTACGACCTGGGGAGTTCGCTTCTGACCGTCTGGGAACGGGTCTGTAACCGGGAGCGCGAGCGGTTCGGCGGCGCGGTCTGAGCCCCGACCTACAGTATCGAATATGATACCGCGGACGAGGATTTAAATACGAATGTGGGGCGAGTCCCCGGTATGAGCGATCGGGCCTACCCGGGGGAGACAGGGTGACCTCGGCAACGAAACACGGGGATGCACGCACCAGCAGTACGGCCGTTCCATCGCCCGAACCACCCGAAAGCCCGGATGCGTGGTACGCGACCGACGTCCGAGAGCAGTACGAGGTCGCCCCTGGTGTCGTCGTTACCATCCGCGACCCTGTCGGCGATGTGGCGTTTGCGTATCAGATCAGAGAACCAGCGGTAGACGCCCGGTCGGAGCGAGCGCTCGCCTCGGTGAGCGAGTATTTTTCGGACGTCTCAGTCCGCCGGCCGCTGACTCGGGATGGGGCGGCCGAACGCGCCGCAGCCGGGATGCCGCGGAAGTACCGGCGAGTGATCGACCGGGTGGTGGATCTTCCAGCGGGCGCCCGCCGCCGTGTCGACTACCACGCGATGTCCGAACTCCGACTGCTCGGCCCGGTGACACCCATCGCGCTCGACGACCGGATCGAGGTTGTCGACGTCGAAGGCGGCGGCGACGGCGCCTTGGTCGTCCACACGGAGAACTACGCCCCGGCGGTCACGGCGTTCGGCGCCGACACCGAGTTCGCCACCCGGGTCGCGAGCGAGCGGCTCCGCCACTACACCGTCGGGTTCGCGGGTTTCGACGTCGACGTGGTCGTCCACCGCGACCGCCTGCTGGGCGACGACCGCTTCGAGGCCAAATACGCCGTCCTGGAGCCGGACCTCCTGCCCGGTGACGAGGCGCTCGTCGCGGAGTGCAAAGAGCGGATCTGGGAGGCCAACGTCGAGGAGGTGGTCGACGACCGGACGGCGTTCATCCGGGAGCGCGCCCGGCAGTTCCTCTCCCGCCGGCTGACCGCGCGCAACACCAGGGCGTGGCTCGAAGCGACGCGCTACCGCATCCGGACGGCGCTCGCGGCCCACGGCGTAGGGGTCCCACCGGTCGACCGCCGGTACGCCGAGGACCGGCTCGACGACTTGGTCTACTACGTGCTCCGCGACTACGTCGGCGAGGGGGTGCTCACGGTCCCGATCAGGGATCCTTACCTGGAGGATATCGAGGCCAATCGGGTTGGTGAACGGATCAAGGTGGTCCCGCGTGCCGACGTGGTCCGCGCGGGCGAACGGGTCCCCACCAACCTCGCGTTCAACGACGAGACGAGCTTCGTCAACGTGGTGACGCAGCTCGCGGCGGCCGACGGCGTCGAACTTAGCGCGAGCCAACCCTCCGCGAAAGTCAACCTCGAACCCCCGGGGGTCGCTCCCGACGCCACCGGCCACGGCGAGACCATTCGGTGTGCGGTGGCACTGCCCGCGATCTCCGAGCACGGCCCACACGTCTCCATCCGGAAGCAGGCGTCGTCGCCGCTGACGCCCGTAGACCTCGTCGAGTTCGGATCCATCCCGACGGAACTCGTGACGCTGCTGTGGCTGCTGTACGAGCACCGCGGCGTCGTGCTCTTCTCCGGCCCGACCGGCGCGGGGAAGACGACCTTGATGAACGCCCACATGCCGTTTATTCCGTACGACCACCGCCCGATCAGCATCGACGAGGGTTCCCGGGAGGTGTATCTCCCCCACGAGACGGGCGTGTCGCTGTCGACTCGTGACCACGAGAACGAGTACAAGCGGGTGTCGATGGCGGACCTCATGACCGAAGCGAACTACCTCAATCCGGATGTGGAGGTCATCGCCGAGGTCAACACCCCCGAGTCGTTCGAAACGTTCGCTGAAGTGCTGAACACCGGCCACGGTGTCGTCGGCACAACACACGCCGAGGACATCGAGACGCTGGTGAACCGCGTGGTCGAGCAGGGGCTCCCGGTGTACCTCCTGCGGGAGCTCGACCTCGTGGTCTTTCCCCGGCGGGTTGACGGCGAGCGCTACGTGGGGTCGGTGGTAGAACTCCTCTCCGAGGACGCCCACGAGGAACTGCCGGCCTCCGCGCGGACGGGCGTCGTGGAAAAGGACGGCACCACGCTGTACTACAACACCGTCCTGTGGCGGGAGCCCGACGGCTCGTTCGGAATGGCGTACGACCACCCCGACCTCGGCGGCACACACGCCGCAACCGACGGTGATACCCACCGCAACGCCGTCCGCGCCTTCCACCGGCTCGCCGACGCGACCGACAGCGACCCCGACGCCATCGAGCGGGAGTTTCGCCGGAAGCGCGGGTACGTCGAGTACCTCCTTCGGGAGGGCGTCACCGACGTCTCCCGGCTGTTCGGGTTTCTCTCCGACCTCCGGACCGACGAGGCGGCGACCGTCGAGCGTGTCAGACGCCGGCAGGCGCGTGAACCCACCGGTTCGGCGTCGCCGTCGGCCGACCGACGGGCGGCGGGCAGCACTGACTCCGGCAGCACCGACTCCGGAGGCGGTGGCCGGTGACCACTCACCGGTCACCGTCGGATGCGGACACACACACAACCGGTGGCACCGGGGGAGACACCGACGCGGATGGGGCTGCTCTCACGCCCGCGACGCGCTCGCTCGGCGTCGTCGACCGGCTGACCTACGCGCTGTTCGCGAGCCGGGCCGACACCCGCCGCCACGAGCGCGACCGCCGCGTCTACCGCGGCACGAACCTGTCTGTCGCGTTCGACCTGTACGTCGCTCGGGTCCACGCCGCCTCGTGGCTCCTCGCGGTGTTCGGCTTTGCCCTCGTGGTCGCTCTCGGAACGGCGCTTCCGGCGGGTGTCGTTGAGACGGCTGCGGGGCGCGTTCTCCGGCGACTCGGCGGCGTCGGTGGCGTCCCGGATGCGATCCCCACGAGTCCGCGTCTCGCGGCGACGTCGGTCGCGGCTATCGCGGGTGTGGCCGGCCTGCTCCTCGCCACCGGCGTCCGCCTCGCCGTGGTCTACGTCGGCGGCCGCTACCTCCGGTGGCTCGCCGCGGCGCGGCGCTCCGACATCGCCCGGACGCTCCCCGGTGCGGTTCGGTATCTGCACGTTCTCGCCTCGGGCAGCGATGGCCGGCGCGCGATGCTCAGACGGGTCGCCGACACCGACGCCTACGGCGAGACGGCCGTCGCGTGCAAGCGCGCGCTCAACACCGCCGCGATGACCGGCAACGTCGACGAGGGGCTCCGTCGGGTCGCCCGCGACACCCCGGCACAGGACACGCTCGCGCCGTTCCTGCTGAAGTTCCGGGAGCACGCCGACCAGGGTTCCGACGCGCTCCGGGAGTATCTCGCCATGGAGAGTCGGATGCTTCGGAACCGCCAGGATCGGGAGCGGAAGCGCGCGGAGGGGTTCTTAGAACTGCTCGCGGAGCTGTTCGTGGTGCTTCTGGTTCTCCCGACCCTGGTTGTGATCGTCCTGACCGTGATGAGTCTCATCTCGCCGGGACTGTCGGCGACGGTCCGGACGCCATTTGGGGGCGTCACGCCGCGTGCGGCGACCGTTTACGGCTCCGCGCTGTTCGTTCTGCTCATCGGACTCGGCACCGCCCGGCTGGTGGCGCGGCTCCGGCCACCGGATCAACACGTCGACTACCGCCGGCCGCCGGGGACGGCGGCCACGCTCGCTACGGCGACCACCAACCCCGCGAGCGCGACGGTCGTGCTCGCACCCGTCGGGATCGCGGCGCTCGTGGCGGCGCTCTCGCTGGGCGTCGATAGCGTGGTCGCCGCCCTCGTCGGGTACGTCGCCTTCGCGGTTCCGGCCGGGGTGGTGGCCGTTCGGCGGGCCCGGATCGACGACGCGAAAGACCACGAACTCAAAGATTTCGTCCACGCGGTCTCCGGGCACGTCAATCTCGGCCGGCCGTTCCCCGAGGCGGTTGAGCACGTCGCGCGCGACGTTGACCTCGGCCCCCTCGACGGTGATGTTGCGGACCTCGCGAGCAACCTCCGACTCACGACGACGACCGACGGCGTCGGTGACCTCCGAACCGCCGCCTTGGACCGGTTCGTCGACCGTGTCGGCACGCCGATGGCTGAACAGACCGTGGGACTGGTGATCGGCGCGCTCGATGCGGGCAGCGACACTGGCGTGGTCTTCGAGACGCTCCAGGGGGAGGTTGGGCGGCTCTACCACGAGAAGCGCGCGCTCCGCTCGGGTATGTTGGTTTACGTCGCCGTGGGGTGGACGACCGCGCTCTTGGTGATCGGCATCAGTGTCGCAACGAGCGCCAACGTTCTCGCGGGGTTCGACCGGTTGTCGGCGATGTCGGACCTCTCCGGAGTCGCAGTCGACGCCGGCGCGATCGACATCGCTCGCGACCAGTACCGCGTGTACGTGGTCACGCAGGCCACGATGCTCGCCGCCGGGTGGTTCGCAGGGGCCGCCAGCCGGGGGCAGTACGAGGCGCTGCTGCACTCAGGGTGTCTGGTGGCCGTCTGCCACGTTGTCTTCGCGGGGGTGGGGTTGGTGTGACCCCGTTTGCCGACCCGCCCACACTCTCTCGGTGGCCGGCGCCGACGCCCGGACGCGACACGCGCGGCCAGACCGCGGTTGTCGGCGTCGCGCTCCTTCTGGCCGTGACGGTCCTTGCTGTTGGCGGGCTGACTGCGACCGCGGGGTCGGTCGTCGACGAGGGAGCGACCACCGCAGCTGCGACCCGTGTCGGCGCCGACCTGTCGGCCGCGCTCGGACCCGCGCCCGAGGATCCGGAGACGACGATCGAGTTGACCGACGGCACGATCCGCGTGGTCAATCGGAGCGTGTGGCTCCTGCGGGGCGCCGACGTCGTGTGGGCGGGCCACGCCGGTGCGGTCGTCTACACCGACGACGACCACCGGGTGACCGGGTTCGCGGGGGCCGTGGTCCGGAGCGACAGCGGAAGCAGCCGGCTGGTGGCTCCGAGTCGGATCGCGCCCGCCGGGGGGAGTCTGTACGTGGGTGTGCCGGTGTTGAACGCCACGGGCGCCGACGGACTCGCGACCGGCGACCGCCGGCTCGCGGTCACGCTTCGGACCGACGCCGAAACCGTCCGCGACACACTACCTGCGGGCGATTACCAGGTCGCAGTCGAGACGCGGGACCCGACGGCCTGGGAACGACACCTCCGAGACCGTGGGGCAACCACCGAGCGCCGCGATATCGACGGTGACGGGGTCCCAAGCGTCGTGGCGTCGTTCGAGGGTCCGAAGACCGTCCACCTGGTCGTTCACGATGTCAGACTCGACGTGAGGGTCGGCAGATGAGCGGATCCCGACGGTCGCCCGGGCACCGACGGCGTCGTCCATCCACCAACGCGCCGTCGTCGAAGTCCGCGGATCGGGGGCTTTCGCCCGTTGTCGGTAAGACGCTCGAACTCGGCGTCGGCGTGCTGTTCGCCGCGCTCCTGACGGCGACGTTCTTCGGCGGAATCGCCCCCGACTACCGCGCGTCCGTGGGCGCAGAACTCGGAGATCGGACGCTGGCGGCCGCGGCCGATCGGATAGAAGCCGCGGTCCCGGCCGGTGACTACCCGCAGATCGACCGCACCGTGACGGTCAGGCTTCCGGCGACAATCCGTGGTGACCCGTACCGGATCGTCGCCGGGGGCGGGACCCCGGAAGTAGCGCTCGTCCACCCGGATCGGGGGGTCGGTGGCCGACTCCGACTCGACCTCCCGGCCCCGGTTGCGGTTCGCGGGTCGTGGCAGAGCACGTCGCCGTCGCGGGTCGTGGTCGACGCCGCGAACGGAACCACCTCGGTTCGGTTGGTCGATGGGACGCCCGACGACGGCGCCGGCGGATCCGCACGACCCACCGGCCAGGAGGCGTCGGGATGACGGCTCGCGCCCAGGCGAACCTGCTGGGGTTCGCCGCGGCGGTCGTCGTGGTCATCACGGTCACCGTCACCGGTGTCGCGGTCGCGAGCGACGCCCTGGGGGGCGCGGACCGCACACCGACGTCGACACACGCCGCCGAGCGGCTGGCGACACACCTCGTCGCCGCCGACGCCGCACACACCCGAGAGCGGAACGTGCTCCGCGCCGACCGGACCGCGACCCTGACTGCCGACGACCTCGACGCCGCAGTCCCGCCGGTCCGCGGCCGCTCCCTCTCGGTCACGCTCGGCGGCGACACCCTCGTTGTGCGCGGCGCCAACGACGTGGGTCCGACCGACGGGGCGGTGCGGGTCGAGCGCCGAGTTCGCGTCGAGCGGGCGGTCGATCGGAGCCGACGCGTCGACCTCGCGACCCGGGGGTCGGTCACCCTTTCGGACCACACCGGCCGTCTCGTGGTACGGATCGACACCGACCGGACGCGAACCGTCCGCACAGTCCGCGCCGACGGGCGGGTGGTGCTCCACGACCCATCGGGGCTCTCCGGACGGTACGTTCTCAGTGTGCCGGAGACTCACCCGTTGACCGTCGGCTTCGAGTCGGACGGCGACGGACCGGGGACCGCGGGCGTATCGTGGACCGCGACGAACGCGAGCGTCGAACGGCTGGTGGTGAGCGCCGGTGCGTGAACCGCCCGACCGCGGACAGCTCGCAACGTCGCTCGTTGAGGCCGTGGTGGGGGCGCTGCTGATCTCCTCGGCCGTCGCGGGCTTCGTCTGGGTGCCCGTCGGGGGCGAGGCCGGGCCGACCGCGTCGACGCTCGACCGCACTGCGGACGACGCGCTCTCGATACTCGCCGCTGAACCGTCCGCGGGCGGCGGCCGGAACCGCCTCGCCGCGGCGTGTCGGTCCCCCGAGTCGTTCGCCACCGAACGGGACGCGCTCGAACATCGGTTGGGGGTGGTCCTCCCGACATCGGCCTTCGGCCGGCTCGAAACGCCGTACGGGAGTGTCGGCCCGCCGCAACCCACCGGCGTTCCCGTCGGTCGTGCGACGCGTACGGTCGCGGGGTGCTCGGTCACGCTCAGGGTGTGGTCGGTGTGAGTGCCCCCGATTCGCGCCGCCCCCCGAGGTCGGGATCCGACGTCGACCGCGGACAGATCGTTCTCGTTGCGGCTGCGGTCGTCGCCGTCGCGCTCCTCTCGATGACGCTCGCGTACGCACAGCTCGGCTACGACGCCGACCGGACGGGCGCCGGCACTGTCGAGGTGGCGTCGGTGGCGGAGATCGACCGAAGCCTCACCGGATCGCTCCGCGCCACCGCCCGGGCGGTCCGCCGCGGCGACGACCACGCTTGGCGGGACCGTCGGGCGGTCGCCGAACGCGTCGTGGGATCACTCGACACCGACGCCGACCGGCTGGAACGGGCCCACGCCGAGGAGAGCAGATCGCTCACGGTCGAACTCGACGACG
The DNA here is from genome assembly GCF_014646875.1 of Halobellus salinus. Classification (GTDB taxonomy): domain Archaea; phylum Halobacteriota; class Halobacteria; order Halobacteriales; family Haloferacaceae; genus Haloquadratum; species Haloquadratum salinum. Next base: position 71,826 of record NZ_BMOC01000014.1, on the reverse strand, counting down.
CGGCCGCAACTCAGTGGGCCCGAGACCGGTGTCCCGGCGGGGACGGCCGCGAGTTCGGTCCGTGTCGCGTGATCGACGGAGTCGTGGTACAGGAACGGGCGGACGAAACCGCCGTCGTCGCTGCCGCGTTCCGGATTCGCATCCTCTCACCCGACGAGTCGACAACGGCGTTTGTCGTGCCGCAGGTCGTACAAGCACCACCCCGGTCTGAGACCACGACGGATCCACAGCCCGGGTGAGATCGGCTGCGTCCGCGCGCTATACAACAAAAAAGTGTCATTTTTTTGGCGCGTTCCGGCCGCCGTCCGTCGCGGTCTCGCGATTCCGCTACGGCCAGGCCGGCTAGTGGTTTGATGTGTCGGGCACTTCTGCACTACGGCATCACCACTCTCGTATGGCGTGGGAACTCACACCGATCTCAGCTGTCGGATTCGCCGCCGTCGCGGTCTACACGGCGCTTGGACTCGTCGTATGGGGACACCGCGATGCGCGGTGCGGCTACGAGGTGGCTGCCACCATCGGGGTTGTGGGGTGCTCGGCGCTCTCGTACTCGGTGCAACTCGGATTCGATTCGGTTTCCGCACAGGTGTCTTGGTGGCGGCTCACCTTCCTGCTCTCGACGGCCGTGCCGCTGTTGTGGTTGGTGTTCGTCGCCCGGTACGCCGGCCGGCCGCAGTGGTTGACGCGCCGGCGCCTGGGGGTACTCGCGGTCGAACCGCTCGCTGCCGGGACCGCCGCCCTCACGAACTACGTCCACGGGTTCGTGTGGCGTGTTCAGTCGGTAACAGTCTCACCCGGGTCGGCGATCGAGATCACGTTCGGGCCGCTGTACTACGCCCACCTCGCCGTGACGTACACCGCTGTCGCGGTCGGCGTGACGGTACTGCTCCTCGTCGGGGTGCGGCAGTCGCTGGTCTACTGGCGGCAGGCCGCGTTCCTCGTGGTGGCGCCGATCCCCCCGTTGGTCTCGAACATCGCTTTCCTCCTCGGGGCGAGCCCGATTCCCAACGTCGATGTAACCCCTTTCACGTTCACGGTCACCGGCGTGGTCGTCGTCTACAGCCTCTACTGGAGCGACCTGCTCGAACGGACCCCGATCGCCCGGCGGCAGGCGTTCGATGCGATGGGCGACGGCCTCGTCACGCTCAACTCCGCAGGCGTGGTCGTCGACGTCGACGACACCGCCGCCCGGGTGCTCGATCCCGCCCCGGAGGTCGGGCGCCCGATCGAGAAGACGTCTCTGGACGGATCGCTCGCCGAACTCGACGGTACCACCGTTGTCGGCGGCAACAACCTGGCGTACGACATCCGCGTCTCAGCGCTGACCGACGAGCGTGGTGGCGACGTTGGCTACGCGGTGGCGCTCCGAAACATCACGGAACGGCACCGGTACCAACAGCGGCTCGAGGTGGCGAACCGGGTGCTCCGGCACAACCTCCGGAACGACATGAACGTCGTGCGGGGATACGCCGAGACGATCGACTCCGAGGAGGAAGCCAACGCCGAACGCGCCGCAACCGCGATCCTCGACCGTACTGACGACCTCCTCGCCGTGGGGGAGAAAGCACGGAAGGTCTCGGAACTCGACGACTCACACAGACAGACACCGACGACACACGACATGACGGAACTCGTCGCCGGGATCGTCAACCGGACGGCCCGGGACTACCCGGACGTGTCTCTCTCGATCGACGGGACGGCCGGCGCGGAGGCGACGCTCACCAACTCCGGGTCGCTCGGGACCGCGATCCGGGAGGTGATCGAACTCCTCGCCGTACGGGCTTCCGACGAGGTCGAGATCCACATTGTCATCGAATGCGAGGATGGGGGGGTGACCGTCAGATTCGACTCGGAGGGACCGGGGATCCCAGCGGTCGAGCGGGAGACGCTGACCGCCGGCTCCGAGAGCCCGCTCCAGCACGCCGACGGACTGGGGTTGTGGCTGGCGCACTGGTGTGTGACCGAGAACGGTGGCGACCTGTGTTTCGACACCGGCGCCGAGCGGACCGACTCCGAGGACTCCGAGCCAGCGTGTGTCGTCTTCTGCCTCCCGACTTCCGGGGAGTGATCTCGGGGGCGCCGACCCCGCCGCTTGGGGCTCTCACAAATCGAAACCGATTAACCGCGTCACCGACCACGTTCAGGTGGAGCCGAGGTAGCCTAGCCCGGCCAAGGCGGCAGATTCGAGATCTGCTGTCCATTCGGACACGTGAGTTCAAATCTCACCCTCGGCGCTCTTCAGGATCCACCCAGCGACGCGTCCCCTCGCGCCGCGGTACGCGCCGTTCGTTTTCGAACCCGCTGAGATTTGTATGAGGGAGCGAACGAAGTGAGCGATCATCGGTCGACTACCACGACCCCGACGCAGTCACTCAGTTTCGTGTTCACTCCGCTAGGCTCGCTCACACATCTATTCCGCCCGTGGCAGGATATATGCACGCACTGGCGGTCGACGAATCGAGGGCGGACCGAGACCGAGACCGAGACACCAGGCGAATCGACGTCACTGACGTTGATGTGGCGCAGGTCATCGAGTACGCCGCTTCCCGCGGTGACCTCCACTTCGAGCGGCGTGGCGGCTGGACGTACCTGATCGAAGAACAGTAGCCCGGAATGGTCGGTGCCGGCGATTCCGAGGTCGGGGGCGTCGCCGGTGACTCGCCCCGGTCAGTCGTCGTCCGCGAGGGTTGCGTCCTCGGGTTCGGCGTCGTCGCGATCCGGTCGGTCGTTCGCGAGTAGCCGGTCGAGCGCCTCGATCATCGCCTCCACGCTACACAACGTGATGTCCGAGTCGGAGGTGGCAACGCTGACCGTCCGGTCGCCCTTCGACATCTCCACCTCGACGGTGACAACGGCGTCGGTGCCGCCGGTGATGGCGTCGACGTGGTAGGAGTCGAGTTGGGCGTTGGCGTCGGCGCCCACCGCGGCCCGGACCGCCTCGATCGCGGCGTCGACCGGGCCGCTGCCGGTACCGGAGGCGACCCGCTCCTCGTCGCCGACCCGGAGCCGGACCGACGCGGTCGGGGTGCCGCCGCCCGACGCGGCCGTAAGATCCAGGAGTTCGACGTGGCGGTCGCGCTCCCGGCCCTGAACAGCCTCCGCGATCGCCAGCAGGTCGGCGTCGGTGACGCGCTTGTCGCGGTCGCCGAGCCGTTTGACGCGCTCGACGATCGATTTGAGTTCGCCCTCCGACACCGACACGTCGTGTTCTTCCAAGGCGGCGCGGACGCCGGCGGCGCCGGCGTGTTTGCCCAACACGAGACGGCGCTCCCGACCCACTGTCTCCGGCGGGTACGGCTCGTACATGGCGTCGTCTTTCAGCGTCCCGTCGGTGTGGATGCCGCTCTCGTGAGTGAAGGCGTTCTCGCCGACGACCGCCTTGTTCGGCGGCAGCGGGACGCCGGTGGCGTGGGAAACCCGCTTCGAGAGGTCGTAGACGGTCTCGAGGTTCATTGTCTCGATCCCGTAGCCGTGCGCCAGCGCGATCGCGACCTCCTCTAAGGCGACGTTGCCGGCGCGCTCGCCGATCCCGTTGATCGTGCCGTGGACCAGGTCCGCGCCGGCGTGCAGGCTGGCCCAGGCGTTGGTCAACCCGAACCCCAGGTCGTCGTGGGTGTGGGTCGACACCGGGCCGAGCTCCGCGAGCCGGGAGACGTACTCGTAGGTCTTCTCCGGCGTGGCGTGGCCGACGGTGTCGGCGTAACACGACCGATCGGCGCCGGCGTCGAGTGCCTCGCCCATGAGGCGTTCGAGGAAGTCGAGATCCGCGCGGGAGCCGTCCTCGCCGATGACCTCGACCCAGAGGTCGTGGTCCTTGGCGTAGGCGACGAGGTCGCCGGTGGTCTCGACCACCTCGTCGTGGGTGGTTCCGACCTTCCGCTCGATGTGCTTGTCGCTACCGGGAACGACGATAGTGACACCGTCGACCCCGCAGTCCAACGCCAGATCGATATCGTTTCTGATCCCGCGGGCGAAGCTCGTGACAGTCGCGCCGAGGTCGAGGTCGGTGACCCGCCTGATGGTCTCGCGCTCGCCCTCGCCGGTGCAGGCGCTGCCCGCTTCGATGAAGCCGATCCCGGCCCTGTCGAGCGATCGGGCGATGTCGGCTTTCTCCTCCGGCATCAACGACACGCCGGGGGCCTGCTCGCCGTCGCGCAGCGTTGTGTCTAACAGCTGTACAGTCTCGTCGGAATCCGCGATGGATGCAAGGGGGTTGTCGGGGTTACCCCCGAATAAATCGACCACGAGTCATACGCTCACTTCCAGCGTCATCGCGCAGCTACTTAAACCGACGCCTTTCGACGTGGCCTGCCGGGTGTGTCCGAGGTCCGATCGCGTGACGGCGTCGGGGACCGGGAGTCACTCCACAACCCGCACCCTGTCACCGGGTTCGACACCCGCGGCGGCTCCGGCCGGGAGCTCCACCACTGTGTCGGCGACGGCCTCGCCCAGCCCCCGCCACGCGGGGAGCCGCTTTCTCGCTGTCACCGCTCCCTCGACGATCCAGACGGCGTCGATGTCGAACGGCACGAAGACCATGTGCAGGTCCCGGTCGTCGGCGTCGTCGAACTCGAACACCAGCGCGTAGTCGTCGGGGATCGACCGCCGGAACATGAGCCCGCGGGCCCGCGAGAGGAACGTGTCTACGACCTCGACGTCGGCTGCGAGTGTCCGGCGCGTGCCGTCGGCGCGGTGTTCGAGTTGCACACGGGGTGATCGGCGGGGTCGAAGATAAACCGCCCGACCGCCGACGGACCCGGTCTGTCCCACCGGGGGATTCATACTGTCGGTTATAACTACGTGAAGATTTTCGACACCCCGGGGTGTCGAAATACGTCACGCGAGTATAGCCGACAGTATCAATTCACCGGCGACCGATGCGGCACGTATGCGTGAGACGCCCACCGGAAGCCCCGTCGGCGTCGACGATCCATTCGACCACGCCGGCGTCTGCGACCACCTCACCGACGACGGCCGGTGCCGGTTCGCGCTGACTCGCGCGGGCGACGATCCCGAGTTCGCCGCCGAGCGCCGTGCCGCGGACTACGACTGTATCGCCGCCGCTGAGGGGTGTGAATTCGGGGACTGCCCCCACTACCGGTCGACCACCGACGGTCGGGAGTGTCGCCGGTGTGGGTTGGAGTCCGTCCGGATGGCGCACGACGACTCCCGGCCGCTGCTCGAGGAGCACCACCTCTCGTACGGCGACAGCGGGCTGGGTGGCGCCCCCGACGCCGACACCAGCCACGAGATCACGGTCGCGCTCTGCCGGTGGTGTCACGCGAAGATCCACAACTCCTTCGCGCGGGTTGACGACGACGCCGAACCCGACCCCGAGGCCATCGCGGCGCGGGAGCAGCGCCGTGCGAAGGAGGGCTTCGAGATGGAGTTTGCCACCGCTCGGGAACGGCGTGACGACGGTAGCGGGTGATTCCCGGTTCGCTCGAAGCCAGCACTCGAACTCAGACCGGGCGCTTTTTGACCTCCTTCGGTGTACAGACCCACAACTGATGACCCGAATCGCTGTCGTCGACAACCACGGCCAGTTCACCCACCTCGAACACCGGACGCTCCGCGACCTCGGGGTCGACGTCGACATCGTCGACAACACCACGCCCACCGACGAGATCGACGCCGACGGACTCGTACTCTCCGGCGGCCCGGACATGGACCGAATCGGCAACTGCCCGGCGTACCTCGACCTCGACGTCCCGATCTTCGGCATCTGTCTCGGGATGCAGATCCTCGCGGCCGAACTCGACGGCACCGTCGGCGCGGGTGACTACGGCGGCTACGCCGACGTCGACGTGGAGATCCTCGACAGCGAGGACCCACTGATCGGGTCGCTCGCGCCCGAGACCCGCGTGTGGGCCAGCCACGCCGACGAAGTCAAGCAGGTCCCGGACGGCTTCGCGCGGACGGCCACCTCCGACGTCTGCGGCGTGGAGGCGATGAGCGACCCCGACCACGACCGCTACGGCGTCCAGTGGCACCCCGAGGTCGCCCACACCGAGCGCGGCGAGGAGGTCTTCAAGAACTTCCTCGCGGTCTGCGAGTAGCGTCTCACCCGCCCCCCGCCCTCCAACGATGACTTCCACACAGAGCAACCTCGCGGACCTCTCGCGGTTCATCTTCCGAGCCCCGAAGTGGTACACCAGCCTGGCGTTTGCGCTGCTTCTGGCGGCGGTTGCCGGCGTTGCGGCGTTCGATTCCGGCGCCTACGCGCGCACCTGGCAGGGGCTGTTCTTCCTCGGTCGCGACGCGTGGGAGGGGATCTTCTTCATCGGCGTGCCGACAGTGATCGCGGCGTTCGGTACCACCGGACTCGACCGGTTCGTCGGCGGCCGACTCACCCCGAACCGGTCGTCGCTGCTCGCGTTGATCTCGGAGATCGTCGTGGTGACGATCGTCACCGCCGCCGCGGTCGTGTCGGTGCTCTCCGGGTTGGGCCAGCGGTTCGTCTTCGACGCCCTCGTCGTCTCGCTCGCGTCGATCTTTGCGTTCCGGCTCTTGGTCGTCATAGCGGTCTCGGAGTCGTCGGTGGTGGTCGCGTCGATCCCTGCGGGGCTCCAGACCGCCGCTGCTGGGGCGCTGCTCTTGATTTACGGCGGTACCCTCCGGTTTCTGGAGGTCGGTGGTCCGCTGACCGACGCGTACGTCCAGGAGTACCTCTCCCGCCCCGAAACCGCTCCAGCGGAGTTCTCCGCCATCTCGGTGGATCATTTCCTCCTGCTCGGGATCTCGTGTGGGATCTACGCCGTGGCGGTGTACGCTTTCGTGGTCGCGGTCGACCGGCCTTGGCGGCGGAGCATGGGCGTCTCGCTCCTGGATTTCCTCCGCGGGTTCGTCGGCCACGTCGCCGAGGGCACCCGGGAACTGGAGGAGTTCTTCCAGGACCTCGGCGAGGAGGCCATCGTGCCCGTCTCGGTTCTGTCGTTCCGAACCGACTCCGGCAACGAAAAAGCCCGGTTCGTTCTCCCAATGATCCACCCCGGGCCGATGGGTGAGATCGGCGGCGGCAACTTCCCCGAGCGGGTCGCCGCGGACTCCCCTGGGCTGGTCTTTCCGCCGCACGCCACCGCGGGTCACGACTTCAACCTCGTGACCGAGCGCGAGGTCGACACGATCATTGACGCGGCGGAGACGGCGGCCGACCGGATCACGTACGACACTGCCGCCACCCGGGGCGTCCGTGTCACCTCCGGGGAGATGTCGATGCTGGGGCAGGCGTTCGACGACGACGGCCTGCTGGTGGCGACCTATGCTCCGGGGTTCGCCGATGATGTCGAGTACGGTGTCGGGCTGTCGGCGACCGCCGAGGCACGCACGAGCGGCCTTGAGGACGTCCTCCTGGTCGATGCCCACAACTCCAACGACGGGTTGGAGGGGCCGGATCTGGGTCACGTCACTCCGGGATCGAAACGCGCGTTCGACATGATCGAGGCCGCTGGAGCCGCCGGCCGGCGGCTGTCGACTGCCGACCGCGGCGACCTCGAACTGGGGATCGCGTGGGACGAAACCCCGTGGACTCCCACAGAAGGGATCGGCCCGCTCGGGGTCCGAGTCGCGGTCGTCGACGTTGATGGCCACGAGACCGGGTACGTCCTGATCGACGGCAACAATATGGAACCGGGACTCCGCGGGGACCTACTCGACGCGCTGGTCGCCGAGGGGCCGGTCGACGCGGCGGAGGTCCTGACCACCGATACCCACGTCGTCAACACCGTTGAGGCCGACAACCAGGTTGGCGCGGCGGTCCCGTGGCCGGAACTCGAGGGCCTCGTCTGCGACCTCGTCGACGAGGCGCGCGACGACTACGAACCGGTCGAGGCGGGCGCGGCGACCGAGCGCGCGACCGTCACGGTGTTCGGAAACGACCGCACCGAGGCCCTCGCGAGCCACGCTAACGCGGTCGTCGCAATGGGCGGCGCGTTCGCGGTGTCGGTCACCCTCGCGGCGGTCGCGGTGAGCATTCTGCTCTTCCTGTTCGCCTAACAGACGGACCGAATGCTCCGGGCCTTCATACTGTCGGCTATAGTCGCGTGACGTATTTCGACACCCCGGGGTGTCGAAAATCTTCACGTAGTTATAGCCGACAGTATCAGACGAACCGAGAACCGAGAACCGGGCCGGGCGCGTGGACGACGCGCGTGGTTCACTCGCCGTTGCCGACTGCGAACAGGTCATCGACCGCGTCGCCGGCCGCCACGGCGGCCTCGTCCGCGACCGCGTCGGGGTCAGGGTCGGCGCCCTCGGGTGGGTTGACGTAGACGTCGATATCCAACACCCCGTCTTCGAATTCCACGGTCACGTCGAAGTCGGTCAACTCCGACTGCTTGTAGAAATCGAGGATCACGCCCTCTGCGGCCGCGGAGGCCGTGCGGACGACTTCCTCGTCGCTGGGCATCGGCTTACGCGCCGCCGGCGCCGCCAGGGCCCATCGGACCGCCGGCACCCGGACCGCCCGCGCCGCCACCCTGGAGCATCTGCTGTAGCTCCTCTTGAAGACTCTCGAACTGCTCTTGAACGCGTTCTTCCTGTTTCGAAAGCTGTTCGACGCGGACCTCGAGGCTGTCAACGGACTCCGAGAGCTCCTCGTGGGCGTCGCCGTACTCGGTCTCAACGAGGAGTTCGCCGACCTCGCGGTACATCGGGGTGTCCTCGTCCATGTCGTCGAGCGCTTCCAATGCGGTCTCGGACTCGGTGAGCGAGGACTCGGCCTGCTCTTTCTGAGCGGCGACCTTCTGGGCGGTCTCTTGGAGGTCCTGCAGTTCTTCGAGTTTCTCCTGCGCCTCCGGCGGCAGATTACCCTGCATACTCACGGCGACGGGACGCGCACTGAAAAAGGCCCGTATTCGTCGACCGACGCCCGGTCGCTTCCGGATCCGGTCCGGGTTCGGATCTCACGGGGGTGCGCGTCGGACTGACTGCCGTTCGCACCGACCCGCGACTGACTGCCGTTCGCACCGGCCCGCCTACCGGTCGTCCCCGCCACGTCACGCTCGCCCGTCACACGCGGCGGCGACGTCCTCGGCGACGCCGACCAGTCGGACCCAGGTGTTGGTTCCGGCACGGAGCGCCACCGGGTCGGCTGCCCCGATCTTGAGGCGCACTACGGTTCCATCGCACTCAACGGTTGCGCCCGACCGTTCGTCGGGCATCTCGCCGACTTCGACGCGGATGCTCTCGGCGACGGCCTCGGCGCGCCGCTCGGTGGCATACTCGACGTCGACGTTGAGGTGGTGGTCGGCGGCGTCGGGGTCGGATGGTCGACCGCCGGCGCCGGACCCGTCCGCGCTGCCCGTCCGATCCGGCACGGGTGGCGTTACTCGACCGGGACGTCCTTGATCTCCGGCGCGCGCTCCTTCAGCAGGACGCGGTGGCCGCAGTACGGGCACCGCACGCCGCCGTACTCGTCAAGTTCCACGTCGCGTTTACACCGGGAACACTTGTAGCTCATCGGAAGGGGAACCGGGATTGTCGTTGGTGGTTCGTTCGCTGGTCGGATGCCGCCACGTTACTCCTCGTCACCGTCGCTCGACAGGGCCGCGCGGATGGAGCGGCGAACCTGCGTGCCACCGGGGGTCTGTGGCCTGTAGGTGCCGCCGGTGAAGACTTCGCCGGTCTCGTCGTTCCGCCAGATGCCGGGTTCGACTCGGGTGACGCTGTCGCCGTCGACCGTCGCGTCCCGTGTCGCCGCCTCGATTTCCTTGACGCGGCGCCGGGCGACGCGCCCGTACCGCGCGCCAAAGCGACCGGCGCTGCCGGTCGAACGCGCTTTGTTGTCGGCCATAGTACCGTACCGTACCCGTGGCGGCGTCATAAACCCTACGAGACGCGGTCGGCAGCGACTCGGACCAGCACAGTGGCCCCGACGGCCTCAGACCCCCGAAGCCACCGTTTCGAGCAGATAATCGAACGCGCCCGATCCCGGGTGAAAGTGGGTGTAGGTCCCGAGCGTCCGGTACTCCCGGAAGCCGTCGTTGGCCCCGTCAACGCCGGCACCCCGGACCATCTCGAGGGCGTACCGCGCGTCCGGCGCGGGGGTCGCCGAGGAGTGGTGGAACTCGTGGCCCCGCCGGGTCTCGCCCATCGGGGCGAGCAGGCAGTCCTCCCGGGCGCGGACCCCGACGTGGTCGGACGCGACCACCCGATCCGACATTCGGGTCGACACCGGGAGCACGCCAGCCATGCCGTACTCATCGCCGTCGGCCGTTGTCACCGACTCCCCGAGGGTCATCAGCCCGCCGCCGGTGCCGAAGACCGGACGGCCGTCGGCGGCGACGGCCGCGAGTCCGGCGAGTGTCTCCGACGCTGACAGCGTCATCGCGTGGCGCTCGGGGTACCCCCCCGGAAGGTAGACCACGTCACAGTCGGGGACTGGGTCGCCGGCGACCGGCGAGAAGAGTTCGACAGTCGCCCGCGCGGCCAGCCGTTCGCGGGTGCTCGGGTAGACGAACCGGAACGCCTGGTCGGCCGCGACTCCGATGTGGACACCCGTCTCGTCGTCGGCGCGGAGGGAGGGCTGGGTGTCGAAGCCCGGCCGGCGGACCAGATCCAACAGGACGCCGGGACAGATCTGTCGCGCCGCCGCTTCCAGGGGCTCCTCGGCGACCGGGTGGTCGTCGCCGAGGCGCGGATCGCGGTGCCGATCCGGGATCGACAGGCTGCCGAGCGGCGGGGTCCGTCCCACGTACCGGAGTCCGTCGACCGCGTCCCGGATCCCAGCCTCGTGGCGGCCCCCGCGGGCGCGGGCGGCGAGTAGCCCAACGATGTCGATGTCGTAGCCCCGGCGGTCGGCGTACTCCCTGAACCCCAGAGCCGTGGCGGCGACCCGTTCCACTCCGGTTTCGGCGTCGACCACGAGCACGACCGGGAGGTCGAGCGCCTCCGCGACCGCGGCAGTGTTGACTGTCCCCTCGTAGACACCCAGCATCCCTTCCACGACGCAGACATCGCCGTCGTCGGCACCACGGGCGTAGGCGCGTCGCATCCCGTCGTCGCCCGCGATCCACGGGTCGAGCGTTCGTGCGGCGCGGCCGAGCACCGCGGCGTGGTGGCCGGGGTCGACGAAGTCCGGCCCCGCCTTCGCGGCAACCGGGGTCCGTCCCGCCCGCTCAAGCGCGCGACAGACCGCGAGCGTCGCGACGGTCTTCCCGACGCCGGATCCCGTCCCTGCGAGGACGACGCCCGGGAGATCCGAGGGCACTGCGTCGGTCGTCATCACGCGCCTCTCGACCGTGCGTCGAGTTAAGTCGTTCCGTCCGACGCCTCGGCAGGATCGGACATCGGCGGGGCCGACCCGGCTCCCCGTCGGCGCATCGACGGACCGGTCGGGGAGGCGACGTTTTTTGACCCCCCCACACGTCGTTCCGATCGGAAATGCCGACCGGACGAGCGACCCGAGCCATCACTGGACTGTTCGACGCCGTGTTCCGGCCGTCGCGGTTCGTGCGCGCCCCGAACGCCGCCACGCGGACGTCGATCCGGAGCACGCTGCGGCGTCTGCGCGGCCTCTCGGTCGTGTTCGTGGTTAACGTCGTCCTGTACGCGACGCCGCTGACCCTCTCGGGGTTCGGTGTCGCGGTCGAAAGCGACGCGCCGGCGTGGTTCGTGCCGATCGGACGGTCGGTCCTGGGGAACCCGGACACTGCGTGGTGGCTGCTCGCGGGAATCGCCCAGAACTCCGTGTTTATCACTGCGATCTCGGGGCTGACCCTTCTGACCTACCACGCCGCGTTGATCGTGACCCGAAGCTCCGAGGGGTTCCTCCTGACACTCCACACCGTGGTGTACAGCGTCAGCGCGTACCTGGCGGGGATCTTCACCGTTCTGGTGTTCCTCTCGCGCGCCGGCCCGTTCGCGACCGCCCGCGAACTCGTGATCAACGTCCAGGTCCGCTTTATCGCCGTGATGTACGACGTCTTCGGCGTTCCGCCGTCACAGCGGGTGTTCACGCTGGGCGACCCCGTCCCGGCGTCGCGGCTGTCGCCCAGCGAGACGACCATCCTCGCGGTCCTCGGCGTGCTCGTCCTGTATTTCGCGTACTCGATGTACCTCGGCGCGCGCCTCAACCACGGCGCGGGCGTCACAAGCGCCGCGCTCTCGCTTCTCGCGGTCGGGCTCTCCCCCGTGCTGTACGTCGCGGCCCTCCTCGTATACTCAACCGGAGGACTCATGCTATGAGCCAATCACACACTGACACACAGACCGAACGGAACGCCAACGAGGCCGGCGCCACCGGGGCGCGTAGCGGTCTCGTCCTCGAAACCCAGCCGACGCTGAAGCCGACGCTTCTCAGCCTCGCGGGGGTGATCCTGGGGGGACTCGTCGTCGTCGGCTTCCTGTTTCTCAACCCCACCCTGCTCGGCGCGGCCGAGCGGACGGAGATCGCCGCCAACCTGGTGGTGATCCTGACGGCCATCGGCGCCGGGCGGCTCCTTACTCGGCTCTACGTCCTGACAAAGACGCGGTACGTCGTCACCCCGAACGCCGTCCGCCGTGAGTACTCCCTGTTGTACAAGACGTTCTCACGGGAACTCCCCCTCGCGAGATTGCGGAGCCTCGAACTCCGTCGAAGCCGGATCGAGGCCATCTTCGGGATCGGGAGCGTGGCGTTTCTCACCGGGAGCGTCGCACAGAGCCCCGCCCACCTCGAGTTCGCGAACGTTCCGCGACCCGAACGCGTCCGACGCACCGTCCGGGACCGGCTGCCCCGCGACACGGCGTAGCCGGCGGTTCCTCCCCGGCCGCTGGTTCCGTCTCACTCGCGCCCTCCGACCCGTTCCACTCGCGCTCGCGCGTCACTCACGACACCGTACTCGGCGGCGTCGACCGATGTCGGCGGCGACTCGTCTTCGTACCGAGCGTCCAGCGCCGCCGCCACGGCGTCCCGAACGCAGACCCGCGCGGCCGACCCGACCGGCGTCGCGCTCCCGGAGAAGGCCGCCGTCTCGCCCTCGGGGTCGCACCCGACAGCGACGGCGTCGGACGTGGTCCCGGGAACCCCCACCCGCGCGAGCAACGTCGCGGCCTTTGCCTCCGCGGCGACGGCGACGAGGTTCGGCAGCGCGCCCGGAGCGAGCGACCGCGTCGTCCCGACGACGACGTTGACGGTGCCCGTGTGGTGTCGGTCGGTGTCGCTCCCACCACCTCCCGATCCCTCCGGCACGTCACCGTCCGCTCCGCCGCCGACCGGCAGCGCCGCGGGGTTGCTCACCCCAGCCGTGGCGATCGCCTCGACGGGCCCGAGCCGGGCGCGGCGGGCGTGCCGCATCGAGACCCCGGTGAGCAACGCCGGCGCCGACGGTCCGGTCGCGAACCCGGCGGCGTCGCACCGCTCGCGGACGTACGCCGGGATGTCGACATCACCCCACCTCTCGGGAACGGAGAGGAGAAACGCCGCGTCGCAGCGGCACTCCCCGCCGGCGTGCCCGGTCGAGACCCACCGGGTCCCGGGGCGTCGAAGCCGACAGACCTCCCCGCGAACGGTCGCCTCGAAGACGGGCGTCGGGTCGGCGTCGTCGCCCCGATCCGACCCAGTCATCGGTCGAGCAGGGAGTCCAGCAGCAGATCGTTCTCGTGGGGGCGTCGGACGGCAACGCGGACGTGGGAGTCGAGTCCCGAGAACGTCCGCGCGTCGCGAACCGCGATGCCGTCGGCGCGCGCCCGTTCGAGCACCGCGTCGACGGGGTCATCGGCGGATCGACTCCCGGAACCGACCCGCTCGCTGGACCCGGATGACCCGTCGCCGCCGACCGGCCCGTCGCCGCCGACCGGCCCGTCGCCGACATCGACGAGGAGGAACGGCGCGTCCGACGGCGCCACGTCGTACGCGTCCGACAGCGCCGCGCGCACGCGGGTTCGCTCCGTTTCGACCCGCTCGCGGGTGCGCTCGACGAACGCCTCCGCGTGGAGGCAGTGTGTCCCGACCGCGGCCGCGGGGGCCGACACCGACCACGTCGGCCGGGCGGTCCGGAGCCGGTCGCCGAGGCGGCCGGTCGCGACCGCAAAGCCCGCCCGGATCCCGGGCAGCCCGAACATCTTCGTGAGCGAGCGGGCGACGATCACCCCAGGGTCGCCGGCCAGGCTGGGGGCGTCGGTGAAGTCCAGGAACGCCTCGTCGACGATCAGCGGCGTCTCGGCCGCGCGACACTCCGCGCGGAACGCTCGGAGCGCCGCCGGGTCCGGGAGGAATCCGGTGGGGTTGTTCGGCGTACAGACCACCACCGCGGCGTACGCCGCGGGATCGACGTCGAGGAGCGTCTCGTCCCGGACCCCAACCGGCTCGCCGCCCTGGAGCCGGATCTCGCGGGCGTACTCCCCGAACCCCGGTACCGGGAGCGCAACGCGGTCGCCGGGCGTAACCGTCACGCCGAACGCGAGCCGGAGCGCCGCGACCCCGCCGGCGGTCGGAACCACGTTCGCCGGGTCGCACGCGACGTAGTCGGCGGCCGCGTCCCGGAACTCCGGGTGATCATCGGCGTAACTCGTCGCGTCCGCGAGCGCGGCCTCGTACGCGTCCGCGACGCCCGCGGGTCGCAGGGGGTTCGTGTTCGCGCTGAAGTCGACGACGTCGGGGTCGTCGCTGCCGCCGTGGGGAACGCGCACGGCGTCGTCGACGGCGTCAGGATCCACCCTCGGTCCCCCGACCGGCGTCGTCAGCCGCCGACGCTGGGCTCTCGTCGTTCCCTACGCGCTCGAGCACCGTACGGGTCGCGTCACGGACCTCCCCGAGCCGACCCGCCTCGTCGGCGAGGTGGAGCGCGCCGCCCATCCCCGCGCCCTCCTTCGCGACGCCGTCGGTGTACGCAGCCAACGGCCCCCCGTCCGACGGGTCGAACCCCGGGTCCGCGACCGCTAAGTCGAGATCCAACGCGGCGGCGTTGCTGCCGAGATCGGGCACATCGGCCGCGAGGTACGGCGTCGTCGCGAGCGTCGCGGGTGTCGGCACGCCCGCGTGACGGACCAACGCCGCCACCGCGAGCAGCTGGGTGCCGCCGCCGAGCACGACGTCGGTTCCCGATTCCAAGGCGCCGGCGACCACCCCCGACGCGACGGCCAACACCGGATCGCCCACGAACCGGACGGCGAGCTCCGGGGTGTGGGCGGCCTGGCCGGGGTTGAGGTCCGATGCCTCGAACGCCTCGGCGACGACGCGCCGTTTCAACCCCAGCGGGTTTTCGGGCAGCGACGACGACGTGGCCGAGAGCGGCCCCTCTCCGAGCGCCCTGAGGACCGCCATCGCCGTCGTGGTCCCGCCGGGGACGGTCTCCCCGACCACGATCCGGTCGTCCGGGAGGCCCTGCCCGAACGACCGCGCGGCCGCGAACGCCCCCGGCGCGGTCCGGACGGGGTCAGGCTCCCGGATGTCGTCGCCGGGGCGCGCGCCCACCGCCACCGTCGGCGCGCCGGTCGGCGTTGCGATCCCGGCGTCGACCACCGTGACGTCGAACCCGAGCAGTTCCCGGACCGCGCGGGTCACCACCGCCGGTGTCGGACACCCGCCCGGGCTCACGGGCGTCACCGGTGCGCGGACCGTGTCGCCGTACGTCAGGATCTCGGTGTCGGCACTCGGCGTGTGGACCAGCAGCTCCCGCGACGCGCCCGCAGCGGTGATCCCGTCGATCTCCGCTGTGCGAGTCGTCCCCGCGACGAGGATCAGCCGCACAGCGCCTCCGCGAGCTCCAGATCCTGGGGTCGGTTCACGTTGACCGCGAGGCGCGCGTCGTACGTCAACGCCACGGTGTCGTCGCCGTCGGCGACGACGTTCACCCCTGTCGGGGCGACCGTCCCACCGTCGTGGTCGAAGGCGGTGTCGACCGACGCGCCGAGCCGGCGCTTCACTGCAGCGGGGACACAGACAGCGAGCGAGGTGACACCACTGCCGCGCCCGTCACCTCGGTGTCGCGCCTCCGCCACCGCGTCGTCGACGTGGCCGGCCGCGAGCAGCGGGAGGTCGGCGGGGACGGTCACCGCCGGCCGCCCGACGGTTTCGAGCGCTGCGCGAAGATCGGACACGTACCCGTCGCCGGGAGTCTCGATCGTCGGCACCGACAGGCTCCGGGCGCGGTCGGCCGTCTCCGGGGCGTGTGGCGACACGACGGCGTGGACCGTCTCCACCTCACTCGCGCGCAGCGCGTCGGTCACCCGCGACAGCATCGACGCGCCGGCGACCTCGACCAGCGGCTTTTCAACACCGGCCGCATCACCCCTACCGCCGGCGTCTCCCACCCGGAGCCGGCTCCCGCGACCGCCGCACATCACAAGAGCGTCCACGCGACCACCCCCGCGTGCACGCCCGCGACCCGTCCGAGTTCGTTCGCGGCGCCGAGTGCGTCGCCGGAGACGCCGCCGAGCGCCCCTCGCGCCCACGCCCCCACCAACCACGCCACGCCGACCGGCGCGAGAAGCGCCGCCGGGATCCCCACCCCGCCGACGGCCGGCACGGTCGCGAGCCCGAGGAGGGGCGCGATCACCGCGGCGACGGGGAGCAGGGCGGTCGGAGTTGCGTGCTCTGTCAGCGCCGACCCGAGCCCCTCGTGGGCGGCGTCTTCCGTGCAGACCAGGACCGCAATACCTACCTTCGCACCGACCTCCGCCGTGAGCGCCAGCCCGAACGCGACGCGCGGCCGCGACCCGGCCAGTCCCAGCGCACCCAACCCCAGGGTGACGAACACGAGCACCACCGCGAGCGCGCCGCCGACCCCGGTCGCGGAATCGTGCAACACCTCTCGGCGGCGCTCCCTGTCGACGCTGCCGTGGACCGCCGCGGCGTCGCCCAGGTCGGCCAGCCCGTCGGCGTGGGTGACGCCGGTGAGCAGGACGATGGTGACGAGGTACACCGCCGCGGCGGTGGGGACCGGCAGGGGCAAAAGCAGCGGGACGGCCCCGAGCCCACCAACCACGTAGCCCGCGAGCGGGATCGACACGGGCGTCCGCCGGAACGCCTCCCACGACCGCTCGCCGCCGCCGACCGGCAGCCTAGTCAGAAACCCGAGCGCACCCCGGAGCGCGGTCAGAACCACACTACGCCCCCCGTGACGGCAGCGGCGAGCACGCCCGCCCGCCGCGTCACCCCGACCGCACGGGTCGCCGTCGCGATATCCGGGAGCGTGGTGGTGTTGTCGGCCCCGCCGGCCGCTCCGCCGCTCCCTGTCTCGGACCCGGCCGGATCGAGGTCGTACGCCCCCGGCTTGACCAGCCGTGCGGGCAGCGCTGCCGCCATCGTCGCCATCGGCCACCCGGAGTTCGGCGATGCGGGGGTGCGGGCGAGCGCGCGGACCCGCCGCCTGCTCGGGACCCCGGGCGTCCCGGCCGCGGCCCCGAGCAGGCCCGCCGAGAGCCGCGCCGGGAGCCACATCACGACGTCGTCCAGCCGGGCGGGCGCCCACCCGACCGGCTTCGACCGGTAGCCGAGCATCGAATCCATGGTGTTGACAGCCTTCACCCACGCCGCCGCGCCTGCGGCGAGTGCGACCCCCGCGTCGATCCCAACGACCGTCACGCCGCCGACGAACTCGCCGCCGCCGACGACCCCGCCGAACGCCACAAGCGGGGCCACCCACCCGTCGGCGAGGTTCTCCGCGAGGCTCTCGACGGCCGCCGAGCGGACGTGGGCCGCGTCCAGCGACGACGCGTCGCGCCCCGCGAGCGCCCGGAGGCTGTGTCGGGCGGCGTCGAGGTCGCCGCCGCTCGCGGCGATCACTTCCCGAGCGCGGTCGAGCAACGCACGCAAACTCGTTGTCGAGAAGAGGACCAGACCCGCGACGGCCGCCCCCACCCACGGGTGTGTGTGCGACCCGGCGAGGACCGCGGCGGTCGCGACCGCCGCGGCGAACACCGGGAGGATCACCGCGGCGGCGACGCCGACGATCCGTGGGTGTGTCCACCCACTGGACTCCGATCCGTCCACGTCGCGGTCGACGACGGCGACCAGGTGCCCGAACAGCGCGACCGGGTGGGCCCTCGACGGGGGTTCCGCGACCGCGGCGTCCAGCGCGGCCGCCACCGCGACGGCGGCCGCCGCGGTCGCCGGCACGGTCACTCGCCCCCCGGCGGCGCTCCCGCACGCAGGCGCTCCGCGACCGTCTCCAGTCCCGCGTCGTCGACGTCGACGAACGTCCCGCCCAGGTCCGCGATTCCGCCGTCGGCCGCGGGGTTGTCGCCGATGTGGGTGATCGCGTCGGCGCCGACCCCTAACCCTTCGGCGACCGCCTCGAACGCCTTCGGGTGGGGCTTCCGCCACCCACACCCCACGCTGGTCACGGTCGCGTCGAACGCCTCCCGGCCAAGGTCGGACCTGATCAACGTGCGGGCGACGAGTTCAGGAACCGAGCAGTTCGAGAGGAGTCCGACCGGTCCACGACTGGCCGCGGCGGCGACGGCGTCGACCGCGCCGGCGCGGGTCCGGACGTCGGGGTCGAACGCGGCGACGACCGCGCGGCGGGCGGCGTTCCCTGGCGCGTCGACGCCCCGGGAGCGCAGCGCCGCGGCGACGTGCGCCGGCAGGGGCACCGCCGCGCCCCCGGGGGCGTCGATGTGTGCTTCTCGGAACGCCACCGTCCAGTCGGCGGGGACGGCGATCCCACGGGCCGACAGCGCCGCCTCGACGGCCGCCGCCGGGGACTCGGGGCGGTCGGCGTCGACAAGCGTCCCGAAGAGGTCGAACGTAACTACCACGACAGGTGGATCGACGAACGCGGACTTGATACTGTCGACTGTTGGGGTGAGACCCTCACCTGTTGTCCCGGCAGACACGCGTCAGACACGTGGGAAGTTTGAAATAGTCTGTCGTGTATCCCTAACCGATGAGTAAGATCACGTTCCGCGCGGACGACGACCTCGTCGAGCGGCTCGAGGGCCTCGACACCTCCAAAAGCGAGGCGATGCGCGAGGCACTGCGCGCGTATCTCGACGGGGCGGGCCGTGATGCGGGGGCCGCGACGGGCCTGGGTGGGGACGGCGCTGACACCGGCTCCGTTGATGATGTCATACGGGAGCGCGTGGACGAGCTGGTGGCCGACCGGCTCGATACCCTCCCCGGCGAGCGGGTCGCTCCCGTGGGGCGACCCCGCGACCTCAACCTCAACGTCACGCTCGACGGCGTAAACGCCGCCAGGGCCGGTGAAGACGGCGGGACGACCGTCGGCGCGCGTGACGGCGACGGCCGCAAGACGACCACCGGGTCCGCGTCGTCAGACACCGGTGCCGGCGGTGCCGCGGACGCGTGTGACAAATGCGGGGAACCGATCGAGGACGCTCACGTTTACTGTCCAAACTGCGGCGAGAAGGCCGCTCACCGCGTGTTCTGCGAGTGCGGCGATGAGGTCAGGTCCGACTGGGCGTTCTGTCCGGGCTGTGGCCGGCGGACCTCGGCCGCCAACGTACTGGAGCGCTCGTAGCCCCTCTGCGGCGGGCGCATACGCCACACCGGCCGGCGTGTCTTACAAACGCCGGTACATTTATATTCCGTGAGTCTGTGTTGTCAGATGCGTAAGACGGTCGTCTTACAGACCCGACAGATCGGGCGGGGAGCGGATCTCCGTCCGGTCATCGGGCGTGCGAGGCGCTCGCACGCGAGCCGCGTGCCGTCTTACCGGGGGAATGCAACAATGGAACGTGTGACACTACGGATCCCGAAACAGCAGATCGAGGAGGTCGAACAGATGGTCGAGACCGGCCAGTACCCGAACCGGTCGGAAGCGATCCGCTCGGCTGTTCGCGAGATGATCGACGAACAGGAGCCCGAGGGGCGCGAGTCGCCGACCAAACGAACCTGGGCCAAGGTGTAATCCGATGCAAGACATCGTCAGAGAGGCTATGAAGCGCGACGAGGAAGAGCAGGATACGAACGCCGAGGTCCCGGATGGCGACGACGACTTCGGGAGTCCCCGGATCGTCATCGTCGGCGCGGGCGGTGCCGGCAACAACACGGTCAACCGGCTGTACAACATCGGTGTCGACGGCGCCGAAACCGTCGCGATCAACACCGACAAACAGCACCTGAAGATGATCGAAGCCGACACCAAGATCCTGGTGGGCAAATCGCTCACGCAGGGGCTGGGTGCCGGCGGCGACCCCTCGATGGGCGAACGCGCGACCGAGATGGCGCAAGGAACCATCAAGGACGTGCTCGGCGAGGCGGACCTCGTCTTCGTCACCGCGGGGATGGGCGGCGGTACCGGGACCGGTGCGGCCCCGGTCGTCTCCAAAATCGCGAAAGAACAGGGCGCGATCGTGGTCGGGATGGTCTCGACCCCGTTCAACGTCGAACGCGCGCGGACCGTGAAGGCAGAAGAGGGGCTGGAGAAGCTCCGGAACGAGGCCGACTCCATCATCGTCCTCGACAATAACCGGCTGCTCGACTACGTCCCCAACCTCCCGATCGGCAAGGCGTTCTCGGTGATGGACCAGATCATCGCCGAGACGGTCAAGGGGATCTCCGAGACCATCACCCAGCCCTCCCTGATCAACCTGGACTACGCGGACATGTCCACGATCATGGACCAGGGCGGCGTCGCGGTGATGCTCGTCGGGGAGACACAGGACAAGAACAAAACCGAGGAGGTGGTCAACGACGCCATGAACCATCCCCTTCTGGACGTGGACTACCGCGGGGCCTCCGGGGGCCTCGTCCACATCACCGGCGGGCCCGACCTCACACTGAAGGAGGCACAGGGGATCGCCGAGAGCATCACCGAGCGCCTAGAGGCGCGCGCGAACGTCATCTGGGGCGCTCGAATCCAAGACGAGTACAAGGGGAAGGTCCGGGTGATGGCGATCATGACCGGCGTCCAGTCCGCGCAGGTCCTCGGCCCCTCGACCCAGAAGCAGGCAGACAAGTCACGCCAGAGCATTGAATCCACCGGCTCGGAGTTCGACGCGACCGAAAACGTCGATTTCGGCGAGACTGGCTCGACCGCCACCGGCGGCTCTTGGGAGTCCGACGGCGGCGAACAGCCGCGTGAGAAACAGAACGGTCTCGACGTCATCCGGTAGACGCCGCACCACCCCACCGGACGCGACGGCCGCCCACCGGACGCGACGGCCGCCCACCAGACGCGACGGCCGCCCACCGGACGCGACGGCCGCCCACCGGACGCGACGGACCCGGTGTCTCCAGTCGTTTGCGGCCCGGGCTCGCGCCGTTTCTTCGATCGTTCCGTCGGTGAGCCGTGCCATCGAACACGGTGTGTGGACCTGCTCCGCGTCCTACATCGCCCGAATCGACTCCAGCAGCCGACATTTTCGACAGACCTCGCGGGTCGTCTGCGACCCACACTCCGCACACTCCCGGAGGTCGGGCGTCGACTCGCCACGATACCGGTCGGCCGCCATCGACGCCACCTCCTCGTACCCGGAGACGATCGAGTGTCTGGTGCCGGGGTGGTCCGCCTCGAGTTTCAGGAGTAGTTCCTGGATCTCACCGCGGAACGCCTCCGAGGCGTGGGGACACTCGGTGATGTGCGCCGGGAGGTCCCGGAGGTGGGCGTACAGCGCCACCTCTTTTTCGGGGATGTCCCGGAGGGGTTTCGCCCGGGGGACGAACGCGGCCTGGTCGGCCCGTTCGCCGAGCGGCCCCAAACTGGCATCGAAATGTTTCGCCATCTGTTCCACGTCGCCGTTGAGAACGTTCATGAGCGCGGTCTGGGCCTCGTCGTCGAGGTTGTGGCCGGTCAAAAGCAGGTCGGCGTCCAACTTCTCGGCGTAGGTTTCCAACAGGTCACGACGGAAGACGCCGCAGTACGCACACGGCGCCATCCCCTCGGGGTCCTCGTCGACGACGTCGTCCATCCGGACACCGAACTCCTCCTCGTACGACACGAGTTCGTGGTGAATGTCCAGATCCGACGCGAGTTCGACGCAGGCGTCGACGCTCTCGTCGCGGTAGCCCTCGATCCCTTCGTGGATTGTCAGCGCGATGACGTCGATCCGAGGATCCCGGTCGAACGTGTCGTCGAGAATCTGTGCGAGCACGACACTGTCTTTCCCGCCCGAGAGCCCGATGACCCACCGGTTGGGGTCTTCGGTGGTGGCGTCACGCGGCACCAGACCATCGGACCGGATCCGCCGGCGGACCCGTTTCTCCACCGACGCCCGGAAGTGCTCATCGCACAAGTGTGCCCCGGAGTACCCCGCGTGCATCACGGCGTCGTGCCCGCACTTGTCGCACTTCATCGACCCGCGGTTCGCGACGCGGAAGGATACCGGTTTCGCCTCAACGAACACAGGATTCGGGGGAACACCCGGGGGTTGTGGTGCCCCGAGCGACCACCGTCGCGGTGACCGGCCGGCCGACACCCAAGAGGGGCCGTCTGGGCTCGGAACAGCATACACCCTCCACCTGCTCGCGGTCGGGTGGCGAAAGAATTTCACGCCGTGGGGTCGGATCAGGGGGTATGGACCGTGTGAGCGCGTTGGACCGGGTCGAGGCCGTTCTTGACACCGTCGAGGCAGGACCGCTTCCGGTTCCGGTTCGGGAGGTCTGGGTGTACGGGGATGTCGCGCTCGGACTTGACCCCGTCGATCGCCTCGATGTCTACGTCACGAAGGACCTCCTCCTCCGCGGCGACACCGAGGCCGGCGAGGCGTTCAGGGCCGAACACGGGGTGGAGGGGGTCGGCTCCGCCGTGTCCGCCGAGTGGGCCGAGGGGAACCCGGACCTCGTCCGGACGAACGCCAGCGGCCACGCCGCCCCGGCGGACTGTCTCGCCGCCGCGCTCCTCCCGGACGACGAACCGACCCACTTGGAGGTGTGTAACGCCCCGTTTGAGCAGAACGTCCGACGGCGGCTGGAGATCGCCTTGGATCGCGGGGCGTACGACCACGTTATCGACCCTCGGGGCGTCTGTCTGTACGCGGAGCAGCAACGGTCACCAGAAACGCTGGCGAAGCTCCGGGGCGGCGAACTCGCGTTCCCGACGCTTCCGGAGTCGCTGTCGATGCTCGGGGCCGCCGACGACGACGCCGCGGAGGCGGCTGACGCGATCGCGGCCGCCCGGACGTCGCAGTCGGGGCGTAGCGTCCGCGGGGACGTCGTCTGAGGCGCTCCGTCCGGGCGTTCGAGGGGTCCCGGTGGACGCCGATCGCCCGTTCCCGGCCCACACCGCCACCGGCCTCGCCCGGACCGGTTCCGTCACATGAGTAATACCCGTGATATCAGACGGTAGCATCCCCAACAACCCGATATAAACTATGATGTACCTTTTTGCGTCGGCACGCTATTGCGTGACCCGATGGGTTTCACAGCCGCGCCGTCGCTCCTGATCGAAGCCGGCACCGCGCCCGTGGGTGCCTCCGCGGTGGCTGACGGCCTCACGGACGATTGCGTTTTAGTCCCCCTCCTCTCGCCGTCGGAACCCGCAGTCACGCATCAACTCCGGGTGGCCGCCTCACTCTCGCGGTCGTCGGACGCCAGCCTCTGCGTTGTGGATCCGACGAGCGAGACGCCGACAGCCCACGGGCCGAACCTCTCGCGGGACGCCGAACGGAACCTCATCGATCGTGCGGTGCAGTCGACGATCCGGCCGGCACAGCCGGAACTCCTCCGGATGCGCGCGCTCTTGAACGGCATCCTCGCCGCGATCGAAACCACCGATATCGAGGCGCTCGTGACGCCGAGCGCGTCCGAAACCGGATTTTTCCGGCAGAGCCTGGCCGAGCACCTGGCACTCCGGGGGTCGTGTGACATCGTCACGGTCAACGGCCGGCGGAGCTACGACGGCGCCCGGTCGATTCTGCTCGCAGTCACCGGTGGCCCCCACTCGGGCCCCGCCGCTGACGTCGTCCGGGGGATCGCCGCGGACACCGACGCGTGGATCGACATCCTCCACGTCGTTCCGCCCCGCGCCACCGACCGGCAGCGGGAGCGGGCCACCCAGTGTGTCGACACAATCTACAACCGGATTGAGCGGCCCGACCGGACCACGACCTGGGTGCTCGAAGCGGAGTCGCCGGCCGATGCCATCGTTGCGCAGTCGGAGTATTACGGCTTGACTGTTCTGGGCGCGCCCACGAAGGGGCGCCTCCGTGCGTTCATCGCGGGGTCGACCAGCCGGACCGTCCGACACGGCGCCCGTAGCGCCGTTGTCTCGGTCCGGGCGAACCAGTAGGTCACTCGTCGGTGACGCCTCCGACGACGACGTCGAACGGCACGACTTCGACCCGCCGGTAGGTTCCCGCTCGCATCGCGTCGACGACCGCTCGCCCCATCTCCCGCCATTCGGACCTGAGCGCGTCGTATTCGTCCGCGGAGAGCACGCGCCGGAGCTCGGTTTCGTGGTCGGCCAGCCCCGCGCCGCTGGCCTTCCGCGCGGCCGCCGACAGCGACGCCCGGTCGTACGGCGATTCCACGACCTTCCGGTGGTAGTGCCGCCGACTCCGGACCGACCCGAACCCGGACTCCCGGAACAGCCTCTCGAGCCGGGACCCCATTGCGACGTCGGTCCCGACACCCTCGATGTACGCCGCTCGGACCTGTCGTTCGAGGTTGGCCTCGCTGTCAACCGTCGAGTCGACACTCACGTCGGAGTTATCGGGTTCGACAGCGCCGACGAGGTCCGTCGAGAGACCGCCGAACGCCCGGAGCGCCGCCGCCGGCTCGGGGAGGTTCACGAGCAGCGCTTGGCACGTCACCAGGTCGAAGGTGCCGTCCGCGATGGGGGGTCGCGTCGCATCGCCCGCGACCGCGTTGAGTCCGGTCTCCTCGCGTGCGACACCGAGGAGGCCGGTGTCGGCGTCGAGACAGACCACGTCGGCCGGGGACTCGGCAGCGAGCACGCGCGCGAACTCCCCGGTCCCCGCGCCGGCGTCGAGGATCCGATTGCGGTCCGGCAGCGAAAACGGCTCCAACGCCGCCGTTGAGCGGTCCCACAACCCCTCACGGGTCCGGCGCAGGTACTCGGGTGAGAAACGCCGCACAGATACGACACCGGTTCGGCGGGTAAAAAACGGGTCGATCACGCCCCGTCACGACCGTCAAGTGGGGCCGCTCGGACTACCCGCGGAGGTCGCGGACCCGTTGGATGTTCCAGGCGAACCCCTTCCCATCCTCCGTCGGCGTCTCGACGACCAGCGGCACGTCCTCCACCGCAGGGTGGTTGATGAACGCGCGCATCCCCGCCTCGCCGATCTCGCCTTCCCCGATGTGGGCGTGTTCGTCCTTGTTTGTCCCGCAGGTGTGTTTGGAGTCGTTGAGGTGGACATACCCCAGGTTCCCGACCCCGACCTCGCTGTCCAACTCCGCGAACGTCTCGTCGACACCCGCCGGCGTCGAGAGGTCATAGCCCGCTGCGAAGGTGTGAGCTGTGTCGAGACACACTTCGAGGTCGTGGGCGCTCTTCTCGATGACGTACCCCAGGTGGGCGAAATCGTCGCCGAGTTTGGTTCCCGAACCCGCGTCGGACTCCACGAGGGCCGTGACGCCTTCCGGGATATCGAGTTCGTCGAGCGCCGAAACCGCGTTGTCGAGGCCCTGTTGCTCCCCTGCACCCGTGTGTGCGCCGAGGTGGACGTTCACGTACGGGATGCCGAGGGTCGCCGCGGCGTCGACTTCCCGCTGCATCGACTCGATCGATTTCGCTCGGAGGTCGTCTTTCGGCGTGCAGAGGTTCACGAGGTACGACGAGTGGATAACCCACGGGCCGACGTCGTGCTCCGCGGAGCGGTCACGAAACGCCGCAGCGTCGTCGTCGTCGATGTTTGGATCCTGCCAGACCTGCGGGGAGTGAGTGAAGACCTGGCCGCAGTTCCCGCCGTCGTCGACTTGTCGATCCACGGCTTTCGCGACGCCACCGGCGATCGATTCGTGTGCACCAACTCGCATACACGAGGATGTGACCCGGGGAGTAAAGCGACTTCGGAGTCGGTCCGGTAGCCTACGATCGAACCTCGGGGCGCCGCCGCACCCACTCGTCGGCGTCGTACTTTCGATTGACCTTCTCGCGGGCGGTGTCGAGTTCGGCGTCGGTCCACGACCCCTCGAACGCGTCGGCCCACTCCGCGAGCGACGCCTCAAGCGCCGTTACGGTCTCTTCGCGGGAGGCATCGACCAACTCGTCGACTCCGACCACGCGCTCGCGGAACTCCTCGTGGGTCACGCCGTGGCCCGAGAAGACGTCGAGGTGCGCGTCCGGCCGGACCGAGTAGGTGAGCGATCCGTGTTGGACCACCGACTCCCGCCGGCGGTACTGGGCGTTGCCGCTCACCTTCCGCCCCGCGGCAACGATGTCGTGAGCAGGGTGTAACGCCCGGAGGTAACAGGCGGGCGACCATGTCGCAGGCACCGACTCCGCGGCGTAGTCGGCGCCGACACCGAGTCGATCGAGGGCGTTCAATACCGGCTCACACAGGAGGTGGTACGCGTCGAGCAGGTCGCCCGGGAGCTCCGACCGCGGGGCCACGATTGAGTAGGAAATGTCCCCGTCGACGTCGTGGTAGATGCCGCCGCCACCGGTCTGGCGGCGGGTGACGGAGACCCCCCGCTCGGCGCAGGTGTCCCAGTCGACGGTGTCGGGGTCCTGGCCGTAGCCCACAGAGAGAGTGCTCGGCCGCCACCGGTAGACTCGAACCGTCCGTGGCCCGCCCGCTGCGGCGGTTTCGGCGGCCACTTCGTCGAGCGCCATCTGCATCGGTCCGCCACGGACGTCCTCGCGGATCAGACGCCACTCCCGCTCTCCGAGCGGACCAGCCGTGTCATCGACCATATCTGAGGCTACACCCGGGGAGGGAAACCCGTTTCGCCCCCCGGAATCGCAGTTTGATATCGCGATATGTGCTATATTATTGCCGGCAGCAGTACAACCCGCTCAGTCGGGATCACTACTGCCAACAGCCTGAGGCGCCGACTCGCGAGGCTTTTAGGCGTCGCTGTCTACTCGCACATATGGTTCGGAACGTCGCCGGTGTGATGGCAGAACTCGAACCCGAGGACTTCTATCTCCTCTCCGGCGTCGAACAGGGCATGCGGTTCTCCGAGTGGGTCAACCGGGGGAAGCTCCCGGAGCTCTCGAATCTCACGAGCGAGGAGGTTGAGTACCGGATTGATCGGTGTGCGACCAGGGAGTTGATCCACCGCAAGACCATCCAGTACGAGGGCTACACCCTGACAGCCGAGGGGTACGACGCGCTGGCGCTCCGGACCTTCTCCGAACGCGACACGATCGAAGGGGTCGGCGCGCCGCTCGGCGTCGGCAAGGAGAGCGACGTGCTCGAAGTACAGTCGTACACGCCGCTGGCGCTGAAGTTCCACAGGGAGGGGTACACGGAGTTCCGCGAGGTGACCCGAGAGCGGGACTACACCGCGGACAACCAGCACGTGTCGTGGCTTTACACCGCCCGGAAGGCCGCCGAACGCGAGTACGACGCGCTGGAAGCACTCTACCCGGAGGTCTCGGTCCCCCGCCCGATCGACCAGAACCGCCACGCCATCGTGATGGGAAAGTTCGACGGTGTCGAACTCGACCGGACGAAACTCACAGACGACCAGGCGGTCGGAGTGCTGGATCTGATCCTCCGGGAAGTTGCGACAGCGCACGCCGCCGGCTACGTCCACGCGGACATGAGCGAGTACAACGTGGCGGTTAGCGAGTCCGGGGTCACGGTTTTCGACTGGCCACAGTCGGTGCCCACCGACCACGAGAACGCCCGCGAGTTCCTCGAGCGCGACGTCGGAAACCTGGTTTCGTACTTCCGGCGCAAATATCCCGGACCGATACCGACCCTCGACGTCGACGCGGTGAGCGAGCGAATCGCTGCCGATGACTTCGAGACAGTCCGGTCCCACACGGTGTAGCGGCGTCACGCTCCCCAAACAATGATGTGAACCGCCCGGGGTCACGCCCCGGGGCATTCTCCGTGTATAGTGTAAAGTACATACCGCTACATCAAAACCGGCCGGTCGAGACAACAGCGGGAGCGAGGCTGTGGTGCCTGACATCCTCCCACGCCTGCAGGCGATTGAATTCCACGGCACCGCGCCGCCGGAACAATCCGCTCAAGAGACGCTGTAAGGTCTCCTCGACAAGGACATACAGCCTGTAAGGTCTCCTCGACAAGGAGATGCAGCCTGTAAGGTCTCCCCCGACAAGGAGATACAGCCTGTAAGGTCTCCCCCGACAAGGAGATACAGCCATGTTTCGAGGACGGCTATAGTAGCGTTTGCAGCTGATTACTCATCAGACCGCACGACTGCGTGCGATCAAGTGAGTACAGACTCGCAAACGCCGCTGTACGGACCCACGTCGCCATGTGGAACGCGGTCGGATGCGACCCCCACTCTGGCGTTCGGTCGCCTGCTTCTCGAATGGAGCAGCTTCTTTGTTCAGGCTGAGATCGACTACGCTATCTCACCGACCGGTGAGAACTCAGCTCTCACAGGCCTTGCATTCGAGGATGTCTCGGCTGAACTTCTGTGCGGCGTTCACGCTGTGTTGGTAGTAGAGACTCTTCACCCCTTTTCTCCAGGCCTCGATGTAGAGCTGGTTGATCTGTTTGATGCTCACTTCGCTCGGATCGATCGAGACATTCAGGCTCTGTGCCTGATCGATGTGTTTCTGCCGCTGCGCTGCCTGATTGATGATCGCCATCTGCGGGATCTCAGCGAAGGTCTTGAATACCTCCTTTTCATTCTCGGTCAGGCACTCGAGGTGTTGGACGCTCCCGTCGTTCTGTGCGATGCTGTCCCAGACCTCGCGCTCATCTCTACCTCGCTGTTTCAGTATCGTCTCGAGGAACCGGTTCTTCTGCGTCGATTTCAGCTTCGCACCGTCGCGGACGAAGTAGTTCGACTTTAGGGGTTCGATGCTCGGACTGACCTGCCCCAGGATGACACTGCTGGATTTCGTCGGGGCCACGCTCATAGTCGTCGTGTTCCGGCGGCCGTAGCCGTCGAGTACCTCCGGCTCACCGAACTCGTCGGCGAGCCGACGACTCTCCTCGTAACTTCGCTGCTTGATTGTGCGGAATACTCCCTCGTTTTTCTCCATCGCCTCCATGCTGTCGAACGGAATCATCTCGCTTTGGAGGTAGCTGTGCCAGCCGAGAACGCCGATGCCGATCGCCCTGTGCCGTTTCGCAAACCGCACCGGGCGCTCCATGAACTGCGTCCCCGCAGCCTCCTGGATGAACTCCTCCATAACGGCGTCGAGGAACCGCGTCAGCGTCTCTACTGCGTCGGTCTCTTTCCACTCGTCGTAGTGGAGCGCGTTCATCGACGAGAGACAACAGACGAAACTCTCGTCCGGGGTGGCCGGCAGCGCGATCTCGGTGCACAGATTGGAGGCGTTGATCTCGTAGTCTCCGTCCTTGTAGACCTGTGGCTTCCCGTCGTTCATGTTGTCCCGGAAGATGATGTACGGGACACCGATGTTGATCCGCGTCTCGATGATCTCCGCCCATGTCTCTCGCTTCTCCTCGTCACCGTCGACCATCGCCTGGAACCAGTCGTCACCAATGATGACACCGTAGTAGATGTCCTGTACGGGGTCGCCCTCGGTCTTGATGTTGAGCCACTCATCCAGGTCGTCGTGTTCGATGTCGATGTACCCCGCGAACTGGCCGCGTCGCGTCTCCCCTTGGCTGACGACGTTGATGATCGTGTCGAACAGCTCGGTGAAACTGTAGCTCCCGTTGCTCTTGCCGTTGTTCGTGATCGAACTGCCTCGAGGCCGGATGTCGCCGAAGTACCCGCTGGTCCCGCCGCCCAGCTTTGTCATCTCGCCCACTTCGGCCTGCGTGTAGAGGATGCTCTCCATGCTGTCCTCCATGTAGCTCCCGAAGCAGCTGATGGGCAGGCCTCGGTCCAGGCCGAAGTTCGACCACACTGGACTCGCGAGGCTGTAGAAACCCCGACTCATGTAGTCGTAGAACTTGTCCGCGAAGCCGTCGTCGTTCAGGATTTCTTCAGCCCGCTCTGCGATCTCCCTGACCCTTTCTTCGGCTGTGACGCCCTCAAGCAGGTAACCCTCGTTGAGGAATGCCCTGCTATCCTCGTTCAGCCAGTAGAACGGCTCTTTGTGCTGCTGTTGTACCTCGTCGAGTGTTGGTTCTGTTTGTGCCATTGTTAGAATATGTCGTCCGCGGTAACGCTCTGTGTGTGCTTGTTGTACGTGGTTGACCGCTTGCTGAAGAAGTCGTTGTCCTTCGTCATCATGATGTCCTCCTCGAACCACCGCGTTTTCTCGATCAGGCCCTCGTCCGGGTCGAATATCGGCTCGACACCGACGTTCTCGAGGCTCTGGTTGAACCGGTCCCGCAGGAACGCGTCGACGTGCGCTCGGGGAAGGAACTCCAGTTCGCCCTCATCGAAGATCCAGTCCAGTATCTTCATCTCTGCCTCGAACGCCTGCTGACAGGCCGCTTGGACCTCGTCCTCGAAGTCCTCGTCGAAGAGGTCCGGATTCTCCTCGCGAATCGTCTCCACGAGTTCGACACCGAACAGTCCGTGAATCTGCTCCTCCTTGCTGGTTGCTTCGACGGCGTTCGCGATCCCCTTGAATTTCTTTTCGTGTTTGTCGAAGCTCGTCATGATGAGGAACTGCGAGAACAGCGAGACGTGCTCGACGAACGTGGCGAACAGCAGGAGACTCATCACGTACTCCTGTGTGTCGTCGCTCTCGCTCTTTTCGAGGTACTCGTCGAGGTAGCTGATCCGCTCTTCGATTGCGGGGACGTCGGTCACCTCCTCGAAGTCCTCCGTAATCCCCAGGATGTCGAGCAGGTGGCTGTACGCGTCCATGTGTCTGACCTCACTCTCTGCGAAGGTCATGCCGACGTTCCCGACCTCTGCTTTGGGCATTTCGTCGTAGATGTCTGCCCAGAACGTCTTGACCTGGACCTCAATCTGCGCGATGGCCAGCATCGTCCGCTTGATAACGGTCTTCTCGGCGAGAGTCGTGTTGACCTTGAAGTCTTGAACGTCTCCTGAGAAGTTGAACTCCGTGTGAACCCAGTAGCTGTTCCGTATCGCGTCTTTGTACTCGATGACGTCGGGGTATTCGTACGGTTTGAGCCGCGTCCGTTCGGAGAAGATGTCAGTCTCGGAATCTCCGCCCGTTGTTTTGCTTTCAGTCATTGGCACGTACTCCGGAAGAGTCGTCCGCTGTCGGTCGATTTCTGGGTCCGTCGTTGTCTGTGCATCTGGACGTGGGCTGTGTTCGCTCGGTCAAGAACTGACCGCGCATTCGTCTGAATTACGTCTCTTTGTGTCATTGTGAATCGGTCGAGGCTTCGAAGTCATCAAGTTCTGCATCCAAGACTGCATCAAGCTCTCTCAAAAATTCCTCCGGCTCGGCGAATGCTTTGTAAACGGAGACAAATCGAATGTAGGCGATCTTATCGAGCGTGCGGAGCTTCTCAGAGACGAGTTCGCCGATGAGACTCGAAGAGACGATGCGTCCCTCTCGGTCTTGTAGTTCGCTCTCGATATCGTCGACGAGACCAGTCACTGTTTTCTCGGTCACATGTCGCTTCTCAACGGCTCGCTCGATCCCTGCGCGGAGTTTCTGTCGCTCAAACGGTTCGATGGTCCCGTCGCGCTTCTTTGTTTGGAGGGACTCCCACCCCGGACGTTCGTAGGTCGTAAAACGGAACGAACAGCGTTGACACTCGCGGCGCCGTCGGACGGAGGTACCGTCGGCACTGGCCCCTGTATCGATGACGCGTGTTTGCTCGTTGCCGCAGTCCGGACAGTTCATCGTTGTCACTGCTTACTCCTCTGGGGTCTTAACCTCATATGTGGGGCCCCTCGGTTTTGACCGCAACATCTGGTGGTAAAGCCTGGGACATAAAGCTTCCCCAATGGAATTGATATAGTACAACCAAACTTGGTTGGTGGGCGTGGATACTCGGGGTCGTGCGCAGTGAGAACGCCAGTCCCGACTGCTGAGACCCGTCCGGCTCACCCGACATCACCGCTCGGATCGCCGGCACCGCCCACGCGGGGTACTCGGCGTCCACCCGTCTGACACGGCGTTACGTTCATACCTGATGCTACCCAAACCGTGCGTACGGAATGAGGCGGGACTACTTCGAGCTAGATGTTGACAATGTCACGTGGGTCGACGGGAGCGGCGATCCCGAGAAGCCGCTCGTCCGGATCGACTTTCGCGGCCCCAGAGAGGAACTCGAGCGCCGGCTTTCGGATCCATCCGGCACATATCTCGACGCCGAGGAGACCGACGTGGCGTTCCGGCTGCAGGACTCTCTCGAGGCGTCGGACGCCGGCGGTGTCGTGAGCGTCACCAACCGGATCACCGGTGATTTCGTTCTGGAACTCAACCAGACCGCTGACGACGTACTGACGTTCATCCGGGCGGCACGAGAGTATGGCCGCGCGTCCGACTCTGACGACGGCCGGTACCGCGTTGAGGTCGGCATCGACGGCGATGAGGTCGTTGTCTACGAGAAACAGACGTTTCTGGTGTACGATGCCGAGGGGAACCTCCTCCGGTCGCACAGCCTGATCCCCTCGGGCGTCGAACTCTGAGGTCCCGTCGAGCCCCCCGAACCGAGCCGTTTTAATCGACGCTGCTCTTGTGGTCGCCGTGGAGAACGTCACCGACCGGATCAGCAACCCCTTCGGGATGTGCGCGCCGTGTAAGCGCTTCGTGGCAGGGTACGGCGACGCCAACGCCGCGTTCCACGTTATCGGCGACCACCCTGGTGTCCACGGCGGCCTCGACACCGGGGTGCCGTTCACCAACGCGGCCGGGCGCCGGCTCCAGGCTGCACTGGCCGACGCCGGGCTTTTGGCCGCGACGGGGGACGCTCCGGTTGTCGCGGAGACGTTCCTCTCATATCTTCACCCGTGCGCGCTCGCGGAGACTCCGCCGTCGCGGTCGTCGTACGACGAACTCGAACCCGTTTTCGACGCCGAACTCCGCGCGATCGCGGCCCACGTCCTCCTGCCGGTCGGCGCACGGGCGACGGCGCACGTGCTGGAGACCTACACCGCTCACCCTGCGGACGGCGAGCCGGATATGGAGTCGCTACACGCCGCCGAACGAGTCGGTCGCGGCTTTCTTGTCATCCCCATCGTGGACCCGGCGGCGTGGAACGGAACCCACCACGACCGGCTGGTCGACGGACTCGGACAGCTCCAGTCGACGGACTTCCGCCGCGAGGCGGACCTCGGTCGGTTCCTCCCGGGTGATGAGTCGTATCTCGTTCGGTGATCCCTGCCGTCCCGGCTGGTTGCCACCTCCGTTGTGGCGTCGGTGTCTTCGGGAATGACCGGACACAGTTGCGCTTTCGGAAGCCGAAACGACCTATCGCGCAGTATTAGACACAGCGAGAAGACGAGTGGGGTATAATAAGAATATATATTGTATATCTTGGCCCTATCATAGCATTTTTACTCACAAACGTTGGACAATAATACGGCGCGTCCGGCCCGGAAACGCCGGGCGCGTCAGGCAAAAGCCTGCGAGACTGGTGCTCTCCGCAGTGGCTTGGTCAGTCAGGGGTCCTCGCGGACCCCTTTCTTTCACCATCCTCGTCGCCGATCGGTCGCTGCCGAACCGTCGGGCGACCGTCAGTAGTCGGGATCACTGTCCCAACACCCGGGTTCCGATTCACCGGCCGGTGAGACGCTCTCTCCGACGTCACTGCGAAACAGCCCCGCAGTCGCCGTCGGGGCCACCACGACGAGCGCGAGAACCGGCCCGTCCGGGATGACGACGACGACCGGCCCGATCACGAGTCCCGCGTTCGGGGTGAGCCCTCCACCGCGTAGAGGTGCGCCCACGCGCCGAGGAGAGACACCACGCTCGCGACAGCGGTTCCTCCCCGCCCGTACGCCACCGGTCTCCGGGGCCGCTCGGGCTGTCCAGTCGGCGACACCCTCGTGTCAGTCCGCGGTTGCGTCCGCCCGCTCCGTTCTCGTGTCGTTCGCACGTTCGCCGCTCGTTCGCGCCCGGCCGTTCCGGCGGGATCGCTGCTGCCGCGGGCCCGGGAGTCGCTCCACCGACAGCGCGCGGAGGTCCCAGACAGCCGCGTTGTCCGCCGACCGCTGGCCCCGCCGACACCGACGGGGGACGACAACGCTCATACCCGCCCGCTCGTGTATCGAGGTATGAAACTCACGCGGATCCGGCTCGGGAACACGGTGTTCGAGGGGCGGAACAACGCGTACGTGCTCAACGGCGACACGCCGACGCTGATCGACACCGGCGTCTCGACGCCCGACGTCCGGGCCGACCTCGTCGAGGGGCTCTCCGACGCCGGCCTCGACCTCCCGGATCTCGACCGGATCCTGCTCACGCACTGGCACGCCGACCACAGCGGGCTCGCGGGTGAACTCGCCGTGGAGTCGGGGGCGACGGTGTTCGCCCACGAGGCTGACGTGCCGCTCGTCGCGGGCGACGACGACGCGTTTTCGGACCTGTGGGACCGCCGGGACCGCCAGTTCGAGGCGTGGGGAATCCCCCCGGCCAAGCGGGCGGAACTCGAGGCGTTCCGGACCGAGTTCGCGGGCGCGGCGGGCGAGTCGGTGGCGGTCGAGCCGCTGACCGACGGCGACCGCGTCGCGGCCGGGGACGGAGCACTCTCGGTGTTGCACCTCCCCGGCCACGCCGCCGGGCTGGTCGCCTACGAGACGGTTTCCGCGGACGGCTCGCCGACCCAGTCCGCCGAGGCGTTCGTCGGCGACGCCATCCTTCCGCAGTACACCCCGAACGTCGGCGGTGCGGACCTCCGCGTCGGCCACCCGCTGGCGCAGTACGTCGACAGCCTGGATCGGCTGGCGGCCCGCGACCTCGACCGCGCGTGGCCCGGCCACCGGGATCCGATCGACGACCCTGCCGGGCGAGCGGGTGAGATCCGGACCCACCACATCGACCGCACGCGGCGTGTGATCGAAGCGCTCGACGACCAGGGCCCGGCCGACACCTGGACGGTCAGCGCCCGGCTGTTCGGCGAACTCGAGGGGATCCACGTCCTCCACGGCCCCGGCGAGGCGTTCGCACACCTCGACCACCTCGAACGCCACGGGATCGTCGAGCGCGACGGGGACGAGTTCCACCTCGTCGACGTCGACCCCGACGTTCCGTCGCTGTTCCCGAATACGAAATACTGAAACGCCGGCGTCAGCTACATCGCATATGGAACTGCGGGTCATCGACAAGACCGACGAGGAACTCCGGATGGAGGTTGCGGGCGAGGACCACACGTTTATGAACGTAATCAAGGGTGCACTCCTGGAGACCGACGGCGTCGCCGCGGCTACGTACGATATGAACCCGGAACAATCGGGGGGCCAGACCGAACCCATCCTCTCGATCAAGACCGAGGCCGGCGTCGACCCGCTCGACGCGCTGGGTGGCGCGTCCCGCGACGTCCAGACGACTGTCGAGGACTTTTCCGAGGCGTTCGAGGCCGCTGCGCCGTAGCGGCTCCCGGCCCCGCTCCGACTCCCGTCGGCGTCTCACAACCGGACCGGAACGCCGCGCTCGTCGAGATACGCCTTAGTGTCTTGAATACTGTAGTCGCCGAAGTGGAAAATCGACGCCGCCAGCCCCGCGTCCGCGCCGGCGTCGGTAAACACCTCGTGCATGTCCTCGGGGCCGCCACACCCCGAGGAGGCGATCACGGGGGTGGAGACGGCGTCGCAGACGGCCGTTGTGAGCGGGATGTCGTATCCGTCCTTGGTGCCGTCGGCGTCGATTGAGTTGACGAACAGTTCGCCCGCGCCGCGCGACTCGGCCTCACGCGCCCACTCGACCACGTCGACGCCGGTTCCCTCACGCCCGCCTTTCACTGTACACTCGAACCAGCAGGACTCGCCGTTAATCCCGACGTAGTGTTCGCCCGCCTCGTCGTACCGCCGCCGCGCGTCGACGGAGATCACGATGCACTGCGACCCGAACGACCGGGCGCCCTCGTCGATCACCTCGGGGTTTTCCAGCGCCGCAGTGTTGATCGAGACCTTGTCGGCGCCCGCCCGGAGGGTCTCCTTGATGTCGTCGCGAGTCCGGATCCCGCCGCCGACCGTGAGCGGGATGAACACCTCGTCGGCGACTGCTGAGACCGTATCGAGCATCGTCTCCCGGCCCGCCGCGGAGGCGGTAATGTCGAGGAAGACGAACTCGTCGGCGCCCGCCTCGTTGTACAGTTTCGCCATCTCCACCGGGTCGCCGGTGTACTGCAGGTCCTCGAAGTTGACGCCGGTGTAGACCGCAGGGTTGCCGTCGTCGTCGAGATCGACGTCGATGCAGGGGATGATCCGTTTCGTGAGCGTCATCTGATAGCTCACGGTAGGCGACGCCGCGTCAAAAGGGGTCTGGATCCGGTGGGCGGGTTGCTTCGACCCCGGATCCGACCCTGTGACGAACGTTTATACACGTGACCGCGGCCAGACGCCGCGTGTCCTGAGATCGGCCGCGACACACGTGCGGGTGTGCGACACGGTGTGTCGCGGGACGGGAGCCGGCGGGCTCCAGCGGCGTGTCGCCTGTTCGCCCGTTTCGATTCCTGACCCGCGACCCGGCAGGATCCGGGAGCGTTTTACCATCTGAGGCTGATCCACCGCGTATGAGTGACCACGACGCGGACGGCCACGCCGAGACACACGAGGACCACGGTGAGGCACACGAGGACCACGCTGCCGAACACGGCGACCACGGGGGCGCCGACGCGGGGCGCGTCACCTCGCCGATGCAGGAGTTCGGATCGAGCCAGGTGACGACCGGGCTAGTGGTGCTTGTCGTGGGTCTCGTCGTCGTGTTCGGGATCCCGCTGTTGTTGTAGCGGCAGAACCGCTGCGCACTTCTCGTCAATCCAACGCTTCGTCGAGCACGCCGCGGATCGCGGCGACCCGGTCGGCGTCGACCGTCAGTTCCTCCCCACCGACGTCGAGCGACAACGAGCCGTCGTCGGTCGCCGTTCCGAGCCGCGTGACCGGTGCGACGTCGTCGAACGCCTCCGCCACACTCTCCGGGTCGGTTGTCTCGACGACCGCGCGGCCTGGCGTCTCCTCGAAGAGCGAGACGGCGTCGTCGACGGCGACGTCCGCACCCGCATCGGCGGTGAGCAGTTCCGCGAGCGCGACCGCCAGCCCGCCGGTGCTCACGTCGTGGACCGACAGCGTTGCGTCGGCGTCCGCGACATCCGCGAGCGTCGCGACCACCTCAGGGGCGTTCTCGGGCAGTGTCGGGAACCGGTCGGTCCCCCCCGCCTGCGACAGGAGCTCCGACCCGCCGAGCGCGTCGCTGCCGGCGCCAACGAGTAGGAGCGCACCGTCGCCGTCAAGCTCGGCCGTCGGCGCGTCGTAGCCGGCCTTCGTGCCAATCATCGCGAGTGTCGGCGTCGGCGGGATCGGCCCCGCCACAGAGTCGTTGTACAGCGACACGTTCCCGCCGACCACCGGCACCGACAGCTCTCTGCACATGTCCGCGAGCCCGTCGACCACCGCGGAGAACCCGCCGTAAACGTCCGGCGTCTCGGGGTTGCCGCCGTTCAGGCAGTCGACTGCAGCCAGCGGCGTCGCTCCCTTCGCCGCGAGGTTCGTGGCGTTCTCTAGCGCCACCGCGCGTGCGCCGTCGTACGGCGCACAGTCGGTCCAGGCGGGGACCGCGCCCGACGAGATTGCGAGCCCGGTCCCGGCCTCCCGGAGTGCGACAATCGCGGCGTCGTCGCCGGGCCGCAGCGCCGTCCGCGTGCCGACCTCGTGGTCGTACTGTCGGTAGACCCACCGTTTCGAGGCCGCATTGGGCGACCCGACGACCGCCTCGAACGCGGCTTCGACATCGACGTCGGGGGGGTTCCGTTCCGGTTCCGGGGGCTCGACAGTGACGAGATCGTTCATCGGTGCGCCGTCCGCCAGGAACTCCGCGGGCACGTCGACGACGGTTTCGCGCTCTCCCGGCTCGCTCCCCTCGAAAGTACAGACGTAGTTGCCCTCGGCGACCTCGCCGATCACTGAACACCCGAGGTCGTACCGTTCCGCCACCGCCGCGACGTCGTCGACATCCTCCAGGCGGACCTCGTAGACCATCCGCTCTTGGGACTCCGCGAGCACGATCTCCAGAGGGTTCATGTTCGGCTCGCGCTGGTGGACCCGGTCGAGTTCGATCCGCGCGCCGAACCCACCCTTCGCGACGAGTTCCGAGGAGGCGCCGCCGAGTCCCGCTGCACCGAGGTCCCGCGCGGACTGCACCAGGCCGGCGTCGATCAGATCCTCGTTGGCCTCGATCAGGAGCTTCTCCGAGTAGGGGTCGCCCACCTGCACCGCCGGGCGGTCCTCGGTTTCGGCGTCCTCAGCGAGATCCTCGCTGGCGAACGACGCGCCGCCGAGGCCGTCCCGTCCGGTCGCGTTGCCGACGAGCACCAGCTTGTTGCCGGCCGCCTGCGCCTCGGCGGTCACCAGACGCTCCCCGTCGACGAGGCCGACGCAGGCCACGTTGACCAGGGGGTTCCCCTCGTAGCCGTCGTGAAACTCGACGCTCCCGCCCACCGTCGGGACGCCGATCGCGTTGCCGTAGTCCGCGATCCCCTCGACCACGCCGTCGAGGAGGTACCGGGTGTGTTCGCGGTCGAACCCGCCGAAGTACAGCGAGTCAGCCAGCGCGATCGGGTACGCGCCCATAGACAGCGTGTCGCGGACGATCCCCCCAACGCCGGTCGCCGCGCCGTCGTAGGGATCGACGTACGAAGGGTGGTTGTGGCTCTCGATCCCCATTGTCACGTAGGTCTCCGAGTCTTCGGTGCCGCCGTTGTCGGGGACGCTGACGACCGCGGCGTCGTCGCCGGGGCCGACGACCACCTGGTCGCTCTCGGAGTCAAACGCCGAAAGCAGGGGCCGCGAGGAGCGGTACGCGCAGTGTTCGCTCCAGAGGTTCTCGAACAGGGCGGCCTCGGTGGGCGTCGGGTCGCGCCCGAGTTCGGCGGTGACGAGTTCGCGGTCGGGGTCCGACAGGCTCATTCGGGTCTCACTTCAGCGAGGCCGGGTTAATGTCTTACTGTGTCCGCGGCGCGGGAGCGTATCCGGCGGTCCACCCGCCGGCGGGATCGGACCGCTTTTTTAACCTCGGGTCCAAGCTTGAGGCGTGCTGTCGGTCGAGCTGCACGCCCACTCGTCGCTGTCGTACGACGGCCGCGATCCCGTCGAGCTCCTGTTAGCCCAGGCGCAGGCGGTCGGGCTCGACGCGCTCGCGGTGACGGACCACGACGAGATCAACGCCAGCCTCGAAGCCGCCGAGCTGGCACCGGAGTACGGGCTCGTCGGGATTCCGGCGATGGAGGTCACCTCGGAGGCGGGGCACGTGCTCGCGTTCGGGATCAACGAACTCGTCCCGGAGAACCTCTCGTACGACGACACGCTTGAGCACATCCACGACCAGGGTGGGATCGCCGTCGTCCCACACCCGTTCCAGTCGTCGCGCCACGGCGTCGCGGCCCACATCTCCCGGGACCAACTCGCGAAAGCCGACGGGATCGAGGTGTACAACTCCCGGCTTTTCACCGGTCGAGCGAACCGGAAGGCCG
Source organism: Halobellus salinus (assembly GCF_014646875.1). Lineage (GTDB taxonomy): Archaea > Halobacteriota > Halobacteria > Halobacteriales > Haloferacaceae > Haloquadratum > Haloquadratum salinum. The sequence goes on along the minus strand of NZ_BMOC01000014.1, from coordinate 32,346 downwards.
AGCGGTTCGCCACCACCCGCGACCTCCCGATGACAGCGGGCAGCGACGCCCACATCGGGGAGATGGTCGGCCAGGCCGTCACCGAAGTCGGGACTGACGACCGATCGGTTCAGGGGATCTTGGACGCCATTGTCGACGGCCGGACCAGCGTGGTCGGCCGGCGGACGCCGTGGCGGATCTCCTTCCGGCAGTTCGGCGGCGGCGTCAAGCGACGAATCAAACGCACCGTCTCGGATCTGGTGTAGCTCGGATGCCGAACGGCATCAGCGCGGCTCCCCCACGCGACCGACTCGACGGCGCCGATCCGGAGACCGTCCGGCACGCGATCGAGACGGGAGACGCTCTCCCCGGAACCGCGGGGTTTGCGGGCGGACTCGACGGGCGCCTGGTTCGCGATGTTCTCGGCCGCCGGCCGCTCTTCGTCGACGGCGACGCGTGGGCGTTCGATCCGTCCGAGCTTGCGGGTCCCGTTTCGGTGCCCGCAGGCTCCGTTCGGGCTCTCGACAGTGGAGGCACCCACACCGACGATCGGCGGTGGACCCTCCCGACAACCGATCCCGAAACGGACGACGATCGCGCGCTTGCTGCCGTCCGGGCGGCGGTGCTGGATCGGACGCGGGCGACCGACAACCCGGGCGGTGGCTCGGTCGCCGTGGCGTTCTCCGGCGGTGTCGACTCGGCGGTCGTCGCAGCCGGCGTCCCCGACGCGCCGTGTTACGTCGCCGGCTTTGAGGGGTGTCACGACGTCGCCGCCGCCCGCGAGGCGGCCGAAGCGATGGACCGGCACCTCCGGGTCGTCGAGCTCACGCACGACGACATCCGCGAACGGATCCCCGACCTCGCGGCCGCCACCGGCCGCACCAACCCCATGGACCTCGCGATCGCGCTGCCGCTCTTCTTGGTCGGCGACCGTGCCGCGGCCGACGGGTTCGATCGGTTGGCGCTCGGACAGGGCGCCGACGAACTGTTCGGCGGGTACGCGAAGGTGGCGAAAGCGCCCGACGACCCCCGCGTCGACGCCGACACGGTCAGGGGTGCGCGCCGCGAACTCCTCGGGACGATCCCCGACCAGGCCGAACGCGACGTGCTGGCGCTCCGAGCCGCGGGCGTCGAGCCCGTGACCCCGCTGCTCCACGACGATGTCGTCGCCGCGGCGCTGTCGCTTCCGGGTCACCTCCTCGTCGACGGCGACGAGCGGAAGATCGCGCTCCGAGCGGCGGCCCGCGGGGTTGTCCCGGAATCGGTCCGGACCGCGGACAAGAAGGCGGTGCAGTACGGCACCTACGTCGCCCGCGAACTGGACCGGCTGGCCCGGCAGGCAGGCTACAAACGACGGATGGACGACCACGTTGAGCGGTACGTTCAGTCGCTGCTCGGCGAGTCGGAGCCGGACGCCCCGGAGTAGCCGCCGGTGGCCGGCTCGGCAGCGTTGATCGCTTCCAGCGCCAACTGCACCGTGTCGGGGTCCAGCTCCGAATCTCGGAGCTCCGAGCGGTCGTACCACGCCCACGCAGAGGGGTCGGCTTCGTCGTCGCCCGCGGGGTCGATCTCCCGGGTGCCGACGCGGGCGTAGTAGACGTGGTCGATATGCTGGTGGCTCACTTTCCCGTCGCCGTGGACGTCGATGTCGTAGAGCATCTGGTGGCGGGGTTGCGGGAGCACCCGGCCGGCGGGGGCGTCCACCGGCTCTGTGTCGTCGAGTAGCGTCGCGTCCAGCCCCGTTTCCTCGTCGACCTCCCGGAGCCCGGCCTCGTGGGGGAGTTCGTCGCGGTCGACGTGGCCGCCCGGGGGAACCTGGATCCCGAGTCGGTCGTGGTGATGTAGCGCGACCGCGCCGCTCTCGACGATGTACACTGTCGCGGTGAAGTGACGCGTGGTCTCCATACCGTTCCGTTGGGGAAGTCGTAGGTGGGCTTTGCGGTTCCATCACGCAGTAGTGTGCAAACAGGATAGAATGTGGTGAGAACCCCTCGAAAGCCCCGCTTCGCTGGAGTTGGGGGCCTCGCTGCGCGCGCTCGCTTCGCTCGCGTGCTTACGTCGGCCGCCTTCCTCCAGCGAAGCGCCACTTTCATACTGTCGGCTATAACTACGTGAAGATTTTCGACACCCCGGGGTGTCGAAATACGTCACGCGACTATAGCCGACAGTATCAGTCCCACCCGGTAGGGCCGAGTAAGCAGCCGACGCGGGTAGGACTGAAAGGGGCCGCCCGCTCGTCAGCCGAGACGATGCAAGCACCGCAACGAAGTGAGGAGCGCAGCGAGTCGTAGGCGGGGAGGGACCTGCGGTCCCTCTGGCAGCCGGGGCAAAGTGCCGGCGACGGCGAGCGGGCGGGGGCTTTCGAGGTGGACCCAGTTTCTCCTGTTCATCTGAGGTGTGCCTTCTCACGCCCCCGACACCGAAACCCTTACTCCCGATCCACGGCACCCCACGAGTATGAGCGAGACGCCCGTCGACGCCGCGGAGGTCAAACACGTCGCTGAACTCGCGCGCGTCGACCTCGACAGCGAGGAGGCCGACGCCTTCGCCGCGCAGTTCGCGGAGATACTGGAGTATTTCGACGCTCTCGACGAAGTGCCCGAAGTCGACACCCACGAGGACCTGGTGAACGTGATGCGGGCCGACGACATCGAGGAGAGCCTTGACCAGACGGCGGCGCTGCAGAACGCCGACGAGACCGAGGACGGCTTCTTCAAAGGGCCGCGGGTGTCGTAATGGCACACAACGCGTTCATCACTCGGGAGACGATCGACGGCGCCGACGACGGGCCGCTTTCGGGCCGGACGGTCGCGGTCAAGGACAACATCAGCACCGAGGGCGTCCGGACCACCTGCGGGTCGGCCATGCTGGAGTCGTACGTCCCGCCGTACGACGCGACCGTCGTCGAACGCCTCAAGCAGGCGGGGGCGACCATCGTCGGCAAGACGAACATGGACGAGTTCGGTATGGGCGGCACCACCGAGACGTCGGCGTACGGCCCGGTTGAGAACCCGGCCGACTCCGGTCACGTCCCCGGCGGCTCCTCCGGGGGGTCGGCCGCGGCGGTCGCCGCCGGCGAGGCTGACCTCGCGCTCGGCTCCGACACGGGCGGATCGGTCCGCAACCCCGCGGCGTTCTGCGGCGTGGTCGGGATCAAGCCCACTTACGGGCTGGTCTCCCGGTACGGCCTCGTTGCCTACGCCAACTCTCTCGAACAGATCGGGCCGATCGCTCAGACCGTCGAGGACGCCGCCGCGCTGCTCGACGTCATCTCCGGTCCGGACCCGAACGACGGGACCACCCGGTTCGATCTCGCTGGCGACGACGGGGGCGCGGCGGACGACCGGAGCGCCGCCGACGGCGGGTCCGCGACCCACCCCGCGACCGACGCGAACTACGCTGCGGCCGCCGACGGCGACGTCAACGGGACGACCGTCGGCGTGGTCACCGACCTTCTTGAGGGTGCCGACGACCGGGTTGTCGACCGGTTCGAGGCCACACTCGACGACCTCCGGTCGCAGGGCGTCGACACGGTCGAAGTCTCGCTCGATTCCGTCGAGCACGCGGTCCAAGCGTACTACGTCATTGCGATGTCGGAGGCGTCGTCGAACCTCGCACGGTTCGACGGCGTTCGGTACGGGGTTTCCGGGGGAGACGAGGGCAACTGGAACGAGTCGTTCGCCCGCGCCCGCGAGGACGGGTTCGGCGAGGAGGTCAAACGCCGGATCCTGCTCGGGACCTACGCCCTTTCGGCGGGGTACCACGACAAATACTACCAGAAGGCCCAGGACGCTCGGGCGTGGGTCAAACGCGACTTCGACGACGCCTTCGAGCGCGCGGACGTGCTCGCGACGCCGACGATGCCGGTGCTCCCGCCGGCGCTCGGTGAGAGCCTGTCGGACCCGCTCCAGCTCTACCTTATGGACGCAAACACCGTTCCGGTCAACCTCGCGAACCTCCCCGCGATATCGGTGCCCGCCGGCGAGGCCGACGGGCTTCCGGTGGGGTTGCAGTTCGTCGGCCCGAAGTTCGGCGAGGAAGCTATCGTTCGGGCGGCGTCCGCGGTCGAAGGCTAACGACCACGTCGCACAGCCCCGCTTTCGATGGTTTGATACGGCCGTTGGTACTCCCTCGGACCGTACTGTATGCCGTGGCGACCCAACTGGCGTGCGACGGTCGGACTGCTCGGGACCGGGATGAAATACCTCTCGGTGACGATGTTCGTTCCGCTCGCAGTGGCGGTGATATACGGCGACGATATGTGGGTCTTCGCGGTGTCTATCCTCGTGGTCGCGGCCGCCGGGTTCGGCTTAGAACGGGTCGACCCCGACCCCGACCTCGGTCCGAGCGAGGCGCTGGTGTTCGTGACGCTGGCGTGGCTGGTCGCTGCCCTCGTGGGTGCCGTGCCGTACGTGCTGGCTGGCGCCGGGACCACCTCGACGCTCGCGGACCCGGTCAACGCACTCTTCGAGTCCATGAGCGGGTTCACCACCACGGGTGCGACCGTGATGGGCGAGATCAGCTTCGAGCAACACTCCCACGCGCTTTTGATGTGGCGACAGCTCACCCAATGGCTCGGCGGGATGGGGATCATCGTCCTCATGATCGCGATCCTTCCGGAGGTCGCGGTCAACGGCGCCCAACTGATGGATTCGGAGGCGCCCGGCCCGGAGCTTCAGAAGCTGACCCCGAAGATCGCCGAGACCGCCCGCGCGCTGTGGCTCATCTACTTCGGATTCACGTTCGTTTACATCGGAGTGCTGTACGCGCTCCACCTGCTCGGGATGGCGCCGAACATGGACCTCTACAACGCGATCGCCCACGGGTTCACCACGCTGCCGACCGGCGGATTCTCCCCACAGGCCGACAGCATCGCGTACTTCTCGGCGGCGGTCCAGTGGGCCGTGATCCCGTTCATGGTCATCGCGGGCGTCAACTTCGCGCTGTTCTGGCACGTACTGAAAGGCGAAGTTGAGGTGATGGTCGACAATCCGGAGTTCCGTGCGTACACCGGCGCGATCGCGGTCTTCACAGCCGGCGTCGCCGTGCTGCTGTTCGGCGGCGCCGCCCCGATGCTCGGGGACCTCGGCGGCGTCACGGGTGGATTCACCGAAAACACCGTCCGGCAGGCGGCGTTCCAGATCGGGTCGCTGCTCAACTCCACGGGCTATGCCACCTCCGACTTCGCGGAGTGGGACACACACGCCCAGATCCTCCTGCTGTTCGCCATGTTCGTCGGCGGGTCGGCCGGCTCCACCGGTGGCGGGGTGAAAGTCGTCCGGTGGCTGGTCGTCCTGAAAGCCATCCGACGAGAGCTTTTCACCTCCGCTCGCCCGGACGTGGTGCAACCAGTCCGGCTCGGCGGCGAGGTCGTCGACGAGGACGCGATCCGCGGCATCTTGGTGTTCACGATGCTGTACGTCCTGTTGTTCGGGTTGGCGTCAGTGTTCCTCTCGCTCGACACCGCCCGGCTCGGAATCCAACTCACGACGCTCGAGGCTGTCAGCGCGTCGCTCGCGACGCTCGGGAACATCGGTCCGGGGTTCGGTCGGCTGGGGCCGTTCGGGAGCTACCTGTTTTTTTCGGACCCCTCGAAGCTACTTATGATCTTCCTGATGTGGATCGGCCGGCTGGAGATCGTCCCGGTGCTTGCGGTGTTCATCTCCTCGGTCGAAGACCGCTGAGACGCCGCGACGCGAGCCGCTCCGGTTCGAGTCCCGGCTCTCACGTCCTCAGAGCTGGGAGGTGACCTCGTCGACGACGTCCATCTCCGCGAAGACGACCACGTGGTCGCCGGCTTCGACGATCGTGTCGCCGCGGGGCGTGATGAACGTCCCGTCGCGGACCAAGGCGCCGATCACGACGCCGTCCGGCAGCTCCCGGGCGGACTCCCGGATCGGCTGCCCCGCGAGGATGCTCTCGCCGCCCACTTCGATCTCTAAGACTTCCGCCTTGTCGGACTCGATGAACGCGACGTTCTCGGCGTTGCCCTCCAGGGTGAACCGAGAGATCTCCTCGGCGACCACGCTCCGCGGGCTCACGCCGATATCGATCCCGACTGTCTCGAAGAGGTTGACGTACTCCGCGGTGTCGATGATGGCGATGGTTCGCTTGACGCCCATCCGGTCGGCCAGCAGTGACACAAGTAGGTTCTTTTCGTCGGAGTCGAGCGTCGACACGACCACGCCGGCGTCGCCGATGTGTTCCCGTTCGAGAAACTCCACGTTGGTTGCGTCGGACTTCATGACCTCGGTCTTCGGGAGGCGCTCGGCGAGGTCGCGCGCACGTTCGTCGTCCTGTTCGATCAGCCGCGGCCGGAACCCGCGGTCCTCGAGCAGGCGCGAGACGTGGTAGCCGATCTCCGATCCCCCGACGACCACCACCTCCTCCGTGCCGCCCGCCGCTTCCTCGGGCGCGATCGACTCCGCGAACCCGCGCACGCTCCTCGGGCAGCCGATCACAACCACCCGGTCGCCGGGAGAGATGACCGTCTCCCCCCGGACGATCTCGACCGACCCGTTCCGCAGCACCGCGACGAACGTCAGCGACTCGAACCGGTCGGCCTCCGCGACGGTCTGGTCTGCGACCGGGCTCTCCGCCCCGACCTCGAACTCCGCCATCTCGACTTGGCCGTCCGCGAACAGGTCGACGTCGCGCGCGGCCGGCAGACTCAGCATCCGGGCGATCGACTTCGCGGCCAGCAGGTTGGTGCAGACCATGAAGTCGACCCCGAAGGCCCGATTTGAGCGTTCCCACGTCCGGAGGTACTCGGTGTTTTTCACCCGCGCGATGGTGAACGCGTCCGAGACCGCTTTCGCGGTCGAACAGACCACGATGTTGGTCTCGTCGTTGTCGGTCGAGGCGATCACCATGTCCGCGTCGCCGATCCCGGCCTCCTCGAGCGTGTCCATCGCGGTTCCGTCGCCGGTCACTCCGAGCACGTCGAGCGAGTAGTTGACCTCCTCTACCCGTTCGTCGTCCCGATCGACGACGATCACGTCGTGTTCGCCCGCGAGGTCGGCCGCGATGCTGGAGCCGACCTGTCCCGCACCCACGATGATCACGTTCACGGACGGTCACCCGGCATAGTTCGGTTCGAGGTGCCCGACGGGGACGTATTCATCTTTCGGCATCGGGCTGTGGTTAGGGCGGCGCCCGGAGCCGAACGAACGGGCCGCCCGGGCCGCCTCTCCCCGAGTCTCGTGTCATTCCACGGCCGACCCCGACCCCGACCCCGACCCGCGCTCGACCGTGAGATCGACAGACCGGGGCTCGCCTTCGAGGTCGGCGACAACCCGTTCGACCACGTTCTCGGCCTCGCTCGTGATCGCGGGCCTGATCTTGTCGGCCACCCACCCGAGGTTGACGAACCGCGGCAGGCTGACCCGGCTCTCGTTGGCCGATCCGGGGTCGTAGGCCACCTCCATCGAGACCCGGGAGGCCACTGTCGCATCCGCCGGGGCGTCCTCAGGGATGTCCGCAAGCTCCTCGATTCGCCACCGACCGCTCGCGTCGAGGTTCTTCACGATCCGCCACTCGACCCAGGCCGGCGGGTCGACCTCGGTGACTTCGGATTCGACAGTGTAGGAGAGCTTCCACCACGCGAACCGGAGCGCGTAGCGGGTGCCCGCGCCGCCGTCGCCGCGCCGCTGGACGATCTCCTTGAGGTGTTCGGAGTAGTTCGCGTACCGCGGGAAGTCGACGAGGAAGTCGTAGGTCTCCTCCGCCGGCAGGTAGACGACGGTGCTGACGACGAGTTCGTCCACGCACGTGGGTTGGACCCTGACAACCAAAGCGTTGTGGGCGGGGTCGGAGCCGTTCGCCCGTTGTGGCGGCGCTCCCTACTCTTCGGTGTCGGTCGCCTCGATTGCGTCGGCGGCGAGATCGAGTGCGGTTCCGCGGTCGGCGTCAGTGAACAGCGAGACGGTGCGGTCCGCGCGGTCCCAACTCACTGCGACTCCGTTGTCGGTCTCGGTGACGTTCGCGGTCACCCCGGCGACCGTCTCGGTGGTCGTGTTCCCGTCATCCGGACGGTCGGCGTCGGCGGTGGTGGCGACGAGCGTCACGTCCGCGGGGCCGTCGTACCGGGTGATCGCAGTCTCGCCGCCGAACCCGACGACCCGGCCCTCCTCGAAGGCGTAGGAGTCGTTCCCGAGTTCCGGCACGGTCAGCCTGGTGGCGTCTTGAAGCGGCTCAAACGAGTCGAAGACCGGCCCCGCTCCCGCGTCCGGCGGCCGGAACGTGCTGTTTGCGACGCTGACGTTGAACCTGGTTTCGGTGTATTCTACGGTCACGGTGGCGTTCGGCCGGTCGTACTCGCTTTTGAGCACGGTCGAGGAGTCGACCCCGACCCAGTGGGTGATGGCTCCGTCGCGGGTCTCGTTGTCGGGGGTGACCTCAACGACCCACGCGTCGGTGCCGTCGACCGCTTCACGCCCGGTTCGGGTCGCCGTGGTGTTGTCTTCGGTCCAGTCGAACACGAACGACTCCACCCGCTCGGCCGCGTCCCGGAGGCTCTCGTTGTCGTACTCGCCGGTGTTCGGATACTCGGCCGTCGCGTTAGCGGCCGCCACGCCGCGAACCGACGCGTTCGTCGCGTTTTCGCCGTGGGTCCCGTTCGAGACCACCCGAGTTATGCCGGTCCGCTCGTCGTGGACCCACGCTACGGTGCCGTTCGTCCCCGCGACCACGGTGCGGTTGTCGCTCGACACCGACACCCGGGTGGCGTTGCCCTCGCCGGCGGTGAACGACGCGTTGTACTGCCGCTCGGTGGTGTCGTTCGCGACGGTCACGGTCGCGGCGCCGACGACGGTGTCGGCGGTCTCGTACCGTTCCTCGGCGTCGTCAAGGACCGCGTCACCGGACGGGTCGCCGACGTCCGCGATCCCCAGTCCCGCCGCGGCCGCAACGCCCACAAAAAGCAGCGCGGCGATCACGACGACGGCGGCGACGGCGCCCCTGTCTTCATCGTCGGGTGTTCGCATTGTCACTATTACGCCACCGGCGCGTATACGTTCTGCGGTGGTCGCAGCGTCCCCAGGGCCACCGTGGACAACGCCAAGAGACATATATACCTCGACGTCCCCGTCTTCGGGTATGTCCGACGCCGAGGACGCCACCACCCGACAGCGGATCGCCGACGCCCTGCGGACGGCGCCGCACGACGCGGCCGACCTCTCGACGGCGGTCGGCGTCCCCCGGTCGACGGTGTACCGTCACCTCGAACACGTCGCGCGGAGCGTCCGCGCGGACGCGGCTGACGAGCAGTTCCTGGTCGCGCCCCCGGAGTGTCGGGCCTGCGGGTTCGACGGCTTCGACGACCCGTTGAACGACCCCTCGCGGTGTCCGGAGTGCCGCTCGGAACGGATCGCGCCCCCGACGTTCGTGATCGAGTAGCGGGTCGAAAACGGCGGGAACGCCGGCTCAGTCGTCGCCGTGCTCGTCGACGATCACGACCTCGCTGTCTTCGACGCGGACGTTGACCAGCGTCTTGACGTGGTGGTCGGTGTCGTCGAGTTCGTTGGGGCCGGCCTTCTTGATCACCGCGACGGTGTCGACGATGTCGGCGCCGATCTCGTCGAGAGCGTCGAGCACCGCCCGCATGGTCCCGCCGGTCGAGAGCACGTCATCGAGCACGAGCACCCGGTCGCCGGGGTCGACGTCGTTGATGTACATCTCGTTCTCGTCGTAGCCGGTCTGCTGGCTCAGCGCCGCCTCGCCGTCGAGGCCGTACTGCCGCTTCCGGATGACCACCAGGGGGATGTCGGTCATCAAAGAGACTGCCGTCGAGATGTGAATCCCCATCGCGGCGGGGGTGACGATCTTGTCGACGTCGTCGATCTCGGCCTTCCGGATGATCCGGATGACGATCTCCCGCAGGAGTTCCGGACGGAGCATCGGCACCCCGTCGCTTATCGGGTGGACGAAATACTCGTAGTCGCCCTTTTCGATGATCGGCGCGTCGAGTAGCGACTGCCGCAGTCGATCCATACCCTGGGTTCTGGGGGTCGAAAATAAAAGGTAGCGGTTCCGCCACCGCCGGGCGGTGGGGTGTCACCGGGCCGAAACCGATCGGCCGATCAGACGGTGGGTGCCGTCGAACTGCTCAGCGTCGCGGAGTTCTCGTTGTTCTCGGACTCCCAGACGACGCGGACGGTTTCGCCACTCCAGGTGTTTCCACTACCGCCATTGGTGATGTTGATACTTGTCCCCGCGGATACCGTGTCTCCGGAACTCAAGCCCGTAGCGGGATTTGTCCACGCCGTGGTGTTACTGCCGCCATCCAGTCCCGTCGTGTTCAGCCGGTCGGCCTTGATCGTGTCCCCCGACTGGTGGGTGATGGTCACGCTGTTAGTGTCTGTATCGTAATCAAAGTCGAAGCTCGCCTGCGGCGCGGTGTCGTTGAGCGACCCGCCGAGGTTGAGTACGAACGAGCCGATGACGGCCGCGAGAATGACCGTGATCGCGACCATCAGGATCACACCGATGACCGGCGAGACGGCCGAATCGTCGGTGAATAGTTCTTTAATATCCATAGCATAGCGTACGCCCGACGGAAGCATAAAATTTCTGTATTCACGTGTAACACATCACACGCCTCAGTACCTCGCCGTCACACACCGCAGCGGAGGCGTTGGTTTTCTACACTGATTTAAATAACGCGCTGCCGGTTCGGAACCGGGCCGGTGCGAGAGCGACAGACGTATTTGATACCCTTAGTAACAGTGGGGTAACGCATGAGCCGAGCGACCAACCGAACGCGGCGGCCGGCCACCGGCGCGGGTGGTGGGTGATGGCCGCGGGGAGCGCCCGGATCCTGGTTCCGGTCGGAGCGTCCTCGACGTTCCGGAACACGGTGGCGTACGCCGTCCGCGCGGCCCGGTCGGGTGTCGAGGCCGGTGCGGAGGCGGCGACTGTTCACTTCGTTTCCCCCGCTCGCGGGCGCACCGACAGCGGCAACCTCGGCGACGACATCGCGGCCGACCTCCTCGATCGGGCCGTGGTCTGGGCCCGTGAGGACCTGGACCGCGACGCCGACGACGACCCGGCGGTCGAGATCAGGACCGCCATTGTCGGCGCCGACCGGTACCTCTTCAGCCCCGGCGACTACGCGGACGCGGTCGCCGAGTACGCCGCGGAGTTCGGCCTCGATCGCGTCGTTGTCGACCCCGGGTTCCAGCCCGGCGGGAACGCCCCGATGCTCCTGCCCTTCGAGCGCGAGCTCGCGCGGTCGTCGCTGACCGTCGAGGAGGCGCCGACCACGCGCCGGACCGAGCGGGTCCCACTGGTGTCTCGGGCGACCCTCTCGAAAGGGGTTGCAACGTTCGGCGCCACCTACGCGTTCTACCTCCTGATAGCGGGGTCGGTCACCCCGTTCAACCTCGCAACCGGAGCGTTGACCGCCCTGTTGGCCGCCGCGGGGTTTTCGAGCGTCTCCTTTCTCACGTCGCCGTCCCCGCGCCGGACTGGGGCTCGGGTCCTCCGGCTCTTGCTCTTCGTCCCGTACCTGGTGTGGGAGATCACCAAGGCCAACCTCTCGATCGCGTACATCATTCTCCACCCGTCGCTGCCGATCGACCCCGAGATGCAACGGTACCGGGCGGCGGTCTGGGGCGGGTTCCCCGTGACGACGCTCGGCAACAGCATCACGCTCACCCCCGGCACGCTGACCGTCGACGTCGGGCGCGAGGGACTTGACATTCACACCCTGACCGGCGGCGCCCGCGACGACCTCGCCGCCGGCGGACTGGAACGGGCGGTCCGGTTCGTGTTCTACGGACGCTCCGCCGCCCGGATTCCGTCGCCGGCCGAGCGCGGGAGCATCTCGGCCGTTGACGACACCGACACCGACACCGACACCGGGAGCGGTGGGAGTGTCGTGATCGACGCAGTCGCCGCTTCACGACCGTCGGATTCGAGGGCTTCGGCGGACGACTCCGACCCACGCCCGGCGGCTCCCGACGCCGAGCGGACGGGTGATCCGGGCGCCGATCGACCGACCGAGCCGGCGGCTGAATCCGGAGAGGAGGTCGAGTGATGGCGGTCTCGGGGCTCCTCCAAACGGTGCTTCTGGGCGCGGCGGCGGCGTTCGTGGTCTTCGCGGTCGTGCTCGTCTACCGGATTATGGCCGGCCCGACGATGCAAGACCGCGTCATCGCGGTCAACGGGATCGGCACCAACGCGGTCGTGGTGCTCGCGTTGCTTGCGGCCGCGCTCGACCGCCCGGGCTTTCTCGACATCGCGTTGGTCTACGGGCTGTTGAACTTCCTCATGAGCATCGCGATCTCGAAGTTCTCCGTCGAGCGTGGGGGGGTGATCTGAGTGACTCCGACCGAGATCCTGATCGTCGCTTTAGTCGGCGGCGGAACCTTCTTTGGGTTCGTCGCGGTCGTGGGCATCATCCGGCTTCCGGACCTCTACACCCGAGCGCACGCAACCTCAAAGAGCGACACCCTCGGGATCGTCCTGACGCTCGGCGGCGTCGCCCTGGTGTTCGGGGCCGACCTCGCGGTCGCAAAGACCGCGCTGTTGGGGCTGTTCCTGTTCGTGACCAACCCGACGGCTGCTCACGCGATCACGCGGGCCGCGTACGACCAGGACATCACCCCCTGGACAACGGAGGGCGAAGAGTGACCTCCGAAGCCATCGTGCTCGCGGCGGTGCTCACGTTCTCGGCGCTCGGTGCCGCGGCGGCGATCCTCCTCCGGGACGTGCTCAACGCCATCATCGCGTTCGCGGCGTTCAGCTTCGGGATCGCCACTGTGTGGGTCCTGCTCGCGGCGCCCGACGTCGCGCTGACGGAGGCCGCGGTCGGCGCCGGTATCACCACCGTCTTTTTCCTGGTGACCATCGCGAAGACGGTCCGTCCCGGCGGCGAGCGGCTGTTCGAGCGGATCGAGTGGCGGTCGGTCGCGGTCGTGGCGATCCTCTCGGGGGCGCTCCTCGCGACGGTCGGATCGCTGCCGGCGGTCGGCGCCGCCGACGCCCCGGTCGCGACCTCGCCGGTCACGGAGTATTACCTCGCCAACGCGTATAGCGAAACCGGCGTGGAAAACGCCGTGACCGCCGTATTGGCGGCGTACCGCGGGTTCGACACCTTCGGCGAGGCGACGGTCGTGATCTCCGCCGGTGTCGCGGTACTGCTGGTGCTCCGACAGGAGGCGTACGTATGAGCGGAACCGGCAGCGACGGCGTCTACGTCGAGAGCACGATCATCATGACCACGGTCCGGGTGATCGCGCCGTTCGTCTTCACCTTCGGACTGTTCGTGATGTTTCACGGCGCGGAGTCGGCGGGCGGCGGGTTCCAGGGCGGCGTGTTGGTCGCCGCCGCGGTGTTGCTTCTCGCCTTCGCGTTCGGGATCGATGCCACGCGCGCGTGGCTCGCCGGACCGTTGACGCGAACCGCGATCGCGGGCGGCGGCGCGGCGTTCGCGCTCATCGGGGTGGGTGCCATCGTGCTCGACGGCGCGTTCCTCGAGTACGTCGCGTACGACGTCGGCTCCACGGGCGTGAAGTACGGCATCGAACTCGTCGAACTCGGGATCGGCGCGGTCGTCTCCGGGGTTCTGGTGGGGCTGTTTTTCAGCCTCGCAAGCGGCGACTTCACCACGTCCACGGGCGACGCACCCGACAACGAGCGCGACGCGGCCACCCCTGGGGGTGAGGAGGCGTGATCGACCTCCTCGCGACGCATTTCAATTACCTCGCCGTCGTCGCGCTGCTCGCCATCGGGCTGTACGGCGTGACCGCCAGCCCGAACCTCGTGAAGAAGATCATCGGTCTGAACGTCTTCCAGGTCGGGATTTTCCTGTTTTTCGTCACCAGCGGGTTCGTCGACGGCGCGGCCCCGCCGCTGCTCGGCCACGGGTCGGCGCCGTACGCCAGCCCGCTTCCCCACGTGTTGATCCTCACTGCCATCGTGGTCGGGGTCAGCCTGACCGCGGTCGCGCTGGCGCTCGTGGTCCGGATCTACGACGCCTACGGGACGCTCGACGAGGACGCGATCGAGGAGGTCCGGACTTATGACTGACGCGCTTCCGCTCCTCGTGGTCGTCCCCATCGTGTTCGCGCTGGCTCCCATCGCGGTCGACCGCGTCCGTGAGAACACCGGGTGGCTCGCGGCCGCTGCGGCCGCCGTTGCCCACCTCGGGCTCTCGTTCAGCGTCCTCGGGACCGTCCTCGGCTCGGGGCGAACGTCGTATGCGGTCGGCGGCTACGCCCCGCCGTTCGGGATCGAACTCGTGGCTGACGGGGTCTCGGCAGTGCTCGTGGTCCTGGTCTCGGCGGTGACGCTCGCGACCGTGGTCTACGCGCGCTCGGTGGGTCCCCGTTCGAACACCTTCTACAGCGAACTCCTCGTCCTGACCGCCGGGATCTCCGGGGTCGTCGTGACCGGCGACCTGTTCAACCTCTACGTGTTCTTAGAGATCACCGGGTTGGCGACGTACGCGCTGGTCGCGACCGGGCGGTCGCCCGCCGCGGCGCTGGCCGGCCTGAAGTACCTGCTCGTCGGCACCATCGGGGCGTCGCTGTACCTCCTCGGCGTCGGCTACCTCTACATCTCGACGGGCACGCTGAACATGGCCGACCTGGCCGGACTCCTCCCGGCGGTCGGCTACGACTCGCCGGTGCTTCTGACCGGCTTCGCGCTGCTCGTGGTCGGGTTGGGCGTGAAGACCGCGCTGTTCCCGCTGCACACCTGGCAGCCCGACGCCTACGCGGAGTCGCCCACCAGCGTCACGGCGTATATCTCCGCACTGGTGTCGACCGCGGCGGCGTACGCGCTGTTCCGCGTGATCTACACGGTGTTCACCCCCACGTTCGACGCGGCGGTCCCGGCCGCGCTGGACGTTCTCGTGGTGCTCGCGTCGGTCAGTGTGGTGGTCGGCTCCGTGCTCGCGGTGCTGCAGTCCGACCTCAAGCGGATGTTGGCGTACTCGTCGGTGGCGCAGTTCGGGTTGGTGGTCGCGGGCTTTGCAGTCGTCAACCAGACGGCGGCCATCGGCGGGTTGGTCCACCTTGTCGGCCACGCCGTCATGAAGGCGGGACTGTTCGTTGCGGTCGGCGCGCTCGCGACGGTCGCCGGCGGGCGGACCGTCGACGACCTCGCGGGGATGGCCGACCGCGCACCGGTCGTGAGCGGGGCGTTCGCGGTGCTTTCGTTCGCACTGGTGGGCGTACCGCCCGCGGTCGGGTTCGCGGGCAAGTGGCACATCGTCCTGGGCGCCGTGGAGGCCGGGCGGTGGATCGTCGCGGGCGTCGCGGTCGTGAGCACCCTGCTGACGCTCGCGTACTTCGCCCGCGTGCTCGAACGGCTCTACTTCCGTGACGCCCCGGTCGCGGCCGGCGTGGCGGATCGTCCCGACGCCGCGACCGCGTCCGATACCGACGCCGCGCTGACCGCCGACGGGAGCGGCTCCGGCGGTGCGGCCGGCGCGGACAATAACCCTGTCGACGCCGTCCCGACGGTCCCGCCACAGGCCCGGGTCGTCGTCGTCGTCGCTGCGGTCGCCGCGGTGGTGCTCGGGGTGTTCGCGACCGACCTGATTTCCGTCCTTGAGCCCGTCGTGGAGGTGTCCTTCCAATGACCGAGATCCTCTCTCTCAGACCGCTCGCGGCGGTGCTCCTCCCCGCGATCGGTGTCCTGGCGATCGTCGCACTACGCCGCAACCCCGACGTCCGCGAGGGCGCCACCATCCTCACCGCGCTCGCGACGTTCGGGATCGTCGCGAGCATCGTCCCCGCAACGCTCTCCGGGGACGTCTACGTCACTCGGCTGGGGACGCTCGTCCCCGGGATCGAACTCACGCTCAGCGCCGACCCGCTGGGGATGATCTTCGCGCTGGTGGCCAGCCTGTTGTGGCTCGTCACCAGTTTCTACAGCATCGGCTACATGCGCGGGCTTGACGAGCACTCCCAGACCCGGTACTTCGCGGCGTTCGCAGGGAGCGTCGGCGCGGCGCTCGGCGTCTCGTTCGCGTCGAATCTGGTGTCGCTGTACGTGTTCTACGAGCTGCTGACGGTCGCGACCTACCCCCTGGTCGCTCACGACGAGAGCGAGACCGCCCGGGAGGCCGGTCGGAAATACCTCACCTACACCTTCGGCGGCGGCGTCGCGGTGCTGGCGGGCGCGGTGCTGGTCTTCTGGACCACCGGCACGGTCGCGTTCACGCCCGGCGGGATCGCGGCACTCGCGTCGGCGGACCCGGTGATCGCGCGGGCGGCCTTCGCGCTACTTGCGGGCGGGTTCGGGGTGAAGGCCGCGTTGATGCCGGTGCATTCGTGGCTCCCTGACGCAATGGTCGCGCCCACCCCGGTCTCGGGATTACTCCACGCGGTCGCGGTCGTCAAAAGCGGCGTGTTCGGGGTCGCGCGGGTCGTCCTCGACGTGTTCGGCCCGGAGACGATCTCCGAACTCGGGGTCGGCCTCCCGCTGGCGGCGGTCGCGGCGCTCACCATCCTGGTCGCGAGCGTGATCGCGCTCCGGCAGGACAACCTGAAGCGCCGGCTGGCGTACTCCACGATCAGCCAGCTGTCGTACATCGTCCTGGGGTTGGGGATCCTCTCGCCCACGTCGCTTGTGGGCGGGCTGCTCCACATCCCGGCACACGCGTTCATGAAGCTCACCTTGTTCTTCTGTGCGGGCGCGATCCACGTCGAAACCCACACCGACAACATCAGCGAGATGGCGGGGATCGGTCGGCGGATGCCGGTCACGATGGCGGCGTTCGCGGTCGCGAGTCTCGGGATGGCGGGACTGCCGCTGGTCGCGGGGTTCGTGAGCAAGTGGTACCTCCTGATCGGGAGCATCGACAGCGGGACCGCGGTGTTTGCGGGTGTGCTGTTCCTCTCCGGGCTCCTCAACATCGGCTACTTCTGGCCGATCGTCTACCAAGCGTTCTTCCAGACCGCCGACGACTCCGACGCAAAGCCGCTGGTGGAGTTCCCGCTGGGCGGCCAGCGGGTCCGCGCCGACGGCGGCGACCCGGTCGATCGCGACGAGGAAGACGACGGTACGGCCGGTGGTGACGACGACCAGACCGACCCCGCGGACACCGAATCGTCCGCCGGGGACGACCAGACCGACCCGAACGGCGGCGCAGACCCCGACACCGGGCTTGATGCCGGCGCGTTGATCGACACCACACCGACCGAGGGCACGGTTGAACCCGACATCGACCCTTCCGAGGGTGAGAGCCAAGTCGAGCTTGAAGCGAAAGTCGAAGGCGAGTACGCGGTTGATCGGCACCCGAGCGACCATCGTCGCGACGAACGTGGGGACGACGACCCGGCGCCGGCGGATGCCGTCCCCGACACAGAGCACCACGCCGACGGCACCGACGACGGCCACAGCCACCACGGCGGGGCGCCCGCCAGCGGGTGGGAGGCCCGGGGGTTCGGCGCCGAGACGACGTGGTTCATGCTCGGCCCGATCACCGTCGCGGCCGCGGGCGCCGTTGCGCTCGGCATCGCGCCGCGGGCGATGGTCTTCCTCGCGGTGATCCAACGCGTCGTCTTCGAGGTCACGGGGGTGGCGGTCTGATGCCCGGCGTCGCGTTCGGCGGTGGGCCGGCTGTCGTCCTCGCGTCGTCGGTGTCGCTGCCGACTGCGGACATCCCCGCGGTGGCGCCGCCCGCGTTCTTCGTGCTGGGGGCGGCGCTCCTGGCGCCGTTCCTGTCGCGGCGGGTCGGCCACGCGCTCGGGTTCGGGGCCGCCGCCGTGGTCGCGGTCTGGTCGCTGCTGATGCCCGCGGGGACGTACCTCGCGGTCTCGTTCCTGGGGTTCGACGCCGTGCTGTTCAACGTCGACGCGTTCTCCCGGGTGATGGGGGTTATTTTCGGGTTCATCGGCGCCGCTGCGGTTCTGTACTCGTACTCCTCCGACGCCCGGACCAGACAGACCGCCTTCGCTTTGGGATACGTCGGCACCAGCCTCGGCGCGGTGTTCGCGGGCGATTGGCTCACGCTCGTGTTCTTCTGGGAGCTCATGGCCGTCACCTCGACGCTCTTGGTGTGGGATTACGGGGGCAGGGCGGTCCGGGCGGGATTCCGGTACGCCATCTACCACGGCCTCGGCGGCAGCCTGCTCATGATCGCGGTGGTGTGGCACTACACGACTGTGGGGTCGTTCCTGTTTTCCGCCGCCGACGGCATCACCGCTGGGATCCCCGCCGCGATCGCCGCGGTCGGGATCGGGGTCAACGTGGGGTTCGTGGGCCTGCACACCTGGCTGCCCGACACCTACCCGCGGCCGCACGTCGCCGCGAGCGTGTTCCTGTCGGTCTACACCACGAAGACCGGCGTCTACGGGCTCGCGCGGGCGTTTCCCGACGGCAGCCTCGCGATCGCGTACATGGGCGCGGCGATGGCGCTCGTCGGCGTCGTCTACGCCCTGCTCCAGAACGACATGCGCCGGCTGCTGTCGTATCACATCCAGTCGCAGGTCGGGTACATGGTCGCGGGCGTCGGCGTCGGGACCGCACTCGCGACCGCCGGCGCGTTCGCCCACGTGTTCAACCACATCCTCTACAAGGCGCTGCTGTTCATGACCGCGGGCGTCGTGATCGCCCGAACCGACGAGCAGAGCCTGAAATATCTCGGCGGCTTGGGTCGGGCGCTGCCCGTGACCGCCCTTGCCTTCACTGTCGCGGCGCTGTCGATCAGCGGCTTCCCCGGGTTCAACGGGTTCGTGAGCAAGGGGATGATCACCGCGGCCGCACACAAGGAGCACCTTGACGGGATTTTCTACATCCTGCTCGCGGCTGGCGTGGGGACGTTCATGTCGTTCATCAAGTTCGGCTACTACGCGTTCCTCAAGGACTCCGCCGGCACGTGGTCGGTCAAGCAGTCTGTCACCGGCCAGCGGGTCGCGATGCTCGGTGTCGCCGGCCTGTGCGTCGTTCTCGGCGTCTTCCCCGACGCGCTGTTCGCGCTGCTCCCCGGCAGCACCGCCGACGCGCACCCGTTCACCCTGAGCCACCTCGGGGAGGGCTTCGCGCTGGCGGCGCTGGGTGTTGTCGGGTTCGCAGTGCTCAAAACGCCGCTCTCGAAGGTCGGTCCCGGCGTCGACGTCGACCGCGTGCTCGAACCGCTCACGTTCTACGGCGTCCGCGGCGTTGTTCGGGCGGCGACCGACCTGTTCGCCGCGGTCGACCGTGGGGCGGTCGCGACCGCCCGCGGTGCGCTCTCGGCGGCGTCGGACCCCTACGGCACGATCCGCGGGCCGCTGTCGGGGGTTGTCGGCGGTGACGAGCCGGTCCGGGAGGGCAGTCTCCGAGCCGGCATCGCCACGAGCGTACTGCTCGTGATCGTCGTGCTGGCGGCGACGCTCGTCGGCCTGCTCTGACGGTGATGTCCGCCCCGGCAGCCGACAGGGCCATGCATCTGGACCCCGATGTACCGGTGTGAGCGAGGGCGTTACACGGCTTCCCACCGACGGCGACGCGGTCACCCTCTCCACCGGGCAGACACTCGAGCCCCCGGTATCGATGGATAGCTCGATCACCGCGGTCGTTCTCCCCGCCGACCGGCGGGCTGCGGCGGAGCTGCTCCCCGACGGGCTGTCGCCGATCCGCGCGGGCCGCGCCACCGCCGCGGTCTGGCTGCTGAGCGCCACCCACCGGAACGTCGGCGGCGGCGCGTTGGATGACTACCACGAGTTCGCGGTGATGGTGAGCGCGACGCCCGGCGCGCCCGATGGCGTCCCGTACGTGTCGCCTGCGCTCCGGACCGAAACCTACGTGTGGTCGATGCCCGTCACGACCGAGCCCGCCCGCGCGTTCGGCGAGGAGATCTGGGGGTATCCGAAGGTCGTCGCCGACATCAGTATCGAAGAAGGACCCGGGCGTCGGCGGACGACCGTCACCGTCGACGGCGACCGCCTGCTCACGGTTGCGATACGGAAGCCACCGACCGTCTCCCGTAGCGACACGCTGACCACGTACGCGGTCCGAGACGGGCAGCTTCTCCGGGTTCGGGCCGACGTCACGGGCAAGTTGGGCGTGTGGCCGTACACGACGGGCCTCTCGTACTCGCTGGGCGAGCACCCCCGAGCCGCGACGCTTCGGGACCTCGACCTCGGCGACCGGGCGTTCGCGCGGTTCCACAGCGACGCTCGGCTCCGGTTCCGGGCCGGACAGCCGATCGACGGCGGGTGACCTCGACGCCCCCGGGAGCGCGTTCAGCCCAGTTCGACAGCGAGCCGCGCCGCGACCTCGCCGCCGAGTGCGGTCTTCGACCCCGAGAACGCCGCGGCGTCGTCGGCGTCGACGAACAGGGTTCGGGTGTCGTCGTCGCCCATCACCGACGCGTCATTGGCAACGACGAACGCGCAGTCGATCCGGTCCCGGAGGCCGCGGGCGGCGTCGATCATCGCGTCGTCATCGCCGGTGGTCTCGGTCTTGAACCCCACGATGGCGAGGTCGGGGTGGGCCGCGCGCACGTCGTCCAACAGCTTCGGCGTCGGGTCGAACTCGAGGCTCCGCGGCTCCCCGGACCGGAGTTTCTGGGCGGCGGCCGCAACGGTGTAGTCGGAGATCGCCGCCGCCGACACCAAGGCGTCGGCCGCGGCGGCGCCGGTTCCGTCACCGATCGCGGCCAAGACGGCGTCGTGCATCTCGGCGGCGGACTCCACGGTGACGGTGTCGGCGTAGTGGACGTCGCCGCCGTCGTGGACCAGCGTGACATCCGCGCCACGGATGTGGCACGCGCGGGCGACCGCGCGGCCGGTCTTCCCGGAGGCTCGATTCGTGAGGATCCGGACGGGGTCGACCGCTTCGGCGGTCGCACCCGCGGTCACGACGACGTGTTTCCCGACGAGGGTGTCGTCGGTGGCCCCCCGCCCGACCGCGGTCACGACCGCCGGTTCAGCCGCGATCTTGGCTTTACCCTCCTCGAGCCGGGGGTCGACGACGTCGACGCCCCACGACTCGACCCGGTCGAGCGCGTCGAGCACCCCCGGGTGGTCGTACATCGGCTCGTGCATCGCGGGCACGACAACGACCGGCACCCCCGCTCCGAGGGCGGTTGTCGCACACGTCGTCACGGGTGTGTCGTCGACCGCGCTCGCGACCTTCCCGACGGTGTTCGC
Source organism: Halobellus salinus (assembly GCF_014646875.1). Lineage (GTDB taxonomy): Archaea > Halobacteriota > Halobacteria > Halobacteriales > Haloferacaceae > Haloquadratum > Haloquadratum salinum. Next base: position 11,278 of record NZ_BMOC01000014.1, on the reverse strand, counting down.
GGTCGCGGGCGCGAGCAGGAGCACGTCCGCCCACCCCTCGCGGCCACAGAGTTCGACGTGTTCGACGCGGCCCGTGATCTCGGTCACCACGTCGTTCTCTGTCGCGAACTCGACGGCCCACGGGTGGATGATCCCCCGTGCGCTGTCGGTCATCACCCCGCGGACCGCAGCGCCCTGCCGCCGGAGTTCGTGGGCGAGTTCGACCACCTTCACGGCGGCGATGCTCCCCGAGATCCCGAGCGCGACGTTGACGCCCTCCAACATCGGCCGAACGTTCGGGTCGGGTGTTCAAAACTCCACGTGGTTCGGTCGCACGACGCCCGCCACCCGACGCCGACTCCGGGGCCTCACTCCGAACCGACGGGCGTGTGGACCGCCCGGTACCCCTCGTCGGTGGCGTCGACCGACTCGATCGCGTAGAGTTGGATCGGCACCTCCTGTTTTGTGGTCACCGGGAAGTCGTAGCTGTCGGCGTCGTAGCCGACGGTTGCCCCTGATTCGCGCCGCTCCTCGACGAACGCCCGGTGGTCGTCCAGACGTGACTTGACCACGCGTCGCGACAGCCGAGGGGCCGTCTCTACCCGCTCGTCGAACACCTCGGCGAACTCGGGGTCGCGTTCCACCCCGATTGAGTCGCGGCCGGCGACAAGCGCCGCGAGCGATGTCGTGCCGGTGCCCCAAAACGGATCGAGGACGGTGTCGCCGTAGACGCTGTACATACAGATCAGGCGGTACGGGATCTCGAACGGGTACGCGGCGGCCCGGTCCCGGAGGCCGTCGTGGTCGAGGTCCTGTTTCGTCCCGCCGACGTCGGTCCAGACGTCGGAGAACCACCGGTTCCGTTCCTCCCAGAAGTACGCCGCGTTGTACCGTCGGTCCGCGTTCGGATCGAACGACCGCGAGTCGGAGCCGTTCCGGAACACCAGGATGTACTCGTGTTCGAGCGTGACGTACGCGTTCGGCGGTGCCATCCCCGACCCCATAAACTTCGCCGCGGCATTGCCCGGCTTCCGCCAGAGCACCTCCGGAAGCGGGTCGAACCCCAGTGTCTCAAACGCCTCGACGATCCGGGCGTGGTTCTGATAGATCCGAAAACTCCCGTCGACGGTTCGGGTCGCGTCCCCGACGTTCACGCACGCGAGCCCCCCATCGACGAGGACGCGTTCGACCTCCGCCCAGATGTCCTCGAGGACTTTGTGCATCAACTCGAACGCCGTCGCGCCGTCGCCGGCCGCCAGGGCGTCGTCGACCGCGGGGTTGAGGTCGGCGAAGACATCGTCCCACAGTTCGATCATCGGGTACGGCGGCGACGTCACCACGAGTTCGACGGCGTTGTCGTCGATCCCGTCGAGGTCGCGGGCGTCGCCGGTCGCGACCCGGTGTCGGGTCTCCATTGTCCGCCAACACGAGCGCCCATCGTTTAGTTCGCCCGCCGGCGAAGTCACGGAACAGTGGGGGTTCGAGCCGGGTGCGGCGGTCGGGTCGTCGCCGGCGGTGGTCGGAGAGACGGTCCCCGTCGCGAGCACGGACGGCGCGGTGTCCGCGCTCGCGGAGGGGGAAACGCGACCCGCAGCCGCCGCCACACGGAGGGGCAATATACAATACGGTCGGCCGTCCCCTTCCGGTATGAGTGACGCGATCCGGGCGGTGATGCTCGATCCCGACTGGTTCGGGGACGTCGCCGCCGAGCGGGACCACTTCCGGGACCTTCTCGACGACGTTGTGGTTGAGGGGATCAACTGTGACGAGGCCGAGATCCCCGAGCGGGTCGGGGAGGCCGACCTGCTGCTCTCACATTACACCGGCGTCTCCGCCGACGTGATGGACGCGACCGGGTGTCAGGTCGTGAGCCGCTACGCGACCGGGATCGACGGCATCGATGTCGAGGCGGCAACCGACCGGGGCGTCCGCGTGACGCGGGTCCCCACGTACTGCAACGACGAGGTGGGGACCCACATCGTCTCGCTGGCGATGGCGCTGGTCCGCGGGCTGCCGATGTACGACGCTGCCGCCGAGGACGGGACCTGGGAGTGGGACCGCGCGGCGCCGATCAGGCCGCCGGAACGCCAGACGTTCGGGTTCCTCGCGTTCGGTAACAAGGCTCAAGCCGCCGCGGAACGCGCCAGCGCGCTCGGGTTCGACGTGGTCGCTCACGACCCCTACCTGAGCGACGACCAGCTGGACGCGCTGGGCGCCACACCGGTCGACTTCGGGGAGCTACTCGACAGCGCCGACGTGCTCTCGCTGAATACGCCACTCACCGAGGAGACCGAGGGTATGATCGACGCCGACGCCCTCGCCCGACTCCGCGACGACGCCGTCCTGATCAACACCTCGCGCGGGCGTGTCGTCGACGAGACGGCACTGGTCGACGCGCTCAACGCCGGCGAACTCCGTGGCGCGGGGCTGGACGTGCTCGCGCAGGAACCGCCCGAACCCGACAACCCGCTGCTCGGCCGCGACGACGTCATCGTTACGCCACACGCCGCGTGGTACTCGACCGGCTCGGCGGCGACGCTCCGCCGCCGGGGGACCGAGATCGCGGTCGCCGCCCTCCGCGGCGAGGAGGTCGACGGCCTGGTCAACCCCGGCGCGCTGGGGAACGCGTAGCCACCATACGGAGGCGATAGCGTTTACTCGGTGGTATCAGTACGTGGCGTATGCCGTACTCCTTCGAGTGTACCGACCGGATGGCACGGATGCCACAGTCGGGGATCCGCGAGATATTCGACGCTGCCCAAGACTACGACGACCTCGCCGACCTGAGCATCGGCGAACCGGACTTCGCGACGCCCGAACCAATCGCTGCGGCGGTGGCCGACGCCGTCGGTGCCGGCGCTAGCGGGTACACACAGACCGCCGGACGATCGGACCTCCGGGCGGCGATCGCGGAGAAACTCGCGGACGCAAACGGCATCCACGCCGACCCCGAAACTGAGGTGATCGTCACGCCCGGAGCGATGGGCGCGCTGTTCGCTGCGACGCAGGTTGTGGCCGACGCCGGCGACGAGGTGTTGCTTCCCGAGCCCTACTGGTCGAACTACCACGGGCACGTCGCCAACACCGGTGCGGACCTGGTCACTGTCCCGACGGCCGCCGCGGACGACTTCGTCCCCGACCCCGAGGCCATCGCCCGGCGGATTACCGACGACACCGCTGGAGTGATCCTGAACACGCCGAACAACCCGACCGGCGCCGTCGTGCCTCCCTCGACACTCCGGGCGATCGGGGAGGTGCTCGAAGCACACGACCTCTGGGCGATTCTCGACGAAACCTACGAGGATCTGGTCTACAACGGCGCGGTCCACCACTCACTCGCCAGCGACGACGCGTTCTTCGAGCGGTCGATCACGGTCCACACCTTCTCGAAATCCTACGCCATGACGGGGTGGCGGATCGGGTACGCGACCGGCCCCGCCGACGTGATCGAACAGATGCGTGTGCTCCAGGAGCACACCGTCTCGTGTGCCGCCGAACCCGCACAGGTCGCCGCAGTGGCGGCGCTTGATCACCCGGAGGTCGCATCGGCGATCCACGAGGCGTTCGCCCGTCGCCGGGAGCTCATCCTCGACCGGCTGGCCGACATCCCGGATGTCGACCCGGGCGCTCCCCAGGGCGCGTTCTACGTGTTCGCGGACGTCTCAGCCCTCACGGACGACACCACCGAGTTCACGAAACACCTGCTTTCCGACGGGGTGGCGGCGGTCCCGGGATCGGTGTTCGGGGCGGCGGGCGAGGGGTTCGTCCGGTTCTCGTACGCCAACGACGAGACGGTGATCCGAACGGCGATGGACCGGTTCGAGCGGGCGGTCGAAACGCGGTGACTCACTGGTCGTAGACGAACGTGTCGGCGGCGTCCCACCCGGCGGTGACCGCGTCGCCGCGGTCGAAGACCGTCTCGGGGTCGGGATCCTGGTGGGTCACGTCGATCACGGTGTCCAGCGAGGGGACCGAAACCGTGTACTGGGTTTGGTCCCCCTCGAACGCCACCTGTTTGACGGTCGCGTCGTAGGCGTTGTCCGCGTCCACGCTGTTGTGATCGAGCGCGATCTTCTCGGCCCGCAGCGCGATCCGGACGCCGTCGCCGGGAGTAAGCCCGCCGTCGGTCTCGACCGCGACCCCGTCGTCGCCGACAGCGACAGTGGCCCGCCCGCCGTCCACCCGGTCGACGGTCCCGTCGAGCATCGTCGTGTCACCGATGAACTCCGCGACGAACGGCGTCGCCGGCTCCGCGTAGATCTCCTTCGCCGGCGCGAGCTGTTCGAGCGCGCCGTCGTTGATCACGGCGATCCGGTCGGCCATAGACAGCGCTTCGGTCTGGTTGTGGGTGACGTGGACGATGGTCAGGTCAGTCTCCGCGTGGATCCGCGTGAGCTCACTCCGCATCTCCTCGCGGAGCTTCTTGTCGAGTGAACTCAGCGGCTCGTCCAGCAGCAACAGCGTGGGTTCGTAGACGATCGCCCGCGCGAAGGCCACGCGCTGCTGTTGGCCGCCCGAGAGGTCCCCTACCGGCTTGTGCTTGTAATCGACGGGAAGCTGCACCAGTTCGAGCACCTCCTCGATCCGCCCGTCGATATCCTCGGGGGCCTCCCGACGCATCTTTAGCGGGAAGGCGATGTTCTCTTTGACACTCATGTGCGGGAACAGCGCAAGGCTCTGAAACACGAGCCCGATGTTCCGCTCGTTCGGCGGTTCGTCGGAGACCGGCCGGTTGTCGATGTAGATCTCGCCGTCCGAGGGGCGCTCGAACCCGGCGATCATGTGCAACAGGGTCGTTTTCCCCGCACCGCTCGGACCCAGAATCGTCAGAAACTCCCCGTCTCGGACCGGGATCGACACGTCGTTGACTGCCACGAGCGAGCCGTACCGCTTCGTGACACGGTCGATCTCGACCACAGGCTCCTCCTCCGCGTCGGGGTCGCGCTCCGGTATCTGCTTTGGCGCCATTCTATGCTGTGCCGTACTCGCCCACACAAAAATAGATACACCCCTCCGAACGGCGGCTGCAGCGAACGGGACCCGACCTCAGGTGGTGATATACTCGGTGATGTTCTTCACCAGCTTGTTCTCCGCCCGACGGAGGTGTTCCTCGAAGGTGCGCCGGGAGATGTTCAGTTGCTCGGCGACGTCGGCGGTGGTGGTCTCCCGCGGGATCTCGTAGTAGCCCTCGTCGATGGCGGTGAAGATCGCTTGCGTCTGTCCATCCGAGAGGTTCGGTAGCGCGGAGTCCAACATCAGAAGCGGCATGTCCGGCACGACGGACTCGATCTCGTGTTTCGACTCCACGTCGACGTAGTGGTCCCGGTTGATGGCTTGGTAGACCGCGGTTAGCTCCGCTTCGGTCAGCGAGACAACACGGGTCAGGAGGGTCCCGTGGTCGTACGTCAGCGGCGGTAGCGACAGGCAGTTGTTCTCCTGGAGGTACTCCTCGAGGAGGTCATCACAGGAGTCCAACAGACAGCTATCGGTGATGAGTACAACCTCCTGGTCTTTGTGCACGATGTCTTTGACACCGACCTCGTCAGAAACCTCCGCCAGCGACGGCTCCAGATCCGTCCCCGTCAGATGCAACAGATCGCAGTAGCGGTTGCACCACAGCTCAACCTGTGCGTCGTTCTCTCTGGTGATCGCGGCGTAGGGGCTGTCGTGATCTATTCTGAGCGTTGCCTCGTACATGTGGTATCGTTACTCGTGGTGTAATTGCCGTTCCACGACTTAAATTAACCCCCATATGACGGCTCGTATTTGATTGCTGTGTTGATACTACTTCGAGTTTGTATGTCCGAACAACAGCAACGCGGCGCGCCCAGCGAGCGCTGGCGTGAACTCCAGGGCGCCCCGACCGGAACCGACCTCAATACGAACGGATGGCGCCAGGAGGCCGCCCTCAGGCTCCTGAACAACAATCTCGACCCGGAGGTCGGGGAAGACCCCGAGAACCTGGTCGTCTACGGTGGCACGGGGCGAGCCGCGCGTAGTTGGGACGCTTACGACGCGATCATGGATGAGCTCGAAGCGTTGGCCGACGACGAGACGTTGCTCGTCCAGAGCGGAAAACCGGTCGGGCGCTTCCGGACTCGGGAAGCCGCTCCTCGCGTTCTCATCGCCAACTCCAATCTCGTCGGGAGCTGGGACAACTGGGACCATTTCCACGAACTCGAAGCCCAGGGGCTGATGATGTACGGCCAGATGACCGCGGGGTCGTGGGCGTACATCGGGACGCAGGGCATTATCCAGGGCACCTACGAGACGCTCGCGGAGTGTGGCGACCAACATTTCGGCGGCGACCTCGAAGGCCGGATCGTCCTCACTGCCGGCCTCGGAGGCATGGGCGGCGCGCAACCGCTCGCAGTCACGATGAACAAGGGGGTCTGCATCGCGGCCGACATCGACGCCGACCGGATCCAGCGGCGGATCGACACGGGCTACTGTCAGGAGATGACCGACGACCTCGATGAGGCGATCGCGGCGGCTAGGGAGGCCGCGGCGAACGGCGAGGCGTACAGCATCGGTGTCCACATGAACGCCGCGGAGGCGTACGAGCAGCTGCTTGAGCGGGATTTCGTCCCCGATGTGGTAACCGACCAGACCTCTGCTCACGACCCGTTAGAGGGGTATTATCCGGCCGGCTACACCGTTGAGGCGGCCGACGCGCTCCGTGAGCGCGACTCCGACGCGTACCGCGAGGCGAGCATCGACACGATGGAGCGACACCTCGACGCCATCCTGGAGATGCAGGAGCGAGGGGCGATCGCCTTCGAGTACGGCAACAACATCCGCGGGCAAGTCAAAGAGCACCGCGACCGCGACGACGCGTTCGACTTCCCCGGCTTCGTTCCGGCGTACGTCCGCCCGATGTTCTGCCGGGGGCAGGGCCCCTTCCGGTGGCTTGCGCTGTCGGGCGAGGAGGCCGACATCCACCGCACCGACGAAGCCGTCAAGCAACTGTTCCCACAAAAGGAGCGTCTGGTCCGCTGGATCGAACTCGCAAACGAGCAGATCGAGTTCCAGGGGCTCCCCTCCCGGGTCTGCTGGCTCGGCTATGAGACCACGCCGGCCGACGACACCCCGCTGTCCGATCTGGCCGCGGTCGATCCCGGGGACGAACTCACCGAGCGAGCCCAGTTTGCGCTTCGCATCAACGAACTCGTCGCCGAGGGCGAGATCGCGGCCCCGATCGTCGTCACGCGCGATCACCTCGACGCGGGCAGCGTTGCCAGCCCCAACCGCGAGACCGAGGCCATGAAGGACGGCACCGACGCGGTCGCGGACTGGCCGATCCTGAACGCGCTCCTGAACTGTGCTGCCGGCGCCGACATCGTCTCCGTCCACGACGGCGGGGGCGTCGGGATCGGAAACTCCCTGCACACGAATAACCACGTCGTGCTTGACGGCACCGACCGCGCCGCCGAGACTGCGAAGCGGGTGTTTACGACCGATCCAGGGATGGGCGTGATCCGTCACGCCGACGCCGGCTACCGGGACGCAATCGACGAAGCCGAGCGGTCGGACGTGGCTATCCCGACGCGAGACCGACCGTGACGCTTTCACGACCCAAGAGTCCGCATCGGCCGGCGACAACCGATCCGGCGCTCCGCGGAGGTCGGGATGACTGAGTATACCCTCGTTCACGACGCCGCACAGCTCGTTCGGAACGGGGATAACGGGCTTGACACCGTGTCGGGCGCCGCTGTCGCCGTCGAAGACGGTCACGTCGTGGCGGCCGGCCCGACCGACGAGGTGGTCCGGGCGTACCCCGGAGAAAACGCCGTGGTCGCCGTGGATGCGGGGGGAAAAACCGTGCTTCCGGGCTTCGTCGATCCCCATACCCACGCCGTCTTCGCCGGCGACCGGGCCGACGAGTTCACCGACAAGCTCCGCGGGAAGACCTACCAGGAGATCGCAGCGGCGGGCGGCGGCATCCTCCGGACCGTCCGGGCTGTCCGGGAGGCCACCCGGGAGACGCTGGTCGAGAACCTGCTTTCGCAGTTAGATGGGATGCTCGCTCACGGGACCACGACCGCGGAGGTCAAATCCGGATACGGCTTGCGCCCCGACACCGAGACGAAGCTGTTGGAAGCGATCCGGGAGGCCGACGACCGGCACCCGATCGACCTTGTCCCGACGTTTATGGGCGCACACGCTGTCCCCGACGACTGGTCGACCGACGACTACGTCGACCACGTGATCGAAGACCAGCTTCCGGTCGTCGCTGACCGCGGACTGGCGGAGTTCTGCGACGTCTTCTGTGAGGCTGGGATTTTTTCGGTGGAGCAGTCCCGCCGCATTCTGACCGCCGGCCGGGACTATGGGTTGACGCCGAAGGTCCACGCCGAGGAGTTCGAGCGAATCGGTGGGGCGGAACTCGCCGCTGAACTGGGCGCAGCGAGCGCTGACCACCTCTTGGAAGCGACCGCGGCGGACGCCCAGGCGCTGGCGAGGGCCGACGTGGTACCCGTTCTACTCCCGGGGACGGCCTTCGCGCTGGCTGCCGACTACGCCGACCCCGACCAGTTCGCGGCCGCGGGTGCGGAAGTCGCGATCGCGACGGACTTCAACCCCAACTGCTTCTCACAGAGCATGGAGTTCGCTGTCGACCTTGCGTGTCACGGGATGCGGATGGAGCCGGGATCGGCCATCCGAGCGGCAACGGTCGGTGCCGCCGCCGCCATCACCCGTCGTGACGGCCTCGGACGGCTCCGCGAGGGTCACCCCGGTGATCTCGTGATCGCCGACGTCCCAGACTGTGAGCATCTCCCGTATAACTTCGGCGTCAGTACGGTCGAAACCGTTCTCAAAGCGGGGGAGGTGGTCTACGATGCCCGGTGAGGTCCGCGCCGACGGCGAGTCGCTCACCCCGGCAGACGTTGAGGCGGTCGCACGCGAGGGTGCCACCGTCGCCATCCCCGAGGACGCACGCGTTCGCGTCCGAAACTCGAGAGCACGGGTCGAAGACGTTGTCGACTCCGGCGAGGCGGTCTACGGCGTCAACACCGGGTTCGGCGAACTCGTCCGCGAGCGGATCTCTCAGACCGACATCGGGGAGCTCCAGCGGAACCTGCTCCGGAGCCACGCCGCCGGCACCGGAGCGGAACTGCCGACCGAAGCGGTGCGTGCGATGCTTCTCACCCGACTCAACGCCCTCCTCAAGGGATACTCGGGGATCCGAGAGCGCGCGATCGGCCTGCTGGTTGCGATGCTCAACGAACGGGTCCACCCCATAGTGCCCGAGAAAGGGAGCCTCGGCGCGAGTGGCGACCTTGCGCCGCTGGCGCACCTCGCGTTGGTTGCCATCGGCGAGGGCGCGGCACGCGTTGACGGTGACCGTCTGCCCGGCGACGCAGCCCTTGCCCGCCGCGATCTCGACCCCATCGACCTGCGCGCTAAGGAGGGACTCGCGCTTATCAACGGCACACAGTTGACTGTCGGACTCGGGGCGCTCGTCGTCCGGGACGCCGAGCGCGCGGTGCGCGCCGCCGACATCGCCGGGTCGCTGACGACTGAGGTGACGATGGGGACGATCGCCGCCGCCCACCCGCGGATCAACGACGTACGACCGCACGAGGGCCACGGCGTGTCCGCCCGGAACGTCCGCGTTCTCACTGCCGATTCAGGGATCGTCGAATCCCACCGGAACTGCGACCGGATCCAGGACGCGTACTCCGTTAGGTGTCTTCCGCAGGTTCACGGTGCTGTCCGCGACGCGGTATCACACCTCCGGTCGGTGGTCGAGACGGAACTCAACAGCGCGACTGATAACCCACTGGTGTTCGACGCCGCGTCGGTCGACGACCGTGCCAGCGGGACCGACACCGCCGCGGTCCTCTCGGGCGGGAACTTCCACGGCGAACCGCTCGCGCTCCCGCTGGATTACGTCACGAGTGCGCTCGCGGAACTCGGTGCCATCGCCGAGCGCCGCGTTGACAGGATGCTCAACCCCGAAATCCAGGAGGACCACCTCCCGCCGTTTCTGACGGAGGGCAGCGGGCTCAAATCGGGGTACATGATCGCCCAGTACACCGCGGCCGATCTCGTCAGTTCGACCCGGAACCTGGGTCGCCCCTCGACGGACAACGTCCCCGTCAGCGGCAACCAGGAGGACCACGTGAGTATGAGCGCCCAGAGCGCCCTCCTCGCTCGGGACGCCGTCGGCAACGTCCTCCACGTCGTCGCGACCGAGCTGGTGTGTGCGACACAGGCGCTGGATTTCGTGGCCGACGACCTCGACCCCGGCGACGGAACCGGTGCCGCGGCCCGGCTGGTGCGCGAGCACGTTCCGCACCTCGACGCTGATCGGCCGGTCGGCGACGACGTTGAGACCGCTCGTGACCTCGTCACCGACGACGCGCTCTTCGAGCGGGTCGAAAGCGCCGTCGACGGCGACCTGCAGTAGTCCGTGTCACAACCCGGCGTCCCCGACCGGCGCTCCCGCGGCGTCTCCGCCCCGGTGTTTGATATCATCCCGTATCCGACACGTGGTATGCGACGACAGACCAACCCCGACGCGGTGGGGTGCCTCCTGTGACCCGCATCTTCCGCGCGCCGAGCACGTACGTCCAGGGCCGAAACGCGGTCGAGGCCATCAGCGAACACGCGCCGACAGACGGGTCCCGCGCCGTGGTCGTCGCTGATCCAGTAGTCCGCGGGATCGTCGGCGATTCGATCGCATCGGGGCTTGCGGCCGCCGGGCTGACCGTCGACGCGGTCACCTTCGACGGGCCGTGTACCCGGGCCGAGATCGACCGTGTCGCCGGCGTGACTGCGGGGGCCGACCTCGTTGTCGGCGCGGGCGGCGGGCGGGCCCTTGACACGGCAAAGGCTGTCAGTGCCCGGTTGGACACACGGCTGGTGACCGTCCCCACCATCGCCTCGACCGACGCGCCGACTAGCAGCCTCTCGGTCATCTACACCGACGACGGGGAGTTCGATACACTCCGGTTCCACGGCGTCCATCCGGATCTGGTGCTCGTCGACACCGCCGTTGTCGCAGCCGCACCCGTTCGCTTCTTCAGCGTTTTGGAGGTGGAGCCTCCGGCCTCAACGAGCGACCGAAGCGTAGCAAAGGGAGTGAGTAGGCCGGAGAGGAAACCGACATAGTACGACACAACCGGCATACTCCGACCGACTGACTCCCGAATGTATAAGTACCGTCAGGTACTCCCTGAAGTTATGGATGTGCGTCGAACTGCCGTCGTGAAACTCGACCTTTCTGACGGGCAACGTGATGCACTCCACCGAACTGCCGAGCAATACCTGTATTGCGCGAACCGAACCGCCG
>NZ_BMOC01000013.1 GCF_014646875.1 Halobellus salinus | reverse complement strand
GTACTCCCGAGCGTAGTACTTCGAGAGCTTATGCAAGAAGTCGCGGCGCTTCCGACGGAGGTCGCCATAACACTCCGCAACTCGCCGCCGTTGCTCCTCGTAGTTGTTCGACCCGTGTTGCTTCCGCGAGAGCTTCCGTTGCTCGCGCTCCAGTCGCTCCCGTTCGTCCGCGAGGTCAAGCGACCCGACCGCCGTGCCGTCGGTGTCGTGGGCGTACTTGAGAATCCCCACGTCGATACCGACGCACTTCTCGGGATTCTCAGGCGGTTCGGGCGGTTCACGGTCCATTTGGACGCCGAAGGTGGCGAACCACTCGCCCGTCGGTTCCTTCTTGACCGTGACCTGCTTGACCGTGGCGTCGTCGGGAATGGCGCGGTGAAGCCGAATCGGTATGTCCGCGAGTTTCGAGAGTGACAGCACAGTCTGACCGCCCTTCTTGTCGAGCTTGAAGCCAGACTGACTGTACGTGAAACTGCGGAACTCTCGTGGCGGCTTCCACTTGAGTTGACCGACGCCGTAGCCGTTCTGCTTGAGCGCCGATAGTCCTTTGAGATTGTCGAACAGGCGTTCTACGACGGTTTGGAGAACCTTCGAGTACACGTCCGTGAGGCCGTCCCACCACGTTTTGAGGTTGGGCAGTTCCGACCGCAGGGTGGTTATGGACGGCAGTTCGCCGTGTTCGTCTTGGTACTCGTTGAGGCGGTAGAGCGTGTGGTTGTAGAGTTGCCTACAAATGTCTCGGTGGCGGTCCAACTCCTCACGGTGGGCGTCGGACGGCTTGAGACGGTACTTGTAGGCGTAGTACATGGCTCTCTACTCGCGTTGGTTCTCGACGTACTGTTTCAGCACATCCAGCGATACCTGCCCCGTCGAGATGAGACAGTACGAGTCGTTCCAGAACGAATCGCCCCACGGTTCGGTCTTCAGTTCGTCCGCGTACTCGTTGCGGATACGGCGGGCGGTCGCGCCCTTGACCGTGTTGATGAACTTCACGAGGCCTGTGGTTGGTTTCGCTCGGAACAGGATGTGAACGTGGTCGTCCTCGCCGTCGAGGTTCGTCAGTTCGACACCGTAGTTGTCGGTGAACCCACTGATGACCTCGTGAATGAATTGGGTTCGCTCCTCGGTTAGCACTCCGCGCCGATACTTCGTGGTGAGTATCAGGTGGTAGTGCAGGGAATACGTCGAGTGCGCTCCCGAGTCGAGGTCATATTCCATTGGGTTTGTTCAATACGATGCTACCCTACTGAAAAAACGTTACGATTGCGTGGGGCTGTGGGCCTGCAACCGTAGAGTGTATGAGAACCGTGCGGCGGTGTATCCCCTGCCTGCTCGCGCCTCCCATTCGGTCGGGGCTCGGTGAGGAAGGGGGCTTAGCGCCTCGGTACAGCTAAACCCGGTCCCGGGGTATGAGTGGTATGCAGCAGGCGGCTCCGCAGGCGTTCGACCGCGTGCTCTCGTCGATGTGCACCGACCCGCACCCAGCCGCGCGTGCGGCCGCGGAACGCTTCCTGGCGACGAACCCCGGTGATCCCGCGACTTACGCCGAAGTCGCCGACCTCGAAGCCCGCGCGGTGGCCGCGCTCGGAGCGATAACCGGACTCGCTACCGCGAGCGGGGCGGGCGAGGGCGCCGAGGAGCCCCCACACGGCTACGTCACCGGCGGCGGCACAGAGGCAAACCTCCAGGCGGTCCGAGCCGCGCGGGACCGCCGGAACGTCGACGGCGCGAACCTCGTCGTCCCCGAGAGCGCCCACTTCTCGTTCACGAAGGCCGCCGACGTCCTCGGCGTGGAACTCCGGACAGTCTCCACCGACGCCGACCACCGGGCCGACACCGACGCGGTTGCGGCCGCGGTCGACGACCGGACGGCGCTCGTAGTCGGCGTGGCTGGGAGCACCGAGTACGGCCGGGTCGACCCGATCCCCGAGATCGCCGACATCGCACACGACGCCGGGGCGTACTGTCATGTCGACGCCGCGTGGGGCGGGTTCCTGCTCCCGTTCACCGACCACGCGTGGGGCTTTGCGGACGCCCCGATCGACTCGCTGACGATCGATCCCCACAAGTGCGGCCGGGCGGTGATCCCCGCGGGCGGGTTGCTGTTCCGCGACGCCGCCGGTATGGACGTCCTCGCGGTCGACACGCCCTACTTGGAGTCGCGGTCGCAGGCGTCGCTCGCGGGTACCAGAAGCGGTGCGGGCGTCGCGAGCACCGTTGCCGCGATCGACGCGCTGTGGCCCGACGGCTACCGCGACGAGTACGAGCGCGCCGACGGGGTCGCGCGGTGGCTCGCCGGCGAACTCCGGGACCGCGGACAGCGGGTGGCCGATGTCGAGCTTCCGACCGTCGTGGCCGACCTCGGCGGGGGCGTAGTCGAGTCGCTCCGCGAGCGCGGGTGGCGGCTCTCCCGGACCGGCTGCGGACTCGCCCGGGTGGTGGTGATGCCGCACGTCACCCGGAAGATACTCCGAGCGTTCCTGGGTGACCTCGACGAGGTACGGTAGTCGGCGTCGACTCGCAGGCGTGACTCGATGGGGCGGTGGCGTCGGGCGCCACCCGTCCGATCCGCGACTTTTTAACTCGGTCCCGAGTATGGCGGGGTATGCGCAGAGCGAAGATCGTCTGTACGCTCGGCCCCGCGTCGGACGACGAGTCCACGATTCGGGCGCTCGCAGACGCGGGAATGAGCGTCGCGCGGCTCAATGCCAGCCACGGGACGCCGGCGGACCGGCGGGCGGTGATCGACCGGATCCGAACGGTCGACGGGACGACCGAGGAACCGCTCGCAGCCATGGTGGACCTCCAGGGCCCGGAGGTCAGGACCGCGCCGGTGTCGGAGCCGATCCGGCTGGAGACCGGCAGCGAGGTCCGGTTCGTGGCGGGCGACAATGCGACGCCCGAAACGGTGGGGTTGTCGTACTCCGTTGCTGCGGCCGCCCCCGGTGATCGGATCCTGCTGGATGACGGGCGGATCGAGGCCACCGTCCGGCGGGTCGACGGCGACACGGTGGTCGGGCGGATCGACTCCGGCGGTGAACTCGGTGGCCGGAAGGGCGTGAACCTGCCGGGGGTCGACCTCGCAGTCGACCTCATCACCGAGCGCGACCAGCGGGAACTGGCGCTGGCGGCCGAGACCGAGGCCGACTTCGTGGCGGCGTCGTTCGTCCGGTCGGCGGCCGACGTCTACACAATCAGCGACGCCTTAGACGACAATGGGGCGGACATCCCGGTCATCGCGAAGATCGAGCGGGCGGGCGCAGTCGAGAACTTAGACGAGATCATCGAGGCCGCCTACGGGGTGATGGTGGCCCGCGGCGACCTGGGAGTCGAGATGCCGTTGGAAGACGTCCCGATCATCCAAAAGCGGATCATCCGAAAGTGTCACGCCACCGGGACGCCGGTCATCACCGCCACAGAGATGTTGGACTCCATGGTCTCGGCGCGGCGCCCCACCCGAGCGGAGGCTTCCGATGTCGCGAACGCGGTCCTCGACGGCACCGACGCAGTGATGCTGTCGGGCGAGACCGCGATCGGCGACGACCCTGTCAGGGTGGTTGAGACTATGGACCGGATCGTCCGGCAGATCGAGGCCAGCGCCGAGTCCGACGAGAACAGGGAGGCTCGGATCCCGACCGCCGACGAGGAGTCCCGGACCGAGGCGCTCGCCCGGTCGGCCCGGTATCTGGCGCGAGACGTCGGCGCGAGCGCCATCGTCGCGGCGTCGGAGTCGGGGTACACCGCGCGGAAGACCGCGAAGTTCCGCCCCGGCGTGCCGGTGGTGGCGACCACTCCGGACGACCGCGTCCGGCGCCAACTCGCGCTGTCGTGGGGGATCACCCCGAAATACTCGGCGTACCGCGAGGACATCGACCGGATGATGGAAGACGCGGTCGACGCCGCACTCGACGCCGGCGTCGCCGCGTCCGGGGACACGCTCGTTGTCCTCTCGGGCATGATGACCGAACTAGAGGAGACAAACACCACGAATATGTTGAAGCTTCACGTCGCCGCCGAGGCGGTCGCGACGGGGCGGAAGGTCGTTGGCGGCCGGGTCGCCGGTCCGCTCGTCGTCTCCGATGACGGCGACCTCTCGGACGCCCCGGCGGGCGCGATCCTGTCGCTGTCGGCGACCTTCGACGGTGAGTTCGTCGGCGACGCGACCAAACTCGCGGGGATCGTCGACGCCCGGCCGGGTATGACCGGTTACCCCGCCATCGTCGCCCGCGAACTCGACATCCCGATGATCTCGGGGGCCCCCATCCTGGATCGGGTGTCGTCGGCAGAGACCGTGACGCTCCACGCCGAGCGCGGCGTTGTCTACGAGGGCGACCTGATCAGACACCGGCGGCGCGAACCCGCGGAGTGGTAGGACCACGGAGCCGGCAGGACTTTTTCGATGGCGACAGTAGTGGGTATGATGGCTGAACCGGACCCATCGAGCGATCCAGACGGCGACGCAGGCGAGAGCCGGGCGACGCCGCGTCTCGCCAACCCGCCCGACGGCGACGCCGACAGCGCCGGAACCGGAGTGGACGACGTCGACAGCGCCGGAGCCGGAGTGGACGACGTCGACAGCGCTGGAGCCGGAGTGGACGACGCCGACAGCGCGGGCCGCTCGGTTGCGGACCCCGGGGCGCTTCGGGAGCCCGAGCCGATCGAACCCGAGCCGCTCCGGGCGGAGAATGCGGTGTTCGTGCTCCTCGGGGCGTTGGGAACCGTGGCGCTTCTCGGAACAGTGCTCGTCCCCGGACTCCTCTGAGGCGGCTCGGCGGCGGCATCCCCCTGCCCGCTCCGGCGGGTGTCGATTATCACGTCTGATGTTTCGACCGTAGCGTTTTATAAGAGCTGTCCGGTAGCAACGGGTACTGACGGTATCCACGATGTCATACGTGCCTTTGTTTCTCGCGTTCGGTGTGACCCTTTCGGTGCTGGTGGGTGGCGTCGCGCCCGTCTCGGCGCTCGGCGAGTCGGGATCGAACCACGCGGGAGCCGCGGCCGACCTCGACGGCGGTGCGGGCGCCGGGGACGGCGTCCGCGCCCAGACCGACGACGCCTCCGCGTCGTTCCCGGAGAACCTGACGGTCACACGGGGCGACGAGGTGACGGTCGCGGTCAGCCACTCCGATCCCGCGAACGTGACGATCGGTAGCGACGACAACGGGTTCAACGTCACCGTCTCGGTGGGCGGCAGCGGCACCACCGAGATCGTGCTCGACACCCGCCGAACCACCGCTGCGGACCCCACCGAGTTCGTTGAGGGCGGGAGCGTAACCCTACACTCTGACCCGCTCGACGAGCCGATGAACCCCGCGGAGTACCTGCTGCGGGTGGAGATCGATGGGGTGGAGTACGACATCGGCACGCTCACCGTCGAACCCCGCGGAGAGTACGCCGCCGAGTCGAACCGCGCGCCGGGGGCGTTCACCCCCGCGGAGTACGTCGGCGGCGGCGAGGACGGTGACGCCGACGTGGGGCCGCTTTCGGCGGCGACGACGTCGGGGACCACCGTCGCCCGCGGCGACTACGCCGTGGTCCGGTTCGAGGAGAGCGGGCTCGAAACCGCGCTGAACGCCTCGGATCTGACCGGTAGCGACGCCGCGAACGGCCTCAAGGTGAACTTCACCCAGACCGAGCCGGGACCGAACACCCAGCCCCGCGAGTACGTCGCCACCGACACCGCCGACGTGACACTGCTTCCGAACCTCGCTGACGACGAGTTCTACGTCGTCTGGAACACGAGCGGCGTCGACTTGGAGAACATCGACGCGCGGAACCGGTATCGGGCGTCGCTGTCGCTGACCGCCGAAAGCGGGTTCGTCGAGGGGGACACCACGCTCGCGTCGACCACGTTCGACCTCCGGCGGCAGTCGGCGTCGGTGTCACCGGCCGACGACGCCACCCACTACCCGTGGGACAACGACACGTTCGTTGTCGAAGGGCACACGAACCGCGCGCCCACCACCGAACTCGAAGTCCGACTCCGGTCGACCGACCCCGGCGCGTTCCTCCTCATCCGGACAGCGGCTGTGCGCGAGGACGGCCGTTTCAATGCGTCGCTGGACCTCAGCGACGTCACCCGCGGGACGAACGCCACGTTGTGGGTCCGTGGCCACGTCCCCGAAACCAGACAGACGGTCCACCTGGTCGCTCCGGACCCCGGCGTCCGGTTTCAGAACCAGACCGCGAACGGGACGACCGTCGAGGTGACCCGCGCGGAACTCCCCGAGGGCGGATTCGTCCGACTGGTCGACGAGGGTGGGGAGGTCGTCGGCCGCTCGGACTACCTCGAACCCGGGCGTCACACCGCGATAACGGCCGAACTCGGGACCCCGTTGTTCGAGACCCAGCGGCTCCGCGCTGAACTCGTCCGGGCCGGTGACGAGGGATCGTACAACCCCGGGTCGCCGGCGTACACGACGGGCGACGCGGTGGTGAACGACACCGCGGTGGTGAACTTCCCGCCGGAGCCGACGGAGACGCCCGCCGCGACCGACGCGCCGGCCACGACCGATACCGCCACACGGACCGCGACACCGACTGCCACGCCGTACCCCGTCGCAACCCGGACGCCGTTGTCGTCGTCGGGAGCGACGCAGTCAACCATCCCGCTGTCGCCGGCGGTCGCCATTACGGCGCTGCTCGCTGCGGCCGCGCTGCTCGCACGCGGAGGTGGGTCGTCGTGATCCCCGAACTCGATCCCGAGGATTTCGTCGGGTTTCTGGCGGCGCTGTGGGACGACCGTGGGTGGGACACCTCGATCCGGGAGCGGTCCGACGAGACGTATTTCGTGACCGGAACGCGTCCGGACGGGAAGCGCGGCGTTATCTACACCTTTCCGACCACGACATCGACGGTGACCGAGCGCCACGTCAAGGCCTTCGTGACGTTCTGCCGGAAGAAGGGAATCGACGTCGCCGTGGTGGCGACACAGGGGGCGTTCGCCGAGGGTGCAGAACGGGTGGCCTCGGAACGGGGTGTCCACCTTCTCGACCGGTCGAAGCTCGCAGAGACCGTCGAGGCGGGTGATCTCGGCGACGTACTGGCCCAGTTCACCGAGGCCGACGGCTCCGGGGGGGCGCTCGGTCAGCTCCGCGACCTCGGTGTTCCAGTCCCGTCGTCGATCAGGGGCGGGCTCCCGTCGGTCGCGGCCATCGGCGCCGCGACCAACGGACTCCTGCCGGTCGGCGATGAGAGCGCCGACACGACAACCGGGTCGGGCGGGTCGCCGCCGGCTGACCAGCCTGCGTCCTCGTCGTCGTCACCCGACGGCTCAGGGATTGTCGCGAGGTGTCGGGCGTACGCCACCCGGCCGGTCCCCGCCATCCTGCTCGCGGTCACGCTGCTCGTGGCGTTCACACTCGGCGCGACAGTAGGCCCCGCGGTCGGGCTCGGCGTCGGGGGACCGCTCTCGGGCGGCGGCGACGCCGGCCCGGAGGTCTCGGCGGTGTCGACCGCGGGCGGGGCGAACGCCACCGCGGACGTGCGGTGGAACGCGCGGGCGACCGACTCGCTGACGGTGGGTGGGACCACCTACGACGCCCCGGCCGACCAGACGTTCCTCGTCGTCAGTATGAACGTGACGAACGGGGGCGACGACCCGGTACAGCTCGCGGAGTCGGCGCTGGCGGCGGACGTCGCGGGGACGCGGTACGGCCACCAACCGCTCGACGGCGTGACGGGCTTTCCGAGCGCCGGGCTGTTCGCGCCGGGCGACACCCGCGAGGTCTGGACGGTGTTTGCCGTCCCCGACGACGCCGGGAGCGTCACCATCGTCCTCGACGATGAGGCGAAGGTCCGGTTCGTCCGCGACGGGGGCGTGACGCCCGAGGCGACCATCGACGACGGCTGACGGGGATCCGAAGGGGAACGCTCCGGACCACTGGCGTTTTTGTCGGTGAAGGACATCTCACCGGCCACCCGTGCTCCAGTCGCTCCCGTGGCTCGCGTTCGCGTCGATTGCCTCCGGGGTCGTTTCGGTCGGGTTCGTGTGGTTCCTCTGGCCGTACCGGGACCGGCTCGGGGGGCGCTTCTTCGTCGCGACGATCGGTTGTGAGGCGTTGTGGGCGCTTTCCTACGGCGTCGCGCTGTTCGTCTTCGATCCGAGGCTGCGGTATGCGTTCGAGGTTCCGATCTGGCTCGCTATCAACTTCATCGGCGTGTTCTTCCTCGCGTTCGCGTTGGAGTACACCGGTCGGAGCGAACTGCTGCGCTCGAAGGCGATGGGGGCAGTCGTCGGGTTCCAGGTCCTCCACACCCTCGTGGTCGTCACCAATCCGATCCACGGGATCGCGTGGACCGGCTACCGGATCGACCCCGTCTTCGGGCTGGCGACGGTGACCTACGCCCACCAGCCGTGGCTGTTCGTGAACGCCGCGGGGTTCGTCGCGATGATCGGGGTCGCGTCGTTCCTGCTGGCTGAGACGGTGTTCAGCTACGGTCCCCTCTATCGGACGCAGGCGGCGGCAATCGCGATCTCGCCGATCTTCCCCGGGCTTCCGTTCCTCCTGTGGCTCGCGGAGGTCGGATCTGCACCGCCGCTGAACCTGACGCCCCTGCTCTTCCCGATCCACCTGGCGTTCGACATGTACGCGTTCTTCTCGCGGGACATGTTCGACATGGTCCCCGCGGCCCGCCGGATCGCCGACCGCGCCGCGATCGACACCCTCGGGACCCCGGTGGCCATCGTCGACGCCGGCGGGCGGCTCATCGACTGTAACGACGAGGCCACGCGCGTGCTGGGGCTCCCGGCCGGCGCAGCCCTTGGCGGGCAGTTCTCTGCGTACGCCCCGGAGATCGACCCGACGGCGAGCGGGGAGACCACCGCCCGGACGGTCGACGGGGTAGAGCGGACCTACACCGTCACCACCGCACCGCTCGAAACTGCCGGGGGCACAGTGGTCGGCAACTCGGTGGTGTTGCAGGACATCACCGCTGAGCGCCGACGCGAGCAGCGGCTCGCGGTGCTCAACAGGGTGTTGCGCCACAACCTCCGGAACGACCTGAACGTCGTCCAGGGGTATCTCGACCTCGGCGTCGATCGGGTCGACGACCCGGACGTGCGGGATATGCTGGAGACCGCGGCCCGGACGACCGCGGGCGTGGTCGAACTGGGTGAGAAGGCCCGGAGCATCGAGGACACGATGGGGACCGACGCGGGCGGCACCACCACCCTCGCGATCCGCCCCGTACTCGAAGACATCCGTGCGGACCTCCTCGTAGACACGGACGCGGAGATCCGGATCGAGGTGCCGGCGGACCTCTCGGTTCGGACCGACGCAGCAGTGCTCGCGGTCGTCTTCGAGAACCTCCTCGAGAACGGGGTGGAACACAGTTCCACTAGCAGTCAGGTTTCACCTGACGACGGGGTGGAACACACCGACGCCGACACGCCGGTCGTGACCGTCCGCGCGGTCGACGTCGACAGCGGCGTGTGCTTCGAGGTTGCGGACGACGGCCCTGGGATCCCCGACCACGAACTCGAGGTGCTCGGCGCCACCGAGGAGACGGCGTTGGAACACGGCAGCGGGCTGGGGTTGTGGATCGTGAAGTGGGGCGTGGCCTCCCTGGGCGGGACGGTCGAGTTCGACACCGCCGACGACGGCACCACCGTACGGGTGACCCTACCGGCTGTCGGGAACGACGGGGACCCGGCGGAACCGGTGGACGGGACACACCCCCCGACTCACGGTGACAACCCTTAATCCTCCGACAGCCCTACGCGTGATATGTTCGAACCGTCCCTGGTCGCCATCCAGCTCTCCCTTCCGCCGGGGACGCTGCCGCTCGTCCTCGTTGCCGCCGGGCTCGGACTCAGCGTTCTTGAAGCGCTCGCGCCGGGCGCTCACTTCATCGTGCTCGGGGTTGCGCTCTTGGCCGCCGGGCTGGTGGGGCTGCTGCTCGGCCCCTTGGCGTCGCCCATCGTCCTCGGCGTGTTCGTGTTGGTCTTCGGGGCGCTCGCGATCTACGGCTACCGCGAGTTCGACGTCTACGGCGGGAAGGGCGCCGGCCGAACCAGCGACTCCACCAGCCTCCGCGGGCGGGCCGGCCGAGTGACAGAGCGGGTCACCCCAACTGAGGGCGAGGTCAAACTCGACAACGGCGGGTTCAACCCGCTGTACTCCGCGCGGTCGGTTGACGGCGAGATCCCGGAGGGGACCGAGGTGCTGGTGATCGATCCCGGCGGCGGCAACGTCGTGACTGTGGAGTCAGTGTCGGCCGCGTACGACGACATCGACCGGGAGCTCGCACGCGGCCGGGACGAGGAGACTGATAGAGCGGACGGCCGTGCGACCGAGGCGAGCGAGGAGGAGACCGGCGACCCCGAGGACGGAACCGGAGACGGAGAGCCAGACATCGAATCCGAGACGGAGCGCGCCTGAAAACCGCCGGACGCAGGCGTCGAACGCTGTCCTTCTTTCACAACAGCTATTATGTCGCCGGCGGCTTCTGCGCACATGTCCGAGCACGTCAGCCGCCGAAGGTTCCTCCAGGGCGCCTCGCTGGGCGCTATCGGCGGCGTCGGTGGCTGTCTCCGGCTGACTGAGTCCACGGCTGACACGCCGACACCACGATCGACGGACGCCCCCGACACCGGAACCGCTCCCGACGCGACGGCCGCGCAGAGCGGGACGCCGTCCTCGTCGTTCGACGCTCGCGAGAGTTGGACGCTTGACAAATACGGCAGCGACATCGTGACCTACGACGGGACGTTCTACCTCTCGACGTGGGTCTCGAAGCAACTCCTCGCGGTGCAACCCGACGGAACGATCGAGTGGGAGACCGACCAACTCGGGAAGTTCAAACGCGACTCGCTGTCGGTGACCGAGTCGACGATTTTCGCACGCGGGTACGGCGGCCAACTCACCGCGGTCGAGCGGTCGAGCGGGACACCGCTGTGGAACTTCACCGGCGGACGGTACGATTCCTGGACCACGAAGCCGCTGGTCACGGACCAGTACGTCATCTGCGCCAATCGGGGTGACACGCCCGAGACCGACGACGAGTACGTCGTGTACGTCCTCGACCGCGGGTCCGGCGACGTGGTCGACACCATCGAGTACACGGGACTCAGATCCCCGATCGAATCGATCGGCCGAGTCGGAAATAACCTGTATATCGGGACGTTCAATTTCATCGACCTCTACGCGCTCGATTCGCGGTCGGCAGTCGCGTCGTACGACGAACACCTGTACGGGTCGGGGTACGTTCGCGACGGCGACCTCTTCGTCGCCACCTCCAGCAACGTCTACCGATACCGACTCACCGGTTCGGAACACGAACTCACGTGGGAGGCCACGCTCCGCGGGTCGGTCAGCGATCTGCGCTTCACGTCCGACGGGATTCTCGCCAACGGCGAAGCGGGCATTTTCGATGTCGGGTACGACGGCGAACAGCGGTGGTGGGGCGAGATGGACGCCTACACTGACCGACCCGCGGTCGTCGACAACTACGTCTTCGCTCTCGACAAATTCCACCAGCTGCGGATGTTCGATTTCGACTCCGGCGACCGGCTCGCCGAGGCCACGCTCCCGTCGGAGGGGCTACCGCTCGCACCACTCGCGAGTATCGATCGGACTCTCCTGGTCGGGCTCGAACCGCTGCTCGCGTACGACGTCCCGTAGCTGTCGCCTCGTCGCTACGGCGTTGCATCCCCGGGCCAACCCTTATGACCGCGACACTCCAATATGGCGTATGGCATTTGGTCCCGTTTCGTTACAGCTCGGGCTCGGGATCCCGACGGTCGGGCTCCTGGCGCTCCTCCTCGCGGTCGTCACCGTCTACCAGATGGTCGAGATCGTCGACGCCTACGAAAAAAAGACGCTGACGGTCTTCGGCGAGTACCGGAAGCTTCTGGAGCCGGGGATCAACTTCATCCCCCCGTTCGTCTCACGGACGTACCCGTTCGACATGCGGACACAGACCCTCGACGTGCCCCGCCAGGAAGCGATCACGCGGGACAACTCGCCCGTGACCGCCGACGCGGTCGTCTACATCAAGGTGATGGACGCCAAGAAGGCGTTCCTCGAAGTCGACGACTACAAGCGCGCAGTCTCGAACCTCGCCCAGACCACGTTGCGCGCGGTCATCGGCGACATGGAACTCGACGACACGCTCAACAAGCGCCAGGAGATCAACGGTCGGATCCGCCGGGAACTCGACGAACCCACAGACGAGTGGGGCGTCCGCGTCGAGAGCGTCGAAGTCCGCGAGGTCAACCCCTCGAAGGACGTCCAGCAGGCGATGGAGCAGCAGACCTCCGCCGAGCGCCGTCGGCGGGCTATGATCCTGGAGGCGCAGGGTGAACGCCGTTCCGCGGTTGAGGAGGCCGAAGGTGAAAAGCAGTCCAACATCATCCGTGCGCAGGGTGAAAAGCAGAGCCAGATCCTGGAAGCGCAAGGTGATTCGATCTCCACGGTGCTCCGTGCGAAATCCGCCGAATCGATGGGCGAGCGCGCGATCATCGAGAAGGGAATGGAGAGCTTAGAGACCATCGGGCAGGGTGAGTCGACGACGTTCGTGCTCCCGCAGGAGCTCACCAGCCTGCTCGGGCGGTACGGCCGGCAGCTGACCGACTCCGACGTCCAAGAGTCCGCCGGGCTCGATAGCCTGGAGTTCGAGTCGGAGACCCGCGAGCTGCTGGGACTCGACAACATCGAGGAGATCCTCGGGCAGATCGACGCCGCAACCGAGATGGACGTCGAAGAACTCGAACAGGAGGCCGAGGCGATCAAACAGGGCGGCGGCGTCGACATCCAGAGCCCTGATGAGGTCGTTGACGACGTCGGGGCCGACGAGACAACCGTCCCCGATGCCGACGCGACGCCGGGGACCGACACCGACAACGAAGTCGCAGGCAACAGCACCGACGAGGCGGACGACGAACGCGCCGTCGAGACCGAAACGGAGTGACGACCGGCGCAGGCGTGCGCTTCCACCCCAGCTTCCCGGCCCCCCGTCCCGTTCCCTGGTATGAGTCCGCGGGAACGAAGCGTTTTTGTCCGATTCGATCCAACAAAGCGTATCCGGATGTCGGACCGCGACATCGACCAAGAGAAGCGGTCGACCCTCCGGCGCTTCGCCGCGCTGGGAGCGGCGGCGCCGCTCGCGGGACTCGGCGGCGTCGGGTCCGCGGCCGCCGCCGACGCGGAGACCACGGACACCCGCGAGGCGATCCGGGGGTACGTGGCGTCGACCCCCGGCGCCCACTTCTCGAAGGTTCGCGACGATCTCGGTTTGGGGACGGGTGAAACGCAGCATCACCTCCGCCGGCTGGTTGACGACGGCGCTGTCGCCTTCCGTCGCGACGGCGATTACAAGCGCTTCTTTATCGCCGGCCGATTCTCCGAGTTCGAGCAGGTTGCGCTGGGATACCTCCGGCGGACGACCCCGCGGGGGATGCTGCTCGAGCTCCTCGCGACCCCGGATGCGACGGGGTCGGAGCTCGCGGCCAGCCTAGACGTCTCGCGGCCGACTGTCAGCGGGTACGCGGGCGACCTCGACGAGGCGGGGGTGCTTTCCCGTGACGACGGCTACACCGTCGAGCGACCGGAGACGGTCCTGACGCTTGTGGTCAGGTATGCGGACTCACTGGGTCCCGAAGCGGTCGCCGTTGCCGACGGCGCCGACGAACTGCTGCAGTACGATCCCTGAAGCGACCGTGCCGGTTCGCGGCGGCGTACGGAGACTGCAATCCGAACGCCTCGCACTCCAGGCCGGTGGGGATGTCACGCCGACTCGGTCGGCGTTGCGGTCTCTGCTTGCTCCTCGACATCGGACCGCGACACGAGCGCCCTCACCGCCGCGGAGTCCAGCAGGCCGATGATGGGGGCGGCCTCACCGGTCAGGACAACCGCGCCGAGCGTGGCGTACTCATCGGCGACGTCGACACCGTCCGTCGCTTTCGCTGTTTCCGCGAGCGCGGAAACGGCGTCGCTGATGAACTCCTCTTGGAGGTCTGTGGCCTGTTCCTGTGCCTCTTCCCGGGAGATGTTGCCGTTCTGGAGTTCCTCCCGTATTCTGAGCCGTTCCCGTTGGAGAGCTTCCTGATCGACGGTAGCGATGGCGCCGACGCCGTCGACATTCGCCCCGTCGCCGTCGGTCTGTGCCGCGTCGGCTCCGGAGCCGTCGCCGCTACCGAGGTTGAGCTGGTCCGTGCACCCCGCGAGCAGGGTGCCGCCGCCCACGCCCGCGCCTTCGAGCAGCCGTCGGCGCGTTGTCGTCGGGTCGGTCATTGATGAGCGAATTTGTGACCACGCACTCACAAGCCTGTGTTTCGCGGCCCAGGCGGGTTCAGCCGCTACAGCGTCACTTTCCAGGTCGTTCCCGACGAGTAGCCCCACTTTTCGACGGTGATGCCTACGTCGCCGTTGAGCAGGGCACGCATGTTCGCGCCCACCTCCTTCGCGGAGAGTCCGACCTCTTCGGCGATCAGCCTGGATTTGAAGTAGGTCCGGTCATCGGCGTGAGTTCGGAGGTACCGGAGGATTCGGCGCTGTTTCTCGTTGAGATCCGTCCCGGACGCCGCGGTGGTCGTCGTGCTCATACGACGGCACACGCCTCCGGGCGGTATGAGGGGTTTGGTACGGGTGGCTAACACCGCGCGGTACTGCGATTTTCCCGATGAAACCGTCGCGTGGTCGGCCGAGCACGCCGCGTGAGGTACGGTCGCCGAACCCGACTCGCCCCGGTCCCGCCCCACCTCCCACGAGTCATACTGTCGGCTATAGTCGCGTGACGTATTTCGACACCCCGGGTGTCGAAAATCTTCACGTAGTTATAACCGACAGTATCAGAACGTTCATACTCGCCGGAGTCACATAAGGGATCGATGGATGGTCCTCGGCCCGGCAGTCCTTCCACCACCGATCCCGACGTCGAATCTGCGGTCTCCGTGAGTGTCGTCCTCCCGGCGTACAACGAGGCCGACACCATCGAGTCGACAATAGCAACGACGCTTCGGCGCCTCGGGTCGTTCCTCGACCCCGGAACCTTCGAGGTGATCGTCGCGGAGGACGGCTGCGACGACCGGACCCCGGAGATCGCGGACCGGCTCGCGGCCGGCGACGACCGCGTCCGCCACCTCCACAGCGACGAGCGGCTCGGCCGGGGTGGCGCCTTAGAGGCCGCGTTCAGGGCTGCCAGCGGCGACACCCTGGTCTATTTCGACACCGACCTCGCGACGGATATGCGCCACCTCGAAGAGCTGGTTACCCGGGTCGAGTCGGGCAGTGCGGACGTCGCGACCGGCTCCCGGTGGCTCCCGGAGAACGTCGCCGACCGGCCGGCGAAGCGCGGCGTTCCCAGCCGGATCTACAACGGCTTGGTCCGTGTCTTCCTCCGGTCGGACCTCCAAGATCACCAGTGCGGATTCAAAGCGATCAGCAGAGACGCGTTCGACTCGCTCGAAGCCGACATCGCGGACGCCCACTGGTTCTGGGATACCGAACTCCTCGTCCGCGCACAACGCGGCGGGTACGAGGTGGTGGAGTTCCCGGTCGAGTGGACCCCGAAAGGCGATACGAAGGTCGACCTTGTCCGCGACGTCCTCGGGATGGGGAGTCAGATCCTCCGGACGTGGTGGCAACTGTCGGTTCGCCCCCGGCTCTCCCAGCGGGTGGGCCTCGTCGCGGGCGCGGTGCTCGCGGTCGTGGCTCTGTTCTTGATGACCCGGTATCTCGATTTCGGGGCCGTGCTCGCGGAGATGCGCGAGGCCGACCCCGTGCTGGTCGGGGCCGCAACGGTGGTGTATCTCCTGTCGTGGCCGCTCCGGGGCCTCCGGTACCGCGACATCCTCGCGGAACTCGGCCACCACGAACACGTTGGCTTCCTGACCGGTGCGGTGTTCATCAGCCAGACGGGGAACTTGGTGTTTCCCGCCCGAGCGGGCGACCTCATCAGGGCGTACGTGGTGAAAGCGCGCCGCGGAATCCCCTACCCGACGGGCTTTGCGTCGCTGGCGGCCGAGCGAGTGTTCGATCTGCTCACGATCGCCTCGATGGCCGGGGCCGTCCTCATCGGGTACACCGTGACCGGCCGGACGGCGGAACTCGCCCGGACAGTCGTCGGCGCGGAGGGCGCGGGCCGCGTGGCAGTCGTGGTCGCAACGGGGGTTGGCCTCGCCGCGGTCGCCGCCGCGGCCGCCATCGCGCTCTCGGCGCGGCGTGATCGCGATCTCGTCGCGGCCGCGGTCTACCGGGTGAGCACCGACTCCTACGCCGACTTCGTGGTCGGCGTGATCGAACGGTTCGTCGACGACCTCCAAGCGGTGGCCGGGACCCGCCGCGGGTTCGGCCGGGTCGGGACAGTGAGCGCCGTCGTGTGGACGCTGGACGTGGTGACCGCGTTGCTGGTGCTCGCGGCGTTCGCGCCGGGACTGGGCGCGGTCGAACTCGTCGCGGTGAGTTTCTTCGCGGTCAGCGTCGGCAACCTCGCGAAGGTGCTCCCGTTGTCGCCCGGCGGCGTCGGGCTCTACGAGGGGGCGTTCACGCTCCTGGTCGTGGGGCTGACGCCGCTCGGCCCGGAGCTCGCGCTCGGCGCGGCGGTGCTGGATCACGCGGTCAAGAACCTCGTGACCGTCATCGGCGGGTACGCCTCGATGGTCGGTCTGAACGTCTCGTTGACGACCGCTGTCAAGGAGAGCCGCGGGGTCCGCGATCGGGGTGACGAGGCGCCCGAACTCGATTAGCTCCGGCACCGGTGCGAACCCCGGTGAGCACTGGGGTCAGTAGAGATCCGTCAGGAACGGCCCCGAGGCCGCCGCTACTGCCGTCGCCAACGCGTCGGTTCGGGTGGTCCGGCCGGCGGTGAGCGCGCCCGCCGCGCCCTGGTTCTCGGCGACGTTCGACGCCCCGAGCACGTCGTCCATCACCGGGCCGAGCTCCTCGCCGTCACCGATCCGGGCCGCGATGGATTCGGGCAGCGGGTAGCTGGGGCCGCCGCCGACGCCCCACCTGTCGCCGTCGGTTACCGCCGCCCACATTATCAGGTACCGGTCGGCAGCCCCAGCGTCGCTCGTCTCGCCGGGGTCCACGGCGGTAACGCCACCCTCCAGCCCCACTCCGAGGTCGTATCCGCCCGACTCCAGCGCTCGCTCGGCGCGGGTTCGGGCGCCGCGTTTGGTCTCTCCGCGTCCGATCGGCTGTTCGGAGACGCCGGAGGGGACCGGCTCGACGACGACTTCGGCCTCGCTGAAGATCCGACCGGTTGCGTCGCGTTTCACAGGGTTGCCGCTGCCGACTGCGACTCGCATACCCCGGAGTCGGGAACTCGGGTGAGGAACCGTTTTCGGTTCGATCGGCGGCGACGTGGCGGCCGGGCGCGGGGTCGGCGTGGGAGTTACTCGTCGCCGTCGAACAGTTCCGCGAGCGTCTCGATGCCGTCCAACAGCGCGGGGCTGGGCTGGTTCAGGAGGTCGTCGTCGAGGACGTGAACCGAGGCGTCGAGGTCCCAGCCCCGTTCGGCGAGGATGTCGGGATCCGCGCGGTCGCCGTGACCGCAGTGGTGGACCACGACGTGGTCGGGGTCTGCGGCCGCGACGCGGGCCTCCGTGACCTCCCGAGAGCGATCGCCGGGGTCGCAGAACGGGTGCCGGCCGCCGGCGGCGGCGACCGCGTCGGGCACCCAGTTGCCCGCCGCCATAGGCGGGTCGCCCCACTCCTCGCAGTAGACGACCGGCCGGGGGTCGGCGTCCGTCCCACTCGTCCCGTCTGTCCGCTCCGACCCGTCCGCCACCCGCTCCCGAACTGCGGCCAGCCGGTCGCGTGCGTCGGCGGCGAGCCGCGTTCCCGCGTCGGGCCGGCCGGCCGCGCGTCCCACCGTCTCGAAGGAGTCGACGACCCCATCGAGCGTCGCGGGTTCGACGTGGCAGACGTCGTAGCCGCGGTCGCGGAGGTCGTCTCGCACGTCGGCCTGCAGCGGGTCGGCGGTGTAGACCAGGTCGGGATCGAGATCGGCCAGTCGGTCGTAGTCGGGGTTCAGCCACCCGCCGACCGGTGGGCGGTCCAGCCCACAGTGGACCGTAACGCCGACCACCGCGTCGCCGGCGCCCATCGCCGACAGGGTTGCCGTCGCGCTCGGTGCGAGCGAGACGATCCGGGTGGGGGTGCCGGCCCCCGACACGGGTGTCCCTGTCGTCATCCGCTCCCGGTCGCCCGCCTTGTGGCCGGACGCCCCGGGTGGGGAAGCGTCAGACGGATGCATACTCGTGTTCACCCCGGGCGTCGATAAGTGCGTTTCGGCGGCTGGCGCCCGCCGCCGCGGCCCCGCGACCGACGTATATATACTATCACAGTCGTTCCACATAGACGGCCAGAATACGGGCTGTGTGCTGGATTCGGGAGACCGATTCCGAACCGTTTTTATATTCTCCCTCGGTGAGAATCGTACGGACCGCACCGGCCCAGTACTTCCGATCCCGGGGCCGGCGCATTCGTTGTATACTGATGAGCGAGAAGAGCACGTACACTCGCGTGAACGCGAGCACGAGAGACGAATCGCAGAGAGACGACGGTCGAAGCGGTGACTCGGTCGGCCAGCGGTGGGTTCGCCCCGGCGAGGAGACTGAACAGGAAGACGAACAGACCACAGACGAGGAACTCGTCTGTCCGGAGTGCAGCGGTAACGTCGTCACCGACGATGAGCACGGTGAGACCATCTGTGCGGACTGCGGCCTCGTCATCACCGAAGACTCCGTCGACCGCGGCCCGGAGTGGCGCGCGTTCGACTCCAAGGAGAAAGATCAGAAGTCCCGGGTCGGTGCGCCGACCACGAACACGATGCACGACAAGGGGCTGTCGACCAACATCGACTGGCGCGACCGCGACGCCTACGGCAACTCCCTGTCGTCGAACCAGCGCCAGAAGATGCAGCGGCTCCGGAAGTGGAACGAGCGGTTCCGGACCCGCGACTCGAAAGAACGGAACCTCAAACAGGCGCTCGGCGAGATCGACCGCATGGCCTCCGCGCTCGGCCTCCCCGAGAACGTTCGGGAAACTGCCTCCGTGATCTACCGTCGCGCGCTCGATGAGGACCTCCTGCCCGGTCGCTCCATCGAGGGCGTCGCGACCTCGTGTGTCTACGCCGCTGCTCGAATGGCTGGCGTTCCGCGCTCACTCGACGAGATCGCGGAAGTCTCCCGCGTTCCGAAAAGCGAGATCGCGCGCACCTATCGATACATCGCGCGGGAGCTCTCTCTGGAGGTCAAGCCCGCCGATCCCGAGCAGTACGTCCCTCGCTTCGCCTCGGAGCTCGGCCTCTCCGACGAGGCGAAGCTTCGCGCGCGCCAACTGCTGAAGAACGCCAAGGAGAAGGGCGTCCACTCCGGAAAGTCGCCGGTCGGCCTCGCCGCGGCCGCGGTCTACGCCGCCGCGCTTTTGACCAACGAAAAGACGACCCAGGCCGCGGTGAGCGAGGTCGCTGACATCTCCGAGGTCACGATCCGGAACCGGTACCACGAGCTGTTGGAAGCCGAAGAGAGCATCGGGCTCGCCTGATTCGGAGTCCCGTAACGGACTCTCCGGTCGTTCCTCGTCCGATTCGGTGCTGACCGCTACGTCTCGACGTACGACCGTCAGCTCACCCGCCCTACGTTCGTTCAAAACGATGGATCCGGGAAGGAGTGGCCACCGTAGGCCTGCAACTGACTGCACCTCTGATAACGGCTACTCTCACTGTGCACCGCCGAGCGAAACCCCCGCTGACACCGCTCGGCGGTACAAGGCGAGAGTACCCATTGTGACCGCGTACGGTTGTGGGACGGTCTTCGAATAAGGGTCGAAACGAGCGGTGGCGCGTGTCCACCGTACGTACTCCACAACGATCGCATCTGTGGCGTTTTCACCGATATCAACGTGGACCGTGTGGGACAAAAGCTAACACCACGACCGATACTCATACTCAACATTGAGTTTCCCTATGCAAAGTACCATTTCAAAATACTATTCAGATTCTAAACTTTCTGTAGTGATTGGATTCGTTTCGGCCCAAAATCATTCCTTATAAACGATATACGGATCGCTAAAAATTTAATATATTTTAAGTTAATGAAAACTATCAAATTTATGATTGTCTCAGCAGCGACGAAACAAAACTCCTTGCGAGTTGCCAAGATCGTTCGATTTCGGATGGACTCACACGGATTGCCGTAGTCGATTACTGATCAGCGACAGACCGTACGGTCGCTGACCGGTAGTTCCTTACAGTAAACCCTATCAGCCTGACCGAACACGGCTCGCTGGTGGGTGCGAGTACACCGGAAGGTCGGTTATATCTGCCTCGCGTACTCGCCGAGGAACGTCCCAACTTCGGGGAGCGTCGGAGACCTGCCGACCCTGATGAAGGCTCCAGCCACCGCGTTTCCGAGTGCCGTCGTCGCTTCGGCGTCGAATCCCTCCAACAGTCCGAGACAGACGCCGGCGTTGAAATGGTCGCCCGAACTGGTCACGATCTCCGGCTCTTCGATGTGGAGTGTCTCAACCAACGCTTGGTCGTCCGAACTGGTCATCGCTGACGCACGTGCACCGTGTGACACCACCGTATCGACGCCGACGACGTCGCGGGCGGCGGTGGCAAGATCGAGCATTGAGTCACCCGCCACCGATCCACCACCGCTCGTAACGAGTTCTTCAGTTTCACCGCGGTTCGCACTGAGTGTCACCGGAACCTGTCGGTTCAACGTCTGCAACGCTTCAAACCCGTCTACGAGCTGTGAATCCGGAAGGTGGCGGATGTCCGCCGGGTCGAAAACGACGTGCGCCGGCGGATCCGAGAGGGTCGGCCAGACGTCCTCCGCGAGTCCGGACAGAATCCCGGGCATGTCCGGAATCATCGACCAGTACCCCATCCCGAAGAGGTCAGCCTGCTCTAGGAGGGTTGCGAGTCGGTCGTGGCCCAGCCGTTTGTCCAGCAGGTCCCAGTCTAGTTTCCGGTAGTCACCGGTCTCAGTCAGGAGGAGTTTTCCGTCGTCAAACTCGACTGCATCGGTCGTGCCGGGGTCTCCGATCGAGTGCGTCGTGTACTCGGCGAAGGCCGACTCGAACTCCGACTCCATCGGAGTCCCAAACGTTCCGACCATGAGCGGGTCAAGCCCCCAGCGACCGAGCGTACGCGAGAGATGACACACGTGTCCCCCGGTTCGCGTCCCGCAGTCCATCCACTCGATCGCGACCGACGTCTCCGACGCCACGGAGTCGGTGATTCTCCTCCCCAGGGAATCCAGTTCCCGGATGAGCGACACCGAATCCCTGCTTTCGCGCTCCGAGATCATCTCGCGGACCGTGTCGATGATGCCGTCAAACCCGAAAAGGACCGTATGTTCCTGCGGATCCGTCGAGAAGTGCTCGCGGCAGGAGCGGACTGCCGTTCTCGTGTCACTCTTCGCGCGCTCTCTGTCTGCCATTGTCGGATAGCCACACGACCAGTCGTTAAATGAGTAGTGGTGCTCCGGGGAGCGAACGGGCGCGACAGCGTGTCCGAGCGGTCCCGTCTGACGTCCCGTCGAGGGTATCACCGGACGAGACCAGTCCGTGCGTAGCGGGCCAACCGGGACGCGGAACCACGACCGATTGGTCCGCTCTACGGTAGCGTTTCCAGGTCTCCACCTACCCGATCGCACGTGGTCGTGCGATCTGCCGAGTGATCAGTTGCAAGCGCTACGACACCCTCACTCCCCCACGGTAATCAGCCCCTTGACGACGCTCGGGTCCATTGCTCGCTCGAAAGCGTCGTCGATATCCGCGAGCGTGGATTCGAATTCGACAATCCCTTCCACATCAACGGCGCCATCACTCAGGAGGTCGATGGCTGCGGAGTAGGTGTTTTTGTATCGGAAGGATCCGAGAACGTCGAGTTCGTTGTCGATGATGTCGAGTACGTCGAACGGGACCGTCGCCTCGTTTGCGAGTCCGACCAAGACGACGGTGCCCCCCCGGTGGACCACCTCGAGCGTGGATTGAATGGACGAGACTGCACCGGACGCCTCGATGACGACATCGGCTCCGCCGTCGTCAGTATATCGGGTGACGGCCGCTTCCAGGTCGTCGTCCGCGACGTTGACCGCGAGATCGGCCCCCCGTTCGCGTGCGAACGCGAGCTTCTCATCGACGATGTCGGTCAGGATGATGTCGGTCGCGCCGGCCGCTCGGGCGGCTTCTAGCATCATCAATCCGATCGGCCCCGCACCGGTCACGAGTACGGTGTCGCCCGTGCCAACGTTGCCACGACGGCAGGCGTGGATGCCGACGGAAAGCGGTTCACAGAGGGCGCCCTCAGTGGTCGAGACGGTTGTCGGCAGTTTGTAGGCAAAATCCGCCGGCCAGGACACGTATTCGCTGAAGGACCCGTCGTGGGGCGGTGTCGCCATGAAACGGACGTCCTCACAGAGGTGGTAGTCACCTTCCATACAGTGACTGCATCGGCGACACGGGACACCGGGCTCGAGGGCCACGCGGTCACCTGGTTCGAGTGTGGTGGCGTTCTCACCGGTATCGACCACCTCCCCGGCACTCTCGTGACCGAGGACGAGCGGGTCTTCGACGACAATGTCCCCGATACGACCGTGTTCGTAGTAGTGCACGTCGGAGCCGCAGATACCCACTTCTCGTACGGCGACGAGGACGTCGTCCGGGCCTGGCGATGGTCGGGGTCGGTCTTGAAGCTCGAACTGGTGTGGTTCGACCAGCACCGCGGTTCTCATATGAGAATCTGTGTCATACAGGTATTAATAAATTTGGCAGACGGAACGGAGCCGCCGTGGTCGGCCGTGTCAGTGCCGTCACGGGAAGCGGGCAGGGACACCCCGACTCGCGGGAGATAACGGGTGTCGCATAGAGCTGTCGGCGAACTACCTCTGTTCGCTCACCGCGACTTGTCCCTCCGAATCGAGTTCCCGCTGGTGGATCGTCCGCCCGGTTTCCCCATCGAACAGGTGGACGTCTTTGTCCGGGATCTTTACTTTGATATACTCATCTTCAGTGATCGGACGCCTGCCGTCAGTCTCTACGACGAACGTCTGGTCGATTTCCTGTGCCTTCGGACGGAGATACACGTAGGCGATACTCCCCATCGGCTCGACGACGTCGACAACCGCCTCGAACTCGTAATCAACGTTCGGATCGTCGCGGAGCACGATGTCCTCCGGACGGGCGCCAAGCACGACCTCGTCGGTGTCGCCGACTGATGATTGCATCCGTGTAGTGAGTTCGTAATCGAACCCGTCGGCTCGAAGCGTTGTGTTTTCCATATGACCGTTGAAGAAGTTCATCGAGGGCGAGCCAATGAAGCCCGCGACGAACTGGTTTACCGGACGGTAGAAACAATCCACCGGCGTGCCGACCTGCTGGAGCTCACCGTGGTCGAGAACAACCAGCCGGTCTCCCATCGTCATCGCCTCGGTCTGGTCGTGCGTGACGTATAGCGTCGTCACGTCGAGGTCGTTCTGGAGACGATTTATTTCGGTACGCATTGTCGTCCGTAGTTTCGCGTCCAGGTTGGAGAGTGGTTCGTCCATCAGGAACACGTTCGGGTCGCGGACGATGGCCCGACCCAGCGCGACGCGTTGTTGTTGCCCGCCGGATAGCTCACCGGGCTTGTTGTCGAGTAAGTCGCCGATGCCCATCATCTCGGCGGTCTCAGTCACGTTCGTTTTGATCTCGGACGTCGAGAGCTCCGTCGACATTTTCAGCCCGAACGACATGTTCTCCTCGACGGTCATATTCGGGTACAGCGCGTAGTTCTGGAACACCATCGCGATGTCCCGTGCGCGCGGCCCGAACTGGTTGACGAGCGTGTCGCCGATGTAGACGTCACCCTCCGATTGGGTTTCGAGTCCGGCGACAATACGCATAAGCGTCGACTTGCCGCTCCCCGATGGCCCGACGAAGACCACGAACTCGCCGTCTTTGATGTCGAGAGAGACGTCGTCGACCGCGAGGATCGCGTCTCCGCCCTCTCCGAAGCGCTTCGTGACGCTGTCTAGCGTGATGGCTGCCATTTTGTTCCCCCCGTGGTGTGGCTGGGTAATGACTGTGACGGAAGTGCGCGTTGCGAGCAGTCCGTGTCGTCGGTAGTGTCTCTCATTCTTTGATCACCACGCCGAAGCTGAGTCCCGCCGCGAGGTACTTGTTCACCGCTATGAGGAAGATGGCGACGGGGATGATCATCGCCGTCGAGGCCGCCGCGAGCATCGACCACTCGATCGACCGCGAGCCGATGAACGAGTACACGAATAACGTCACCGGCACCGCATTGAAGCTCGTCAGCACGAGGCCGAACAACAGTTCGATCCACGCAAAGATGAAGCTGATGATCGCGACCGAGAAGATGCCGGGTTTGGCCGCCGGGAGGATGATCTTCAGGAACCCCTGGAAGCGGGTCGCGCCGTCGACGCGTGCGGCTTCCTCCAGCGTCTCGGGGATACCATCGAAGAACGCCTTCATCACCCACACGACCAGGGAGAGATTGATGCTGACGTACATGAGGACCATTCCGATCTTGCTGTCGAACAGGTTGAACTCCTGGAAGATAATGAAGAACGGGAGGACGACGGCGATGGGCGGGAGCATCCGCGACGAGAGGATCCACACGAGGACGTCCCTCTCTTTCGGGATGTCGTACCGCGAGAGGACGTATGCCGCCGGCACGCCGATCAGCAGGACGAGAACCACCGACGCCCCAACCATAAGCAGGCTGTTGGCGAACGCCGTCACGAAATCCGAACTCTGGACGAGCTGGAGATAGTTGTATACCGTCGGTAGGAAGATCCAGTCCGGCGGGAGGGAGTTCGCCTGCCCCGAGGGCTTCAGCGACATAGATGCGAGCCAGTACAGCGGGAACAACACGAGGAACGACCACGTGAGGAGAACGGCGTGGCGGGCAACCGTGACGAGCGTCTCACGCGTCCCCTTCTCGAACCGCTGTGACGACCCGGGTTCGGTGTCTGCTGTTGCCATCAGTCCCACACCCCCTCGAAGCCGACCTTTGCGATGACGATGTTCGCGATCGCGATGACAAAGACGAGGTAGACGACTGCAATCGCGGCTGCAACTCCCGGCGCGTTGTTGATGAACATCTGTTCGTAAATGTTGATGCTCACTAGCTGGGTGGCCGTCCCCGGCCCGCCCTGGGTCAGACCGTACACCACGCCGAACGTCCGGAACAGGTCGATCATCCTGATGAGGACGGCGACGAACACCACCGGCTTGATGTAGGGGATGATGACGTGAACGTAGCGCCGCCACAGCGGTGCGCCATCGACGCGCGACGCCTCGACCAGCGTGTCAGGCACCGACGAGAGGCCGGCGTAGAAGATGATGAACATGAACGGCGTCCAGTTCCACGTATCCAGCAGGATCACGGTCAGCAGTGGCAGGTCCGAGAGGAACGATGGCGCCGTCAACGGCGTCAACGTGTTGATCACGTACGGAATGACTCCGATCTCGCTGTTCAACATAATCCTGCCGATGGTCGCCAGTGAGACGGGGGCGACGGCCATCGGGAGGATGAACAGAACTCGGTAGAACGACTTGAGCCGGCTGGATTCGACTCCAGTCACGAAGGCAGCCAAAAAGAAACCGATGACACTCTCGAGCAACAGGGCACTGACAACGACGGTGACCGTGATGGCGAACGAGTTGATCGCGCCACCACGGGTGATCGCTGTCTCGTAGTGCTCCAGTCCGGCAAACTCCGACGCGAGGATGTTTACCGTGGGTTCTTCGATCAGGCTGAGGTACAGATCGTACGCACCGGGAAAGAAGGTGATCATCACCATCACCACCACCATCGGTGTTATCATCCAGTACGGCAGGTAGTCGTTCCACAGATCCCGGACTCGGGCGAGCCCCTGTCTGTTGGTCGTTTCCGTCTGTGTCTTTGTTGGTGTGCTCATAGACGCGTATTTGAAAAATTACCCCGGTACGATCATTCGGTCTGTGCCTCAGCTGTAGATGTCTTCGGCGGCTGCCGCTGCGTCTGTCATCGCCTCCTCGGCGGATTTCTGGCCCGCGATAGCTCTCTGGAGCTCCTCGGAGTACCGCTGTCCCCACTCGGGATATCTCCGGTCGAACGGGTCCGGCGACGAGACCTGCAGCGATTCGAGCGAGACCTGCGCGAAGTCCTCGCCGACTTGTGAGATGAAGTCGTCGTTCTCCCAGACGGACTGCCGCACGGAGAACACGGCGCCGTTCTCCGTGTGCATCCAGGTGTTGGTCGGCTCCGAGGTCGCCCACACCATGAACAGGAACGCCTGCTCGGAGTTGCTGGCGGCCTGCGATGTCGAAATCTGCCAATTAAACGCGTTGGGGTTCAGCTCGCCGCCTTCGGGCTTGGGTACTTTCGTGATTCGGACGGTGTCTTGAACACTCGATTCATCGCTTGTCAGGCCGCCCCAGAACAGGTTGGCATCGGCAACGATAT
Organism: Halobellus salinus; assembly: GCF_014646875.1. Taxonomy (GTDB): domain Archaea; phylum Halobacteriota; class Halobacteria; order Halobacteriales; family Haloferacaceae; genus Haloquadratum; species Haloquadratum salinum. The sequence goes on along the minus strand of NZ_BMOC01000013.1, from coordinate 71,211 downwards.
GACCGGTGCGGCCCTCCTGCATTGTCGTTTGTACGTCTGACCACGCCTGACTCGATGCGCCCTGCGGACCATAGTCCTGGAGCAGGCTGGTGTAATACTCCGCTGCCTTGATGACGCCCTGGGTGTCAAGCCCCGAGTCGTTCGGGAACTCAGTCCAGAGTGTGGACCCCTCCTGGCGAAGGAGCGTGTTCAGGATGTAGATATTCATCCCGTAGCCCTTCAGCCCACGACCGGCAGTCCCGACGATGTCGGACTCCTCCTCGTGGATGACCTTGGCGTTCTCACGGTGATGCTGCCACGTCTCCGGGACCTCCAAGCCGTGTTTATCATAGAGGTCTTGCCGGTAGTACTGTGTCTGGACCTCGACCGTGATCGGCATTCCGGTCCAGGTGTCGCTGTAGCCCCCGCCGTGAGCCTGCCAGATCGACGACTCGAACAGGTCGTCCATGTCGTACCAGCTCTCGTCGAACATACTGCCGTCGTTGATGTACGGATCGAGGGGCTGAAGCCAATCTTCGTTACGGAACTGGTTGACGACCTGGTCCATGAAGAAGACGTCGAACTGTCCCGAACCGGTGCTGACGTCAGTCTGGCGCTTCGTCCGGAACTGGTTTTCCGGCAGAATGTTCCAGACGACATCGATCCCGGTGAGTTCCTCGAAGACGGGGATTGCGGGTTTTATGGCGTCAACCCATGGGTGTGAGACCGCGCCAATGTTGATCTGATCGCCTTCGAACTGCTGCCATTCGATGTCCGCGCTATCGTATTCGCTGAGTGGGATGGGGAGGTCCTCGGAGAATCCCGAGTCTCCTCCGCCGGATCCCTCAGTGGTGGATCCACCGCTGGTGGACCCACCGCTTGAGTCACCGCCCGAGTCACCGTCTGAGCCACCGCGGGTACAACCCGCGAGGGAGCTCAGGACGCCTAATCCCGTTACGCCTGCCGCTTTTAAATACTGCCGCCGTTTGTAATCGTCTGTCATACGTGCTCCGCTGGGGAATTAATAATGATTGTATATAAAACTTTGTCACGGCACGTTTAATAACTACCGTAGCGGAACCAGGGTAGTATAATGAACTGTAACCTCACGGGAAAGACGGCACTCGTCAGCGGATCGGGTCGAGGAATGGGACGGGCATCCGCCGAAGAACTGGCACGAAACGGGGCTGACGTCGTTGTCAACGACATCGACGAGACGGTGGTGAACGAGACGGCAGCGGACGTTCGCGACCTCGGTGTTGACGCCATCGGCGTCCCCGCGGACGTAAGCGACGAGGCGGAAGTCGCCGCGATGGTCGAGACCGCGGAAGATGAACTCGGACCGATCGACATCCTCGTCAACAATGCAGGTGTGGGCGACGCGGGACCGTTCCTGAACGAAGAGAACGACGGAACCTTCGACCTCAATCTAGACGTACACCTCGGCGGAGCGCTGAACTGCACCCGTGAAGTGCTGGACGGGATGGTGGAGCAGGGGTACGGGAAGATAATCAATTTCACATCGATCCACACCAAGAACGGCGTCGGGATGTCACCCGCATACGACGTCGCGAAGTACAGCCTCCTGGGGTTGACGAAAAGCCTCGCTCTCGAACTCGGGCGAGAGGGGATCCGAGTCAACGCTGTCGCCCCCGGGTGGGCCAACACGAGGCTAACTGAGGAGTTCAGCGACGCGGTCACCGAGCAGATTCTTGACAACAATCCGCTCGGACGGTTCGCTGAACCCGAGGAGGTCGCCGACGCGGTTGCGTTCCTGGCCGCCCCAGCGAGCGATTACGTCAACGGTCACGAACTCCGTGTCGACGGCGGACAGGTCCCCATCGACAGTTGGCAGCTGGATAGTCGATAGCCACACCGCCAGAACTCCGGTACTGTTTAGTTAGGGCTGAAATGGATGAAGACGGTAGAGTGACGACCTCGGAAACCCCCGCGCTTTCGACTTGATGTGCTCGCTGTGCTCCTCGTCGCTCACTACGTCCGCTCCTGCGGTGCCTACTTCGCGCGTCTGCGTCGAGAGCGCGGCCCCTTCCAGTCCCGCCCGTCGGTGGTTTTCGGGTCGGAAGTCGATTAACTAACCACGACCAGGACTCCGGTGCCAACTTTTATTTTCCGGGTCCGATCATATCAAACCGAGGTTTGATTGTGCGAACGACTCACTCGTGTTTGGTGAAGGCCGACGCCTCCTGTCACTCTCAGGGTACCCCGAGTTCCACGATAAAATGATAGATATGTCACATATAAAGAGTACTGATACCCGAACCGAAACAAGAATTAGTTCCTGTCAGCGGGGACAGCAGTGCGAGTAGCATCACTGACGGACGCCGGGGAGATGGAAGTCCGGGAGAAGGAACGGCCGGAACCGGGGCCGAACGACGTAGTGTTGCGTGTCGGTGCGTGCGGCGTCTGTGCGACTGACCTGCACATGTTCCGCGGTTCCTTTGCCGTCGATTTCCCGGTAGTGCTCGGGCACGAGAGCGCCGGAACCATCGTCGAAGTCGGTGACAGCGTCGATGGAGCGGCGCCCGGCGACCGCGTCACGGTGAACCCGGTGGTGCCGTGTTACAACTGCTCGTACTGCAAGCGAGGGAAGACCAACCTCTGTGAGAACGCGGCCTCGATCGGCGGTGCGGGGGATCGCATCATCGACGGTTCGTTCGCCGAGTACGTCCGAGCCCCCGCGGGCAATGTGGAGCAGATTGGCGACCTACCCTTCCGTCACGCAGCGCTCGCCGAACCACTGGCGTGCTGTATTCACGCCGCTGACCGGAGCGGAGTCGGTCAGGCCGACAGTGTCGCGCTGATCGGGGCGGGGCCGATCGGTCTCCTGATGTTACAGACGCTCAGGAACCGTGGCGCGAGTCCGATTGCGGTGTCGGAACTCAACCCGAAACGGCGTGAAATCGCGAAGGAGATGGGTGCCGACCTCGTTGTCGATCCCGAAGCCGGCGACCCCGTCGAAACCATCAGGGAAGAGATCGGTGACGTCGACGCTGGCATCGAAGTCGTCGGATTGGTGCCGACGATCCGACAGGCGTACGACGTGACGGCTGCGGGTGGGACTACCCTCATCGTGGGCGTCCCGAAACAGGACGCCACGATGGAGATTAATCCGTTCGAAATTTATTATAACGATCTCGATATCAGGGGGACCTTCGCTCTCACACACGAGACGTTTGAGGAGGCAGTGACACTACTGCAGCACGGCCGTATCGACGCCGATCCGCTCGTTACTGAAGAGATCGGTCTCGGGGAGATTCCGTCCGCGTTTGAACAGATGGAAAGTAACCACGGACTTAAGAAGGTCGTCCTCCCGGGTGAGGGCGACCCAACGGTTTGATCTGCGGTTTACCTTTCAGTTCGGATCTCCGCGACGAACTGCCGCATCAACTGCTCGTGAGTGCGTCGTCGGTAAGTCGTGGCGGAGCCACTTCAGGAGAGCGAGACCGGGCCATTACTCGCGTTCGACCGTGTCGATCGATTCCGGTTTGAGAAGCGCTGTACTCGACTCATCCGAATGTGTCCTCAACGAGTTCCGTCCCGTCGAACAGGTCGCGGAACGGTTCCGGGACGCGTGCGTCGGTGACCAGGAGGTCGATGTCGTCGATCGAGCCGAACTGCCGGAAACTCCGCTCGCCGAACTTTTCGGTGGCAGTCACGACGGCAACCCGGCTGGTATTGGCCATCACCAGGCGTTTGAGTGCCGCTTCGGACTCGTTTGGCGTTGAGAGCTCCCCGTCCTCGGAGATCCCGTTGACACCGAGGAAGCCGAGGTCGAAATTCGAGTTTCTGATGTAAGCTTCGGCCGTCGGGCCAACCAGAGCCTTCGTTTCGGGGCGATACTGGCCGCCAGTCAATTTGACAGTTTCTTCCCCTTCGGCGAGTCGAGACAGCAATAACGGCGAGTTGGTGACGAAGACGTTTGATAGGTCCTCGGGGGTCTTCTTCGCCGCTTGCATCGTCGTTGTCCCCGCATCGAAGTAGACGACCTGTCCCTCCTGAATTTCCCTGACGGCTCGTTCCCCGATCGGTCGTTTCCGCTCGAGATTATGGACAACCCGCTGGTTGAATGGCTGTTCGACGCCAACGTTCGTTACCGGGACGGCGCCGCCGTGAGTACGTTCAACGAGGTCTCGCTCGGCAAGAGCCGACAGGTCGCGCCTGATAGTCGACGACGATACCTCGAGGCGTGCGGCGAGTTCGTCGACCGACAATCCATCGTGTTGCGTGACAAGATCCGCAATAGTGCGACGGCGCTGCTCGGGTGTGGTCATCCGATGATAGAACGGGAGTTGAGCGCTTGTCTCATCGATACACGTAACATAGAGACGGGTACGTGTGACCGTTACTTAGTCTTCTCCCCTGCCGGAAACGGGTTTGGCATCCGTGCCCCAAACCTCGTCGACTTCGGCGCCTTCGTGGACGATCCGCATTAGCGCACCGACAGTCCGTTCGGGATCCTCGGACTTCCAGATGGTTCGCCCGATCATCAGCCCGCGCGCACCGGCGTCCATTGCCCCCTCGACGGATTCGAGCATTCCTCGGGTGGTTCCGGTTGCGGCGCCGCCGAGGATCATCACCGGAACGGGCGCGTTCTCGACCAGGGGCTCGAACGACTCGACACTCCCAGTGTACGGCGCTTTCAAGATGTCAGCTCCAAACTCCCAACCCATGCGAAGTGCGTCAACGACGTAGTCCGGGTCCGTCCCCAACTGGTCGGGGATCCGTTCGCCCCACATCACGGGTTCGACGACTAGCGGGACGCCCGTACCACGTAACTCCTCGGCGAGTTGACTGATGTACTCGACGTTACGCCGGAACGTCTCGTCGTCGTCGCGGCCGAACACGAGGACAGTCTTCACTCCGACGGGGTCAAGTTGTGTAAGGAACTCGACGTCGAACGCTGGCGTCCAGATGTCCTGGCCGTGGTCACGACCAGGACTGGTTGACCAGGTCACTACATCTGCGGTGAGGACGACGTCGACGTCTGCAGCCTCCAATCGCTCCGAGTAATGACGGGCAAAGTGCGGCCCAACAAGCACAGCGTCCGGTTCACCGCGTAGCACTGTTTCGAGGGTCTCCGCCGGGTCTTCGAAGCCCTCAGGTGCTGCAAGGCTGAGTCCGTGGTCTAACGCTACAACTACTGCGTTCCCCGAAGGGGTGTCTAAAAGCTCGGCGGTCTCCATTGTCTTCCGGTTAATGAACTGGGTCCACCTATATAAATTCTCACTCGCTCCGGTATCAAAAGGATCGCGCGGCCGGAGCGATACTAGATACTATTTTTCAGCAGGTAGTTCGTCGTTGGACTGATTATTAGTTAATAATAATAATTAATTTAACGTCTTTCAAGTCAATATTTAGTTTGCTAGTATATTCTATCAGTATTGTCCGTTCACAATCGCGTTACCTAATCGGCTAAAGCGGAAGTTAGTATCGTACCCTAGTGATTGTTATTACTTGCTCAGTTGTTAATTCAAAGTATTTCGCTCAAAATATCTCTCTAATTGCACTGGTTCGTTACATTCATTCAGGCCTCTGTTTGTCAAGCAGTATCGACCACATCGGTCGCATTCTTCAAAATATAAATATGCTTGGGGCTTGCATTACGGTTATACGATTGTAATTTTGTGAATATTCAACCACCGAGGACGGGTACTGAGATTTTCCTGGACCGATCGTCTGTGAGGAACGTCAGGGAGGCAGATGCAAACAGCCGTGTGGGTGATGATGTTTGGACGGTTCAAGATTTCAGTACCCAGCCGGGAAAGTATATTCTATCTCCGTTTCTATGTCAGTAAAATTATTTATACTTTCGAGATTCCAGTGGAATGAACCGAATGCGTTCACCGCTTCGACGAGTGAGTGTTACAGCGGTAGTTCATCCGACCCGAAAATCGTATTTTGTCGAATGTTCGTATCGGGGCACCGAGTGTAGCACCAGTTCCGTTAGAAAGAAGAGGGTACGGGTCTACTGTCAGTTGCTTGGTGTTGATCTATAGGTTCGAATAATAAAATATCTTTACATTACATATCAAATACCTTTCCAGGCAAATATTCATTATACGATGAGTTGCTCTCGAATAGGATCCGAGTGGCCTCAGTGTTTCACTCGTTCTACCCGCTCTGATTCTGGTATCCATAATTCTGCACGTACGTTGTGAACTACACTTTTCAATATTTTATATAAGTTCAAAAACAGTTGGATGGTGCAGCGATCGATATCGGCAATGGACGGCATCCGTTGCGGACTCCGGTATGTGCTGCTCGTCGACGTGACGCCGGCCGGTGGAGGCCGGCCCCGGTCGAAGCCACTGCCGTCGGCAACCCGTTGACACGGCCCGTCGGGATCGGACCGTTCCCCGATCTGAGCTCCGGGCGTGACCTGACAGGCCGTCCTTCTGAAAAGAACCCACGAACCAGGCTGTGGCTGGTCCAATACAACGGAGCGGATGCGGGCGTTGGTCGAAGTCCCGGCGTGTCGGACTCCCCGAGAGTCCGTCACTGGGCGGTGTAGCCGCCGTCGATCACCACCGTGGTACCAGTCATGTACGAGGAGGCGTCGGAAGCGAGATACACCACCAGTTCGCGCAGTTCTTCCGGCCGCCCGAGCCGCCTCAGCGGCGTGTTCTCGATCCAGGTTTCCTCCATCTCGGGGTTGTTCGCAAGGACGTCGTCGACGAGTTCAGTCCGCATATACCCGGGGGCGATGGCGTTCACCCGGACCCCGCGGTCGGCCCACTCGACGGCCAGCGACTTCGTGAGCATCGAAACACCGGCTTTCGTGACGTTGTAGCTGGCCTGTTTCTGCGGCAGGTTAACGTCGAACGCCGACATCGACGACACGTTGACGATCCGTCCTTGCCCACGATCGAGCATCTGCCGACCGACGTGTTTGGCACACAGGAAGACGCCGTCGAGGTTCACCGACAGGACCCGCTGCCAGGATTCGAGGCTCGTCTCCTCGGCCGGAGCGTTCTCGACGACGCCGGCGTTGTTGATCAGGACATCGACCGGACCGAGTCGCTCCGTCACCGACTCGACCATCTGGCGGACCGACACCTCGTCGGTGACGTCGGTTTCGATGGCGGTCACCTCGGTTTCCCCATCAAGCTCGGCGGCCGTGTCGACGGCCTTCTCGTGGTTCAGGTCGACGATCGCGACGTCCGCGCCCATCTCCGCGAGGCCCGCCGCCATCTGCCTGCCCAGTCCCTGTGCCGCGCCGGTCACGACGGCCACCTCCCCGTCGAGCGAGAAGCGTTCCAGTAGGCCCATACGCGGGTAGTTCTTGACCTGTCGAATTAAATCTACGCGAGGCGATCCGGTCGACGGTGGTTCCGTCGGGTTCTGAGGACGGGTGAGTCGTGCCCCCCGACGGAGGTGCGGTCGGGTGGTTGCTGAGTGCCACCGCGGCTATGCGGATCACGGGCAACGAACCGTCCGCGGTCCCCCCACGGCGGGTACTGCTCAGGATTAGGACCGGCGGAGATCGCCGCTGGGGAAAGCGGAGCATCGGGGACCAGCGGGACACGGTCCGTGCTGTGGCCTGGGGGTGGGAGGAGTGGTGGAACGGCTCCTCCTCGGACGGCGTACCACCGGTGAAACCGCTACCGGAGCGCCTGGCTTCCGGGCGGCCCGATCCTGAGGAGCGGACTGTTGGGGGTTGACCACGCGCTGTGTGACATCTGGATCGGAACGACGACACGCCGAGCACGAGTTGCTCGGCGGATACGTCCGAGTAACAAATCCAGTTTACACTCCTCGCACCGCCGGGCGTTTTCCGCACGTTTAACCGGGAGTATCGCGTCGTGGCACGGTATGAACCGACCGAGCCGACGCGCGGTGGTCGCGACGCTCGCCGCTGTTCTCGGCGCCACCGTGGGGATCGCCGGTGTGGGGCATCTCTACCTCCGGCGGTGGCGGCGGGCCGCGGTGTGGTTTGTAGTGGTCGTCGGGGCGGCGCTCGCCCTGCTCGTCGCGTTCGTCCTTCCGGGGATGGGCGGATTCGGCGACCCCGGCGCGGTCGCCACGCTTGATCCGTCGGCGCTCCCCAGCGTCGTCGTCTGGCCGGTGTTTGCGCTGTTGCTGCTTAGCACTCTGGACGCCCACCGGCTCGCAACCGTCCCGAAAGCGGCGGCCGGCGACACCCCGGCGTGTCCGTCCTGTGGGAAGGAACTCGACCGCCAGATCGACTTCTGTCCGTGGTGTACGGCCGAACTGGAGTGGGTCGACCCCGACGCCGCCGACGAATAGCACAACCGGCGTGGTGCGCGCTACTTTTCGATGATACTCTCCTCGACGGCCTCGCCGAAGTGGCGCGCGGTCCGCTCGTAGAACAGCAGCACCTCGTCACCCGCTTCCAGATCGGTCACCGCGGTTCGGCCCTCGCGGGTGTGGATCTTGATCGTCTCGGCGTTCTGGAGCAGCGTCTCCACCCGGTCGCCGTCGATCTCGGCCTCGACCCGGAACATGGGCCGCTTCTCGATCTTCACGCGGCCGACAACGGCCTCGCGGGTCCCACCCTCACTATCGACGACCTGGACCTCGTCGCCACTTCCCAGCCCTGAGAGGTAGGTGGTCCCGCCACCGGGCGTCCGGGCGTACGCGTGGACCGCACCGGCGTTCACGCGGAACGGCCGGGAGGCGACGTACGGCGACTCCGCGGTCTCGGCGTGGACGAAGAACAGCCCGCGGCCCATACTCCCCACCAACATCCCCTCGTCGTGCTCCATCAGACTCCCGGTGTCGACACAGACTCGATCCGCCATCCCCGCGCGTTCGACGTCGGTCACGGTTGCCCACTGGAGGTCGAGTGTCTCCCGTTCGGCGTTGTCGCGCACTTCGACAGTCCTTCTGATCTCGTCGGGATCGTCGGAGTCGAGCAGCACCCCGTCGGCGCCGATCTCGAGCGTCTCGAACGCGGTTTCTGCTTCTTCGGCGGAGGTGACGCCCGCGATCAGGTCGGTCTCCTCGCCGATCCGCGCGATGAGGTTCTCAAGCGGGATGATCGTCCAGTCGTCGCCGATCACGATGGTGTAGTCGGCGTCGGTGGCGGCCTCCTCGGCGAACGCTTCGTACTCTTCGGCGCGGATCCGGACGTACGCCCCCTTGGCCCGGTTATCCGTCCGCCGGAGGGTGGTGAGGTCCGCCGACCCCGAGAAGTCGGTCGGGAGGTCGACAGTGCCGTCGCCCTCACCGTGCTTGCCTACGACGTGCGCGTCGGGGCCGGCGTCCCCGTCCGTGCCACCCAACTCCGCGGCGTCCACTGGACTGTCATCGGCCGCGTCGCTGCCGTCACTGTCACCGCCCACATCGTCGATGAGGGTGGTCTCAGCGGTCGTGTGGAACGCCGCAACCGACACGTCGCCGAGGTCCCGGACACGCCCGACGTCGGCCTCGTCGACGAGTACCCAGTCGACGCCCGCTTCGAGCCCCGCGGTGATCCGCCGCTTCCGTGTCTCCCAGTCGCCGACCGCGTTGTCGGCCTTCAGCCAGACGCTTCGTGTCATCTTGTGCGAAGCAACTCGGGGAGCGCGCTTGAACGTGGCGACTCTGCGGAGGGGGCGGAGGTTCGGTCACCCGGTCGGGCCACCGCCGTCGACCACCGAGACTGAGTCGGGGGCCGCGGGCTCGCCCTCTGGGTCGTTGAGCCGACGGTGGTACCACACCACGTCGTGCCACTCGCCCAGTTTGAATCCCGACGCCGGGAAGGTGCCCACCCGCTCGAACCCCTGACTCTCGTGGAACGCCACGCTCCCGGGGTTCGGTGTCGCGATCGCGGCGTACGCCGAACAGTACCCCTGCCGCCCGAGCGTGCCGAGCAACCGGTCGTAGAGCCGGCGCCCGACCCCCGCGCGGTGGCTGTCGGGCGCGACGTAGACGGAGGTCTCGGCCGCCCACCGGTACGCAGCCCGGTCGCGGAGCCGGCCGGCGTACGCGTAGCCGACGACCTCGCGTTCCCCGGAGCCGACGGCCGCCACGTACCACGGATACTCGTCTTCGGCCCGGGTCTCGCGGATCTCCTCGGCCATCTCGTCGACGGAGGGCACCTCGGTTCGGAACGTCACCGGCGAGTCGCGGACGAACGGGGCGTAGATCGCGCGGACGCCGGACGCGTCGTCGGGGCGGGCCGGACGGATCGTGACGGGGGCGTCGGCCGGGGTCGTGCCCTCGAGGTCGCTGCCGATGTTGTCGCCACCCGGAGGGGCGTCGTCGTGCATACCGAACGGGAGGCGTCGGCGGATAACCGGTGTTGCGGTTCGGGATGGCTGTCTCGACCCCTCGGGCGTTGACCGCGGAGGGTGAGCGTTTTAGGCTTCGACCGCCTCCCCCAGGTATGATCGATCCGGCCGACCTCTCCGTGACGCTCGTCGACGGCTACGTCGACGAGCCGGCGCACTTCGGTGTGCCACCGTATATCTCCACGTACCCGCGGTTCACGGCCGGTGCGCTCGTCGATGCCGGCGTTCCCGAATCGCAGGTCACCTACCACACCATTGACGAACTCCGGGAGGAACGGAGGAAGTGGGCCGACGTCGCCGACGCGGACCTCCTCGTCTACATCGGCGGCATGACCGTCCCCGGAAGTTACGTCGGCGGAACCCCGGCCGAACCCGACGAGGTGCGCGAACTCGCGTGGGTCGCGGAGGGCGTCTCGGTGATGGGCGGCCCGATCCGATTCGGCGTCGGTGAAGAAAACGCCGGCGCCCAAGAGATGGAGCGGCAGGATCTCGACTACGACTTCCTCGCGATGGGCGATGTTGAGGCCGCGGCGTACGACCTGGTCCATAACGGCTTGGAAGGCTTCGAGAACAGGTATCGCGACAACGACGAACTCGACCGGTGGGCCGAACGGGGCGCGTTCGTGGTCGAGCACCACCCCAACCACCCCGATTACCTGATCTGCGAACTCGAGACCTCCCGCGGGTGTGCCTACCGGTGCTCGTTCTGCACCGAGCCGATGTACGGCGATCCCGCGTTCCGGCCGCCCGACTCCGTCGTCACCGAGGTCGACGCGCTCTCCGACCGGGGCGTGCGGCACTTCCGGGTGGGGCGGCAGGCCGACATCCTCGCGTACGGTGGCGACGGCGAGGCCCCGAACCCCGACGCCCTCAGGCGGCTCTACGCCGGGATCCGCGAGGTCGCCCCCGAGCTCCAGACCCTCCATCTCGACAACATGAACCCCATCACGGTGGTGAAGTGGCCCGAGCAGGCCAGAGAGGGCATTCGGATCATCGCCGAGTTCAATACTCCCGGCGACACCGCGGCGTTCGGCCTGGAGTCGGCGGATCCGGTGGTCCAAGAGCAGAACCACCTCAACGTCACCGCCGACGAGTGTTTCGAGGCGGTTCGGGTCGTCAACGAGGAGGCGGGGTGGCGGCCGGGCGACGACCGGGGAGACGCGCCGACTCACGGTACCGACGCCGCGGACCGGCTCCCCAAACTCCTCCCCGGCATCAACCTGCTCCACGGCCTCAACGGCGAGCGCGCCGAGACCTTCGAACACAACAAGCGGTTCCTCCAGCGGGTCTACGACGCGGGACTGATGCTCCGCCGGATCAACATCCGGCAGGTGATGGCGTTCGAGGGGACCGAGATGTCGGAGGCGGGCGCCGACATCGCGATCGACCACAAAAAGCGGTTCAAACGGTACAAACGCGAGGTCCGCGAGGAGATCGACCAGCCGATGCTGCGTCGGCTGGCGCCAACCGGGACGGTGCTTCCGGACGTCCACCTGGAGTATCATCAAGACGGCCGGACGTTCGGCCGACAGCTCGGGACCTACCCCCTTCTGGTTGGCGTCCCGGGCGAGCGCGAGTTGGGTACAACCACCGACGTCGCGGTGGTCGACCACGGCTACCGGTCGGTCACCGGGGTGCCATACCCGCTCGACCCCAACGCCGCGTCGATGGACGAACTCACCGCGATTCCGGGGATCGGCGACAGCACTGCCGGTGACATCGTGGTCAACCGACCGTACGACTCAGCGGCGACAGTTCCGAGCCCCGAAATCGACTTCACCGCGTTCACCGGTCGATATCCGCGCAACGAGCGGTCGAACGCGGAGTAACCCTCACAACGGTTACTCTCACTGTTCACAGCCGGGCGCTACCTCCGTTGACGTCACTCACCGGCAAGAGCCGAGAGTACCCATTATCACACCTCCTCTTCGATCACTTCACCCACCGCGAAGTTGGATTTGACCTCGGCGACCTCGATTTTGACACGGTCGCCGACCTCGGTGCCGGGGACGATGATCACGTAGCCCCGCTCGACGCGGGCGATGCCGTCGCCCTGCTTGCCGATGTCCTCGATCTCGACGTACCGGAGCTCGCCCGGTTCGACTGGTGGCTGGGGCTCCGACGTCGGTTCGTCGGGCTCACCGGGGTCGGACGTCGATTCCACCGCGCGGGAGATGAGAGCGACGCGGTACGTCTCGCCGGGATCGACCGACCCCGTCTCGACCTCGCGTTTCGGTACCTCGACGACGTACCGATCGCCTTCGTCGCGAACGTCAGCGTTGAACAGACACAGGAGTTTATCTGAGATTTCCACCGTAAGACCTCCGTCGGATCGTCTCAGCCGATGAATAAAGTAGTATCGCCCGTTCAACGGGCTACCGCGTGAGACCGGCCCGTACGGACCGCGCCGCGGCGGTCACCCGAAGTCGCCGAATGTCGTCTGTAACCCCGCGGCCATCGTCGACTTGCGTCGGAGCGCTGCCACCGACACCGGCAGGTGTTCGGTCACCCCACGGAGCGCCGCGCCGAAGGTCTCTGCGGTGCCGTGGGTGTCGGTGTCAAAGGCGTCCCGGACGGCCTCCCGGACCTGCCAGACCCCGACCGGGCCCCAGTAGTCGTCGGAGACGTGCCGCACCACGAGCGCCTTGGCCTGCCGGCCGCGCTCCGCGACGTGTTCGAGGACACCCAGCCGGGCGGCGTGGTACGCGCCCGCGGTCTCGTCGACGTAGCCGGTTCGACCCTCCGATCCTTCCCGGTCGGCGGCAAAGTACATTCCGGCCTCGGGATCGGGGTTCCAGACGCTGCCGGGGGCTTTGAGCTCCACCAGTTCGTACTCCCACTCGCCGGGCGCGAGCAGGACCCAGAACGCGTTGCCGAGGAACTCGTTGCGGTGGACTTCCACACTGTCGACCGACGGGTTGGTGCGGATCCGCCCGCGGAGGTATTTCCCCACAGTGTCGTCGACAGCAGTGATCGACCAGCGCGTGGGGACGAGGCGGCGCTGTTCGGTCTGTCCGAGCGCGCCCGCCGACAGGATGGTGTTGATGTCGTAGACGTCGAACCCGCGGCGGTAGAGGTAGGTAATTGCGCCTTCAGCGTTCCAGTCGTCGTCTTCGAGCGTCTTCTCGACCAGTCGGGGCACGTGGGGGTTCTCCGCGAGATCCGCGGAGGTGGCGCGGGCCCGCGGGCCGAGCGGCGTTGCCACGTCCTCAACGCCGGCGTCGAGGTCGACGTTCGGACGCTCGTTCAGCCCGATCTCGACGGTCACCGGGCGGTCGGAGATCGCGACCTCCCGTTGCGTGCCAAGGAAGCCGTTCCAGGAGTCGGCGACGCTCGTCACCTCTTGGGGCCGCGTCGAGTTCAGAAGCGATGTCCGACGGGCGAACACGTCTGCGATCGACACTCCCTCGTCGTACCACGCGCCGGAGGTCTCGAACCGCTCGGCGTCGTCGTCGTGGCCCACCGGCGAGAGCACGCCCGTGGAGACGCGGGGGTAGTTCGAGGTGCCGACGAAGATCGACGGCGACACGCCGCCGTAGAGCGAATCGCCCTGGAGCGTCTCCTCGAAGCGGTCCTGGAAGGTCTCGAGGTGATCCAGGATGTCGTAGGACTTCTGGTCGGCGAGTCGCCGACGCTCCGCGCGCTCGTTGCGTTCGAGGTCGACGTACTCGTCCAGGTTCACGGCACCGAGATGAGGGAGCGACAGGTATGATTATGTCGGTCGCGCCCGGGGATCGCAGGCGCTGTGGACGGGCGTCGCCGGAGACCGTCGGCAGAACGGCCAGCGGATCCCGACAGACATACAACGGTGAAGGCGTGGATCCTTCGGTATGCCCTCCAACCCCGATGTCGAACGACCACGCGACGCACGCACCGTCGCGGAGCAATACCGGAGGTACGAGCGCCCCCTGAGCGCACTCGTCGCCATCGCTGTCGTGGTCACGTTCCTCGCCACGTACCTGGCCACGTCGTTGGTCCCGGCGGTCGGCGTCTTCGCCGGGTCGCTCGCACTCGTCAGCGTGCCCATCTTCCGACTGCGCGGGACCGTCCGACTCGAAACCGACGCCGACGCAGACGCGGTAGTCAACGCGTTCACCGGCCCGACGCCGCCGGTGCTCGCGTTCCAGTGGGGGATCGCGGACGCGGTCGTCGTCGACGACGAGGCGGTCACGTACCGCATCTCGTACCTGTTCGGCCTGCAGTCGGTGGAGGTGACGGTCCGCGCCCGTGGCAACTCCACCCCGGAGCGCGGCCGGACCGTCGAACTGACGGTGACCGCGGAGGGGGAACCGTGGTCGACGTACACCGTCCACGTCACCCCACACGACGGCCGGACGGGAGTGGAGTACGAGTACGTGTCCGACCGACGCTTCGGGCTGCGCCGCCTCCCACAGCGGCTCGTCGCCGGCCGGTACCGCGACGAAGCCCTCGCGGCGCAGGGGTACACCGTCGTCGAACGCGACAGCCGGTACGGCGTCTGAGCGGCCTGCTGCGTAGCAAGCACGCCGACGGCGTCACCCTCGAGTACCCGATGGCGACACTCGGGACCGACGCGAGTCGGGGTCGCCTCACGGTCGACGCCGAGACGTATCGGGACGGCGACGCCGAGACGAGCATCGCCGTCACCGTCGACGGCCAGCCCGTCACGCCTCGGCGTCGTCGATCCGCACCACCAGGGTCGGGGTGTCGGTGTTCTCGACGACCCGCTCGGTCACGCTGCCGAGGTTCGCGAGTTTGTCGCGCCCCGAGCGGCCGTGCGTCCCCATCACGACGAGGTCGACCGGCGTCTCCGCGGCGTACTCCAAGATCTCCCGGGAGGGGACGCCGTCGCGGACGACCGCGGTACAGCCGACCCCCGCCTCGGCGGCCCCGTCGGCGACGCGCTCGACCGCCGCTTGGGCGTCGTCCTGCATCGTCGCCTTCAGGTCGGGCTTCTGCGCCTCGTCGGCCGCCAGATAGAGCCGGCGGTCGACCACGGAGAGCGCGTGGATGGTCGCGTCGCGGCCGTCGGCGACCTCCACCGCGTGTGCCAACGCCTGTTCCGTGCCGTCGCTGCCGTCGGTTGGGAGGAGGATCCGATCGTACATCTCGTCCCCGGCTTCGCACAGTGTCTATTTCAATGGTCCCGTTACATCGGGGGCGGGGGCGGAGCCGCCTCCCTTCGCTCCCGGTGTAGACAGCGGTTCGACCGCCCGACGCCGTCGACAGCGTATTCACGCTGCCGTTCGTAGACTCGATATGTGCACGCTGACGCTCGGGTGGCGCGTCGTCGACGACGCGCCGGTCGTCGTCGCCGCGAACCGCGACGAACTGTCCGGGCGGCCGTCGGAGCCGCCAGCCGTCACCGACGGCGATCCGTCCATCCTCGCGCCCCGAGACGCCGAGGCCGGCGGGACCTGGATCGGCGCCAACGAACACGGCGTCGTCGTTGCGATCACAAACCGGTGGGTCGACGTCCCGGGCGGTGGCGAGCGCTCCCGCGGACTGTTGGTCCGCGACGTACTCGGCGCGGCGTCGACCCACGAGGCCCGGTCAGTCGTCGACGACGCGCTCGCGGCCCACACCTACGACGGATTCAACCTGATCGTGGCCGAACGCGGCGGCGAGGCAACGCCCGGTGACCCCACCGCACTGTACTTCGAGTGGGACGGCGGCCTCGACGTCCGGCGGCTCGATCCCGGCGTCCACGTGGTTGTCAACGTCGGTATCGACGGGGAGTATTTCGAGCCCGAACGTGATCCCGGCCGCGGCGCCGAGCAGGCGGGCAACGCGACCCGGCTCCGAAACGTCTTAACCCCCGAGCCCGGCGAGTCGGCGCCGGCGTGGCGGTCCCGCGCGGCCGACGCGCTGGGCGACCACAATCACGGCGTCTGCGTTCACGACCCCGAGCGCGAGTTCGGAACCTGCTCGGCCTCGCTTTTCACGCTGCGGTCGGACGGCACCACCGATATGCGGTTCGCGGACGGACCACCGTGTGAGACCGCCTTCCGCCGGGTGGAAGGCCACATTTAAGCGACTCGGTAAGCCACGTACACGTATGAGCGCGAGCGCCGCGGAGGCCGACCTCTCGGAGGACGAACGCGAAGGGCTGGAGTTCATACGGGAGACGGGTGGGATCCACCAGAGCGACTTCTGGAAGGAACTGGACATCTCCTCGCGGAAAGGCAGTCGGATCGCCGAGTCGCTCGCCGGACAGGGATTGATCCAGCGCGAGGAGACGGTCTACGACGGCCACAACACCTACCACTTAGCGCCCGCCGCGCGTGACCTCGAGTTCGGGCTCCTCATGGCGGGAGACATGCTCTCGCCGTTCATCGGCGAGGAGGAGGTCAACCACAACAGCGACGCGTTCTCGCAGTGGCTCATGAATCTGGCGTACGAGGAGCACTAGAACCGACCTTTTGTCGCGGGCGGCGTTGCCGCCCGGCTGTATGAGGTTCCTCTGAAACTCCACTAACAGAAGTTCGATCGAAAGCGCGGCGTCACCCTCTCAGTCGCGGCGTCACCGCTCCGTTGAGGACTCCTTGGCTCGCTCCGTTGAGGACTCCTTGGCTCGCTCCGTTGAGGACTCCTTGGCCCGCTCCGTTGAGGACTCCTTAGCCCGCTCGCTCCCTCCGGTCGGTCGCGGCCAGTGCACTACACCGACCGACTCCACGGCGGGTGCAAAATCCTCGCAGGGTGCATCTCTGTACCAGATTTCGCAACTCTCACGAGCCGATCACCGTCGGAACTGTCAGCGGACAGACTGTCGGAGCAAGATCGTACCGAATCGAAAGAACGCAGTTATGCGGACGCTGCGGGACTACTCTTCGGTGTCTTCGTCGCCGTCTGCGTCCTCTTCGTCCTCTTCGTTCTCTTCGTCCTCTTCGTCCTCTTCGGTCGGTTCGAGGTCGTTCGCAGCGATGTACTCGTCGATCTCATCGTTGCTGAGTTCGACGAACGCTTCGTCGTCGACACCGATCGTCGCCACGTCGACGCCGCCGCTTTCGAGTTCGTCGTCGTTCGCCGACGCGATCGCCTGCAGCGCCAACCCGACACCGTCGTCGAGACTCAGGTCCTCGTCGTAGTTCTCCTCCAGGTGCTCCTGGATGTCGCCGCGGTCCGACCCGATCGAGACCGCCTTCCACTCGTAGGGGGTGCCGGAGGGGTCGGTCTCGTAGAGGCGGGGGTCGCCGTTCTCGACGCCGCCGACGAGAAGCGCCACGCCGAACGGCCGCGCGCCGCCGACCTGGGTGTACTGCTGGATGTGGTCGGTGATGTTCTTCGTCAGTGTCTCAACGCCGACGGGTTCGCCGTACCGCAGGCGGTTGACCTGCGCCTGCCGCCGCGCGAAGTCGATGAGCTGTCGGGCGTCGGCGACGTGGCCCGCCGAGGCGATCCCGGCGTGGTCGTCGGCCTTGTGAATCTTCTCGACGCTCGTCGGCTCCATCAGTGGGGAGCGCGACCGCTTGTCGGCCGCGAGGACGACCCCCTCGGGTGTCCGGACGCCGACGCTTGCGGTCCCGCGTTTGACCGCCTCACGGGCGTACTCCACTTGGTAGAGCCGACCGTCTGGCGAGAAGATCGTGATTCCACGGTCGTATGCCTGCTGTTGGGCTTGTCCCTGCATAGTATTACTCGAAATCGAGCCGCGTCGCGCCCACGAACCCGTCCCCGGCGTCGACATCGAAACGCGTTCCACGGACGACGGCAGGGCTAGGTTCGTTCTCGAACACGACGTCTCTCTGCTTACCACCTCGGGTCCCGCCGTTCAAATACCTTTCCGAACACGCCCGCATCGTCCCCGAAATCCCGCGGACACGGACGCCGACTGAGTGGCCGTCGACGGCCGCCAGACACGCGACCGCGGCGCGCGCGCGCTCTTCGGCCCCGCGATGCGCCCGGACGATCGCCTCGCCGTCGCCCTCCGTGAGATCGAACTCCACCACCGTCAGGTCGGCCTCGGCGCTGCCGACGTCGCCGTAGAGGTCTTGGGCGGCGTACCACACCTCCCGCTGGAACGCCGCGCGGTCGACGTCGGCGTCGGGCCACGTCTCGATCCCAACGGCGAGGTACCGCCACCGTGCTCGCAGGTGTTTGGGGAGGTGTTTCACTCCACCCCACCCCCAACGACCCCGGCGCGCTCGCTCCTCTCGCCGAACCGCTCGGTTACCAGCACGCCGACCTGGTCGTGGACCCGTTCGACCGCGACCAGAACGAACCCCTCGTCGGTCAGCGTGTCAACGAGCGTCCCGACGGTTGCGGGGTCGTCGACAGCGGGGTCGTAGAACGGCTCCGAGGGGTCGGACTCCCCGAAGAACATCACGTCACCGAGCACGAACCGCCGGGGGTTCAGGTCCGCGATGACCCCGATGGCCTCCCGCTTCTCGTCGTCCGAGAGGTGGTGCATCGCGAAGTTCGAGGTGACAACGCCAACCTGGCCGTCGTAACCGGGGTCGCGGAACCGACCCTCGCCGAATTCGACGGTGTCGATCCCCGCGTCGGCGGCCTTCGATCGGGCCGCTTCGAGCATTCCGGCGCTGATGTCGCGGCCGATCACTCGGCCCGCCGACGGCGCGAGTGCGAGCGCGATCGCGCCCGTACCGGTGCCGAGATCGAGCACGACCTCGTCGGCGTCGGGCGCGGCGTGGCCGACCACTAGGTCCGCACACGCCAGGTACTCCTCGGAGTCTTGATCGCCGTCATAGGTGCCCGCCGCTTCGGAAAACCGCTCAGCGTGCTCCGCGATCGTCTTCTTCATACCGGCCACGTTCGACGCCGGGGGCAATGAACGACTCGGACAGCCGCGTCCGGTTCCGTTCGACGAGGTCGCCCCACGCGTCGAGCCCGCGTCGGGTCCACTCCTCGCCGAGCCCGATCTCCTCGCCGACGGCGGCCAGTTCCCGGGGTGCCCGGAGCTGGAGGTGCGACTCGGCGGTGGCGCTCACGACGTACGGGGTGTCGTAGTGGTCAACGATCCGATGCAGCCGACGGAGCCGCTTCAGGTGGCGGACCCGGCTGCCGCCGCGACCCCGAAGCGCCGGCCCCAGGTTCACCTCGATGTGGACTCCGTTGTCGCGTGCGGCCTTCGCGAGCACGTGATCGACGTCGCCGGAGCCGCCACCGCGACGGTGGTCTCCCCGGCCGTCGCCGACGAACGGCTTGGAGAGCACGTCGACCCGGGGCTGTTCAACGGCGAAGCGATTCAGCGCGTCGGTCCCGCCGCGGACGCAGACCACGGTCCGCTCGGTGCGGGCGTTCCCCACCGCGCCGCTGGCGTGCTGTGGGTCGGGAGCGACGACCTCCGCGGCGTCGACGAGGTCGGTCGGTAGTGACTCCCGGAGTCGATCGTGGTCGGGGTGGGCGTCGACCGCGCGAACGATCACGCCGTCGTACCCGTCCCGGTCGGCCGTCACCGCGAACCGGGCGGCCGTGCTATCGCCGTCGGGGTGGGCGTAGACCGCCTCGTACATACCGCGACCGACGCGGCCGGCGCGTATGGCCGTTACGGATCCGCGGGTCGGCGCGGCTCCCGCTCACCCGACCAGCTGCCGCACCGCGTCCGTCAGCGCCGTAGCCGCACGACGGACGTCCGCGACCGCGACGTACTCGCGCTCGGCGTGCGCCACCGCGCCCTCGTCGTCGGCGAGCACCCCCGGACCGAACACCACCACCGGCGCGGGCGCGAAGTACGATGCCTCCGTCGCGGCGGTGAAGGGTCGAACCGCGCCCGACCCGCCGGCTCGCTCGGCCGCGGTCGCGAGCGTCTGGACGAGTTCGTGGCCGGCGTCGGTGGCGAACGCCTCCAGGAACGGCGTCGGCCGGTCGGTCAGCGCGAAGTCGACGCCGAGGTGGTCGGGGACTGCGTCGCGAACGGCCGCGGTCAACTCCGACCGGAACCCCGCGGCGGTCTCCGGCGGCACGCTCCGCCGATCGACCACCACCGCACACCGTGCCGGGACCTGGTTCGTCGCCTCGCCGCCCGTGACAGTCGTGGGCGTGAGTGTCGCCGGCCCCAACTGCGGGTGGGGGTCGCGGTCGGCGTCGAACGTCCGGATCGCGGCGAGGGCGTCTTCCAGCCCCGCAATCGCGTTTGCGCCGGACTCGGGGTCGGCGGCGTGGGCCGCGGTTCCCGACAGCGTCAGCGCGCCCTGGAACCGGCCCTTCGCCGCGGGACAGACGTCCAACCCGGTCGGCTCGCCGACGATGTACAGGTCGGCATCGGTGTCGAGCGCCGCGGCGCCGGTTGAGAGCACCTCCTCGTCCGGCGTCACCGCGAGCGTGAGTCGGGCGGTCTCGTGAGGATCGGCGGCGAAAAACGCCGCGAGAAGCGCCGACAGCGGCCCCTTGGCGTCGCAGGACCCTCGCCCCCGGATCCGGTCGGTCCCGTCGTCGCCCTGCTCCCGCGAGAACGACACGTGCGGGGAGACCGTGTCGATGTGCGTGTTGAGGACGAGGTGGGTCGTCGCGGCCGACGCGCTCGCGCCCTTCGACGCCAGCGTATTGCCCGCGTTATCGACGCGGGCGTCAATTCCGTGGGTTTCGATCGCCTCGACGAGGCGGTGACGCACCTCGGTGACGTCCTTGTTCGAGGCCACGGAGACAGCCCGTTCCAGAAAGTCGATCGGATCGAACCCGTCGGCGGGTGCAGGGTCCGCGGTCGGATTACCAGTCATCTACGCCGACCGCACCACGGTCTCGAGTTCGCTCTCGAACTCGCGTACGGCCGGACCCGAGAGGGTCGCCGCTCCGCCGTCGGGAACCGTGATCCGGAGGTCCCCGCCCGGCGGGGTGACGGTCACTGCGTCGTGGCCGCCGAGACGATCCAGACGCTTCGCGACCGCCGCGACCGCGACCGCCCCAGTGCCGCAGGAGCGGGTCTCGCCCTCAACGCCGCGCTCGTAGGTCCGTTGGCGGAACCGCGGCACCTCGTCGTCTGTCGTCCCGGGGGGACCGGAATCGGCCCGCGACGCCAGCGTGACGTTCGCGCCCTCCGGGAACACGCCGGCGCATCTGACCGCAGGCGCGACCGATCCGAGGGTGACCGAATCGACGTCGTCAACGAGTGCGACAGCGTGGGGGACTCCGGTGTTCACCGCGGTCACGGTCAGCCCTTCGACGTCCTCCTCGACGAGTTCGGTCTCGCGGGACAGCGGCACCGCCCGCGGCGCGAACGCCGGCACGCCCATCTCGATTGTCACGTCGTCGCCCTCGACCATCGCGCGGCGTGTCCCGGCGGGGGTGTCGATCATCAGTTCCGTCGCGCCGGTGCGTTCTGCGGCCCACGCGGCGGCGACCCGCGCGCCGTTACCACACATCGCGGCGATCGACCCGTCGGGTTGGACAAGCGTCATTACTACGCGGGGCGGCGAGTAGCGCGCTTCCAGGGAGAGAAAGAGCACGCCGTCGGCGCCGGTTCGGGCCGAGTCGACGTCGGTTCGGGCCGAGTCGACGTGGCCCACACCGGTCTCGCGGTCGCAGTAGGTGGTCGCAAACGCCGGCCGGTCGGGAACCGACTCGGCCGCGTCGACCACGATGAAGTCGTTGCCGGTGCCGTGGTACTTTTCAATCGGTACCTGGTGGCGCAGGACGGTCATCGCTCCAACTCCGTGAGGTCAGCGGCCGTCTCGCGTCGTCGGACGAGCCGGACGGTCGTGCCCGACCGGGCGACCTCGGCGGGTCGCGGCCGGGTGTTGTAGGTGTTCGACATCTCGTATCCGTACGCCCCCGCGTTCCCGACCGCGAGGACCTCTCCCCGTTCGGGCCGCGACAGCGGTCTCTCTTCACATAGTACGTCCGCCGACTCACATATAGGTCCCGCTACGGTCACGGGAACGGTCTCGCGATCCCCGGTCGCGTTCGGCTCCCCATCGGTGTCGGAGTCGACGCCGGCCGAGAGGTTCCGGATCGCGTGGTACGCGCCGTACATCGCGGGCCGGAGCAGCGTGGTCATCCCCGCATCGACGCCCACCACGGTCGCGTCTCGGGCTTCCTTGACCGTGTTCACCCGCGTCAGGAGCACGCCGGCGTCCGCGACCACGTAGCGCCCCGGTTCGATCGATAGCGTCGCGTCGACGTTACCAAGCTCCGCTTGGCAGCCCGCCGGACTGCGTCCGGCGACGTCGCCTAGCGCCTCTCGCGTCGCCGCCGCGACCGCGTCGAGGTCGAGCGGCGGTTCCTCGCTCCGGTATGGTACACCGAACCCGCCGCCCACGTCGACGAACTCCAGGCCCCCGCCGCGGGATTCGACCTCCCGCGCGAGGTCACCCATCCGCGACACCAACTCCCGGTGTGCGGTGAGGTCATCGCCGGAGATCCCGCTCCCGGCGTGGGCGTGGACGCCCACGAGGTCGAACTCCGCGGCCCACGCCTCCGCGAGATCAGCCACGCGCTCGATCGGGATTCCGAATTTGGCGTTCGCACCGGTTCGGACCTTCTCGTGGTGGCCCGCACCCACACCGGGGTTCGCGCGGACGCAGAGCCGACCGTCGAAGCCCCGATCCCGGAGTCGATCGACCGTGTCGGCCGCGCCGACGGTGATCGTCAGTTCGGGATTCGCCTGCCACCGCCCGACCACCCGATCGAGGTCGCGTCCGGGCGGGTTGACTGCGGTGTAGCGGATCCGATTCCCCGTGAATCCGGCCTCGAACGCACGCTCGACCTCGCCAGCCGAGGCGCACTCGGCGTCGAGACCCGCCTCCCTGACCGTTCTGAGGACGGCCTGGCCGGTGTGTGCCTTCACGGCGTAGCTGATGTCGGCGTCCGGGAACGCCTCGCGGAGTCGCGCACAGTTTTCGGCGACGCGGTCGCGGTCGATCACGTACAGCGGTGTGTCGTACTCCTCGGCGAGCGCGAGCAGGTCCGTCGCGTCCCACTCGGCGAGGCGGCGGACCGCCGGGCCGCCGTCGCCGACCCGGCTCATTCCCGGAGCGCCTCCTCGCGCCGGGTGTTGTCGAGGGTGTCCTCGGCGATGTCGAGCGCGACGACCGCGGGCTTGTACGCGCCGGACTCGAAGAGGTCGTGATCGCTCAACGAGGACTCCACGTACCGGGTGAACGCCCGCCGGTTCGCGGGCAGGTGGCCGTAGACGACTTCGTCGGTCACGAGGTCGTACACCGGGATCCGCGGCGTGAGCAGCGTGTTCTCGCCGACGACCGTGTTCTCGCCCACGTGGAACCCGGAGGTGACACGACAGCCCGCACCCAACGACACGCCGTCCTCGATGATGACGGGCGCGTCCTCGACGGGTTCTAACACGCCGCCGATCAGGGTGTTCGCCCCGAGTTTGACGTTCTCGCCGAGCTGCGCACACGATCCCACCGTGTCGCACGAGTCCACCAAGGTCCCGTCGCCGACGTGCGCGCCGATATTGACGAACGACGGCGACATCATGATACAGTCCGATCCCAGATATGCGCCGCGCCGGATCGCGGTCCCGTCGGGGGTGTTCCGCGTGCCGCGCCCCCCGAGGTCGGTGGTCGACCGCAGCGGCAACACGTCGTAGTACGAGACCCCACCGTACTCTCTGGCCTCCGTCTCCCGGAGGCCGAAGTTGAGGAGGATTCCCCGCTTGACCCACTCGTTGACTTCCCACGCGTCGGGGCCGGAATCGCCGATCTGTTCGGCCGCCCGTATCTCTCCGGTCTCGAGCCCCTCCAGGAACGCGTCCAGCGTCGACTGGGCCGCAGAGCCGACGGCGTCGGTTCCCGTGTCGTCCTGGTAGCGCTGCCACAGGTTCTCGATGTCGGATTCGAGTGTCATTGTCGGTCTCCGTTGGATCCGTCGTCGCCGTCCGCGTTCAAGACGGCGTCGAAATCGTACCGTCCCGGGGCGCGACGCACGACCCACGCCGCGGCGTCGAGCGCGCCCGCGGCGAAGATGCTCCGGGAGCCCGCGCGGTGGGTCAGTTCCACCACTTCGTTGTTGCCCGCAAGCAGGATCTCGTGTTCGCCCGCGATGTCGCCGGCCCGGCGGGCGTGGACACCGATCTCGTCTCCCGTTCGGGGCTGATCGCCCTCGCGACCGTGGACGCGGTCGGCACCGTCGCCTCCTCGGTCACCGCCACCACGCGCGCTCTCGATGTCGTCGAGGATCGTCACCGCGGTCCCGGAGGGGGCGTCGAGTTTCCCGCTGTGGTGGGTCTCGGTGACCTCGACGTCGTAGCCGTCGAGCGCGGGAACGGTGGCCTGCACCGCCCGCCGAAGCGCCGCGACTCCCCGCGAGAAGTTCGAGGCCTTCAGAAACGGCACCCGGTCGGCGACGGCGTCGAGTGCGGCCTGTCGATCCTCGTCGTACCCTGTTGTTCCGACGACGACCGCGACGCCGGCGTCGGCGGCCGCCTCCAAGTAGCCGACGCTCGCCTCGGGCACGGTGAAGTCGACGAGGGCGTCGATTTCTCGCTCCCGGAGTGCAGCGCCGAGGTCGGCGTCGGCGACGACCACGTCGGCCGCGCCGGGGGCGTCGCCGCCCGGGACGGCCTCGGGGGTCCGGCTCGCTGCGAGCACGAATTCGACGTCGTCGCGGCCGGCAGCGGCGTCGATCAGTTCGGCGCCCATCCGGCCGCTGGCGCCCGTGATCGCGACGCGGAGCCCGGCCATCACGCCGCCTCCGTGGTGTTGGTCGCGGCTTCGTCGGCGGCCGCAAGCTCCGCCAGGATCCGTTCGAGCTCCTCGCGCGGTTCCTCGGAGAGCTCCGTCAGCGGCGACCGGAGCGTCTCCGGTGCGTGCCCGCGAATCGCCATCGCGGCCTTCACCGGGATGGGGTTGGTCTCGGCGAACAGCTGCCGGAACAGCGGCGACAACTCGAAGTGGAGCTCGCGCGCGCGGTCGAGATCGCCCGCGAGGGCAGCGTCGACCAACTCGACGGTCCGTTCGGGCTCGACGTTGCCGGCGACGGAGATCACGCCGCGGCCGCCCAGCGAACAGACCGGCAGTGTAAGCGCGTCGTCGCCCGACAGGACCGCGAGATCCTCGCCGCGGGTGTGCTCGATGACCTCCGAGATCTGTGCGACGTCACCGCTTGCGGCCTTGTACGCCCGGATGTTCCCGTGGATGGCGAGTTCGGCGACCGTCTCGGGCTCGACGTTCTTTCCGGTCCGGCCCGGAACGTTGTAGACGATCTGCGGCAGGTCGACCGCGTCGGCGACCGCGCGGAAGTGCCGTCTGAATCCGGCCTGTTCGGGCTTGTTGTAGTACGGCGAGATCAGAAGCAGCGCGTCGGCGCCGGCGCCGGCGGCCCGCCGGGAGAGGTCGACCGCCTCATGCGTCGAGTTCGACCCCGACCCCGCGATCACGGGCACGTCGTCGACGGCCTCAACGACCGTTTCGACGACTTCGATATGTTCGTCGTGGGTGAGCGTCGCACTCTCGCCGGTGGAGCCAGCGGGGACGAGCCCCGCGACGCCGGCGTTCTCCAACCGCTGGGCGTCTTCGGCGAGGGTTTCGTGATCGATGCGTCCGTCGGGTGCGAACGGCGTGGTCATCGCAGGGAACACGCCGGTGAAGTCGATGTCTGTCATGGGTGGTGTAAGGTGTGACCCCGTCTGTGTAGGGTTTGTCGGTCGACGCTCGGTCGTACGCGCAGTGCGCCTGCCAGGAGGCCGCCACGAACGGGGGTGCCACTCCCGCTCGGGGCGTCGGACGGATCGTCGTACCGGACGTCAGACCGTCACCGGCGCGGTTCGGCGACGGCCGGCAGTCAACGCCGACGACCCGTATCAGCGTGCACGTTTCTTCAGAAAAGCGGGGGCGCCACCCGTCGCTCGCAAGGGCGTCGAGTCTCTCGCGGACGGCATAGCGCGTCGCACGTTCGCGTACAGGACGTGTGGAATAATATACGTTTCGTCTCTCCGGTCGATCGAGGGACCACACCGGCGGACGCGTCGCCACAGCGGGTCAGGCGTCGGTGGGTTCCGCCCGAGGCCGGGTCACCCGAAGATCTCCCACTCGCTGTCGTCCGGGATCGGTAGCGACGACGCCGCTTCAATCCGGTTACGCGCCTCGTCGGCGGGCAGGTCTCCGGTCCCGAGTCCGGTGTACGGAAGCTGCCACTCCACCGTCTCCTCGGGATCCAGCACGACCCGGTTCGTGAAGATCCGGATCAGTGTAGGCGGATCGGTTTCCGTCATCGCGAGGTTCGTATCCGCCGGCCCATCACCCACGCCGACCGCGACCGAGTAGTCGCTGTTCGATGCCATCACAAACGGTATCGAGCCGGCGATCTCGTACGTCTCCCACTGGCCGACCTCCGAGAAGCTCCGGCGGGTGTCCTCTGAGACGTAGAACTTGTACTCGTCGCCGTTTCCGCGTTGTGACTCGACGAACCCGAGGTAAGCCACACTCGTCTCCTGCCCGACGTAGGAGCTGGGGGTGTCGAGCTCGATGGTCCCGCTACCCGTGTTCGTGAGCTCCATCGAGACGAGGCCGCTGTCGCCATCGTTATCGACGACGACAGCACTCGTGATCCGGAGCGTGTAGTCGTTCGAGGTGTAGTCGTCGACAGCTCTGTACCCGCTCACCGCAGCCGTCTCGACACGCTCCAACCGATCGCGCTCGACGAACTGGAACAGGTCACCGGGGGGAGCCGCGGCGACGCGCTCACGCTTGGAGCCAGCGTGGTTCCGTCGTAGCGGACATCACCCAAGAAGCCGGCGTGCGTGTCTCCGGACTCCGGCGGGTCGAGCGCGAGACTCCCGTCGGCGGACCGGATCGTCTCCGTAGTGATCACCGACAACTGCACCGACTGCCCGCTGGCGCCGTCGTCACCGCTTGCGTCCACCGCCCGCCGCAGCGTTGCGGTGAACGCCCCATCGATCGACGGCGTGTACGTTGCTTCGTACCGGTACGTCCCATCCTGGGTCTCCGTCTCCGAGAACGCGCTGGCGGTCAGTGTCGTCGACTCCGCTCCGCTGACTTCCACGGTGACCTCGTCGAGTCGCTCGCTCGAATCGAACGATGGCCTGAGCCGGCGACCCGACGGGTTCGCGAGGCTGAACGCCGTGATCGACGGTTGGGTGTCGTCCTCCAGCGTGGTCGTGTCGGTCTGCGTTGCCGTCTCGGCCGGCGTCGCTGCTTCGGTCGGTGTCGCAGTCCCCGTGGTCGTCTCGGTCGGCGTGGCTGTCCCCGTGGTTGCCTCGGTCGGTGTCGCCGTCTCGGTCGGTGTCGCCGTCTCGGTCGGTGTCGCCGTCGTCCGGACTGTCGTGGTGAGCGTTGTGGTTGTGGCGGGCTCGAACCGGCCGAGTGTCGCCGGCGTCTCCTGACCGGTGTAGACGAGCCGGATCGAGTCGTCGGGGGACACGGGCTCCCCCCAGTTGATGATCTCCTCGCCGAGCACCGCGACTGATCCGACCTCCATTCGCTGGTCGGTGTCTGCGGTCGTGGATCCGAGTTCTGCCCAAGATGTCCGCATACCGGAGTCAATCCGGATCTGTACGTTTCCGGCTCTGAGCGGCGTGCCACCGGTGAACTCGACCTCGGCGCGGCGGTTCTCGGCATCGTACCGGAACTCGAAGGTCGTCCCGTCTAAGTCCGGTGGCGTGCGTTCGTCCTCCCCGTTGTCCGGTGATGACGTGAACTCCTGCGAACACCCTGCCGTACTCATACTGTCGGCTATAACTACGTGAAGATTTTCGACACCCCGGGGTGTCGAAATACGTCACGCGACTATAGCCGACAGTATCAGGACCGCCCCGGCCAGGCCGAGACGCAGGAACTCCCTGCGGCGCGTGATCGCCACCGATCATAACAGAGCAGCGGAGGGAGTTGGTATAATTAAATCGAACGGTGCGCCGTTTCGGAGGGACGTACGAGTCCGTCCACCACCGCCGCGGGACCGGACATTCATGTAGGATGCCGTCCCCAAGGACTGTATGACCGAGATCCATCCGAGTCAGCGGGTCGCGATGCTCGCTGACGCCCAGAACCTCTATCACACCGCCCAGAGCCTCTTCTCCCGGAACATCGATTACGCGGCGCTTCTGGAGAAGGGCGTGTCGGGCCGGGAACTCACTCGGGCAATCGCGTACGTCGTCCGCGCTGACTCTCCGGAGGAAGAGAGCTTCTTCGAGGCCCTCGTCGACATCGGGTTCGAGCCGAAGATCAAGGAGATCAAGACGTTCGGCGACGGGTCGAAGAAGGCCGACTGGGACGTGGGAATGAGTCTCGACGCGGTGACGCTCGCGAACCACGTCGACACAGTCGTGTTGTGTACCGGCGACGGCGACTTCTCGCGACTGTGTTCGCACCTCCGCCACGAGGGCGTGCGCGTGGAAGTGATGGCGTTCGAGGAGTCGACCGCCGACGAACTGATCGACGCCGCCGACACGTTCCTCGACCTCTCCGAGCGACAGGAGACGTTCCTGTTGTAGGCGTCAGTCGGTCCGCTCACGGCCCGACGTCCGAGACCGAGTCGACGTCGAACCGGACGATGTCGGGGGTGCCCGTGAGCGGCTCGGGCAGCGCCGCCTCGAACTCCCCGAAGTGGTCGAACTCGACGTGCGCCTCCATCGCCGCCGCGTCGTCGAGCTTGTCGGGCTCGATCGGAAACACCGCTTGGAGTCCGATCATCGTCTATGATGCGGGTCGGAACCAATCAGTGAAACGTCTGACATCCCGGACGGCGACGCCGCTACCGCCCCGGCCCGCCGGGACGGCGATCCTCAGACTCCCGGCGCCGAACCGCGGCGCTCTTGCCGCCCGGCTCGGTATCGGAGGTATGACCGATACAGCCGCCGACACGACCCTGGGAGAGCTCCGGACGGTCGCCGACTACCAGTTCGGCGCCGGCGCGGGAGCCGCGCTGTTCCCACCCGACGCCGACGAGGAGTTGACTCTCCACCGGTCGACCGGCGGCCGACCCCGGCAGGTCGTCGCCCCCGAGGGCCGGATCGTCTCCTACGGCACCGACGGCCGGTTCACGCTCGGGCTCGAGGGCGGCCGACGGCTGCTGGCGGCGTTCGATCCACCGACCGCCCGCGTCGTGGTCGGCTCCGAGAGCGAACCGTTCGTCCGCGACGGCAAGAACGCGTTCGCGAAGTTCGTCCGCGAGGTCGACCCCGCGATCCGCCCGGGTGACGAGGTCGCGGTCGTGCTCGGCGACGACACGCTGCTCGCGGTCGGGCGCGCCGAACTCTCCGCGGACGCGATGACCGACTTCGAGGCCGGCGCCGCGGTCTTCGTGCGCGAGGGCAACGAGTAGCCGTTACGGGGGTTCAGAGCCCCAGCGCGGTCAGGAGCGGCACACCGCTTGCGAGCGCCCCCACCAGGTACCCGCCGATCGCGCCGCCGTTCAGGAGCGGGAGCCCCGCGTGGGGGCGGCCTTTCAACACCATCCACAGGAGGGTGAACAGCCCCGCGAACGTCCCGACCATCGCAGTCAGCGCGGGGAGCGTCAGCGCGGGGAGTCCGGGCACGCCGAGCGACGGCGTAAGTTCCGTTGGGAGGAAGAAGGCCGCACTCGCGACGATCACGGTCGGGATCACGGCGTCGCCGAGTCCGATGAAGAACGCGTCGCGGATGCTCGACTCGTCGCCGTCCGAGTCAGCCGGCTCGTCGCTGTCGGTCGCCGAGTCGTCGGTGTCGGTCGGGGAGTTGTCGGTGTCGGTCGGCGAGTCGTCGGTGTCGGTCGGGGAGTTGTCGGTGTCGGTCGGCGAGTTGTCGCTGTCACCTCCGTCGTGTGCGTCGCCCTCGCTCCCGTCTTCTCCCGACTCGCCGTCCCCGGACCCGACGTCCGTGGTGGCATCCCGCAGCGAGTACGACAGCGTCGTCGGGACCACGAGAACGACCGGGAGGTTCAGGTCCATCACACCCTCCGCGAGGTCGAGCATGTGCTCGGTGCCGTAGACCGAGATCGCGTCGTAGACCGCGAGCACGGTGAGCAACACCAAGGCGGGAAGCAGCCCGAAGCTGATCCCGAACAGCCCCGCCGCGCCCGCGCCCATCACCACGCCCGCGGTGTCGACGACGTACCACTCGGGATAAACGACGAGCGCCGCGGCGACGACGATCGACGCGCCGATGGCGGGCAGCGGCGGCAGGAGGACGGAGAAGACGTACCACGACAGCGACGCGGTCGCGAGCACCACGAACCCGCGGACGACCCACTGGAGGTCGAACTTGAACGCCGCGAGCATCGCCGCCGTCGCGACCAAGATTGCGCCGATGTACACCAGGCTGTTGGTCGGGTCCGAGGGATCCTCGACCGTCTGGTAGCCCGCGGCGTCGAACGTCGGCACGAGCGCCAGCGCACCGAGTTGGACGAGGAGGAACAGCAGCGCGGCGAACCCGACGCCAGCGGCGACGCGTCTTCGCATACCCGGGCGTTACGACTGACCCACTATGGGGGTTGTGCTTTGGAGCGTACACCCGTGTCCATCGGCTGTCACGACACTCCTTCGATAACTCGTAGAATCTTCATACGACGTTATTTTCACTTCTTTGTCCGCGAATACCCGGGGATCGTGTCTGCGCACCTTTTACTGCGCTCGCCTTCGGCTCGCTGGTAAAAGCTGCGCCAAAAGCCCGCGAGCCTCCCGTTGGTCGGCCCTTGACCCGCTCGCTCCCTCCGGTCGCTCGCGGTGGGTAGTTCACCTGTAGTGAGTGATTCGTGCGTCTCCCAGTGTACGCGAAGAGTTGGATAGTACCCCCTACTTCGCGTAGAGTCGCTCACCCACCAACGACGCGGCGCGAACGCCGTCAGCCGGCGTGACCGCCACGTAGGGACGCTCGACCGGACCGAACACGTCGACGACGCGGCCGACCCGCGACAGCGACTCGTCGACAGCGGTCGCGCCGATATCGGGGTGGTCGGTGTCGTCACACCGGACGATCAGGAGGTTCTGAGCCAGCCGCGAGGCGGTGCCGAGCCGTTCCACGCCGATCAGTCCCGAAGGATCCCGACGTAGGCGGCGACCGCCTGGACCAGGTCGTTCTTCGTCGAGTCCGCTGCACCCTGGACCAACACGCGCCCCCGGGGCTCCCACTCCCGCGGGTGGGTCTGATCCCGCTCGATGACGGCGTCGTAGCCGATCTGCTGGACGGCTTCCGCGATCTCGTCGACCGTCGGCTCCGCGACCGCCTCCGACAGCGGGACCCGGCGGCCGTCGCCCCGGGAGACCGAGGCGTCGATGTAGCGGGGCCAGACAACGTTCTCCACAGCCATAGTCGAACGACGGCGGCGCACCCGTAATACCGTTGTGGTCCGGCGTGGGAACCGTGCGGTGCCGTGCCGCGGGCCGTGAGACTTTATTCGCCCGAGCCGCAGTGGCGGGTATGGACCCCGACTTCTCCGCGCTCGACGACCACCTCGCCGACGCCGGACTCGACGGCTACCTCGTCGACGCCGACGGCGCGAACTCGACCCAGCGGTACCTCTCGGGGTTTGCGGCCCCGGACCCGTTCACGACCGTCTACACCCCCGACGCGACCGCAATCTTGGTCTCCGGCCTGGAGTTCGGCCGCGCGAAGACCGACAGCCGCGCTGACGACGTGTCGCGGCTGGCGGACTACGACTACCGCGAGTTGGCGTCGGAGCACGGCACCGAGGAGGCGAAAGCCCGAGTCGTCGCGGCGTGGCTCGACGATCTGGGCGTCGACTCCGTCGCCACCCCGGACCGGTTCCCGCTCGGTCCCGCCGACCGACTCCGCAAGCGCGATGTCGGAGTCACGCCCGACACCGACGACGTCGTAACCGGGATCCGCGCGCGGAAGACGCCCAGCGAGATCGACCACATCCGGGACACCCAGCGAGCCAACGAGGGGGCGATGCGGGCGGCCGAGGCGCTCCTGCGTGAGGCAGACGTGGCCGCGGACGGCAGTGCCGACCCCGTCCTCCACCACGACGGGTCGGCCCTGACCAGCGAACGGGTCAAAACCGAGATCGAATCGACACTGCTCGAACACGGTTGCGGGCTCGACGAGACGATCGTGGCCTGCGGGGCCGACGCGGCCGACCCACACAACAGGGGGAGCGGTCCGCTCCGACCCGACGAGCCGATCATCGTCGACATTTTCCCGCGGTCGAAGACCACCGGCTACCACGGGGATATGACCCGAACGTTCGTCGTGGGTGACCCCAACGACACCGTTTCGGAGTGGTTCGACCGCACCCACGAGGCGTTCGACGCCGCGTTCGACGCCGTCGAACCCGGTGTGACCGGAGCGGCCGTCCACGACGCCGTCTGCGACGTGTACGAGGGCGCCGGGGTGCCCACGCTCCGGTCGGACCCGACGGCCGAAACCGGGTTCATTCACTCCACGGGCCACGGCGTCGGCCTCGATGTCCACGAGTTGCCGCGGGTCGCCCCCGACGGCAACGAACTCCGTCCCGGACACGTCATCACGGTCGAACCCGGCCTCTACGACCCGTCGGTCGGCGGCGTTCGGATCGAGGACCTGATGGTGGTCACCGACGACGGCTACGAGAACCTGACCGAGTACCCGATCGGACTCCGGGTGTAGCACACAGGCCGAACGACGACCGTCCACCGAAGTGGGTGCTCGGGCAGGAAGCGCCCCGCTGCGGGGCGCCCGCGGCGGCGGACTACCCCGAGGACTCGCCCGCGCTCTCGGTGCCGGTGAGGCGCGTGTGTTTCGCGTCACGGTACGACTCCAGCAGCGACTCGAGGCCCTCTCCCACCGACGGGGTGAGCACCCCTGCCTCCCGACGGACGACGTAGTCGTCTTCCAGCAGGAACGCGTAGATCGTCTGTTCACCGACCATCCCCAGTCGGCGGCGGAACGCCGTCTTGTCGACGGACACACGGATCGTGTTGTCGTGTTGGCGGTACGTCGCGCTCGGCTGTGACAACCCGCCGTTGACACTCGGCGGCACCATTCCGGACCTCGCGCCCACGACGAGTTCGTAGTACCCGAAGTGTTCGAACCGCTCGCTCAATTCCTCGGCGAACCGTCGCCACGACCCCACCAGCGACCGCTGCCGGTGGTGGAAGCTGACGACGAGAAGCGTCTGTTCACCGTTGAGGTCATCGGGCAACGCGAGACGGGTACCGCGTGTGTCCCGTCCGGGGACGGTTGGGAATTTCATCTGTGGTGTCCGGGTCGCGTTTTACCAGAGAACGGCAACGCGTGCGACGCTCTTTCCCCCACACCCGGCGGGGGATGTCTGCCGCGCCTCGGCCGGTCTGTAACGGACTCTCGGTGTCTCAGTAGCATTCTAAGCGCGCCGTATAATAACCCTGACGCCCCGAATATCACAGCCGATACGCTGCGGAGTGCAGTTCCGCCGCCCTCGGTGAACCCCCAACGGGTACAGCATCGAACCCCTTTTGATTCCGGCAGCGCGTAGTCGGCTTCGATGGAGGTACTCGTCGTGGGATCGGGCGCGATGGGGCGGTGGGCTGGCCGGACGCTCGTGTCAGCGCGAGCGCCGCCGACCGACATCGCGTTCGCCGACCGGGACCTGGCCGCCGCGAGCGCCGCTGCCGACGCAGTGGGCGGCCGGGTGGTCGGCCTCGACACCGCTGAGAATTTCGACGTGGTGTGTCTCGCGGTCCCGATGGGCGTGGTTCGAGAGGCGGTCGCCGCCCACGCCGACCGGGCGTCGCGGGCGATGGTCGACGTGACCGGCGTGATGGCGGATCCAGTGGCGGCGATGCGCGACCACCTGCCGGACCGCGAGCGGGTGAGCCTTCACCCGCTTTTCGCCCCCGAGAACGCCCCCGGCAACGTCGCGGTCGTGCGCGACGCTCCCGGCCCGGTGACTGAGGAAGTGCTTGACGCGGTCGCCGCGGGCGGGAACCACACGTTCGAGACCACGCCCGAGGAGCACGACACCGCAATGGAGACCGTCCAAGCCGGTGCCCACACCGCGATCTTGGCGTACGCGCTGTCGGCTGCGGGCGTTCGCGAGGAGTTTGCGACGCCGGTTTCCCGCGACCTGTCGGAGTTGGTCGAGACCGTGACCGGCGGCACTCCACGGGTGTACCGAGAGATACAGGGGTCCTTCGAGGGTGCCGACGCGGTGGCCGACGCCGCACATCGGGTCGCCGACGCCGACGGCGACGCGTTTGAGCAGCTCTACGAGGAGGCGGGCAACCACGCCCGCCGCAATCGGGGCGGCAACGCCGACGACGGGACTGACGGCACTGGGGGGGCTGGCAACGTCGACGGGACTGGCGGGACCGGAGAGCCCGGAGCGTGATCGACCGCGAGGCCATCCGCGACACCGCGAAGTACCTGCGGCGGGTCCGCCCCATTGACCCCGACGAACTCGTCGACTACGTCGGCGGCACTCCCCACCCGGCGGTCGTCCGGGAGGTCCTCCGCGAGGAGGCGTTCGACCTCGGGCTCAGGGAACTCGAGGACGGCACGTTCGTTCCGGTTGAGGACGACCCCGCGCCGCAACCGGGGTGGGAGCCCGGAGCGTTCCCCGAGACCTACGCCTTCGCCGTCGAGGACCTGCTCGTCGAACGCCACGGCGCCAACTGGCACCGCGGGGAGAGCGGTGACCGGCTGCGGGAGACGATCTCCCGGCTCAAGGCGGACTACTACCGCCGGAACGACGTCGAGTACGACGGCGAGACCGCCGTAGCGTACGCAGTGTATCACCTCCCGAACTACTACGCCGCGGCCGGCTACGTCCTCGACGACCTCGCCACACGGGAGCGGCTCCCCCGGACGCTCCGCGTGCTCGACGTCGGCGCCGGCGCCGGCGGCCCGGCGCTCGGCCTCTATGACTACCTCCCCGACGACGCGGTTGTCGACTACCACGCGATCGAACCCTCCGCCGCCGCCGACGTGCTCGACCGGCTGCTGGACGAGACCGGCCGCAACTTCCGGTCGACGATCCACCGCGAGACGGCGGAGTCGGTCGACCCCGGCGCCGTCGCCGACGCCGAGGGCGGCTTCGACCTGGTGTTGTTCGCGAACGTCCTGAGCGAACTCGACGACCCCGAGTCGGTGGCCGCCCAGTACCTCAACGCGGTCGCCGCCGACGGCTCGTTCGTCGCGCTTGCACCGGCCGACCGCAACACCAGTATCGGGCTCAGGCGGGTCGAGCGGGCGCTCGCACCCCCCGACGCCGGAGCCGCGGTCTACGCGCCGACGCTCAGGCTCTGGCCCGACGCGGCGCCGACCGACCGCGGGTGGTCGTTCGACCGCCGCCCCGGTATCGACGCCCCCGCGTTCCAGCGCCGGCTCGATGAGGGCGGCGACGCCGATTCCAACGAGGGCGGTCGGATCCCCGGCGACGGCACCTTCACGAACGAGACCGTTCAGTTCTCGTATTCGATCCTCCGCCCGGACGGCGACCGTCGAACCGCGGTCCGTGCGAGCTCCGACCGCCACGCCAAGATGGCCGAGATGGAGCGTCACATCACCAACCGCATCGACCTCCTGGCGGTGAAACTGAGCCGCGATCTGACCGACGACGCCGACGCCAACCCCCTGTTCAGGGTCGGCGACGGGAGCCAGTCGGTGGATCACTACGCGGTCTCGACCACCGACGATCCGCTGAACCACGCGCTGCTTTCGGCCGACTACGGCGACGTGCTGAGCTTCGAGAACGTGCTCTGTCTGTGGAACGACGACGAGGAAGCGTACAACCTGGTCGTCGACCGCGAGACGGTGGTCGAGCGGGTGGCGTGAGGGCGTTGTCGCTGTCGCGGATCGGTTTGGGTTAGTGTAGGTACTTCTACCGCGAGCGAACGCAGTGAGCGAGCGGGCCAAGGAGGCCCCAAAGGGGCCGTTCACGAGAACCAGGGTTCTCGTGAGCTAACCAGAACGCTCCGCGTTCTGGTGACGACGCCGCGCTTTTGACCGAGCTTTTGTCAGGGCGGCGGAGCCGCCCGCAGCAAAAGGTCGGTGGAAAAGCTACTTGCGCTCGCCGGGACTGGTGCGTGTATGGCCGATTCTCTCTCCGTCCTCCTGACCAACGACGACGGGATCGACGCCGTCGGGTTTCGGGCGCTGTACGACGCACTCGCCGACTGGGCCGACGTGACCGCAGTCGCGCCGATGGATGATCAAAGCGCCGTGGGGCGGCAGCTGTCGACCGACGCCGCGGTCCACGAGCACAGCCTCGGCTACGCGATTGACGGGACCCCGGCGGACTGCATCGTCGCGGGATTGGAAGCGCTCTGTCCCGACGTGGACGCGGTGGTCTCGGGGTGTAACAAGGGGGCGAACCTCGGCGCGTACGTCCTCGGGCGGTCGGGCACGGTGAGTGCCGCGGTTGAGTCCGCGTTCTTCGGTGTCCCCGCGATCGCGACCTCGCTGTACGTCCCCGGCGGCGGCGAGGTCCCGTGGCACGAGCAGGCCACGTCCCCGGCGGAGTTCCGGAACGCCACCCGCGCGACGGGGTACCTCCTCCGGCACGCTGTAGACGCCGGCGTCTTCGAACGAACCGGATATCTGAATCTCA
Organism: Halobellus salinus; assembly: GCF_014646875.1. GTDB lineage: Archaea > Halobacteriota > Halobacteria > Halobacteriales > Haloferacaceae > Haloquadratum > Haloquadratum salinum. The sequence goes on along the minus strand of NZ_BMOC01000013.1, from coordinate 34,621 downwards.
ACGCCCCGATCGCCGCCGCCGACGATCCGGTCGCGCCGATCGAGATAACCCGCCCCTCGACGCTGTACGACATGACCGCCAATCACGACGGTGAGGGACAAATCACGCTCGAAGACCGCATCTGGGAACGGATGCGCGCGGACGACTTCCCGGACCCCGAGGGCACCGACCGGCGCGCGGTCGTGGAAGGTCACGTGTCGGTGTCGCCGTTGACCGCGCCGCACACCACCGAGGGCCACGACGCGCTCGACGGCCTCGCGGAGGCGTACCCGGAGACGGTCTGATTCCGCCCGGAGTCGGCCGCCGAACGTCTTCAGCCACGCTGAAAGCTCCGTGTCGACGATGATCGCGACGTTCTCCGCTCGGTTCAACTCCGTAATGAACCGCCCGCCGGGACGGAGCGCGTCGGCGGCCGACCGGAGCCCACCTCCCGGCTGTCGATCCGGTGGAGCACCGCCTCCCGGCTGTCGATCCAGTGGAGCACCGCCTCCCGGCTGTCGATCCAGTGGAGCACCGCACTCATACTGTCGGCTATAACTACGTGAAGATTTTCGACACCCCGGGGTGTCGAAATACGTCACGCGACTATAGCCGACAGTATCAACACCCCAGTATCGAACGGCTTTCTGACGTCAAGGTCGCGGGCGTCGGCCCGCCGGATCCATCGGGTCGGGGACGGGGCCCGCGCTGTTGCGAGCACCCCTCATCCTTGCCGAGCACGACTACTTCCGCACCCGACTCGGCGATCCGATCGGTGAGGTGATCGGTCTCACACCCTACTCCGAGGACCCGCTCGTCGGGTCGGGTGATCGAACAGCTCGCCAACGCCCGATCGAGACTCGTTAACGAACGAGCAGGGGCCGCCATACGCTGCGGAATCCCAGCCGTTGCGGTCGGGGTCCGGCGGAGCCGTCGTCCCCGGAGGTGACTTCTGGTGTGGCGTCGTCCCGCCGCCCCCCGTCGGCCGGCGGCCACGCCGGCGCGGAGACCGAAGGGAAACGCTCTTTTCGGGTACGGACGGATATTCGGCGTATGAGCGACGAGGACGACGACAGCGCCGCCGAATCCGACGGGACGGCGGGGTCCGACGAGCCGACAGACGCGACGCCCGACACCCTCAACGACCGTCTCGACGGGGTCGAACCCGACCTCGACGCCGCGGAGACGGAGGCCGACCTTGACGACGTGGAGGCGATCCTCGACGCCGTGGCGGCCGACCTCGAGGACACCGACCTCCCGGTCCCCGACGACGAGGACGAGGAGGACCCGGGGGAGGCACTGGAATCCCGCGTGTCCGACCTCCGGGACGACCTCGAAGCCCACCGCGGTCCCTACGCCGAGGACGTGACCGACGCCATCGAGTCCGCGAGTGCGACGCTGACGGGGACGCGATGGACCGACCAGGGCGGGCCCGCGGTCGCCGACGCCGTCGCGGCGTTCGCCGACGAGGTCGACGAGGTGCTCGGCACCGACATCGCCGACGACGTGGACGCCGATACGGACGAGGACGTGGATGCCGACGACGACGGGGCGGACGCCCCGGCCGACCCGGAAACTCTCGCGACGACGCTTGACGACGCCGTTGCCGCGGTCGCGGACGCGGACCTGGACCCCGACGACGACGCCGAACCCATCGCGGCGCTGCTCGAGGCGACAGACGACCTCGAAGCGGGCCTGGAGGACGCTCAGGAGTGGGACGACCTCGAAGTCAACGAGCAGTTGATGGCCGAGGGGTTCTACGACGTGCTCGGCCACTACAAGGACTTCCCGCCGGAGCTTTCGGCGCTGAAAGAGTGGGAGACGCGCGGCCGCGTCGACATGGTCCTGCTCGCGAAGGACAGCCTCCAATCCGAGTTCATGCAGGGTCACTGTATGGACGCGCTGATCCGGATGGCGAACCCCGACGCGTTCGAGGAGTTGCACCAACTCGCCCAGCGCCGGAACAAAAAGGCGATCAAGGCACTGGGTCGGATGGGTGCGGGTGCTGACGAGGCTGTCGAGACCCTGATCGAGTACGTCGACGCCGACTCCGACCCCGGACTCCAGAAGGTGACGTTTCGCGCGCTTGGCGAGATCGGTTCGGAGGAAGCTACACAGGCGCTCGCGAACAAACTCGAGATGGATAACGACAATGTCCGGCCGTACGCAGCGCGCGCGCTGGGACTCATCGGCGATGGGCGCGCGATCGACCCGCTGGCGGAGACGCTGGAATCCGACGGCGTCGAAACCGTCCGGGCCGCCGCGGCGTGGGCGCTCCGGCAGATCGGGACCCGAGACGCGTTAGAAGCCGCCGCGGCGTACACCGATGAGCGGTCGTACCTCGTCCAACACGAGGCCGACCTCGCGGCCGACGCGCTGGACGACGGCGACGCCGACGCCGACGCTGAAGCGCCGACCGCGTGAGGCCCCGTCACACTGCGGTGTTTCCTCCCCGTCTCGTTTTCCAGCCCCCGTAAATTCAAATACGGTCGGGGGGCCAGACGCCCCGTGTTCCGGCGACCCGCCGCGGCCCCCGACCGAGCCACGGAGCCTGCGGCCTCCCGTGTGGCTCAGTTGGTGTGTGTCGCGCTCGTTGTGTGCGCGTCGCTCGCCGCTGCTCCGCCCGTCGCTGGCGGCTCGGAGCCGGGCACGGAGGCGCCAGCGCCGGCTCACACTGACCCACACATCGTCTCCGTCTTCCCGGATCCCGTCGCCGACGGCGACAGCGGAGAGTACGTCCTCGTCGCTCCCGCGGGCGCGTCGAACCTGTCGCTGTCGGACGGCGAGACCACCGTCTCACTCCCGCCCGACGGCCCCATTGCGGTGTCGACAACCCCGAATCTGACCCGTGACCTCGTCGGCGTGCCGGTGGTCGAGGCCGACCTTTCGCTCGCCAACAGCGGCGAGCGGCTCGTGCTCCGGCGGAACGGGACTGTCGTTGACCGCGTCGGCTACGAGAGCACGAACGAGGGCGAACGACTGAACGCGACCACCGGCCGGTGGACTCCCCGCGGCCTTGACCGACGGGAGGCCGTCGCGACCGGCCCGGCGACAGCGACCGCGTTCGTGCTCCCGGATGCGCCCGACGTTCCGCTTGAGACCCTCCGGAGCGCTAACCGTCGGATCCTGGTCGCGGGCTACACGTTCGCATCTCCTCGCGTCGCCGACGTGTTGCTTTCGGCTGTCGACCGCGGTGTCAGGGTCAGGGTGGTGCTCGACGGCGGCCCGATCGGCGGGATGACGACGCGGCAGCGCGACCAACTCGACCGGTTGGCTGCGGGCGGCGTCGACGTCCGCACTATCGACGGGCCTCACGCCCGCTTCGCGTACTACCACCCGAAGTTCGCCGTCGTCGACAACGAGGCGCTCGTGCTCACGGAGAACTGGAAGCCCGCGGGCACGGGTGGCCGGAGCAGCCGCGGGTGGGGCGTCCGGATCCGCTCTGAACGCACTGCCGACGCGCTCGCGTCGGTGTTCGCCCACGACGCCGACGGGATTGACGCGATCCCGTGGCGCGACCGGCGGCGCAACGCGTCGTTCGTCGAGGTTGATCCGGCCTCTGGGTCGTACGACACCGCGTTCGACCCGGCGTCGGTTGAGGTCGGCAGCGTCCGCGTGTTGACCGCCCCTGGGAACGCCGGGAACGCGACGCGGCGCTCGATTGAGGCCGCAAACGACACCGTGGACGTGATCTCACCCCGCCTTGACCCGTCGGGACCGTACTTCGAGTCGCTCGTCGTGGCCGCCGAGCGCGGCGTCGAAGTCCGGATTCTCCTCTCGAACGCGTGGTACGACGAGGAATCGAACTGTGAACTGGTCGCCCACGTCGACCGGCTGAGCGACCGCGGCCTCCCGATCGAGGCCCGGATCGCTGTGCCCGCCGACCGGTTCGAGAAGATCCACGCCAAAGGCGCCGTGATCGACGGCCGGACCGTGCTCCTGGGAAGTCTCAACTGGAACCAACACGCCGCGAGGGAGAACCGGGAGGTCGTCGTCGCGCTCCGCAGCAGGGAGTCCGCATCGTACTACGGCCGCACGTTCGAGTCCGACTGGGAGGCCGCGGCCGGAGGCGGAGCCGACCCCGGGACCGATATCGACAGGTGGCGGCTCCACGCAACGCTCGCCGCGGGCGGGGTTGCGGCAGTCGTGCTGGCGGGGTTCGTGCTTCGGCGGACGGTCGAATTCGAGTGAGTGTGTCGAGAGGACGCGGGACGGATGACACTACAGGTCGGTGTCAACGACCGCCTGCGAGGAGAGCTCCGCGTCGAGCTCTGCGTCAGCCATCTTGTCGACCAGGCTGTCGATGACGTCCTCGCGCATCCCCTTCACGAACTTGATCGACCCGACCACGAGGTGGCCGCCGCCGGAGACGCCGCCGCCGACGACCTCCTCGTTGAGCTCTGAGACCATCCGCGGGATGTCGAGCCGGACGCCGTCCGACCGGAGCACCGCGAAGTCGGGGCCGTAGCCGATGGTGATGACTGGTTCGCCGTGTTCCGTGACCTGTCGGTCGTGGAGCTTCCCGGTGGTCTTCCCCGGCGCGGGGTACGTAAAGCGGTGGGCCCACTCGTCGAGGTCGACGGTGTAGAGGTGCGCGCCGGAGTCGAGCCGTTCGTGTTCGAGGTGTGACGCCGCGGCGTCCATCTGCCGCTCTACGTCGCGCTCGGCTCGCGTCGCGAGGAAGTCGACGAGCTCGCGGTGGCGGTCTTCGTCGTCGCAGCCGACGTTCAACACGTCGTTGACCAGCGACTGGCCGTCGTTGTAGCGGAGCCAGTGGGCGGCGTAGTCCAGCGCCTCGCCGACGTCAAGCAGGCGGCTTCGGTCGTAGCCTTCGGATTCCGCGAGCCCGATGAACTCCTCCATCACCTCTGCCTTCGACCGGTCCGCGAGCCCCGCGACCGCGGGGACGTGTCGGAGGTTGTCGGTCACGTCGGGGTCGATCATCCGCGCGAGCTCGACGCACATCATCCCGGTAGTGATCCGGTAGTCCTCATCGTAGAGGTAGGGGTTGACGTGGGCCGCGAGCAGGTCCTCCACCGCGTCGGGATCCGGATGGTGGTGGTCGACGACTGCAATCGGCATATCGTAGTGGGCGAGGTTCTCGTAGGCGGGGACGTCCTCCTCGGTCGACCCGTTGTCGAGCATCAGGAGGAAGGGAAGCCGCTGGCCGTGTCGCGACTGCCCTTCCAGGGCGAAGTTCAGATCCCGTGTCACGTCCTCCATCTCGTAGTACGGCGCCTTCGACGGAAGTCGCTTGATGAGGTGCCGCGAAGCGTCCTCGTCGTCGTGGACCTCCTCGATGAAGTTCGAGAGCGCCAGTTGGACCGGCACCGACGCACACATCCCGTCGCCGTCAGCGTGGTGGCGGACGCGGATCGGGCGCCCCTCGAGAACGGTCTGGCGGAGCAGCCGGGCGAGGTCCCGAAGGTCGCCGCGGAGCCTCTCGAACGCGGGCCACTCGACAAGCGGCTCGACCGGCGTGGGTTCGGCGCGCTCCGCGATGGCGGCGTCCAGCCGCTGTCGGGTCTCGGTAGCGTCGTCGCCGTTGAGCCGGGCCATCGAGTCGACCTCGATCTGGAGTGCCCCCTCGTGGGACTCCACACTGCCGCCGACCCGGACGACGTCGTCGAGGTCGATCGCGGGGAACGCGCGGACCCCGGCCTCCCGGAACGCGGTCGCGGAGACGATCCCGGTTTCGTCGGCGATACGGAAGACGGTCGGGCCGCCGGTCTGTTTGATCTGGGCGACCTGTCCCTCGACGTGGACCTCGTCGCCGACATCGAGGTTCGCGACCGGCGTGAGCACGGGGTCGTGGTCGACCACGATGGTCTGGTAGGTCGACGCCTGGAAAACGTCGAAGGCGAGGTCGCCGTTCTCCCGGACCTCGGACAAGGTGACCGTCAGTCGGTCGTCGACTTCGTAGGAGCGGTCGAGGTTCGACTCGTGGACGAGACCGGAGACCTCGTCGGAGACGTCGACGAAGATCCCGTACTCCACGACGCCGTTGACGACAGCGTGGTAGTTCGCGCCGACGTCGACGTCTTCGGCGGTGCAATCCGGTGCGAGGTCGTATACCACAGGTCGCGAGTCCGACTCCGAATCCGGAGTCGCCTCGCCGCCGGAATCCCCGGCGGTATCGGGTGTCATACTGGTGAACAGTGGTGCGCCGGGGTTAAGACTTTACAATCTTGCGTGAGCCGTGGGCAGGTTGCCGGGGGGCGACCGAGGACACCTCGGGTGGACGCGAGGGGGTCCGACTCCGGCAGCACACCCCCCCGCCGGCCGGAACCTACCGGGTGAGTTTCGATCGAACGCCGGACAGGAGTCCGCTATCCGTGTCCGACGCGCCTCCGCCCCGGTCCGCCCAGTGAACGAAAGCGGACGACACGAGAAGGTCACGGTACATGTCTGTCAGGTCCGCTCCGATCACCCGCTCCACCTCGTCTCTGTCCGAAACGGGGTCTGCAGACTCGACGCCGATGCTCGAGAGCATCTCGTCAAACTCGCCGTACAGGTCACGGATCTCGGTAGCAACCTCCGCGTTTTCGCGTTTCCACGCGATGAGCTCGCTCTCATCAACCATTTCACCGAAGCGTGGTGGTGCATCCTCGTCTCCGTTTGCAGCGAGGTCTTCGAGCTCCGTGACGTGTGGGTATACCTCAGCATACCGTTCGAGCAGTCGGCCGAACGCAATCCGTAGCTCGGTCTGATTGCCGTCCGTGAGTGTCAAAAACTCCTGCTCTAGGTTCTCGGTGTCGATTGACACGTCCGCGCGTCCCTCTCGCGGCGTATGAATCTTGTGACTGACCGAGCAGCGCTGTGTAGCGAGGGGGAAACTCGGTGAGAACGGGAGCGAGACGGGCGCGGAAGCCCCCGCACTCTCGACTCGATGGCTTCGCTGTCGTTCGCACGGCTTACGACGCCGAAGCCACTGGGAGCGCGGCCCCGTCTAGTCCCGATGGACCCTCGCGTCCATCGATGTCCTGCTCGTTCCATCGCCGGCGCTCCGCGCCGGCTTCCGGCGGGACCTCCAGTCCCGCCCGACTCGCGGGACTCCCGCTCGAGGGCGGCTTTCTGGCCGGCTATCGTTTCCCTACACACGACCGACCGAGCCGGCAGACTCGTCGAAACGGGCGCCAGTAGACGACTGAAACGAGTCGATCGGGCCGACAACGGGGCAACGCCCGGAGTCGTCGCGGCGCTGCCCCTGCCGAGTACAGCCCCGTACGCGCGGTCCCGTTAGCGCGACCGGAACGCTTAGAACCCACCGAACCCGACCACCGAGTATGCGACTCTTCGGGTCGAGTGAAGTCCTCGGGATCGCCGCCGACGCCCTCAACTTCGCACGGGAGGCCTCCCAAGAGACCCACCCAGACGAGTATATGGGCTTTCTGCGCGGTGAGGACGCCCGCAACTTCGACCTCGACCGGTCCGGGACCGTGATCACGGAGGTCTTGATCGTCCCGGGCACGCGCTCGAACCCGACGAGCGCCACCGTCGACTCGAACATGATCCCGAACGACCGCCGGACCGTGGGGTCGATTCACTCTCACCCCAACGGCGTCCTCCGCCCCAGCGACGCCGACCTCGACACCTTCGGTAACGGCACAGCCCACATCATCCTCGGCCACCCCTACGGGCTGACCGACTGGCGAGCGTTCGACCAGGACGGCGACGTCCGCGAGCTTGCGGTCCTCGATATCGACCTGCCGGACCCCGAGGACTTCTTCGACTTCACCGAAGCCGACCTCGATCTGGACTACACGGGCGGCGGCTACGCCGGAGGCTCCAGCCGGTGACTCGCCGGGTCGTCGCTCAGGGCACGTTCGACATCGTCCACCCGGGTCACGTCCACTACCTCTCGGAGGCCGCTGGGTTGGGCGAGGAACTCCATGTCATCGTCGCCCGTCGGGACAACGTCACGCACAAGACTGGCCCGGTTCTTGACGGCCGGCAGCGCAGGGACGTCGTTGACGCGCTCGAAGCCGTGACCGAAGCCCACCTCGGCCACCCCGAGGACATCTTCGTCCCGATCGAGCGGATCGATCCCGACGTGATCGTGCTGGGGCACGACCAACACCACGACGCCGACGCCGTCCGCAACGCGCTCGGGTCACGGAACATCGACTGTGAGGTGACGCGCGCGTCCGCCCGAGAACCAGACTACGGCGACGAACTCCTCTCGACCGGTCGGATCGTCGACCGGATCCTCGCGGAGCGAGGCGCTGACGCCGGCCCGGCAGCGGGCGCCGGTGGGGCGGCATCCGAGCCCGACACCCGGTAGTCGAGTTTCACAGACGCCAGAACGAACACCCGAAGCGGGTGTATCTCGTATGTGGTGCCGGAGACCGATTCAAGCACGTGACGTCGGAGACCGATTCAAGCACGTGACGTCGGAGACCGATTCAAGCACGTGACGTCGGAGACCGATTCAAGCACGTGACGTCGGAGACCGATTCAGGCACGTGACGCCGGAGACCGATTCAACAGAGAGCGTATGCGCTACTCCTCACTGGCGCTCTGCTGTTCGTCGAGCCACCCCTGGTACTCCTCCTGAGAGACGACCTCGATTGTGAAGTACATCTGGGAGTGCGACACCCCACAGTACTCCGAGCAGTAGCCCTGGTAGGTGCCCTCCTCGTAGGGGACCGTCCGGATGGTGTTCACTTGGTTCGGAAGCGCGTCCTGTTTGAGTCCCAGTTGAGGCGCGTGGAACCCGTGTATCACGTCGCGTGAGGTGATCTCGAACACGACCGGCCGGTCCTTCGGGACGACGATCTCCGTGCCGGTCGAGAAGTTTCCGGCTTCGGGGTAGGACATCTCCCACCCCCACTGGAACGCTTCCGCGTGGACGACCACCGGTTCGCCCGAGGCGTCTTCGGCCTGCGGCGGGCCCGCGACGTTCTGGTCTGCGAGCACGCCGTAGGAGGCGACCCCGACGAAGAGCAGGATGACCGCGGTCGCGATCGTCCAGGTGATCTCCAGTCGACGGTTCTCCTTGGTCGGCGACGGGTCGTCGTTGTTCCGGAACTTCACGACCGTGTAGATCAGGATCCCCTCGACCAGGAGGGTGATGGGGATCGCAATCCACAGCAACTTCACGTTGAGGCCGTTTATAAGCTCCGCGCTGGCGGACGGCTGGGCGGCGACCGGATCCGCAGAGAGGCCTACCACCACCGCGGCGAGCAACGAACCGAGTGCCAGGCGCGTTTTTCGCATCAATCCGGGCTTAGAAAGAGCAACGTAAATATGTGCCGTCTCTGCCGACCCCGCGACCGCCCACCCCAGCCGCCGGCCGACGGCGGAAGCGGCGGGCCTAAGTACGGTGGTTCCCAACGCCCGACAGGTGATTCACGTGGCATCGACTCCCTCCCACGATCGGTTCCACGGCCTGCTCGCGGCAACGGCCATCGGGGTCTACCTCCTGCTTCTGGTCGGAGTGACAACAGCGCTGACCGACGCCGCTGCGGCGTGTGCGGCGTGGCCTGTCTGCGGCGATGGGTGGACAACACCCGCGACGCCCGCCGGGTGGCTCGCGATCGGTCACCGGATCGCGGCGGTCGTCGTCGGCCTGCTCGGCCTCGCGGCGCTCGTTGCGGGCGTCCGTGCCGGAATCGACCACCGGGTGTTGGGTGCAATGACGGTCGCAGGCGTGCTCTACCCCGTCCAGGCGGGGCTGGGGGCGTTCGTCGCTGTCGGCGGTGTAACACCGACGCTGTCTGCGGCCCACCTGACCGTCGGGCTGGCCATCTTCGCCGGCTTAGTTGTGGCGCTGGCGTGGGCGCTCGAACGGGCGACAGGCGACCCCACCGACCGTCCCAACGAGGACATCGACCTCAACCCGCCGGCCCCGGCGAACGGCGAACCGACCGCAACCGCGCCGTCAACCGCATCCTCGCACGACACTGCCGGAGTCGCCGAGACCGCAACGGCGTACCTCCGGTTGACGAAGCCCCGGCTCATGTGGCTGCTATGTCTGGTCGCGGCCGCGGGGATGGCGCTGGCGGCGACCACCACCGGGGGGTTGACCGTCGGTGTCGTCCTCGCCACGCTCGGCGGCGGGGTGCTCTCGATCGGGGCGTCCGGCACGTTCAACCACGTTTTCGAGCGCGACATCGACCGCCGGATGCAGCGGACGAACGACCGGCCGCTCGCGACCGACATCGTCCCGGTCCGGAACGCGCTCGCGTTCGGGGTCGTCCTCGCGACCGGGTCGCTCGCGTTGTTCGCGTGGGTGAACCTGCTGGCTGCCGTGCTCGGCCTCGCGGCGATCGTCTTCTACAGTGTCGTGTACACCCTGCTGCTCAAGCCTAACACCGTACAGAATACTGTCCTCGGCGGCGCTGCGGGGGCGTTGCCGGCGCTGATCGGGTGGGTCGCGGTCGCCGGCGAGATCGGACTCGCGGGGCTGGGACTCGCGGCGGTCATCTTCCTGTGGACGCCGGCGCATTTCTACAACCTCGCGCTGGCGTATAAAGACGACTACGAGCGCGGCGGGTTCCCTATGATGCCGGTGGTCCGCGGCGAGACCGAAACGCGAAAACAGATTCTGTGGTACCTCGCCGCGACGCTCGTGGCGGCCGGCGCCTTGGCGTCGATGGAGGCGCTCGGGGCGCTGTACGCGCTCACGAGCGTCGGCTTCGGCGCCGCGTTCCTCTATTTCGCGGTCCAACTCCATTATGAGCAGACCGAGCGGGCGGCGTTTCGGTCGTTCCACGCGTCGAACGCCTACCTCGGCGCGCTGCTGCTTGCGGTCGTCGTCGATACGCTGGTGGTGTGATATGGCGGCCGTGTCACTCCGCTCGCGGGTCGACATCCACACGCTGTTGCACGGCGCGATCGTCGCGAACACGCTGGTGCTCCTCGCGGTCGCGTACATGCTATTTGGGGGCGTCACGGCCCCGGAACCCCGGTACGTCGTCTACGGGCTCCTATGGGTGTTTATCGGGCTCATTACCGTCTGGAAGACCGCTCCCGCGACGACTGACGACCGGACGCGGCGTCGGGCGGCCGCGGCCGCCGTCGGCTACTTCGCCGCACTTGCGGTCGCCGGCGGCCTCCTCACTTTCCCCGAGACGGGGGCGGGGGCCACGTGGGGGATTCGCCTGGTGCCGCTGCCGCCCGGGTGGGGTCCTGCACCAGTGCTCACGACGCCGTACGTGGTCGTGGGGCTTGTCCCCGCTCGCGTCGTCGGCTATGTGGGGCTCTCGTATCTGGTCTACGCCACGTTCATCGACGCGGCTGGATCCGCCGTTTCCGGCCTTTTTGGGCTTCTCTCGTGTGTCTCGTGTACGTGGCCGGTGGTCGCCTCCGTCGCGACCGGCGTGGTTGGCGGGGGGTCGGCGGTCGCGACCGCCGCGTTGGGCTTTTCTTACGACCTTTCGACGGCGGTGTTTCTGGTGACCGTCGGGCTGCTGTACTGGCGGCCGTCGGTCGGCGGCGACTAGCCGGGGAGAGTACGGGTGACACACTCCGGCGACTGGACGCAGATTTAACACGAGTCGTCACCAATACGGAGACGATGCCAACCGTCGAGATCGAATACTGCGTCCCCTGTGGGTTCCTGGAGCGCGCCGAGAAGATCCAACACGCGCTGCTCGAACAGTTCGGTGACCGACTGGACCGCGTCGCCTTGGTGACCGGCGACCGCGGCGTCCTGACGGTTGCCGTCGACGGTGACGTAGTCTGGGACAAAGCCGCCGACGACTACGACGTTGACGCGATCACCCGCTGTGTGAAACAGTCGGTCTAAGCGCCGCTCCGAAGGCGGATCGCCGGGTCAGTCTCGGTGGCCGAACCGTTTTCCATTGTCGTTGTAGCGGGCCTCGAAGATCCGGTCCCACTGGTCCTGTGAGAGATCCACCTCGGCGGCCGCGACGTTCTCGTTGAGTTGGTCGACCGTCCGTGCGCCGACGATGGGAATCACGGTCGCGTCTGGGTACTCCATCAGCCACCGGAGCGCCACCTGTGCGGGGGTGGCGTCCTCCTCGTCGGCGACCGCTCTGATCGCATCGAGGACGTGCCACCCGCGTTCGGAGAGGTAGTAGTCGCCGAACTGGTCGTCGAGCGATCCACGGGAGCCGTCGGGGGCGACGACCCGTTCGGGGTCGTCGGGGTCGGCGCGTTCGTACTTCCCGGTGAGGAACCCGCCCGCCAGCGGGGAGTACGGGCAGACCGCCAGTTCCTGGTCACCACAGACGTCGAGATACTCCTTCACGTCTTCGTAGTAGCCGGCGTGGAACAGCGGTTGGGTGACCTCGAAGCGCTCCCAGTCGTGGACGTCCGACTTCCACAGCGCCTTCGCGAGCTTCCAGGCCGCCATCGTCGACGCGCCGAGGTAGTTGACCGTTCCTTCCTCGACCAACTGATCGAGGGTCGCAAGCGTCTCCTCTATTGGGGTCTCGTCGTCCCACCGGTGGATGTAGTAGAGGTCGAGGTAGTCGGTTCCGAGCCGATCCAGGGTGCCCTGGATCTGGTTTCTGACGTGCGTCCGCGACAGTCCCGACCCGTTGGGGTTGTCGGGGTCGAACCCGAAGTAGACCTTCGACGCCAGCACGTAGTCGGCGCGATCGCGGTCGGCGAGCCAGTCGCCGATCCACGACTCGCTGCGGCCGTTGGGGTCGCCGTAGACGTTGGCGGTGTCGATGAAGCTGCCGCCGGCGTCGGCGAAGGCGTCCAACAGGCGGTGGGCGTCCTGCTTCGTGGTTTCGACCGTGCCGTCGGTCTCGCGACCGAACCGCCAGGTGCCGAAGCAGAGTTCCGATACCGTGGTGCCCGTCGATCCGAGTCGCCGGTAGTCAAGGCTCATACCGGGTTGACTCAGAGCGAAACTAAAAGCGTGTGTGTCGCGGAGCCGCGGCGTCGACTACGCCACCGGCTCGAACCGGAACCCGTCCCACGCCTGGCTGTCGGGCGCTCTGATCCCGGCATCGGGGTCTCGAAGCTCCTCGCAGTAGACCGGCCGCACCCTGTCGCCGGTTTCGACAGCTTCGGTGGTGACCTGGCCGATCGCCCGAACCGGTTCGCCGTCAACATCGAACTCCACGATCGCGAGGGTGTTCGGCTCTCTGACGCCCGGTGGGGTCGCGGTCGACGTCGTCCAGGTGACCACCTCGGCCGTGTAGTCGCTCAGGTCGACCGTTCCGACGGGTTCTTTCCCGCCGGGTCCGACCGGGTGGGGTGGATGCGTGAGGCTGCCGTCCGGGTAGCGGGCGGCGTCCATCGTCGGCGTCGTGTCGTCCCCCGTGTCGGCGGCGTCCGATCCGGCCGCACCGCTCCCGTCTTCAGTCATACCGCTCCCTCCAGGATGGTCGTGGTCACGCAGTTCCCGAACCCGCCGACGTTGCACGCCAACCCCGTCCCGGCGTCGACCTGCCGGGCGCCGGCGTCGCCGAGAACCTGCTTGTAGACCTCGTACACCTGTGCGACGCCGGACGCGCCGAGCGGGTGGCCCTTGGACTTCAACCCGCCGGACGTGTTGATCGGGAGGTCGCCGTCGCGGTCGGTGACGCCCGCCTCGACTGCCTTCCACCCCTCGCCCTTCTCGAAGAACCCGAGGTCCTCCGACTGGAGGAACTCGAGGATGGTGAACATGTCGTGGAGTTCCGCCACGTCGACGTCGTCGGGACCGACGTCAGCCATCCGGTAGGCCTCCTCCGAGGAGTTGACGACGCCGCCCATCGTCGTCGGGTCGGCGCGTTCGTGAACCACGTGGGTGTCGGTCGCGCCGCCGATCCCGGAGACGACCGCGTACTCGTCGGTGTACTCGCGGGCGACCGACTCGGGGCACAACAGCAGTCCCGCCGACCCGTCGGTGATCGGGCAGAAGTCGTAGAGCCGGAGGGGATCGGCCACAATCGGCGACTCCAGGACGGTGTCGAGGTCGACCTCCTTCTGGAACTGGGCGTGGGGGTTGTCGACGCCGTTGCTGTGGTTTTTGACAGCGACCCGACCCAGCGCCTCCCTGGGAGCGTCGTAGGTTTCGAGGTAGTGTCTCGCCGTCAACCCCGCAAAGGAGGGGAGGGTGACACCGTGTTTGTACTCCGCGGGGTGGGTCAGCGACGCGATGACGTCGGTGGCCTCGGCGGTCGTCTTGTGTGTCATCCGCTCGCCGCCGACGAGCAGGGTCATATCCGAGGCACCCGACGCCACCGACTGCCACGCGGCGTAGACGCCAGCACCGCCCGACGCGGACGTCTGGTCGATGCGGGCGGTGTACGCCGGCACCGCCGCGAGGTCGTGTGCGAGGGCGTTCGGAACGCCGGTCTGTCCCTCGAACTCCCCGCTCGCCATGTTCGAGACGTACAGGTGCTTGACCGCGTCGGCGGCGACGCCGGCGTCGTCCAGACATGCGCTGCCGGCCTCCGCGAGCAGTTCGCGGATCCAGGCGTCGCGCTGCCCGAACTGGGTCATCGACGCGCCGATGATCGCTACGCGCTCCATACCCCAGAAGGGGAGACGTGTGGTTTACCGGTTTCCCTTCCGGGCGTCCCCCACCCGCACCCGGTGGCCGACTCTCGAAGCGCTTACACACCCGCCGGGCCGAGGTTCGGTATGGACCTGGACTCTTTCACACCGCGGCTGGGCGCGGCCGCGTGTCTCCTGCTCGCGGGCGTGGTTTTCGTGCCGGCGGCTTTCGTGTCCGCCCCCGGCAACGCCGTCGCGGCGTACTACGCGTCCGGCCCGTTGGGGGTCTCGATCGTTGGCGTGCTCGCGCTGGTGAATATCGTAGTATTTCTCGCCGGCGCACAGGGCCGGTCGGACCCCCAGACGCTGGCCGGGGTCGCGGCCGTCTCGGGGGTGTCGATGGTGCTGTTTGCGGTGTTGTGGGCCGTCTCGATCGACCCGACCGTTATTTTCAGTTTCCCGTCGGAGTACGCCTGGATCGAGTCCCACCGGTGGGTTGTCGTCGCCGGCGCGGCGCTCGCCACGCTGGCCGCCGGCGGGTACGCAATGTCAACGCTCCCGTGACGCAGCGCCACCGCCCGAGCGGGGGGACCCGCCCGGTGTCCTGCGATCCGGGGGGTCGAGAAGTCGAAAGCCCCTTATGTCGGTGCGGCATATCTCAGCGCGGACTAGGTCGGGCAGCTAGGCCCTGCTCCTCACCCGCATCTTTGGCCTTCAGCGGGGACCGAACGCGGAGGCGTCCGGACAGACCGGTGCGGGCCCCGGAAGCCAACGTCGAAACCTCGTCCTTCGGGGGCGGCGGTTCACCGACGCCGGCCGCAGGGCCGGTCCGAGGTGATTCGTCGTCGGCAGTCCGTCAGGCGCGGAAGCGAGCAGCGGACCGACGAACGTTCGTCGCTCGGAGGATCGCGGGGTGGAGGAGGCACCCGGGATTCCCCGTGTCGGAACGCCGGGCAATCCCGTCGTCCACCACTCATACTCGGTCTCGATAGAAAACCGCGAGCGACGGTCCCGTCGGTTAGCCGACGGCTAACCGCTGTTGTGACCGGTTTGTGGTCGCGGTTTCCTCCGGGGGACCGTCGGACTCGTCATCAGTCCCGTCGCTGTCGGACTCGTCGCCGAGTTCGACTTCCAGTTCCGTCTCGCTTCCCTCGTGAATGATCCCGACTTCGAGTTCCTCGGCGTCGTCGGGAACCCGGATCGCGTAGGTGCCGTTCGCGCCGGTCGTCCCGGCGCGCTCGCCGCCGACGAAGACGGTCGCGTCCTCGAGGGGATCACCGTCGCTGGTGACGCTCAGTGTCACGCCCTCCCCCGCGGTGACGTTGCTGTCGAAACTGGCGTTCAGGTCCGTGTCGCGCTCGTCGCCGCGTTCTTTTTCGTCCGCGCGTTCGTGGTCCTCATCGTCGTCGCGCTCGTCGACATCGTCGATCTCCACGTCGGTCCCGGATTCGGAGATCACCGGCTTGAGGATGTACTTCCCGCTGTTGCCGGCCTTCACCGCGGTGATATCGAAGACGAAGTCGACCTCCTCGCCGTCACCGACGGTGAACGCGGAGTTCAACTGGAGCTTCCCGCTCGGAAGCTTCACGCGCTGGTCGGTCCCGTCGTTCAGCGTCCCGTTCACGTCGGAGACGTAGACGAACACCTTCTCGTAGCTGCCGTTCGGCACATCCAGCGACGAGAGCTTGGTGGCGTTTGCGCCCTTCAGTTGGGTCAGGTCGACGGGCCGGTTGTCGACCTCGTACTCGACCCACTTGCCATCGTCGTCTTCCGAGTCGTCCTCGTCGTCAGCCTCGTCGGAGTCGTCCTCGTCGTCAGCCTCGTCGGAGTCGTCCTCGTCGTCCGCCTCGTCGGAGTCGTCCTCGTCGTCTGCTCCGTCCTCGGCCTCAGGAGTCTCGGTTTCGACCTCACCGGACTCGGTCGTGTTCGTGTCGTCCGCGGTCTCGTTGCCGTCGTCTGCGGTTTCGTTGCTGTCGTCGTCTTCAGTCGTGTCGTTGGCGTCGGTATCGTCGGCGTCGGTGTCGCGGTCGTCACCGTCGTCGGCGTCGTTATCCGCACTGTCGTCGCCCGCGGGCTTCACGCCCACACGGGTGATGGTGACGTTGAGGTGCTCGAACTCATCGATCGCGTTCTGCTCGTCGCTGATATACATGTTCAGCGTCCCGGTCTCCGCCTCGATCTCCTCGGCGGCCGTCTCTCCGTTGAGTGCGGATTCCCCGGTTGCTGTCCCGTCGGGCGACCCGGTGAACCCGCTGGAACAGCCAGCGAGCACCACCAGCCCCGCCACCAGGGCGGCAGCGAGCGCGTTTCTGTTCATTGCGTCCGTCACGACGGTCTCGTTCGGTATATAAACGCCAGTCCGTCACGCCGAATTAGTCCGGTTTTCGCCGGGTTGAGCGGTGTTCGCGCCGCGGACCGGCGAGAGGCGTCCGATCACTCCCACGCGCTGAGGCTCGCCTGGAGATCCCGGCTTGTCGTCCCCTGTGTGACCCTGTGGCCGACGAGGTTCCGAAGATCGACCGCGTACGTGGTGCCCGCACGATCCAGGACCACCAACCGCCCCTTGGCCCCGCGGACCGTCCCGGCGCCGATGGTCTCCGCCACGGGCCGATCCCGGAGGTCGAGCCCGTAGTCGAACGTGTAGCGATCGCTGTCGGCGACGTCGTACGACGAGAGCAGATCCGCCCACGCGTCGACGTCGACCGATCGGTGGAGGCCCGCGCGCTTCGCCGGCACGCGGACCCGGTCCGGAACAGTGCCGGCGATCTCGGCCTCCCGCTCCCGGGCGATCCGGCCGTCCGGAACTGTCGTCACCCGCGCGCCCCGGTCGGCGCCCTGCTCGCGGAGCCGGGTTTCGAGCCGCCACTCCTTCGTCACGCCGACTTTGAACGTGTCCGGGGCGAAGGCGGCGAGGTAGACCACGTGGGGCTCGACACAGTCCATTTCGTCTTTCAGACACGTCCCCGTGCACTTGGCGCACACCCACGTCGAGCGGTGCTGCGGGCACTGCGGTGCGGTCGGCTCCGCGCACGGAACGTGGCCCGAGTCGGTGAGGGTGCCCGCGCAGTGGCGGTCCCCGAGCGCGTATTCGAGGTCCGTGCCGGGTTCGAGCGGCACGAACGCCACCTCAGTTGGGGCGTCGGGGTCGGCGATCCCGGCCCCGTTGCCCGTGGCGTCGGCCGGCCCGCGGATATCGCTGTCGGACCCACGCGACGCGTGGCTCACGAGCACCCCAGGCTCCGACGTGTCGTACCCGACGATCTGCACACTCGGATATGGCGGCCGGGACGCAAAGCCGTACCGCTCCGCGACGAGATGGTCGTCGTCCGCACGTTCCGAAGCCCATTACCGCACGCCCCGAGTGTGTCGGGGTATGCACGAGGAACCAGAGGTGGCCGTCCTCCGGTACGGCCACCGCCCCGGCCGGGACGACCGGATGACGACCCACGTCGGACTCACCGCCCGGGCGCTCGGCGCTGACCGCGTGATCCTCCCGGACAACGCCAGCCAATCCCGGGCGACTGTCGCCGACATCACCGACCGGTTCGGTGGCCCCTTCGAGGTTGAGCAGACCGCGGAGTTGGACGCCACCATCGACCGGTGGTCGGGGGCCGTGGTCCACCTCACGATGTACGGCGAACGGGTCCAAGACGTCGCGGGCGACATCCGGCAGCGCCACCGGTCGGAGCCGCTGTTGATCGTGGTCGGCGGCGAGAAAGTGCCCTTCGAGGTGTACGACGCGGCCGACTGGAACGTCGCGGTCACCAACCAACCCCACTCGGAGGTCGCAGGGTTGGCGGTCTTCCTGGATCGGCTGTTCGAGGGCCGGGAGCTGGCGCAGGAGTGGGAAGACGCAGAAAACCGGGTGGTCCCGCAGGCGAGCGGCAAGCGCGTGGTCGACGGCGACGGCGCGGCCGACGAGTCGTGAGCGGGGCCGGAGACCGGTCCCTATCGCGCGGACGGCCGGTCCCACAACCTGATCTCCGATCTACATTTAAGTTCCTCTGCCACGACACCCCTGTAAGAGGGTCCCCGAGTGATCGAGACGATCCGCCGGGCGTTCGGACGGCTCTTCGGTCGTATCCGACCGACCCGCATCACGCCCGTCCGTCCGCCGGAAACGTTCGTCGACGGTGCCGAACGGGAGATCATCCTCCGTCCGTATCACCCCGAGGATTTCGAGGGCCTCGTCCGGATGTACACGACGTTCGACCCCGCACAGCGAGCCCAGGGAACGCCCCCGCTCGCCGCCGATGCGGTCCGCGAGTGGCTCACCGGCCTGCTGGCGGGCGTGAACGTCGTCGCGCTCGACGGCGACCGGCCGGTGGGGCACATCAGTTTCGTCCCCGACGGCACTGGGCGGCACGAACTCGCGATCTTCGTTCACCAGGAGTTCCAACACGCCGGGATCGGAACCAGGCTGATGGCCGTCGGGTTGGGCCACGCGAGGCACGAAGGCGTCGGGTACGTGTGGCTCTCCGTCGAGTCCTGGAAGCGGGATATCCAGCGGTTCTACACCCGCGCAGGCTTCTCGGTGATCAATCCTATGGGGACCGCACACCGGATGTCCCGTCGACTCTGACGGCAGTGTCCTGACGACACAACCGTCGCGTCGAGCAGGGGGGCTCGCTCACACCCCGCGCGCCGTCTGCCGTACGGATCCTCCGGCTTCCGCAACTTTAAAACGAGTGAGCGGCGCACACGTACGTAATGGCTTTTGAGGAGCTGCTGAACGACCCTGTCATCCAGAAATACCTCCACGAACTGGTCGGACCGACGGGGATGCCGGTTGCGGCGGCCCCACCGGACGGCGAGGTGACCGACGAGGAACTCGCCGAGGAGTTGGGGCTGGAGCTCAACGACGTTCGGCGCGCGCTGTTTATTCTCTACGAGAACGACCTCGCGGAGTACCGCCGGGTCCGCGACGAGGACTCCGGGTGGCTGACCTACCTCTGGACGTTCCACTACGAGAACATCCCCGAGAACCTCCGCGAGGAGATGGACCGGCTGCTTGAGGCGCTCGAAGAGCGCTTGGAGTACGAACAGACCCACGAATTTTACCTTTCGGAGCCCGCAGGCATCCGGTTCGAGTTCTCCGAGGCGATGGAGCAGGGCTTTCAGTGCCCCGAGACCGGGGCCCCGCTGGAGCCGATGGAGAACGACGACATGGTCAACGCCATGGAACGGCGGATCGCGGAGCTTCGGGACGAACTCAACGTCGACGTGGGTCGTGACGACTGATGGTTGTCCTCGCAACCAAGTGTTACGTCGGCGGCGACGCACGCGGCCGTGCGATCCAGGGGTTCGACTCCCTCGTCGACAACGAGATCGGTGACCTCGCCGTCGAGTGGGAGATCGACGTCCGGGACGACGACTTCGTGGCGGTCGAGCTCTCGGGTGCGGACGCCACCGCCGCCGGCAACGCCCTCGCCGAGTCGTGGGGGGAGGTCGGCACGGCGTTCGAGCCCGGCGAAACCTACGTGGGAACCCTCGACGCGTGGGACGACGACGGATGGCTGCTGGACGTCGGCAACGGCACTCGGGTCCGGATCCCCGCGGCGGAACTCGGGCTCGGAACCGGGACGCCCGGACAGATCCGCGACCGGTTCGGGATCGTCCAACACACCCCGCTGCGGTTCGTCTACGGCGAGCCCTCCCGGCTGGCCGACGCGACCCGGGATCGGCTCTACGAGTGGACGCGGGGCGAGGGCAGCGGCCGAGTGAACGTCAACAGCGCGACCCGAGGCCGCGTGCGGGCGACGGTCAATCGCGCCGGCCACGCCGACGACATCGTGACCGTCGAGCGGCTGGGGCTGTTGGAACAGAGCATCGTCTGTCCCGCGGACACCGACCCTCCGGGGCTGCTCGCCAGCATCGGCCCGCACCTCCGGTCGGAACTGAAGTGCGTCTTGACGTGACGCGCGCGGCCACGAACCATATGAGTCCGAACCCCCAAGGTCGCGTATGAACCGGCGACTCCTTCTCGCAGCGGGTTGTCTGGCGTTGCTCGCCGTCACGAGCGGCTGTCTCGGCATCGGCACCGGCCCGGTCGGCGAGGAGACCCTCGACAGCGACCCCGCCGAGCCCTACGAGTGGGAGTCCAACCGGACAGCCCACATCACAGTCCAGGAGAACACCCAGTTCCGGGCGGTGATGGAGATCAACCAGTCGACGATCGACCTGTTCCGCCGCGACGGCCTCGGTGGGTCCAACCCACTTTCTGTCGAGGCGGTCCGGTACCGCTACCCCGACGGCACAGTCATCACGGGGAGCGAACTCCGCGAGCGCGGAGGCGAGGTGCGCGAGACCAGAGACGAGACGGTCGTCGAACTCCCGCCGGACGCCCCGGAAAACGGAACCCTCGCGTTCACGAGCGGCGGCACACCGAAGCGGTTCACCCTCCCCACGTACGTTGACGGGACCTACGAGGTCGTGTTGCCTGCGGACCGCGAGATCGAGTTCCCGATCTTCGGGCAGGTGTCGCCGGGGAACCACGAGGTCGTCCGTGACGACCGCGGGCGTGTCCGGATCGTGTGGGCGGAGCCGGTGACGGCCGACACCATCTCGGTGCGGTACTACCTCGGCCGTGACCTCTACATCTTCGCTGGGGTGCTCGGCGCGATCGTCCTCGTCGGGATCGGCGGGCTGCTCTACCGGCGTCGGCAGATCGAACGCCTCCGGAAACGGCGGCTGGAGGTGGGGGGAGACACCGACACCGACACCGACACCGACGACGACCCTCCGGGCCCGGGGTGAGCCTCCACAGCACCCGCACTGCGTTGGCCGAACGCCGACGGAGTTCACGTTACCGTTTCTGATAACTCGAGGGATAGGGTTATGCGCCGACATCATAAACTCAAACCTGACACTCCGGGCGGCCGTAGACCGCCGTGGGACGCACACAGGCTATGACAATCGATCCTGACGACTACGACCTCCGAGAGCTCAGACGTATCGCCGACGACCGGCGGGACGCACGTCGGTCCGACGGCACTGACCGGGCGGAAAACGGGCGTCACAACCGAGATGGGCCACCACAGCACCGCCGAGGCGAGTCGAACGGCGCCCGACGGGGGCCACGTCGGAACGGCCGGTCCGGGGAGCAGCCCGGTGACAGTCGTCAGGATCAGGCGTCGTCGGACGAGTCACCCTCCGGGAAGGTTACCGTCCGGCCGCGGGGTGGGAACGGCCGGTCGGAGCACACCGACCGCGGTCGAGACGGTGAGGAAGTGGTTCGCGCCGACCGGATCGCCCGCGAGTTCGGGTTCGGTGACGACGGCGACGGTCGGCACCGGAACGGCCACGCCGGCGGCCGGAACGAGCGGCGGCCCCGCCACGACTCGGGCGGTCGTCACCGCACCGGCTACGCCGACGAGGATGTCGGTCGTTTTCAGTTCGACACGGAGGTTCGGGAGCGCCCCCGGAGCGGCCCCGCAAAAGCCCTGCGCGAGAACCAACTCGAACACCTTCTCGTCCACGAAACCGCGGACTCGGAGGGACTGTCGAAGCCGTACCTCACGGCGCTTCCGGACGCGTACGCCGCCGAACGCCTGCTGTTCGACTGGCTTGAGTTCCTCGTACTGAAGGGTGGGTTCAAGCGGACACTGGACGCGCTCCGGTACTACCACACCGTCGAGTGGCTGGCCGCGGAGGTCGAAGCGGAACTCCGCGATTACCTCGTGGGGTTCTCCGGGGAGGTCTCCGAGACCGAGACCTTCGACGTCGACGACCACCACCTCAGCCTGGTCTACATCGCGCGGTTGGCCTCGATGACGTGACCTCCCGGCCTCAGTCGCTTCGGGACACCAACAGGACTTTTTAATCGGTTCTCGTTCCCTCGGAGTATGGGAGCTGATGGCGCGTCCGCCGACGCGGACGGATCGGAGACGGAAGCGACAGCCGACACCGCCGGCACCCGGTCCGAGCCGGGGCGCACCCCGGTCGGCGTCAAACTCGGCAGTACACGAACCGTACTCCAGTACGTCTGCGAGGGGTCAGTCGAAACCGTGCGGACGCTGACCTGTCTCGCGAAATACGAGGACGCCCTCACCGGCGAGAAACGGGTGCTGTTCGGCGAGCAGGCCGCTCAGAAGTATCCCGACCGGGTCCGGTACATGCTCCGGTCTGGGCTCCCGGAGGACGACGAGAGCGTCGACCTCGCGGCGACGTTCTTCGAGGAGGTCGTCACTGCGGAGGGGCTGGACGCCGACAGCACGGATGGGCCGGACGCCGACAGCGCGGTGGTCTACGCCATCCCGACCATCGACAACGAACCCGGACTCCGCAACCTCGAACGCGTGATCGAGAACAGCCCCGTCGGCGACGCCCCGGTCCGGAGCTTCCCGGAGTCGCTGTGTGGGTCGATCCCGGCGATCGGCGACGACCTCGAAGCCATCGAGCAGGTGTTCGCGGCCGTGAACATGGGGTCGACCAACCTGGAGGCCTCCGCGTACCGCCACGGCGAACAGCTCTCGCCGTTCGTGTCGGGCGCAGTCACCGGCAACGAAGTCGACCGCAACATCGCAAACGCCGTCGAGGAGGAGACCCAGGGTCGGGTCAACATCGACCTCACCACCGCGCGAGAGTACAAAGAAGACCACGCCGATTTCGAGGAGTTCGAGCCGTTCACCGACGTGATCCAACAGCCCGGCGGTGGCGCCCACGAGTTCACCATCGAGCGGTCGGTCATGGAGCCGTTGGACGACTACATCGACGACGCGGTCGACGAGGTCGCCAACAACTTCCTCGCACAGCTCGCGAACGACCACATGAAGCCCTACCAGCTCGCGCTCTCGAAACCCATCGTCCTCACCGGCGGAATGGCGTGTATCCCCGGGATCGTGGACGTTTTCGAGGAGCGGCTCTCCGCGGCGCTCGACCGCGACGTGGAGTGTATCGCCGCTGACCGTCCGGACCTCGCACCCGCGGAGGGCGCCCGTCGGATCGCCGAGCGGCTCTCGGAGTGAGCCGCCGACCGATACCCCGGCCCGAACGCCCCGGTTCCACCGAGCGGGAACCACCCGAACGCTCAACGCAGCCGGCCACAGACCAGTGAGTATGTACGACCGGATCCTCGTCCCGACCGACGGAAGCGAGTGCGCGGAGCGTGCGACCGACCACGCGACCGGCCTCGCAGCCGGGTCGGACGCGACGCTCCACGCCCTGTCTGTAGTCGATGCGACCGAGATGGCTCGGACCCTCCCGGCGGTGAACGCAGCCCACGTCGAACGGGAGCTCCGATCCCGTGCGGAGTCGGTGGTGGCGACGGTCACGGCGCGTGCGGCCGATGCCGGAATCGAGACCGTCGCCGCGGTCGAGGCCGGCATCCCCAGCCGGGACATCGTGGCGTACGCGGTTGCGCACGACTGCGATCTGACCGTGATGGGGACGCACGGCCGAGCCGGACCGGAGCGGTATCTGTTGGGGAGCGCGGCCGAACGGACCGCCCGGCGGTCGGACGTGCCGGTTGTGACACTCCAGGTGGATGCGGCCGGGCAGGCATGACGGCCACACGAGAGCGACCGCCACACCGGGGCGACGTATATACGCTCGTAGAACGTTAAGGCCGCTATGGAGCTCCGCCGCCTCCTGCGCGGGCGCGTTGAGTGGCCCCGCTTGGAGGCTGTGGCCCGCGAGATCCGCGACCGGTACGGCCGCGAAGAGGTGTCAGTCCGTTTTCTCGACGCCGACAACTGGCTCTCAACACCGATGGTGGTTGACGACCGGTGGTTCGTGAAGGTGATCTCGAAGCGAAACTCCGTGGTCCACGGGCTGTTCACCACCGGGCGGAACCTCGGCGCTTTTTCCTCGGGGACTGAGGGCTTCTTCGAGCGCTTCGAGGACCCCGTGGAGATGGCAGAACACGAACTCGAAGCCACAACCCGGATGCGGGACATCGGCCTCAACGCCCCCGAACCCGTGGAGGCGTTCGAGGTTGACGGCCTCGGCGTTGTCGTGCTCGAATACCTTCCGGAGTTACGGACCCTCAACGACCTCGACACCGCCTCGGAGGCCGACCTCGCGCCCGCGGTGTTCGCGGCGCTACGGACGATGCACCACCACGACCTGCTCCACGGCGACCTCCGCGCGGAGAACGTGCTCATCCTGGACGAGGAGATCTATTTCATCGACGCCACCAGCGTCTCCGACTCCCGGGCGACAGACGCGAAATCCTACGACATCGCGTGTGCGCTCGGCGCCCTGGAACCGTTGATCGGCGGCAAGCGCACAGTCGACGCGGCGCTTTCGGCGTTCTCCCCGGCGGAACTACTCACGGCCGCCCGGTTTCTGGACTTCGTCAACATCCGGCCCGACCACGGATTCGACGCCGCGGTGCTCCACGGCGAGATTGAGAAACGGGCGTCGTCGCCGTAGTCGGCGCTCGTCGTCGTGAGCGGACGGCGCGTGAAGGCGGAGGCGGGAGTGGTGCGAACAGCCGCCCCCTCTCCGGGAGAAGGGAGCGCTGGACGCGGTGAGCCGCAGTGGACCCCGACACTGCGGCGGTGTGCGGCGGGTGTGTTGAGTGCCGACTTCGACGAGAAAAGCGTCGGTCGCCGGCACTTATTGGTCGGAAGCGCAGACGAATAAACCCACCGGGATCGAGTCCCGCCCCAACCGCGTCCGACAGGTCACGTCGCGGGCCCGACGGCCTGCTCCAGCGCGCGTTCGAGGTTGGCCATCTCGTCGTCGAGGTTGCGCTCGAAGAACCCCTCGACACCGGGCACCCGGCCGTCGACAACGAACTCGTTAACGAGTCGCGACCCCGTGTCGGTCGATTCGATGGTGTGCTCGCCGGTCACCCGGAAGGTTGAGGACTTCCCGACGAACTTGACGTGTGTTGGCGGGTCGCTCGCGACGTCTTCGGTTTCGACACCGACAGTCGAGTTCACCAGCGGGATCGGCAACTGAACGCGCCAGGTTGCCGACCCGTCCCCGTGTATCTCGTAGCTGTCGACGACGCTGATCGCGTCTGCCCGTTTGGACGGATCGGAGATGAAGTTCCACACGGCTTCGGGCGGGCCGTCGAACTCGAGGACCCGCCGAACACGTACCGTCATACTGGCGTGTTGGCAGCGGGGGTCAAAAAGGCTCGCGGCTCCCCACCCCGCCACCTGGGCGGGCGGCTCAGCTTCGCGTGACGCGCCAGGTTGTTGACCGCGCGCGCCCCCACTTTTCGATGTCAACGTCGTCGGACTTCTCTGCGAGTTGTGGGAGGCGGGCCCCGACCTGCTTCGCGGAGAGACCGATGGCGTCGGCGATGTTCTTCGCGCGGAAATACCGATCACCGGCGGAGACGCTCTCGCGGAGGTAGCTGACGATCCGCTCGTCCTCCTCGGTGAAATCGCTCATC
Organism: Halobellus salinus; assembly: GCF_014646875.1. Classification (GTDB taxonomy): domain Archaea; phylum Halobacteriota; class Halobacteria; order Halobacteriales; family Haloferacaceae; genus Haloquadratum; species Haloquadratum salinum. The sequence continues at coordinate 8,886 of NZ_BMOC01000013.1, read as the reverse complement.
GTGCGCGCTATACGGGCGGTTCGGACTTAAATTTCCCGTCTGGACTACCCAAAGAGGTGAGTCGCAGACACGGCGAGCGACGCGGCGATGGTAGCCACCGCGAACCCGACTGCAGCGACGAGCTGATCGCCGGTCAGCCCCGCGATGAACATCCCCACGACGCCCAGGAGTGCGACAACCGAAAAGAGGACTGTCAGCCCGAACCCCTTGTCGGAGCCCACGGATGCGGCTTCCATAGATTGAGGTTGGCGGGTCGTGACTTAGTTCATGCGAACCCGGGCGGTCGGCCCCGGCGACCGCGGGACGGAACGCGGGATCGTTACCCGATCTGGACGTGCTCGGACTCCTCGTTGAGCGCGAGATTCGCCGCGATTTCGGCGTTCCGCATGGCGTACTGGGCGGTCTGCTGGAGACTCACCAGCACCTCGCGAATCTGGAGCACCTCGTCGTTGGTCATCTCCGGGAGGTCGTCAAGAACGTCCTGCTCGCGGTCCCGGAGCTGGCGGAACAGCGTGCGGCACTCGACGGTCTTGTCGTAGTCGCGTTCGACCACCGACTGGACCGCGGTTCGGGTGAGCTCGTCCACCTGGTCGGTGAACTCCCGGATCCGACGCATCGTCTTCGAGTCGACGTCGGGTATGTCGCCATCCGCGTCGGCGACGATGGTCGCGACGTCCTCGGCGTTGTCCGCGGTCAGTTCGAGGTTTTTCGCAACCGACCGGTAGCCGATGAGAGGGAAGCCCGATTCGAGTCCGACCGCGCGGGCGAGGTTTGGATTCTGGTAGGCGGTGAAGATCAGGCGCAACAGGAGCACAAAGATCTTGTTGGCCTGCCGCTCGCGGTTCAGTGCGCGCTCCGCGAGGTCGGTGTTGCCGTGAGCCAGCGCCTTGATGGCCTCCCCGCGCATTGTACTCCCGGTGCTTTCGAGGCGTTCGAGCAGGTTGTCGAGGGTGAAATCCTCGGGGTCGACCGAACACCGGATCGCGATCCGGTCGGGGGTCTCCTCGATGACGCCCAGCCCCATCAACTGGGTCTCGGCCTGGTAGACCGCGTTGATGTGCTCGGAATCGAGCGCGCCATCCTCCTTTTCGATGTGGATGACCCGCCGTCCCAGCACGTACTGGGCGACGATCGCCCGCTCTAAGGAGTCGGCGTCGAGGTTGTCCGCGCGGATCGCCGCCGAGGAGTCCTCCTGGCTCGCGGACTCCGGTAGCACGGTCAGCGTTCCCTTCCCACCCATGCGGAGCGAAACCTCGTCACCCTTCTCGACGTTGTGCTCTTTGGCCCACTCCGCGGGGAGCGTCATGGCGAGCGTTGAGGGACCCAACCGCTGTACCTTGCGCGTTTCCATACCGAGACCTATGGTTTGATGCGTCTTAGTTCTCACTATATGCCCTTATATACGGCCGCGAATATTCCGAATATTAAATTGATATGATGTCGTGCGAGGGAGCGGTATCCGGCGACACCCGGGGGCGACCGGCGAGGGTCGACCGAGGTGGTTCGCGATGGGCCGCCGGAGAGAGCCCCGGCGCGCCGTCGCTCTCCGAGGGGTTCGCCGGAGCCTCTCGGAGCGGCTATCGGCCGGTTGAGGCCGCTCACCGGTTGCGATCGGCGCGGCTTCGGGGCGCTCCGTTCGGCCATCACGGGTCCCGCATCGGCCGCGGCCGGTGCCTCCGCCGCTCATCCGCGGCCGCCACACACTCGTCACCGATCGGCGGCGATGAAGTAGATGCCGGCCAGCACCACGGCGCCACCGACCGCCGTTGTCGGGCCGACCACCTCGTCCAACAGGACGTAGGCCAGTATCGCGCTCCCGACCGGCTCCGCCAGGAGCGTCACGCTGACGACCCCGGACTCCAGGTGTCCCAGCGACCAGTTGAGGACCGTGTGTCCGAGGACGCCCGGTCCGACGGCCATTCCGGCGAAGAGCAGCCACTCGCGTGGCGGGTACGCGGTCAGCGGCAGATCGTTTATCACGGCGACCGCGAGCAGAACGATTGCACAGACAGTGTAGACAACTGTGACGTACGGCACGACTGACAGTCGCTGGCGGAACGAGCGCCCCGCGACGATGTACGCGGCCAGCGCAACCGCTGACGCCAGCGCGAGCGCGTTGCCGTACAGCGGCCACGCGCCCAGCACCGGTCCTCCCAGCAGGTCGCCGAGCGAGAGGAGCACCGTGCCCGCGGTCGCCACCACAACCCCGGCGAGCATCCGGCGGCTGAACCGCTCGTCGAGCAGAAGCGTCGCCCCCAAGGCGACGAACAGCGGTTGCGACTGAACCAGCGTCACCGACGCGGCGACGCTCGTCCAGTCAAGGCTCTCGAACCACAGGGCGAAGTGGATCGCCAGGAGCACCCCCGGGACCGACAGCCAGAGGTACGATCCTGCGGAGAACGACCGGAGCGAGTCGGCGTGACGCCGGACCGCGAGCGGGGCGAGCAACAGTGTGGTGAAAGCCACCCGATAGAACGCCTGGATGACCGCCGGAGCACGACTCCAGTTGATCAGGATGGCGCTGGTCGAGATGGCGAGGATGCTGACACCGAGGCCGATCTCGGGGTTGACTGCGGGCGAGTTCGTCGTCTGCGACGTCATACTACCCCAGCAGCACCCCGCGTCTCCCGGCGGCGGTGACGAGGCGGTAGCCCCCGTCTGAGCCTCGCCGGCGAGCCTTCCACACACCTCGGTCGCCGGTAGACAGCCATATCGAAGGCGTACGGAACCGCGTTACATAACAACCACGGCCTACGCCGTCGTGCGTCGGACCGCGCCACGGGATACGATACCGCCGGTACCTCGGGCGTCCGCTTGTTGGGAGTGTAGTCGGGGACGGCAGGACCCATACGGTGGACGCTGCGAAGGTCGGCCCCGTTGCGGTTCGCATGCCCCGCTACCGGCGGCCGTCTTGACTAATATTAGTCAAACGGCTTATTTATTCGGAAGATGTACGATCCATATGGGGCAGCACTCGTCTATGTGTCCGGATATTGACGATATCGATCTGAAAATTCTACAACAGATAGAGGCCGACTTTGACGTGAGCCTCGAAACCGTCGCGAACAAACTCGACCTCTCGAAGTCGGCGGTCCACTATCGAATACAGAAACTCAAAGACGAGGAGATAATAAACAGTGTAACCGCCGACGTCGACCCGTTCGCGCTCGGACTCGAAGTAGTCTCTCTCACCGACGTGTCGGTGACGCACCGGGAGGGCTACTCGGAGAACATCGGCGAGGAGATTATGACGATCGACGGGGTTGAACAGGTGTACTACACGATGGGTGACGTCGACTTCGTGGCGGTGAGTCGAGTACAGACGCGCAGTCAACTCAACGACCTCATCGAAGAGGTCGTCGCCATCGACGGCGTCAACGAGACATCCTCGAAGTTCGTGTTGGAGGAGTTCCACGGCGCGCGAAACATCAGCGCGAATCTCACGCAGTCCGGGCGCGATGCGATTCTCGACCCGTAGCGCCGCGCCGACACAGGCTACCGGGGGCTGTTCCGCGCCGTGAGTCTCGCGAGCGTGTCGGGGTCCCGTCGCGTTCGTCGCGGGGTCAACTCCCGCGTCTCGGGTCGACCGGTCGACGGTCTCACGCCGGGATGGGGAGAGTGGACCGTGGTATTTGAGTTCCGATTCGGAAAGAACCCCCGCTACTGGGAAATAATCCTTACTGCAGTGGATCTGGTTCAACAGAGAGTCGAAAATTAGGAATTGGTAGGAAATTGTACGAAACATTCTTACGGTTCGCTTCCAATATGTGCGTGTGGCAGAGCAGACAGCCGAAAAAAACGATATCGAACGACTCGACCGGGAGTACACGCTCGGAACGTGGTCGCGTCAGCGGGACTTCGATCCGACACAGATCGTCGATACGGACGGGCCGCGGATCATCACCGCGGACGGTGATTCGATTCTGGACTTCAGCAGCCAGTACGTCTGTACGAGCCTCGGGTACGACGCCGAACGGGTCTGTGACGCAGTCAACGAGCAGATCAGAACAGTACCGTACGTGAACCCCGGGTGGGCAACCGAGCCGCGAGCGCGACTGTCCGAGAAACTCGCCGAAATCACGCCCGGATCACTGAAACGGACGTTCTACTCGACAAGCGGAACCGAGGCCAACGAGGTCGCGTTCAAGATCGCCCGCGCGTACACAGGGAACCACAAGATCCTCTCGCGGTACCGCTCGTACCACGGCGCGACCGCGGCCTCGCTGTCAGCCTCCGGCGACCCTCGGCGGGTCGCCGAGGGTCCCGACGTTCAGCCCGAGGTGCCCGGGATGGTGAAGGGTCCGGACCCGTACGCGTACGGATCGAGCCTCGATCCCGACAAGAGTTTGGAGTACATCGACGAGATGTTGGCTCTCGAAGGAGGAACTGTCGCGGGAGTGTTGGTCGAACCGCTAGTGGGATCCAACGGCGTGTTGACCCCGCCGGACGACTACCTGCCCAGACTGAAGGAGATCGCCCACGATCACGGCGCCCTGCTGATCTGTGACGAGGTGATGACCGGGTTCGGCCGAACCGGCGAGTGGTTCGCGTCGACGCTGTTCGAGACCGAACCGGACATCATCACAATGGCGAAGGGGTTGACAGGGTCGTATCAGCCGCTTGCGGCGACGACTGTCACCGAGGAGATCGGCAAGTACTTCGAGAGCAACCTCCTCAACCAGGGGCACACGTTCTCCGGGCATCCCACCGCGTGCGCCGCGGGTCTCGCAGCCATCGAAACCTACGAGCAGGACGAACTCATCGAGAACGCGCGGGAGATGGGGCAGTATCTGAAGTCCGAACTCGAGTCGCTCGCCGAGCGCCATCCCAGCGTCGGCGAGCGCCGGGGGATCGGTCTCCACCAGGGGCTCGAACTCACCCGTAGCACCGAGGAGCGCGTGCCCTTCGAGGAGCGCAGCGACAAAGTGTCCAGCAACACGACGGTCCTCGACGACGTGGGGGCACACGCGCTCGACAACGATGTGTACTTCTACACCTCGGTCAATACGATTGTGGTCACGCCGCCGTTGACGATCGGGGAAGACCATGTCGACGAAGCTGTCGCCGCCCTCGACGAGGCACTCGATGTCTCCGACGACGCGATGGATTCCTGATTACGGAGAATCGAGGAGAAAGCCCCGTGCTTTAGCGCTGCCTTTTACCCATAAGTGAGCCTGTCATAGAAACCATCTCATAGCTTGAGTTTCTCGCGGCCAGGGTCGTCTCCCCGCTCGAAGTTGGTGATTGCAACGACGAGACGGAGACACAGCGCAAGGAACACTTGTGTTCGTGCGTGAACGCGGCCTCGGGCGCGGACGTGCCCGAGGCCGCAGTCCTTGACCGCATCGTTGGTTCGTTCAACTCCTGTCCGGTGATTGTACGTCTCGTATAGGATGGATTGCCAGCGTGTCATAGAAAGCTTGCCACGGGAACTATCCAAGTATCGTCAGAAGTCGCGTGCAAGATACAGAGGGTGAATTCATCAGCGCAGGAGGTGCAGAGAACGAACTGCTAAAGATGATATCTGCCAAAACACACAAAATACGCATAGGACAATTCCGTCCAGATGCGGGAACACGGCAGACGCCGACGCTAACCATCCGCGATGACGCCACGAGCGGTGATCGCTCACTCCTCGCGGACGCTCGGGTGCTGATTCGGCTCGTCCGGATGAGGGTCGGCGAAGTACTCGCGCATGACCTCCAACGATTCACGCTCTCTCCGCTCCCGTTCCTCCTTGTCGATCTCCTCACAGCCTGGCGGGAGATCCCGTCCCCGGCCGGTGAAATACTGGTCGGGCGCGACCCAGTCGTGGTAGAACTCGACATCCGAGTCCTCGATCACAGCGACTCCCACTGACGCCCCGTGGCCGGCGACGATGATTGTCTGATAAGGTTGAAGGGTGAGCCGACCCGCGGCATACAGCCCGGGAACCCCGGTCCGTCCGCGATTGTCGGTCTCGACGAACGTATTGCCCCGGTCGATAATCTCGACACCGTCGATCCCCTCCACGAAGTCAACCGTATTCTTTGTCGCGGCGATGACATACGTCGCGGTGAGCGTTCCGCCCGCCTCGGTTTCGGCGACGAACCTCCCATCAACCGGCTCAAGGTCCACGATGCGTGCCTCGCGGCGCTCACAGCCGGCGCGCTCGGCCTGATCAGCCATCATATCCAACAAGAGTCGGTTGTTGACGCCGGCAGGGAACCCGGGATAGTTTTCCAAGTGGGCGTTACGTCGGAGGATCGGGTCCCCATCGTTGACGATGAGCGTGTTCAGGTCCGCGCGAGCAGTGAAAATCCCCGCGGACAGTCCTGAGGGACCACCCCCAACGATCAACACGTCATGGTCAGTCGCGGTTGCCATATACCCGTATCGAGACGCCACGATTATAGCGAATGGGGCTCTGTGTCGTCCGCCTCGCCACGTTCGCGTCGGACACCACCGGGTGTTCGTTCTATCGAGGCTGCAAGATTCGCGCACTATATCTTGCATACCAGTACGAATACCATTCCAATCTGGTGGGTGTCTCACTACTCAATCTACACGTCTGTCTTCGGTTGAGAATGATTCTATGACACGCTCCTCGGCAGGCTGTTTCCTGATACTATCGGCTAGGGTCACGTGACGTATGTCGACACCCTAAGGATGTGGACACACGTCACATAGTAGCCAACAGTATGAATCGCGGCGTCTGTTGCCGCAACGTCGGATCCGTTGGGTGGTCCGGTCGTTGCGATAGCGTTCAATAGAAGTAGAGCTGAGCGAATAAATTCCCGGCTGCGAGTAGTTTCGTAGTACGTTGTTCGGAAACTGGAGAACGCTTATGATGGTCCGGATAGGAACTCAAAGCACTATGTCACAGAAGGCAGAGCTCGAGTACGGGGAAGTACGGAACTACGTCGCCGGCGAGTGGACGGCACCGGGTAACGAGGGGATTCCCGTCGACAACCCAGCGACAGGCGAAACGATCGCACATATCGGGTTCAGCACCCCTGAGAACGTCGATGCGGCCGTCGAGGCCGGGCAGGACGCCTTCGAGGAGTGGCGGCAACGCCCCGTTGAGGAGCGGATCCAGCCGCTGTTCGAGCTGAAGCAGCTGTTGGAGGAGCACCAGGATGAACTTGCGGAACTACTTGTCGACGAGGAAGGAAAGACGTTTGCGGAGGCGAAGGGCGAACTTCGGCGCGGGATCGAGAACGTCGAGGTAGCGACGGGGATCCCGTCGCTGATGCAGGCCGGCCACGTCGAAAACGCCGCGCCGGGAATCGACGAGACAGCGGTCCGCCAGCCGCTTGGGGTGTTCGCGGCGATCACGCCGTTCAATTTCCCCGGGATGATCCCGATGTGGTTTCTCCCCTATGCGGTCGCCACCGGGAACTCGTTTATTCTGAAGCCCAGCGAGCAGGACCCGCTCGTGCCGCAGCGGATGGTCGAACTGGCCGAGGAGGCGGGGTTCCCCGAGGGTGTCGTCCAACTCGTCAACGGCGGCGTCGACACTGTCAACGCGATCCTCAACCACGAGGGCATCGAGGGGGTCTCGTTCGTCGGGTCGACACCCGTTGCAGAGACCATCTACGAGCGGGCGGCCGCGTCCGGAAAGCGGGTCCAGGCCCAGGGTGGCGCGAAGAACCACATTATCGTGACCGAGTCGGCGGATCTGGAGTTCGCCGCGGACAAAGCGATCGGATCGGCGCTCGCGTGTTCGGGCCAGCGGTGTCTCGCCAACGATGTTGTCGCCGTCGAGGAGTCCGTCTACGAGGAGTTCGTCGACCTGGCCGTCGAGCGGGCCGACCGGCAGGTCGTCGGCTACGGCAACGACGGGGGGACGACCGTCGGGCCGCTGATCTCCGCCGAGCACGAACAGCAGGTTCGGAACGACATCGAGACCGCGATCAGCGAGGGGGCAGAGCTCGTCTACGACGGCCGCGAACTCGAAGTTGACGAGTACGACGGCAACTTCCTGGGACCGTGCGTGTTCCGCGACTTGACCGCCGATATGGTCATCGCTCGGAAGGAAATCTTCGGCCCGGTCGTGGGGATTATGCCCGTCAGCGACCTCGACGAGGCGCTGGCGGTGATGAACGCGAGCGACTACGGCAACGCTGCGAGCCTCTTCACAAGCAGTGGCGCGGAGGCCAAGCGGTTCCGACACGACGCCGAAGCGGGCAACCTCGCGGTCAACGCGGGGACTGCCGCGCCGATGGCCTTCTTCCACTTCGGCGGCGAGAAGGACTCGTTCTTCGGTGACCTCCACGCCCAGGCCGAGGACGTGGTCCGATTCTACACCGACGAGTCGGTCTACATCGAGCGCTGGCCGAACGCCTGAGACGGCTCGTCGTTCCGAACTGCCGGCCGTCGTCGGCTCGAGGTCAACGACGCACGGTAACTGACGACAACGATCCGTATGTGATCCGCGGAGAAGCCGTATAATAGGTCTGAAGACGATGCTCAAGCCCACTACCGCGGTTCGCCGGATCGGTACTGTGACTCGTGAGGACCGGCTCTCCCGGTGGTGGCTGGTCGCCATCGCGGCGGTCGGGACCGGGATGGGGAACATACCAGTTCGTCTAATCGTCGATCCGCACGCCGCTCGGGGCGCGAATCGGCGCGTCGGAGACGGCACTGGGGACGGTATTCACGCTATTCGTGATCCTCCAAGTGTTGTCGCAGTTCCCCGCGGGGTGGGTGCGGGACCGGGTGGGGCCGCGAGTCCCGCCAGCGGGGGGACGCTCCTGCTCGTGGCCGGACACGCGGGCACCGAACGTGGCGGCTGTGTCCCTGCAGTACGCGCTCGTGGGGATTGGGGCCGGGACGGTCTACAGATAAACAAGGCGAGTGCCTCGGGGCTTGACCCCGAGGGTGAAGCCGACACGAACGTTTAAC
>NZ_BMOC01000012.1 GCF_014646875.1 Halobellus salinus | reverse complement strand
GACAACCGCCACGGAGAACACTTCTGTTGCCAGAAGTGTGAATACGAGGTGAACGCGGATTATAATGCAGCGAAGAATATCGGGCTACGGTACGCCCGAAAGCGGACACACAGACTCCGTTCCTCGCCCAAGTCGGGGAGCGGAGACGCAGAAGTAGACCTGCGTGTGAATGGTGGGATGTTGAACGGGGAGAGTCACCGGCCTATTGCTGGTGACTGATTGCCGGGAGTCCACATCAAAGCCCCACCCTCAAGAACCGAGGCGCGTATGCGCCGAGGGAGTAGGGTGGGGTAGTTTACGTCCGTGTCGACCCCGGCGCCGCGGGAGTCGCGTCGGTGGGCGTACACCCGATCCGGCTCCCCGAGGAACAGCCGCGCGGCCGACACCGCGTAGCAGCCGACGTCCGCGAGTGCGCCGCCGGCGAGCGACGGGTCCAGGCGCACGTCGTCTGGCCGGCCGTCGAGCCGGAACTTGAACGACGCGTTCACCGCGTGGACGCCGTCGAGTTCCGCCTCGACGAGTTCCACCGCGCGTTCGGTTCGGGGGTGGTACCGGTACATGAACCCCTCAAGCAGCGTCACGCCCGCGTCGCGGCAGTGCTCGACCACCGACACCGCCTCGTCGGCGTCGGCGGTCAGCGGCTTCTCCGAGAGGACGTGGAGCCCCTCGTCGGCCGCCCGCTTGGTCCACTCGCCGTGGAGACCGTTCGGGAGCGGGTTGTACACCGCATCCAGGTCCGGCGCGCCCAACAGCGCCTCGTAGGAGCCGAACGCCCGCGGGATGTCGAGCTCGTCGGCCACGGCGCGCGCCCGCGACTCGTCACGGGAGGCGATGGCGTCGACCGTGTGGTCGGTCCGCTCGATGGCCGGGATCAGTGCGTTCTGAGCGATCTCCGCGGTTCCGATTATTCCGAATCGCATACCTCGAAATCGCCGCCTGCGGGCATAACTCTCCCGTGGATCCGGGCGCGACAGCGACCCACTTATGACCCAGCGCCGGCGTCTTTCGATCGAGCTGTTCACGCAATGTACGAGGTACGCGCCCCCGGCCGAGTCAACCTCATCGGCGAGCACACTGACTACACCGGCGGCGACGTGATGCCGGTGGCGACCGACCTCCACACCTCACTGGTCGCCGACCCCGCTGACGCGGTCGAGATCCGGTCGGACGCGCTCGACGCCACGGGTCGGTTCGACCCGACGGAGTTTGACTCCGACGGCACCTGGCTCGACTACGTCAAAGGCGTCTACCACGCCCTCCGGGCCGCGGGTCACAACCCCGGTGGGTTCCGCGGGGAGCTCGGCGGCGACCTCCCGCTCGGGTCGGGGCTGAGTTCGTCGGCGAGTCTCGAACTCGCCGTGCTCGCGTTCCTCGAGGAGGCGTACGACCTCGGGGTCGACCGGACGGAGCTGGCGCGTCTCGGCCGGCGGGTGGAGAACGACTACGTCGGAGTCTCCTGCGGGATCATGGATCAGTTCGCCGTGGCGCTCTGCCGGGCGAACACCGCGCTCCACATCGACACGGAAACGCTGGACTACGACCCGGTCTCCATCCCTGCCGACGCGCGGGTGCTCGTGTTCCACACCGGCGTGGAACGCGAGCTCGTGGAATCGGCTTACAACGAGCGCCGCTCGACTGTTGAGGCCGCGTTAAGCCGGCTCGGCCGGGACTCCTCGAAGGCCGTGACCGAGGCCGACCTCGCGGCGCTGTCCGGGGTGGAGCGCCGGCGTCTGGGGTACCTCCGCCGGGAGAACCGACGCGTCGTCGAGGCGAAAGACGCCCTCGCGGCCGGCGACCTCGACCGGTTCGGCGACGTGTTGGTGACGGCACACCGCGACATCGCCGGCAACTACGAGGCGAGTTGCCCGGAACTCGACTTCGTCGTCCGGGCGGCGGTCGACGCCGGCGCACACGGGGCGCGGCTGACCGGCGCGGGGTGGGGCGGGGCCGCGGTCGTGATCGTCGATGCCGACCGCGCGGAGTCGGTCGCCCGCGGCCTCGAAACGCGCTACGCCGACCGGTACCCCGAGCACGACTCCGAGACGTACCTGATCGCACCCGCCGGCGGCGTCACGGTCCGCACGCGGGAGTGAGACGCCCGCGCAGCGGGCCGGGTCACTCGAGGCCGGTGACGTCGTCGCTCCGGCGGGTCGTCGCCGCCACTTCGGCCGTGCTCCGGACCGGTCGGGGACACAACCCACTTGCCCCCGGCGGCCGAACCCTCGGAGCATGACAGACGCGCTGCTTTCGGCCGGGATCGACCGGTGTCGCCGCGCCGGATGGACGGTCTCCCGATCGACTGACGCCGCTGAGCCGCCGGCGATCGCTACCCCGACCGAGTCGGCCGACAACGCACTCCGCGCCGGCGATTCACCGGAGGCTCCGCCCGACGAGGCAGCGACCCCGCCGACCACCGAGGCGCTCTTGGCTCCGGGCCGGCCCGTCGCGGTCGAACCGCTCCGGGAGGCCGACCCGACGATCACGCTCTCGCGGGTGTGGAACAACCGGAACGAAAGCCGGGCAACGCTGTTCGTTGTCCCGACCCACGAGGTCGCCGAGAGCGTCGAGCGGGTGCTCGCCCCGCCGGCCGGGGTCCCAGAGGCCGACGACAACGGGCGGCGGTTCTACTCGGGACCCGACCGAATCCGCCTCGAAGAAGGCGGGTATGCGGCGGTGCCGACCGGCCAGGAGGTGGTGTGGCGCGAGACGCGGACACCGCCGGAGCCGACGGGGATTCGACGTTCCGACCCCACCGAACAGGGCCCCGACGCGGACAGCGACACGTCCCCCGCGCCGGCGGTGGCGCAACCCGGTGAGTCGACCGCGCCGTGGCTGGAACTCCGCGCGGGTGACACCGTTCTCGCCCGGCTGGAGGGCGTCGACGCCCTGGCGTGTCCGCCGCGGGCCCGGTTCCCGTACGCGTACCGCCGCGACCGCGACAAGCAGATCCGAGTGTGTGACTTCGCCGGTCGCCCCGTCCAGCGGTACCCCGGGGTCGCGGCGATGCGCCGCGGGGGGTTCCGGCCGGTCCCCGCGCCGCTCGTCCCCGAACAGCTGTTCGACGGCGCCATCGAGGGGTGGTGGGCCGTGCTCCCGACGGTCGCGACGGAGTAACCCACGCCGCCCGCCCCAACCCACCCCCGATCGGCGGTCCGCTCTTTAGTCCCGGCCTCCTATCGGGGCCCGTGACACGCCTCTCCGAGACCGACCGGTCGAAGATCGACTCGGGATCCGACGCGACGTTCTACGACGACCCGCGGTTCGTGACCCACGCCGACGACGGGTTCTGTCGGCGTCTCACCGAGGTGTACGATACGGTGCTCGCCGACGGCGACCGGGTGCTCGACGCGATGAGCAGCTGGGTGTCGCACCTCCCACCCCGCGGGTACGACCGAGTGGTCGGCCACGGCCTCAACGGTGCCGAACTCGACGCCAACGACGCGTTCGACGAGTGGTTCCTCCAGGACCTCAACGCGGATCGGAGCCTCCCGATGGCGGACGGCGTGTTCGACGCCGTGCTGTGCGCGCTGTCGGTGCAGTATCTCCAGTATCCGGGCGAGGTGTTCGCGGAGTTCGAGCGGGTGCTGGCGCCGGACGGAGTCGTGGTCGTGAGCTTCACCAACCGGATGTTCCCAACAAAAGCGATCCGCGCGTGGCGGACGGCCGACATGGACGAACGGGCGGAACTGGTGTCGTCGTACTGCGACGCCGGCGGGCTCGGTACCGTCGACGTCGTCCGCGACCGTCCGGAGACGGATCCGTTCGTCGCCGTGGTCGCCCGCCCCGAGTAGGGCCGGCGGCGCCTCACCCGAACAGCCGCTCGCGGATCGAGCGCGCCGACGGCCGCTCGGCCAGGAGCACCGGCGTCTCGAGGGTTTCGACCGCGTCGATCACGAGCGACCCGCGGACGATCCGCGACAGCAGCCCCCTGTCGGTCGCCCCGACGATCACCAGGCTGTAGTCGTCGCCGATGCGGCCGAGAACGTCGCCGATTCCCCCGGTCTCGACGAGGATCTCGGCGTCGGGGAGGCCGTGGTCGTCTGCCCACCCGGTCAGGAACTCCCGGCCCTGCGTCTCTTCGCCCGCATCGACGGCGTGGAGGAGCGAGACGTCCGCGCCGACGGTCGTCCGGAGCGCCCGCGCCACGTCGGCCGAGAGGTCCGACGAATACCCCCCGGCGGTCGGGACCACCACGTCGGTTACGTCGAGGTCCGCGCCGTCGAGCACCAGGAAATCACACGGGAGGTCGTGGGTGAGTTCGTCGAGCGCGCCCTCGACCCGCCCGGCGGCGAACTGCGCGCCGCCGTAGCCCATGACGACCGTGTCGGCGTCGTTTGTCTGTGCCGCGTCGAACACCTCCTCGATCCCCCGGTGTGACAGGATGGTCTTGGTGTCGATCGGGACGTCGAACTCCTCGGCGTCCGCCGTCGCGGCCGACAGCAGGTCCTTCGACGACGCCTCGATCCGCTGCCTGTTCTCGGCGGCCCGGCTGAGTGCGGTCTGGTCGGGCACTGTGACGATGTGGGTCGCGAGCACGCGACCGCCCTCGGCTTCCGCAACGGCGCCGGCGAGCGTGATGAGCGCGCTCTCGGTCCGGGGGTTCGACAGCGCGACCATGACCGTCGGCCCCTCGTCACCGGTTGGGGCGACGGTGTCGGCGGCGTCAACGACCTGGTCGGGGAGTTCGGCCTCCCGACTCCGGATGTAGTTCGAGAGCACGCCCTGGTTCGGCGTCTCCGAGCGGGCGTAGAGGAAGTACCACACCACCGCCGCGACGACGAACCCGCCCGACAGCGCGATCTCGATCGCGTCCATGAACGCCACGAGCCCCAACGACAGGACCGCGCCAAGGATCGGCGTGATCGGGTATAACGGAACCGTGAACTCGGGGTCGTACTCGGAGACGTCGGCCTCGCGGAAGACAATGAGTGCGAGGTTCAAGAGCGCGTACACGATGAGGTGGAGCACGCTCGCGGCCTTGGCGAGCACCTCGATCTCGCGCCCCAGAAACGCGATGAACACGACGATGAGGGCGCCGGTCACCAGAATCGACCGGTAGGGCGTCGCGTAGTTGGGGTGGATCTCGTTGAGCCAGTCGGTCACGATCCTGTCGCGACCCATAGCGAAGTTGATCCGGGCCGACGCGAGGATCGAGGCGTTCGCGGAGGAGGCGGTCGCCAGCAGCGCGCCGATCGTCATCACGGCCGCGGCCGCGGCCGCGACGCCGCCGACCGGCCCCACCGATGACGGGAACGCGATCGACGCCGCCTGCGCGACGGGGGCGTCCTGGCTGAGCTCCGGCCACGGCACGATCCCGAGCATCGTGGTCACCAGGATCGCGTAGATGACGGTGACGAGCCCCACGCTGCCCAGGATCGCGATCGGGAGGTTCCGTCCGGGGTTTTTCAACTCTTCGGCCACCGTCGCGATCTTCGCGTACCCCAGAAACGAGACGAACACGAGCGCAGTCGCCGGCAGGATCGCACCGGTGCCGAACGGCGTGAGCCCGTCCGCGCCCGACAGCGTCGCGTAGTCGAACGAGAAGAAGCCAGCGACCGCGAACGCGGTGAGGATCGAGAGCAGAATGAACACGATGACCGTCTGGATCCCGCCGGTCTCTTTCGCGCCGATGTAGTTGATGCCGACGAACAGGACCCCCGCGATCAGGGCGCCGAGTTGGATCGGGTTCAGGAACGCGATTTCGGGGAGTCCGACGAAAACGGCCAGATACTGGCCGAACCCGATACAGTAGAACGCCGACGCAAAGGCCAACCCCATCCAGTCGCCCATCCCGGCGATCGACCCGAACATCGGCCCCAGCGCCTTGTTGATGTAGTAGTACCCGCCGCCGGCTTTCGGCATCGCCGTCCCGAGTTCCGAGACCGACAGCGCGTTCACCATTGCGATGATCCCGCCGACTACGAACGAGACGACGACGATCGGCCCGGCCGCGTTCGCGGCGACTCCCGGCAACACGAAGATGCCCGCCCCGATCATCGTCCCGATCCCGATGGTCATAGCCGACACGAGGCCGAGGTCCTTCGCGAGTTCGTCCTCGGTCATCCGCCGGTGTTGCTGTCCGGCAGCGCGATCACGGGCCGGTCGGTCTCGGTCACCAGCCGAAGCGATTTATCACCCGACAGGAACTGTACCAGCCGGTTCCCGTCCCGGGATCGGTACGCGACCGCGGTCGCCCCGACCTCGGCTCCCGCCTCGAAGATCGCCCCGACGACGTCTCGGGCGTACGCGGTGTGGTCCTCAGCGTCGGGAAAGACCTCTCGGACCGCGGCGTAGGACGCCTCGGCGACCTCTTCGGACTGTGCGACCGGCGTCTTGTCGGGGACCCCTTCACCCTTCTCGACGACGTGGAGCGCCGTCACCCGACCCGGAGCGTACGGCTCCAGGGCGGCTGCCGTCTTCCGGGCGTCGTCCTCGTGGGCAACCGGGAGAAGCACGTGCCCCAACAGCTCACGGTCGGTGTCTGCGGCGTCGTTCGTCACACCAAGTTTAATCTCGTCCTGGTATAAAGAAGTGCGTGACGGCGCCGGCCCACGTGACCCCGAGCCACACCGCGAGGCCGCCACCACCGAGCACGACAACTGCACCCCACCCCAGACGATCCGCCGCTCCCAGAGGCGTCGCGTCAGCTCCGGCCTCCGGAGCAACACCACCTCGACGCCCACCATCCCGACACACCCGGCGACGGCGAGAAACGGGGTCACGAAGACGCCACCCTCAACGCCGAGCGACAGGGACCCGACCGGGAGAACCGCACACGTCGCTGCCGCGAGCGGACCGTCGCGGTAGAGCTGTCGCCGGTCCATCGCTTCGGAGTCGCGGTCCGACCGTCTTGTGTGGATCGGGGTGGTGGACGACGGTCGCCCCCGGCCCCGATGGGGTTTTGAGAATCCCGGTTCTACGCCCCCTATGTCCGAGATCGACGCCGACGACATCCTGCCGAACGATCGCGTCCAACAGTCCGTTTCTGACGGCGAGATCACGCAGTTGACCCGCGGAGCGAGCAACCGGTACGCCACCGAGGGAGACACCTTCGAGATCGACGGCGACGCGTTCGAGGTGGCCGGCGTCGAGCGCCGGACGCTCGGCGACTTCACCGACGCCGACGCGCGACGCGAAGGGTCGGAGTCGCTTGCGGCGTACAAACGGCGGATGCAGCGGGTCCATCCGGGCGACTTCACGTGGGACGACACCGACGAGGTGCTCACTTACCGGTTCGATCGGGTCGATTGATTCTCCGGGCGGCCCCAACTGGATTGCGAGCGGTCGGGCGC
Organism: Halobellus salinus; assembly: GCF_014646875.1. Classification (GTDB taxonomy): domain Archaea; phylum Halobacteriota; class Halobacteria; order Halobacteriales; family Haloferacaceae; genus Haloquadratum; species Haloquadratum salinum. Next base: position 95,006 of record NZ_BMOC01000012.1, on the reverse strand, counting down.
GGTCTTCCTCCAACGGGCCCCAGTTCCAGCTCTCGCCGGATTCTATCAAATATATGGGTTATATAGAGAGTTGAAATAAAAGCGGAGAAATAGGATTTCAGCGCCCGAAAAAGCTGAAAAGAGTACCCAAGATAAGATATCTGAACTATACAACTCCCGTTATATGTGGTATCTGTCTTATCGTGGTCCGGAGAGATCGGGACCGCGTTCTCACCCGGCACGCCCCGACTGCCCGCGGCGCCGCTACCACTCGTCCCACGGACCGACGTCGTCGGTCGCGGCCTCGTGGTACGAGTATTCGGGTTCCCAGCCGTAGGCCGCGCCCGCGTTCGCGGTGGAGAGTGCCGATTCGGTTCCCGCGAGGTCACACGGCGTCGGCACGGACCCGAACGCCTCCTCGAACAACTCGCGGGTTGGCCGACCGACGTAGTTCTCGGCAGCGGCGGCGTGGACCGTTTCCTCGCCGTCCGGTGGAGATTCGAGCGCCGCCCGGACCAACCTGACCACGTCCCGGACATCCACGTACGACCAGAAGTTGTCCACGACGTCTTCGCCGTCGGCGTCGGTGCACTCGTAGGCGCCCGGGTGTTGGATCCAGGAGGGCCGGATCGTGGTGACCGGAACGTCGTACCGGCGGGCCACCGACTCGGCGGTCGCTTCCGCAGCGGCCTTCGAGACTCCGTACTGGTCTTCGGGTCGACACGCGTGATCGACCGAGACCGGCAGCGCGTCGGGGAACACCTGCTCTTCGGCGAACACCCACCCGTACACCGACTCGCTCGACGTCCACACCACGTCCGCGCCAGCCTCGCCCGCCGCGGTCAACACGTGGTACGCCGCGAGCGTGTTGTTCTCGTACACCCGCGAGGGGGCGTAGTACTGCGGACCCACTGCGGCGAGGTGGACGACCGCCTCGGGGTCGACCGCGAGGACTGCCTCCAGCGTCTCCCCGGCGTCCGTGAGGTCGGTTTCGACTGCCGTCACGCCGGGTGGCGTGTCCTCGGCGGGGTGTTCGTGATCGAGGCATCTGACCCGCCAGCCGGCACGCACCAGCGACCCGACGACCCATCGGCCGAGGTCCCCACCGCTGCCGGTCACGACTACGTCTGCCATCTCCGAATCCTAAGTGTGCTGGCCGTATTAGCTTCTTTGCCCACTGGACGGCTGGCGGGTGGGCGACATCATTCACGAAAGCCGAACAGAATACTATTACAATAGTAGTACTGTAATTGCTACACGGATCAGACCACCGCCCGTACTGCGTTCTTTGCATCCAGTCCGGGAAGAGACGCCACTCCGCGAAGGCACCACTCGGGCGGCGGTGGTTGCTCCACCCCCGAAACGTCGGGATTCCGTCCGGTAGGTGCGCAGAGCCGTTTGCGACGCGCAAACGGGGCCGTGAGCAGCCGACCCGTGGACCGCTTCGGCTGCGGTTGAGCCTCAGCGGGTGTCGGAAGCGAGTGTAGCAGCGCCTGCAGGTGGTTACACATCTGACCGACTGCCGTCGTGCGACCGCGTGAGCCACGGGTTGGACCCCGGCTACTCCCGGACGCAGTCAACGGGTGTCGCGCCACCGGAGCGACGGAGCAGACAGCCTCCCGCGACGAACCCGCGTCCAGCACGCGGCCGGTCGGGACCCGGGTAGCCGCCGCGGCGTTCGCAGAGGGCGAACGGTTACACCTGCACCGCGTTGACCTCGATGACGTTCGCCGCGTCCCGGATCAACTCCGGCAGCGTCTCGTGGAACCGGTCACCCTTGAACCGGCTCGTTGGGCCGGAGACACTGATCGCAGCCGCCCGATCGCCCGCAGTGACCGGCGCGGCAACGCACCGGAGTCCTTTGACAACCTCCTCCTCGTCGAACGCGACGTTCCGTTCGCGTACCGTCTCCAACTCCGCGAACAGCGCCTCAGAGTTGGTGATGGTGTTGGACGTGTGGCGCGGCAGCCCCGTCTCGTCGATGATCGCTCGGATCCGCTCCCTGGAGAACTGCGACAGGATGGCCTTCCCCAGAGCCGTGCAGTGGAGTTGCATCCGGCTCCCGACGTACGAGGAGGTCTGGATCGCGTTCTCACCGCGTGCCTTGTGCAGGTACACCCCCTTGCCGTGCTCTTCGACCATGAACTGCGCGACTTCCCCGGTTTCCCGTGCTACCCGTGGCACCTCTTCGCCCGCGATGTCGTGGATGTCGACGCCGGATTTGGCGTGCTCGCCGAGTTCCACAAACCTGAGGCTGAGCGCGTACTCGGTGCCCTGCTTCACAACGAACTCCTGGTCGAGCAACGTTGCGAGGTGGCTGTGCACCGTGGCCTTCGAGCGTCCGAGTTCGGCCGCGAGCTCGGACACCCCCGCGCTGTTGAACCGTTCGAGTGCTGTCAGTAGCTCACACGAGATCTCGACCGCCTGAATCCGGCGTCCCTTCGAGGCGTCTCCGTTGTCCATACCCGGATGTGGAACGGGTCGTACTTAACTATTCGCGAGAGGCGAACGGACGCACCGACGGGGTGGCAGGGTCGGTCGGGTCACGGTTCGGGGTGGTTCGAGGGATCGCCGAGTCGGTCGACGTTGCTGTTTTTGATCGCCGCCCCGTCGGCCTGATCGAACAGGTGGATCTTGTCCTCCGGAAACACTACGTGGACCTGTTCGCCGGCGACGGTGCGACGCTCGCCGTCGATGCTCGCGGTGTGTGTCGCCCCCCCGACGGTGAAGTACGCGTAGGTCATCTCCCCCATCGGCTCGACGACTTCGATCTCGGTTGCAACGGCGTTCGGTTCCTCGGCCGTACCGAGCTCGATGTGCTCGGGTCTGATACCCATCGTGAGCCGGCTCGAGGCGGTATCAACCGCGTTTCGGGTCTCCGAGGAGATCTGATACGAGAAGGCGCCGGCTTCGAGGGTGTCGCCACTCCGCTCTACGTCGATGAAATTCATGGACGGGGAGCCGATGAACCCCGCGACGAACTGGTTTGTGGGTTCGTGGTAACACTCAAGCGGCGTGCCGAGCTGCTGGAGTTCGCCGCCGTCAAGCACCGCAATCTTGTCGCCCATGGTCATCGCTTCGGTCTGGTCGTGGGTGACGTAGATGGTTGTCACGCCCATGTCCTGCTGGAGCTGCTGGATCTCGGTCCGCATCGTGGTTCGGAGCTTCGCATCCAGGTTCGACAGCGGCTCGTCCATGAGGAACACCTCGGGTTCGCGGATGATCGCCCGCCCGAGCGCAACGCGCTGCTGTTGGCCGCCCGAGAGCTCTTTCGGCTTCTTGTCAAGGAGGTCCGGGATTTCGAGGAGCGCTGCGGTGTCCTCGACCCGGTCGTTGATCTCGGAACTGTCCAGGTCGGTGGTGATCTTCAGCCCGTACCCGATGTTCCGGCGGACGGTCATGTGCGGGTAGAGGGCGTAGTTCTGAAACACCATCGCCATGTCCCGATTCTTCGGTTTCGCGTCGGTGATGTCCCGGCCGTCGAGCCGTATCCGTCCGGATGTCGCCCGCTCTAACCCCGCGATACAGCGGAGCGTCGTTGACTTCCCACACCCCGAGGGCCCCACGAGCACGAGGAAATCACCGTCTTCAACCGTGATGTCGAGTTCGTCGACGGCGACGATCACGTTCTCCCCCTCGTCGAAGGTCTTCGTCAGTTGTCTTATGTCTAGTCGACCCATCGTGTGTTGCCGCACGTTTCACATCTCACATAATAAATCCCTTCCATTCACCGGGGTCGTGTCGCGACACCGTGTCGGCGGGGACTGGGGTACGGCTGCGGGGTCCGTATTCCGTGGCCCCTCACCACTGCGCCACCACCGACCCGGTGTCCGTGACGGCCCACTCTCCCGCGTCCGGATCCTCGCCAACGCGTGCGAGCGACTCCCCGTTGACGACGAGGGCAGCCGGCGTTGACACCCGGTCGGCGGTTCGGAGCACCACGGTGACGGCCCCGGCGCTCACCTCGCCGCACTCGACTGTGACCCGTTGTCCGTCGTGGTCGACGGTCACCGAGACCATCGTGTCGGCGTCCTCGTCGTAGACCCGCCCCTCTGCGACCTCTCGGCCACGGCCCACTGTGGCGTGGAGTTCGAGGTGTTCGGGAGTGCCGGGACGGGTCCGCTGTGTCGGTTCCCGCTGTGGGACCACGCTCCCCGCCCGGACGAACATCGGCTGTCGCTCCAGCGGGGCATCGACCGTGACCCACCGGCCGCCCTCGTGATACTCGTCGGTCCAGTGGTCCCGCCACTCGCCTTCGGGAAGGTACACGTCGCGTTCCGTGTCGGCGGCGAACACGGGCGCGATCAGTAGGTCCGGCCCCAGCGTGTACTGATCGTCGAGCGTGTGAGTGGCAGGGTCGTTCTGGTACTCGAACACGAGCGGCCGCACCACCGGCAGCCCGGTCCGGGCGGCGGCCTCCGCGGCGGTGTAAATGTACGGCAGCAGCCGGTACCTGAGTTCGGCGTACGCCCGGAAGACGTCGAGCGCTTCCGAACCGAACTCCCAGGGTTCCCGGGGCGTGGTTCCGTGACACCGGCTGTTCGACGACAGCAGCCCGAACTGCGCCCACCGGACGTAGAGGTCCGCCGACGGCGTCCCCCGGAACCCGCCGATGTCGTGACTCCAGAGCGCGATCCCTGACAGCGACGCCGACAGTCCACCACGCAGCGCGGCGCTCATGCCGTTCCAACTGGTCTGGGGGTCGCCGCCCCAGTGCATCGGGAACGACTGACTCCCGGTCCACGCCGACCGGCCCCACACCACCGCCTCGCTGGCCCCGTTGACCTCGCCGACCGCCTCGTAAACCGCCTCGTTGTAGAGGTAGGGGTAGAGGTTGTGCATCGACGTTCCGGTCTTGCCGTTGGCGAAGACGGCGTCTTCCGGGACGTACTCGCCGTAGTCTGTCTTGAATACCGCCACGCCCTGCTCGAGCAGCCGCCGGTGTTTGGCTTTCCACCACTCGACCGCGTCGGGGTCGGTGAAGTCGACGATTGCTCCGCGGTAGTCACCCTGACAGGTGTGATCCATCACGTAGGGGCTCCCGGTGCCGTCGGTGACGAAGTACCCCTCCGCGACGCCCTCGGCGAACGCGTCAGTGCCGACCGGGACGTGGGGGTGTTCCCACAGCGACACCCGGAACCCCTCGTCCCGTAGCCCCTCGATCATCCCCTCGGGGTCAGGGAACTGGTCGGTGTCCCACTCCAGGTCACACGAGGCGCGATCCCGCATCCAGAAGGGGTCTAAGTGGAGCACGTCGCTGGGGATCGACTCCGCGCGAAGCCGGTCGGCGACCGCTTCCAGTTCCGCCCGGGACTCATACCCCAGCCGGGACATCCAGGTGCCGAACGACCATTTGGGCGGCCGGTTGGGGCGGCCGGTCACGGCGGTGTACCGCCGGATGATGTCCGGAAACTCCGGCCCGTAGAAGAACACGAACGCCATGGTGTCGCCGTCGACCCCCACCGTCCCCGACGCGGTCGACTCGTTGCCGAAATCGTAGGTCACCCGAGCGGTGGTATCCACCAGCAGGCCGTAGCCCGCCGTCGAGAGGTGAAACGGGATGTTCTTGTACGCCCGTCCGGTCTCGGTTCCGAGCGGCTCCTCGTGCCAGAGTTCGATCTCCTGGCCGCGCCTGTCGAAGTCGGTGAACTGCTCGCCCGCGCCGTAGATACGCTCCCCGGGCGACAGCCGGAACGCCGTGCCCGTCTCGGTCACCTTCCGAGGGTTGTGGTTGATCTCCGCTTGGGTGAACCCCAGCGGGTCGACGCGTCGGCGGCCAAACACGTCTGGATCGGACCGCTGTTCCTCGAAGACCGTCTCCCCGGTGTCGGCGTCGGCGACCGTGAAGGCCCACTCGTCGAGCCCGACCGTGATCCTGAGCGCGCCGGTGTCGATAACGAGTGACCCCTCGGTCTCGGTCGTCCCGAGGTCGACACCGGTCGCGACGGCGTCGATGTCGAGTTCGGGATACTCGTCGTCGGCCGGAACCTCGGGGGTCGCCCGGAGCTCGAACCGGAAGGTTCGGGGGCCATACACGGTCAACGTCACGGGCAGGCTCCGGGGTGTGACGGGATCGGGGGCGGCCGTGTCGCAGTCGAATACCACGGTGTTGCCGTCAACAGTGTAGTCGGCCACACCCGTGACGGTTACGCGTTCGGTGGTCATACTCGGTTTGGAGCGCGCAGCACAGGGTTAAAATTGCCCCGCTTCCCCGGACCGGGTGTGCGGCAGCGCGTCGATCCAGCGGCCAACGACTGCCGCGCCCGACATCGACGCGCTGCTCGCCCGACCGTCGCTGGCGACGGGCCGAAGAGACGTTCGGCGAGGGTCCCGCGCTGGCAACGGCGACAGCCGAGCGGGTCGTCTGGGGGCTGTCGCCGAGAACACCACAATGTTTAACGGTGTATTCGCCGACTGCCCGGGTGATGACAGACGACGAGCAACCCGACTACCGGATTCCGCAGGGCGGCGGCGTGCCGTGGCGGGACATGGGAATGGAAGAGACGCACCGGCCCCCCGAGCGCGACGTGTCGATCACCGGCATCGAGACGATGGCGGTCGCGGGGAACTTCACCTGGGGGATCGTGAAAGTCGAGACCGACGCCGGCGTCTACGGCCTCGGGGAGACGTTCCGCGCGGAGGCTGCGCTGGACATGGCCGACCGGATGGACGTCGATCTGGCTGGGGAGAACCCGCTCGACACCGACCGGGTTCGGGAGCTACTCGAACAGCGATACACCGGGTGCGGCCGGATCGGCCGGGCCGCGTTCACCGCGATCGAGACCGCGTGCTACGACATCAAAGGAAAACTCCTCGATGTGCCCGTTTACGAACTCCTCGGCGGAAAGTACCGCGACGAGATCAAGATCTACTGCGACACCCACGGCGGGGAGTCGCTGGGCGAGGCGAGCGAACACGACCCCCAGGACATCTACACGCCGGAGTCGTACGCCCGCGCGGCACGGGAAGTCGTCGACGAGGGGTTCGAGGCGCTGAAGTTCGACCTCGACGTGCCCACACACGCCGACTACGACGAAGCCAACCGACGGATGGACAACGCCGCCTTGGAACACAAAGTCAGCCTCATCGAGGCCGTCCGCGACGAGGTCGGGTACGACGTCGACCTCGGGGTGGACCTCCACTGGAACTTCACCACCGAGACCGCAGTCCGGTTGGGGACGAAGCTCGAACGCTTCGACCTGGCGTGGATCGAGGACCCCGTGCCGCCGCAGAAAACGGAGTCGCAGGCCCGCGTCACCGACGCCTTGGACACACCGGTGCTGACCGGCGAGAACCTGGTGACAGTCGACCAGTTCAACCACGCTGCCCGGGAGGGGATGTTGGACATTGCCGCGCCCGACGTGAACAAGTGCGGCGGGCTCGGCGAGTACGTCGACATCGCCACGGTGTGTGACCTCTACGGCGTACCGATCGCGTCGCACAACATCTCCAGCCCGCTCGGGACGGTCGCGGGCGCTCACGTGTCGGCGGCGATCCCCAACTTCCTGTGTATGGAGTGGCACGCCCGGGACGTGCCGTGGTGGAACGACATGGTCACCCGGACGGGTGGGTCGGGGCCGATCCTCGAAGACGGCTATATCGACCTCCCCGAGGGGCCGGGCCTCGGCGTGGAACTGAACCGCGACCTGGTCGCGGAGTATCTCACCGACGGCTCGGAGCTCGTGGTATGACCGACCACACGGTCGTCGTGACCGACCACGACTTCGAGGATCTGGGGATCGAACGCGAGGTGCTCGACGGCGTCGCGGAGGTCGTCGAACTCGCCGACGACGTGGGCGACGTCCCGACCAACGCCGACGAGCGGTTGGCCGACGCGGACGCGGTGCTCAATCTCCGCTACGACATCGACGCCGACGCGGTCGCGGAGATGGACGACTGCCAGGTCATCGCTCGGTACGGTATCGGCGTCGACAACGTCGCGGTCGAGGCCGCGGCCGATCGCGGGATTCCGGTCACAAACGTCCCCGACTACTGCCACGAGGAGGTGGCGACCCACGCGCTCTCGCTGATGCTCTCGCTGGCCCGCGGGCTGAAGCGGTACGACGCCTCGGTCGCGGCGGGCGGGTGGGACCGCGGCGCTGCGCTCCCGTTACACCGCTTTTCCACCCGGACCGTCGGCGTGGTCGGCTACGGCGCCATCGGCCGCGAGGTGGGTGCCCTGGCGGCCGCGCTCGGTGCCGACGTGGTGGCGAGCGACCCCTTTCTCAACCCCGAGGACGTCGCCGACGACCCCGCGGCCCTGACGAGCTTCGAGGACCTGTGTGCCCGCGCGGACGTCGTAACCGTCCACTCGCCGCTGACCGACGACACCCGCGGGCTGCTCGACGCCGACGCGTTCGCACGGCTGGACGACTCAGCAGTCGTGATCAACGTCGCCCGCGGTCCGATCGTTGACGTCGACGACCTCTACGACGCCATCGAGGCGGGCGAACTCGGCGGGGCCGGGCTGGACGTCTTCCCTGAGGAACCCCCCGTAGCCGACCACCCGCTCCGGGACCACCCGCGAGTCGTCACGACCCCGCACGTGGCGTGGTACTCTGCGGAGTCGGCCGAGGACCGCCGGCGGCGGGCCGCTGAAATCGTTCGGGACGTCCTGACCGGCGGCGACCCGACCCACGTTGTAAACGCCGTGTAGCCGCGACCCAGCACACGTCGTGAACGCCGTGTAGCCACGACCCAGCACACGTCGTGAACGGAGTGTAGCCGCGACCCAGCACCCGTGGCGAAGATGGTGTGCGTTTATATGCGATGTTTTCCAACACAAGAACGTCCATGAATAGCCGAACGCCACCGCCCGACGGACCCGATGGCACGCTGTCGCGGATCCGTGAGCGTCTCGCGTCGGTCGACCGAGGCTGGAAGGCGACGCTCGTCGGCGTGGCGATCACCCTCCTGTACGCCGCCGGCGTGGTCTGATGGGTCGGGACAGCGTCCGGGGGGTGCTCCCGGGAGTGGCGCTCTTAGCCGTGCTCGGGATCGTCGCCCGGGAACTCGGCCGGGCCACGCCGTTCAGCCCCTTCGTCGTCGCGATCGTCGCCGGAGTGGCCGTCGCGGCCGCAGTCGACCTCCCGGGGTGGATCCGGGCGGGCGTTGACCAGTACAAACTGCTGTTGGAGACCGGAATCGTCCTGCTCGGAGCGGGGTTGACCGTGACCCAACTCGTCGACACCGGCCCCGTGGTGATCGTACTGGCCGCGGGCGTGGTGGTGTTCGGGGTCGTACTCGGGGAGTCGATCGGCCGGGTGGCGGGTGTCGAGCCGACCACCCGGTCGCTGCTGTCGGCGGGCGCGAGCGTCTGCGGCGTGTCGGCGGTCCTGGCGGTCGCCGGGAGCATCAGTGCCGACGAGGCCGACATCACGTACGCGGCGGGAACCGTGCTGCTGTTCGACGCGGCGACGCTGCTGGTGTTCCCCACGGTCGGCGTCGCGCTCGGGCTGCCCGACCCGGTCTACGGGGTGTGGGCCGGGCTCAGCCTCTTTTCGACCGGGCCGGCGGCGGCGGTCGGCTTTGCGGTCTCCGACGTGGCCGGCCAGTGGGCCACGGTGACCAAACTGGTCCGGAACGCGTTCATCGGGGTGCTCGCGGTCGGATACGCCGTCCACCACGCCACCGCCGGCGGGGAGCGGCCGGGGCCCAAAGAGGTGTGGTACCGGTTTCCGAAGTTCCTGCTCGGGTTTCTTGGGGTCGTGGTGATCGCGAACGCCGGCCTGCTGGACGCCGGCGCCCGCGCGTCGCTTTCGACCGCAAGCGACTGGCTGTTCACCGTCGCGTTCGTGGGACTGGGGATGGATCTCAACCCCCGGCGGCTCCGCGCGACGGGCGTCACCCCGATCGCCGTGGTGCTCGCACAGTTCCTGCTCGTCACCGGGGTGGCGTACCTGGCGGTGACGGTTCTGTTGTGAGCCCGGATGCGCAACCACGCCGCCCACGGCGCCGACCCGGACGTAAACGCTTTGTAGGTTGCCGGTGACTCCACGGACGCGTATGGTAGAACGACATATTCAGGTGGTCGAACCCGAAGACAACGTCGCGACGGCGTTGCGGGAGATCGAGGCGGGAGAGACGCTCGAGGTCGCGGTGGGCGACAGCACAGTCACCGTGGAGGCGCTGGCCGACGTCGAGTTCGGTCACAAGATCGCCCTCGAGGAGATTCCGGCGGGCGAGACCATCGTCAAGTACGGCAAGAGCATCGGTAACGCCACCGAGGACATCGACGCCGGCGCGTGGGTCCACGTCCACAACGTCGAGTCCAACTACGGCCGCGGCGATCTGGCGGCCGACGAAGCGGAGGCCGAAGCGTGAGCGAGTTCCTGGGGTACGAACGCGACGACGGCAGCGTCGGCATTCGGAACCACGTCGCGATCATCTCGACGGCGCCGTACGCCAACGACACGGTGAAGCGCGCGGCGGAGATCACCGAGAACACGGTGCCGATCACCCACCCGCTGGGTCGGTGTCAGACCAAACCCGACGTGTTCCAGACCTACCGCACCCTGCTGGGGTACGGCACCCACCCCAACGTCTACGGCACCGTTGTGGTGGCTCACGCCGGCGAGATCGTCGACGGCGACGAACTCGCGAGCGACGTCGCCGAGACGGGGCGGCCGAGCGCGTCGATCAACATCCACGAGGAGAAGGGCGTTATGAACGCGCTGCAGGCGACCGTGAACGCCGCCCAGGAGATGGTGCTCGACGCCAGCGACCAGCGCCGGGTGCCCGCGGACTACTCCAACCTCACGTTCGGCATCAACTGCGCCACCTCCGACACCACGAGCGGACTGTGTCAGCACAAAGCCACCGCCAAGGCGGTCTGGCGGCTGATCGACGACCACGGCGGCCGCGGCGTGTTCGCCGAAACGGCCGAGTTCTTCGGCGGCGAACACGAGTTGGCCGAGCGCGCGGTGAACGACGACGTCAAACAGGAGGTCCTCGACCGCGTGGAACACTGGGACCAGCGGCTCAAAGACACCGGTTACGACGTCCGCGGCGCCCAGCCGACCCCGGACAACATGGACGGCGGGCTGACCACGATCGAGGAGAAGTCGCTGGGCGCCCTCGTGAAGTCCGGCAACGGCCCGATCCAGGACATCGTCGACTACGGCGCGAAGATCCCGGGCGACTCCGGGATGTACATCATGGACACCCCGGGCCACGGCGCGGAGTCGGTCACCGGGATCGGCGCCGGCGGCGCTCACTTCATGGTCATCTCGACCGGGCAGGGCCACACGCTGTCGAACGCCATCATGCCGACGATCAAGATCACGGGGAACCCCAACAGCCGCGAGCGGGTGCCCGAGGAGACCGACGTCGACGTGAGCGAGGCCCTGGTCGGCGATGAGGACTACGACTGGGCGGCCGACCAACTCTGGGACAACCTCACCCGGATCGTCGACGGGAAACTCACCATGAGCGAGGCGCTGGGTGAGAGCCAGTTCGCCATCCACCGGATCGGCCCCTCGACGTAATGCGGGTCGAACGCGAGCGGGCCGAGGCCGTCGCGACCGCGGCGCTCGAGGCCCACGGCATCACGCCGGCCGACGCGGCGACGACCGCGACGGTGCTCGTGAGCGCCGACGCCCGTGACAAACAGTCGCACGGGCTGCTCCGCCTCCCGCGGTTCGTCCGCGGGATCGAACACGGCAACGTCGATCCCGACGGCGACATCGAGGTCGTCCGTGACGCCGGGGCGGCGGCAACGCTCTCGGGCGGGTCGCGGCTGGGTCCAGTCGTCGCCCGCGAGGCGGTGGGCGAGGCGACCGCGCGGGCCGACGACTACGGGATCGGCGCGGTGGGCGTCCACGACACTAACCACCTCGGAATGCTCGGCTACTACACCGACGTGGTCCGGCAGGCCGGCTACGTCGCGGTTGCGGTCACGAACACCGAGCCCGCGATGCCGCCCCACGGCGGCGCCGAGCCGATTCTCGGGACGAACCCGATCGCGGTCGGGATCCCGTCGGACCCGCCGTTCAACCTGGACATGTCGACGTCGAGCATCGCCCGCGGGACGGTCCTCCGCGCCAGGGAGAACGGCGAAACGCTCCCGGAAGGCGTCGCACTCGACGCCGACGGCAATCCCACGCGGGACCCGGAAGCGGCGCTGAACGGCGTCATCAGGCCGTTCGGCGGCGCGAAGGGTTCCGGACTCGCGATCGCGGTCGAGATCCTCGCCGGCGGGCTGGTCGGCGCGGCCATAGGGACCGACGTGACGGGCACCTACCACACCGAAGACGCGTGTACGAAGGGCGACCTGTTCCTCGCGATCGACCCCAAGGCCCTCGGCGGGGGTGGCTTCACCGACCGCGTGAACGAGTTCGTCGCGGAACTGAAAGCCGGAGACACCGCCGCGGGGTTCGACGGAATCCGGCTTCCCGGGGAGTCGTCGGCCGCCGCGGCCGACACCGGCGCCATCACCGTCGACGACGAGGTGTGGGCGGACGTCTCGGCGATGGCCGACGCCGAGTAGTCGGAACCGCCCGCACTCGGCCGGACCCCGTCGCCCCGCCGGACGCAATATCACACGGGCAGAATCCAAAATTATAAATAGTGTATTACTGTACCGTGAGACTATGGCAGCGAATGACAAGCCGATCGAGCGGCGTCGTATCCTGCAGGGAATCGCAGTCGCCGGTGGTACCGCACTGGCAGGCTGTTCGGGAGGCGGTGGCGGCGACGGCAGTGGGGGCGACACCGACACCCAAAGCGACTCCGAGGGAGACAGCGGCGGCAGCACCGAGATGGACGACAGCGGCGGCGGCGTCTCCGGCGAGGTCAACTTCGTCCACATCTCGTCGTTCGAGCCGTCGGCGCAGGACTTCGCCGGGCAGTTCAACGCGGCGAGCGACGCCACGCTCGAGACCCAGGGAACGCCCGCGGAGTCGAGTTCGACCCGCGAGTACTACATCAACCAGTTTGCCGCCCAGTCCGGTAGCTTCGACGTCGGGATGATGGACGTCGTCTGGCCGGCGGAGTTCGTCGGCGCCGGGTGGGCTACGTCGGTCTCCGACCCCGACGGGAACATGGACACCATGTTGTCGACGCCGGTCGAGGCAGTCACCCTCGACGGCAGCACCTACGGGATGCCGATGTTCACCGATGCCAACGGGTTCTACTACCGGAGCGACTGGCTCGAGGCGCTCGGCTACGACGAGCCGCCGGCGACGTATACGGAGGTCGTCAACATCGCACAGGAGGCCAAAGAACAGATCGACGCCTGCGAGAACGGCTACATCTGGCAGGGCGGTGCAAACGAGGGGTTGACCATCATGTGGCTCAACTGGGTGTGGGGCTTCGGCGGCTCCATCCGCGACGGCGACGGCAACCTGGTGGTCAACTCCGAGGAGGGGATCCAGGCGCTCCAACATGCGGTCGACCTGATCTACGAACACGACGTCACTCCCGAGTCGATCCCGTCCAGCGGGACCGACGGGAACCGCCAGACGTTCCAACAGGGCGGGACGATGTTCATGCGCAACTGGCCGTACGCGTACGGCCTGTTCCAGGACGACACCCCCGTCACCGACAGCTTCGACGTGACGACGATGCCGAAAGCCGAGGGCAACCCCGACGCCAACAACTCCTGTCTGGGCGGGTGGAGCCTGTTCATCAACAACTTCACCGAGAACGCGGCCGCGGCCCAGGAGTTCGCACAGTACGCCGGGACGCTCGAGGCCCAGGAGATCCTGTCGGGCGAACACGGCCGACTGCCGGTCCGCCAGGAGCTCTACGAGGACAGCTACTGGGAGGACAGCGACTACGACAAACCGGGCAACCTCGACATCTTCTCGGAGATCCTCCAGCAGACCAGTGCCCGCCCCGCGACCGCCCAATACTCGCAGTTCTCGAACCTGGTGTACACCGAGTGCAACCGCGCGCTCACCCAGACAAAGTCCCCCGAGGAGGCGTTGAACGACGCCCAAGCCGAGATCGACAGCGAAATCAACAACGGGTGACCGGCCCGGTCGGTTGGCCTCGGACCGCGCGGCCACGCTCACCGAACAATCACCCATATTTATAATGATGTACGGGAACACCCAAGCGTAATGGCGGACTCGATAGCAAACGTACAGGACACCATCGCGCGGCCGGGCGAGGAAGGGATTCGCGCCCGTCTCAGACGGTATCGCGAGCTCAGGCTGACCGAAGAGGAGCTAGCGACGGTCCTGCTGACGCCGGTTCTGTTGTTCCTTCTGGGGCTGTCGTTCTACCCGATCCTCGACACAGTCTGGGCCAGCCTCCACACGGGGTACGTCATCGAACTCCCCGGCCAGCAACGGGCGTTCGTCGGCTTGGAGAACTACCGACAGATCCTGCTTCCCATCGGGGAGACCCGGTTTTGGAACGCCTTCGGCGTGAGTATGTTTTACACGTTCGTGAGCGTTCCCGCCGAACTCGTGTTCGGGCTCGGGTTGGCGCTCCTGCTCCAGAAGGAGTTCACATACAAATACGTCGCCCAAGCAGCGATCCTGTTCCCGTGGGCGCTGCCGACGGTGATCAACGCGAAGGTGTGGGCGTGGATGCTCCACCCGGACTACGGTGTCATCAGCGACATTCTCGTCCGACTGGGGCTCCTCGCGGAGCCGTACGCGTTCCTCTCGAAGCCGGACATCGCGTTGTACACGATGACCGGAATCACCATCTGGAAGACCACATCGTTCATGGCGTTGATCCTGCTTGCGGGGCTGTCGAGCATCCCGGACCAGCTCTACGAGGCCGCCCGGATCGACGGCGCCTCCCGGTGGCGGCAGTTCCGCGACATCACGCTCCCGCTCCTGAAGCCGACGCTTCTGGTGGCGCTCATCTTCCGGACGCTACCGGCGTTTCAGGCGTTCGGGCTTCCGTTCGGGCTGACCGGTGGCGGACCCGGGGAGGCGACCGCAACGCTGGTGTTGTACGCCCAACAGGCGGCGTACAACAACCCCGGGCCGACCAACGGCGGGTTCGCGACCGGGTCGGCAGCGGCGACTCTGATCACGCTGATCGCGCTGGTGATTGCGTTAGTCTACGTCACGACCCTCTACGAGCCGGAGGTGCGGTGAGATGAGCGTCCGCGACCTCACGCTCGAAGACGTCGCGTTCTGGGAGGTCGGCAAGCGCCTGGGGTATTTCGGTTCGATCCTTGCGATTGTCCTGATCTCGATGTTCCCGGTGTTTTGGATCCTGATCAGTTCGCTGAAACCCTCGGGGGAGCTGTTCGTGTTCCCGATCGAGTATCTGCCGTACACGGTCTCCTTCGAGAACGGGATCAGCATCGTCCAGCAGTATCCGCTCACGCTCGAGAACTACGAGACGGCGCTCGCCCAGCGCCCGGTGGGGCAGTACCTGCTCAACAGCCTCATCGTGGCGTCGGGGACCGCGGTCCTTGACGTGGCGCTCGGGGCCCTGGCGGGGTACTCCCTCTCGCGGCTGAACTTCCGATATAAGCTTCCGGTCCTACTTTTGATCCTGTTCACGGCGCTGTTGCCGTTCATCTCGCGGCTGATCCCGCTGTACAAGCTGGCCATCGACCTCGGGGGGACGCCGGTCGGCGGATTCCTCGGACTGAACACGTACCTCGGCTTGATCCTGCCGTACGCCGCGTTTCAGCTCCCGTTTGCGGTCTGGATCTTCCAGGCGTATTTCAAGGAACTGCCCGACTCCCTGGAGGAGGCGGGGCTGATGGACGGGCTCTCGCGGATCGGCGTGCTGTTCCGCATCATCCTCCCGGTGTCGATGCCGGCGATGGCGACGGCTGCGATCATCGTGTTCATCTACGCGTGGAACGAGTTCCTGTTCGCGCTCACGTTCATGACCGAAGACTCAAAGCGGACCATCACCGTCGGGATCGCGCTGTTCGGCAACCAGTTTTCCACGCCGTGGGGGACGATCACCGCCGCGGTGTTCCTCTCGCTGATCCCGCTTTTGCTCTTCATGTTCTTTTTCCAGCAGAAGATCGTCGAGGGGATGACTTCCGGCGTGGGGAAGGCGTAGTCTCCCACCTTCGGGTTTCGGACGTCACTCCCCGACTGTTCCGCTCGGGACCGAACACCAACCGGTCGCGAGCCGCCCCCGGCGGTTACTCGATCGTCCGGTCGGCGACCGCACGGTAGGCGACATCGAGGCGCTCCTGTTCCGCGGGAGACACCGGAGCGACCGGGGGAAGGGGGTCGCCGATGTCGAGTCCGTTCCGCCGGACGAGGTGTTTGATCGCGGCCGCGGTCGGGATGTCGTCGTAGGTGCTGACAATCGGGACCACAACCTCCCGCAGAATCCGGTTCACGGTCGCGTCGTCGCCGCGGGCGTGGGCGTCGTACAGTTCCGCGAGCTCGGCGGGGAAGACGTTCGCCGGTCCCGCAATCAGCCCGTCGGCACCGAGGTTCAGCGCCGCGCCCGCGATGTCGGTCGACCCTTGGAACACCACGAACTCCGGCGGTGTCTCCTCGACGACGCGGTACTGGTACCCCAGGTCGCCGGAGGTGTCTTTCAGCCCCACGACGGTGTCGAGGTCGGCGAGGTGCGAGACCGTGTCGACCGAAAGTTGGTTGCCGGTGAGCGCCGGGATGTTGTAAAGGAGCAGGTCGAGGGGTGCGTCGGCCGCAACGCGCTCGAAGAACCGCCGAAGCCCGTTCTGCGTTGTCGAGAGGTAGTACGGCGTCACGACGACGGCCGCGTCGGCACCCGCTTCCCCCGCCGTCGAGACCCGGGCACGGACGTCGCCGATACTCGTGGCACAGCACCCCGCGATCACCGCAGTGGTGTCGTCGGCCGCCTCCACGACCGTCTCGACGAGTGTTCGGTGTTCCTCTGCGGTGAGACTGGGGAACTCCCCGATCGAACTCCCCGGGAACAGCCCGTGTACTCCCCGATCCACGAGCGATCGTGTAAACTCCGCGAGCGCCGCCTCGTCGACACCACCGCCGGCGATAGGCGTCGCCATCGGCACGATTGTACCCGAGACATTCATGTCCTACCACTCGGTGACCGTGGTTTTATACCTTAGGGACGCGGTCGGACCGAGGAGCCAGATTTAAGACCGATGTGGACCGATCACACAGGTATGAGCCAGAAAGCAGCAGCGCGTCTCGACAAGCAGATGTTGATCGACGGCGAGTGGACTGCGGGCGACGGCCGGATCGACGTGATCCACCCCTACGACGGGAGTCGCGTGGGGTCGGTCCCACTTGCGACCGCAGACCAGGTCACGGCCGCAGTCGACGCCGCCGAACGTGCGTACGAGGCGTCGACGCTGTCGGCCTACGAGCGGTACGAGCTCTTGGAGCGGACCGCCGACCTGCTCGAGGACGACGCCGACCGCGTGGCGAACGTCCTGACCAGCGAGCAGGGCAAGCCGATCACCGAAGCCCGCGGGGAGGTCGACCGCGCGGTCCAGACGCTGCAGTTATCCGCCGAACAGGCAAAGCGGATGTTCGGAGAGTACGTTCCGATGGACGCCCAGAAGGGGTTCACCCGGGATCACTGCTTCACCCAGCGGGAACCGCTGGGCGTTGTCGCGTCGATCACGCCGTTCAATTTCCCCATCAACCTGATGGTGCACAAGGTCGGCCCCGCGCTCGCGGCGGGCAACGCCGTCGTCGGCAAACCCGCCTCGAACACCCCCCTGGTCTCGGTGCTCCTCTTCGAGTATCTCCAGGAGGCTGCCGAAGCGGTCGGCGCCCCCAACGGGCTGGTGAACCTCGTCACCGGCAGCGGGTCGACCGTCGGCGACGCCATCTTGGAGCACGACGCGGTGGAGGCCATCTCCTTCACCGGGAGCACCCCTGTCGGGAAATACATCGCGAACAACAGCGGTATGACGGAGGTCACGCTGGAACTGGGGGGCAACGACCCCACCATCGTGTGGGACGACACCGACATCAACAAGGCGGCAGAGGCGGTCGTCGGCGGCGCCTGCTCCAACGCCGGACAGGTGTGTAACAGCGTCGAGCGGGTCATCGTCCACGACACGATCGAAGGCGAATTCATCGACGCCGCCGTTGACGCCGTTGAGTCGCTGTCGGTCGGCAATCCCTTCGAGGAGTCGACGAGCGTCTCGGCCATAGTCGACGACGAGCAGTTCGAGACGGTGGTCGACCTCTACGAGGCCACGGTTGACGCGGGCGCGACCGTCGAAACCGGCGGAAATTATGGTGGGGACCTCGGCGAGCGGGTGTTCGAGCCGACGGTTCTCTCGGGCGTGACGCCCGACATGCCCGCCGCGACGGAGGAGACGTTCGGCCCGCTGGTTCCGATCCTCAGCGTGGGCGACTTCGACGAGGCCATCGCGGAGGCGAACAACACCAACTACGGGCTGGAGGCCGGCATCTTCACCCAGGATATCGACCGGGCGCGCCGGGCGGCCGACGACATCGACGCCGGCGGCGTCAACGTCAATACGGTCAGCGGATTCCGAGCGGATCATATGCCCTACGGCGGGTTCAAGGACAGCGGCGTCGGAAAGGAGGGAATCAAATACGCCGTCGAGCATTTCTCTCGGGAGAAACTCGTCGGGTTCCACGACGGGTTTACCGACGCTTGAACACGGGTCAGACGGACTCCGCGCTCGCTTTCCTCGCTACACCTCGACCCAGGTGTCGCGGTCGGCGGCCTCGTAGACGGCCTCCATCACCTCGACGTCGACGACGCCGTGGCGTCCGTCCGGGTAGATGTCGGCGCCGCTCCGCAGCCGATCCGCGAAGTAGTCGAACTCCTCGCGCATCTGGTCGACGCGTTCGACCGCGACCTCCGCGCGACTGTCCCCGCGGGACAGTTCGAGTTTCCGGTCCTGATCCTGGAAGAACGCCGGTTCGATCCGGACCTGGCCTTCGGTCCCGGTGACGGTGATGCTGCTCGACTGCCGGGCGTTGTGGCTGGCGAAACACGCGGCCGTGACGCCGCCGGGGAACCGCAGCGAGCACGTCACCGTCTCTTCGACCGCGTCGAAGGCGTCGTGGGTGCTCCCGGTCGTGCCCGCAACCGCGACCGGGTCGGCGTCGAGGAGGAACCGCGCGGTGTTGAGCGGGTACAGACCGATGTCGAACAGCGCGCCGCCGCCGGCCAACTCCGCGTTCAGCCGCCACTGGTCGGGGTCGGGGTTGACGCGCTTGAGCAGGCGCTGGGACATGTCTCCACGGACGGCCACGGGGTCGCCCACGTACCCCGCGTCGATCAACTCCTTCGCCCGGCGGACGGTGGGCTCGGTGTGCATGCGGTAGGCGGTCATCACCTCGACACCCGCGTCGTCGCAGACGCCGACGAGGTTCTCGGCTCGGCCGCTGTCGCGCTCGATCGGTTTCTCACACAGGACGTGTTTGCCGTGGTCGGCGGCGACTGCGGCGTGGTCCAAGTGGAACGCGTTCGGCGTACAGACGTACACCGCGTCGTAGGCGTCGGTCCCGATGCCTTCAGCGTACTCGTCGTAGGTGAGCGTCCGCTCGACCGCCTCGAACTCCGCGGCGACGCGTTCTGCCTTCTCTGCCGACCCACTCACGAGCACCGTGGGTTCACACCGGTCGCTGTCGGCGAGCGCGGGCAGCGCCCGACCCCGCGTGTACCATCCCAGTCCGATTGCTGCGATCCGGACCGGTTCCGCGGTCGCCGCGTCCGTGTGCTCCCAGTCCCGACGGCACTGACTCCCGATGACCGCTTGTATCTGCATACTCGGCTCTGAGGCGGACTGTACTTAATACCCCTCTACCCGACCGCTTATCGCCGACGGCACTCCCGCGGATCCTGCGGCCCGATGCCGGGTGTGCGTCCGTGATCGGATCGGTCGCCCCACCTCGGTAACCAGTGGTGCGTGCCGGACGACCGCGGGAGGCTGATCCCAAATCCGAACTCACGCGTAGCTCCCAAAACATATACAAGTTTACTATCAATTTCATACTAGAAATATATCTAAACTCTTCGAGAAACGAATTTTGAGCGCTCTGACGTTATGTCTACACATAAAGGTTTCAATATATTCAAGAAAGTATATGCAACTATATATAAAATATCCCGACCACATCGACGAATCAGCGCCACCCGCGAACCGGACCGTTTTTTCACTCGGCCGGTGTGGGTGAGGTCGATGACGACAGCCGACCTCGCAGGTTACATTCAGCACACGGAAGTGAGCGCGACCGCGGACCGCGCCCGGATCGAGCAGGTGCTCTCGGAGTGTGAGGCCCACGGGTTCGCCGGCGCGATGGTCCAGCCGTGTTGGGTCCCGCTCGCGGCCGCACGCCTGGCCGACACCGACAGCAGTGTTTGTACGGCGTTGGGCTACCCCCTCGGCGGCGACCGCACCCTCAGTAAGGTGACCGGCATCCGCGACGCGGTCGCGGCCGGCGCTGACGAGATCGACGTGATGGCGAACATCGGGTGGCTCAAATCCGGTGACGATGACGCCTTCCGTCGCGAACTCGACGCCTTAGTCGACGCCGCGGGCAACGCAACGATCAAACTGATGTTGGAACTGGGCGGGCTGACCGACGCCGAGGCCGAACGCGAAATCGAGTACGCGGTCGATGCGGGGTTCGACTACCTCAAGAACTCGAGCGGGTTCGGCGTCGGCGGGCAGGCGACCGTCGACCGGATCCGGTTCATCGCCGACCGCGTCGACGGGTCAGTCGGGGTGAAAGCAAGTGGCGGGATCAAGACCGGGTCGGACGCCCAGGCGCTGCTCGACGCCGGCGCGGACCTGCTCGGCGCCTCCAGCGGCGTCGAGATCGTCTCCGGGGACGCAGGCGCCGCCGAGGAGGACGGCGGCGATGGCTACTGAGTCCCCCCAGATCGCGGTCGTCGGTTCCTACAACCACGGGTTGTCGATGGCGGTCGAGGCGCTGCCGGCGCCCGGCGAGACCGTCCTCGGCGGCGACTTCGCGGAGGGTGTCGGCGGCAAGGGGTCGAACCAGGCGGTCGGGGCCGCCCGCCTCGGCGCTGCGACCTCGTTCGTGGGGTGCATCGGCGAGGACCGGTTCGGCGACGCGGCGGTGGACCTGTGGGACGAGGAGGCGGTCGACGCCCGCGACGTCCGCCGGACCGGCGCGACCCACACCGGCGTCGGGTTCGTGATCGTCGACGGGGACGGCGAGAACGCCATCTCGGTCGCACCGGGGGCCAACAGCCGGCTCTCGGCGGCCGACGTCCGGGACGCCCGGGAGACGATTCGTTCGGCCGACGTACTGCTCTGCCAGCTCGAGACCGAACTCGATCCCGTCGTTGCGGCTGCCGACATCGCGGCCGACGCCGGAACCGAGGTGATCCTCAACCCGGCGCCCGCCCGGGAGCTTCCGGAGTCACTCCTCGCGAACGTGGATATACTGACCCCCAACCGGGGGGAGGCGTGCATCCTCGCGGGCCATGACCCGGCTGCTGACGTTCCCGAGTCGTCCCTGCTCGACGCGCTCTCGGACCTCGGCGTCTCCGGGGTGGCGCTCACCCTCGGGGCCGACGGTGCGCTCGTTGACGACGGTGGCACCCGGGAGCACGTCGACGCGATCGACGTGGATGTGGTCGACACCACCGGCGGGGGCGACGCGTTCAACGCGGGCGCCGCGGTCGCGCGAGCGAACGGCCAGCCCCTCGCGGAGGCGGTGCGGTTCGGGAACGTCTGCGGCGGCCTCGCGTGTACCGCCTTCGAGGTTGTCCCCGCGTTACCCGACCGGGCCGCTGTCGAGGCGTACCTCGCGCCGTAACCGGGCGGCCGCCGCCAGCGTTCGATAGCTATTTGCGCCGCGTTCGACCACCGTTGTGTATGAGTGACCCGGCTGATTCAACCGCGGACGCGGAGGCACGCAGCGTCATCATCGACACCGACACCGCGGGCGACGACACACAGGCGCTCTTGCTTGCGGCGCTCTCGGACCGGATCGATCTTGCGGGAGTCACCATCTGCGCCGGTAACGTCGAGTTCGACTACGAGGTCGAGAACGCGAAGTACACCCTCGACCTCGCGGGGGTCGACGACGACGTCACCGTCTACGAGGGCGCGCGCGACCCCCTGTTGAAGGACCACGACTTCGCTGACTACGTCCACGGCGAGGGTGGCCTCGGCGGGTCGCTGTTTCCCGACACGGGGATCGCCTCCGGCGACCGCCACGCCGTGGACTACATCGTTGACACCGCCCGGGAGCGCCCCGGCGAGATCACGCTGGTCTGTATCGCGCCGCTGACGAACGTCGCACTCGCGCTCCGGACGGAGCCCGAGCTGAACGACCTCCTTGACGAGGTGTGGGTTATGGGCGGGAACGTCAACTGTCTCGGCAACGTCACGCCCGCGGCGGAGTACAACTTCTGGGTCGACCCCGACGCCGCGAAGATGGCTCTGAATGAACTCGACGTGACCCTCTTCGATTGGGGGCTCACGGAACGGGACACCACTTTCGACGCCGACACCCTAGCGCGGATCGAGTCGATCGACACTCCCTACGCCGAGTTCTACACCGAGATCACGACCCAGGTTCGGGCGTTCAACCGGGAGTCATTCGGCAGAGACGCGACGACCCAGCCGGACTCCGCGGTGGTCGCGGGACTCATCGACCCCGACCTGATTGAGGAATCGCACACCTACCACGTCGACGTCGACGAGCGCGAGGGGATGACCCGCGGTTACTCCGCGGTTGACGAGGACGGCGTCGGTGACGGCGAACCTCGGACCGACGTGGTCGAGTCGCTTGACGCGGACGGGCTTCGAGAGATGTTCGTCCGGACGTTCGAGAGCAGCGATCCCGACCCCTGATACGGATCGGTGCCGTCGATTGCCGGCCAACCCCACACGGGTCGGCAACGACCGGGCGTTCGGCACCCCCGTGTTAGTTGTCCGCGGGCGGGACTCCGGGCTCCGGCTCCGGTTCGGAGTCGCCGTCCGGCCCTTCGCTCCGAGTCACCTCGTCGGTCAGGTTACCGTCGCGCCACGACCCGCTCTCGAACCAGACCGCCGCCACTACCGCGGCGATGATCCCCGAGGCCGCAAACCCCAGCCAGATCCCCTCGGGGTTCGGCGTCCGGAAGATCCAGACGTCGAGCGGGACCAGCCCCTGGGAGGCCACGTACGCGATCGGGAGCCTGATGAACCCGAACAGTACGACCGCGATCGTCGCCGCGGTCAGCGTCTTCCCCGCGCCGCGGAACCCGCCGCTGTACGCGCGGAGCACGCCCACGAACCCGAATGTCGGCGCGATCCACCGGAGGAACGTCGCCCCCTCGGCGACAACCGACGGGGTATCGTCGAACACCCGGATGATGTCGGGCGCGAAGACGAACGTGAGTACGCCGAGGCTCGCGAGGATCAGGAACGACGCCTTCGCGGCGAAGCGGTTGGTCTCGGAGACGCGGTCGAGTTTGCCCGCGCCGATGTTCTGTCCAGTCATCGTCTCGACCCCGCGGTCGATCGCGATTGCGGGCATGAAGATCATCGAAAACACGCGGATCCCGACCCCGAACCCGGCGACCACGGGCGTCGCAAACAGCGTCACGATGAGCAACACGGCGTTGATCGAGAGCGCGCGGCCGGTGTTCTCGAGCGACGCCGGCGCGCCGATCCGGAGCAGCCGCCGGATGTACGCGGGGTCGGGCCGCATGTCCCGCGGATTGATTCGGATCCCGTGGGCGCCGCGAAGCATGATCCAGACCCCGACCACCATCGCCGACCCTCGGGAGAAGACCGTGGCCGCGGCGGCGCCTTCGATGCCCATCCGCGGGAACGGTCCCCACCCGAAGATGAGTACCGGGTCGAGCGCCACGTTCAGGATCACTGTCCCCAGCATCACAACCATCGGCGTCACCGTGTCGCCCGCGCCGCGCATCAGCGCCACGAAGACGGCGAACCCGAACAGGAACGGCAGCCCACCGGTGATGATGCGCATGTACTCGGTCGCGAGGGTGAGCACCACCGGCTCCGCGCCGAACACCTGCAGGAGTTCGTCGATGAACACGAACCCCACACCGCCGACGACGAGGCCGGCGGTGACTGTGAACACCACCGTCTGTGACGCCGCATACTCCGCCTCTCCGGGCTGTTCGGCGCCGGTGTGCTGTGCCACCAGGACGCTGCCCGCGACCGTCAGCCCCAATCCCAAGGAAATGAACAGGTACACCAGCGGGAACCCCAGGCTGATCGCGGCCAGCGCGTCGGTGCTGAACCGGCCAAGCCAGAAGGTGTCCGCCAGGTTGTACCCCACCTGGAGCATGTTGGTGACGATGATGGGAAGCGAGAGGAAAAACAGCGACCGCGGGATCGACCCCCCGGTGAGGTCCAGGTCCTCCTTGCTTTTGAACACGCTTCCGACCCGGTCGCGGACGCTCATCCGTCGACCCCGGCGGTCGGACCGGCGGTCGTTTCGCGGCACGACTGACTGTCGACAGACACACGGGATCCCGCGGTCTCCGGCCACACCTGTAGCCGTGTGAATGGAGGGGTATCGACCGTCGGGAATCGGGATGTTGCAACCGAACTCACTACCTGTGATTGGAGTGCAACGGTGATAAATGACTCCGTCCGGCGGCGCGGCTCCCGGCAACGACGCGGGCCCACCCCGACGACGCGGACCCCCTTGTCGACAACCCACCGCGATACGCGTGACACTACCCCGCGGCCCACTCGATCCGGTAGACCTCCGCGTCGACGGCTGCGGTGTCGGCGTCGTGGAACTCGAACTGCCGATCGATCTCAAGCGGCGCCCGGAACGCGTGGGTCACCGTCCCGGCGTTGTCGGCCGCGAACGCCTCGACGAACCCCTCCGAACCCGCGTTGTGGACCGAGTACGAAACCTCGGAGACCCGGGCGGCGGTCGCGAGAAACGCCCGGTCGGCGTGTTCGTTCCCGTCCTGCGCGCCGAACGGCGGGTTCATCACCACGGTCGTCGGGTCCGGCGGGCACAGCGGTGCGTCGGTCGCGTCGGCGCAGACCCACCCGATCGGCGTCTTGGTTCCGACCCGGCGTCGGTTTTGGGCCGCCGTAGTTAGCGCCGACCGGTCGACGTCGACGCCGACAACGCTCTTTGGCCCACGGAGGGCGGCCCCGAGCGCCAGCATCCCGGTACCGGTGCCGAGGTCGACCACCACTCGATCCTCAACGTCGCCGTTCAGGTCGGCAGCGTGGACAACGTGGGCGGCGAGTCCGGCCGGGGTGGGGTACTGTTCGAGGTCCGCACGCGGGTTGTCGAACCCCGCGACGACCGCCAACTGGGTTTCGAGCGCGGATCGTGTCGCCATCAGACCCACCCGCCGACGGCCGCCGACGGGGGGCGCGCAGATCGTAGTCGCATCGCGTGTGGATCTTTCCGGCGGAACAAAAACCTTCTCGACGCCGGCGAGCCGGTCAGTACGACACTCGAATCACCGTCGCCCCAGTGGCGTTGCGAACGGTGACCGTATCGCCGTCGTTGTTCCAGACCGCGCCGGATTCCCCCCAGTGGTAGGTCGTCTCCGTGTCCGTTCCCGACCCTGTCCGGAGAGTCACCTCGGCACCGGAGTCGACCACGGCCCCCGCCGGGAAGGCGTAGGTGTGCCCTCCCTCGTCGGCGACGGTCCACTCCGAGACGTCGAGCGGTTCGTCCCCGGCGTTCCGGAACGTCACGTACTCGTCGCCGAGATTCTCGTTATCGTTCCCCGCAGCGTCGTCGTTGACTGCGGCAACCTCGAGCGTCGTGTCACCGACGGCCCCGTCCGTCGGCGTCACGCCACCATCGGCGTCGATACACGACCACAACCCCCGGCGGTCGTCGCGGGCCGTCGCCGCGGTCCGCTTGTATCGTTCACGTTCGGTGAATGCCGTGTCGTAGACGCGGGCGTGTCCGGCCTCGACGAGCGCGTGGTTAACCGACTCCCCGCCAACGACGACGTACGCCAACAACCGGCCGTAGTAGCCCCTGCGCTCGGATCGTTCGTCGAACACCAGGGTGACCGACTCGCCGGCGAGGCGGTCGGTGGCGTACGCCGAGGCGTTCTCTCCGGCTCGCCGGAGACACCGGGCGCCGGCTTCGGTGGCGGGGACGCCGTCGAACTCCTCCGGGGTGTTGTCCGTGTGAACCTCCGGGGTGTCGACTCCGAGCAACCGGACTGTGTCTCCGGTTCCGTTCGGGTACGCGATGTCGACTGTATCGCCGTCGACGACCTCAACGACGGCGACTTCGACGCCCTCACCAGACGTCTCGGGGCCGGCCGGTCGGGCCGGGTCCGTGGCCCCGCCACCCGGACTGCCGACCCCCGAGAGGCACCCGGCGGAGACAACCACTACGAGAACGGCAACTGCGAGCACACCACGGGACCGCCCGCGGTTCGACCTGCCGGCCGGACCGCGGTCTGCGGGGAACACGGTGAGACTGTGTTTTCCTGCCAGCACAAAGGTTTAAACCCACGCTTCACCACAAACCTTATAATGGAACGCTCGCGTCCTCAGCGTCAGCGGGAGCAGGAGACCGAACAGACGGACGAGGAAGTGGTCGTCTGTCCGGAGTGTGATTCCGAGGAGATCGTCACCGACGCTGACCAGGGGGAACTGGTCTGTGACGACTGCGGCCTCGTCCTCGACGAGCGCCAGATCGATCGCGGCCCCGAGTGGCGGGCGTTCAACCATTCCGAACGCCAGTCGAAGTCCCGAGTGGGTGCACCCATCACCGAGACAATGCACGACCGCGGGTTGACGACGACGATCGACTGGAAAGACAAAGACGCCTACGGCCGGTCGCTCTCCTCGGAGAAACGGTCGCAGATGCACCGGCTCCGGAAGTGGCAAGAGCGGATCCGGACGAAGGACGCGGGCGAGCGCAACCTCCAGTTCGCGCTCTCGGAGATCGACCGAATGGCGTCGGCGCTGGGCGTCCCCCGGTCGGTCCGGGAGGTCGCCTCCGTGATCTACCGGCGCGCGCTCAACGAGGACCTCATCCGCGGCCGGTCGATCGAGGGCGTCGCCACCTCCGCGCTGTATGCGGCGTGCCGACAGGAGGGCATCCCCCGGTCGCTCGACGAGGTCGCGGAGGTCTCGCGGGTCCCGCAGAAGGAGATCGGCCGGACGTATCGGTATATTTCGCAGGAGCTCGGACTCGAACTCAAGCCGGTCGATCCGAAGCAGTTCGTCCCGCGCTTCGCCTCGGCGCTCGAACTCTCCGAGGAGGTGCAGTCGAAGGCCACCGAGATTATCGACGTGTCCGCCGAGCAGGGGTTGCTCTCCGGGAAGTCACCCACGGGGTTCGCGGCGGCGGCGATCTACGCGGCGTCGCTGCTCTGCAACGAGAAGAAGACCCAACGCGAGGTCGCTGACGTCGCCCAAGTCACGGAGGTCACCATCCGGAACCGGTATCAAGAGCAGATCGAAGCGATGGGGTTCCGGTAGCGCCGAGTCGCGGTTCCGGTCGGTCCTCGACGCCAGCCGTCTCTCCGTTCACGAAAACGACCACCTCGCGGTTCCACAGTCCCAACCGGTAGATCGTGGCTTCGTAGCCGTCGCCCAGCTGGTCCGCCAGCGCGTCCCGGTGGGTCGGCTCCGCGATCACCACCGGCGGCACGGTGGCGTTCCCGTACGCCGTCTTGAACGTCGACGCGTTCGCCGTACTCGTCGCGTCCGCGCCGGCGGACGCCACGTACCACGGCAACGGCAGCCGGTTGCCCCACGCGTCGCCGACGGGTGGCGTCCCCGTCGTCACCGCCGCGGGAACGTGGTACGACGACCCGACGTACACCACCTCCGCGGTCGCGGGGTCGCCGTCGGCCGCCGTCCGCGCTACAACCCCGATCGAGTCGAGATCGTCGGCGGGTTGGGCGAACTGCGCCAGTTGGGTGGTTCGGTCGGGTGGCCCGTACACGTCGGCCCCGACCGCTGCGGTCCCCGCTCCGACTGCGAGCGCGACCAGGAGCACCGCAACCACGGTCCCGGCGTCAATCGCCGGGGTGTCACCTCCGGCGTGGGCGCCGACTCCACCGGATCCGGCGTCCGTCGCGGCCGACGCGCCCCACCGCAGGGCGCCGACGAGGCCGACGGCGGCGGGCAGCGACAGCGGCACCACGACGTGGACGAGCGTCCACGGCGCAGACACCTCCGAGAGGGTGGGGAATACCACGACCGCGAGCAGTCCCCAATACCCCACACCCTCGACCAGCGGCCGGCGCTGCGGGGCGTACCGCGCGTAGAGCGCGGTCCCGACGCCCAGGACCGTCACCGGGAGCGCGAGGGCGACCAGGAGCTCCCCGGCGTCGCCCAGGTATGGGAGGACGGCGTGGGTGCCATCGGGGAACCGATCCACCACGCGAACGCCGACGAACCGCCGGACCGCGCCGACGGTCCCCTCGTAGACCGCGAGGTGGATCGTCGTCGGGTCGTCGAGACCGACTCCCGTAGTGGACCCCGACCGAGGCGCGAACAGGACACTCGCCACCGCGGTCGCGAGGAGTCCGGCGCGGGCCGCGGGCGTCGCGGTGCCGGCGACCCGGTCGCGGAGTGCCGCAACGGACGCGCGCGCTCCCGCTCCGCTGTCGCTCGCGACGCTCCGCTGGTCGACGACCAGACCCCACGCGCCGAACCACGAGAGGAGGTAGCCGACGACGAACCCCGACGCCGCGGCCGCGAGCGGGAGCGCGACCGCGACGGCGTAGGCGTCCCGCCGGCTCCGGCGGTCCCACGCCCGGACGGTGAACCCGACGGCGGCCACCCCGAACAGCGCCAGCGGGACGTCGCCGCGGAGGAACCGGGAGTAGTAGAGCACCACCGGCTGGACCGCGAGGATCGCGGAGAACGCCACGGTCTCGGCGTCGCCCAACCGGTCTCGGAATAGCAGCGCGGTGAGCGGGAGCGCGGCCCCGAACAGGGCCACCGGGAGTCGGGCGATCCGCTCGGAGACGCCGAAGAGCGCGAACACGACCCAGTCAAGGTGGTACAGAAGCGGGCCGCCCGCGACGGGTCGGTACCGGAACGCGCCGGTTTCGAGGTATCGAAGCGCCCAGTACCCAACCCGCGCCTCGTCCCAGTGGAACGGCCGCGACCCGAGCCCGACCACCCGGAGTGCGAGTCCGACGGCGGCGACGACGGCGACACCCACGACCACGCGATCGTTCCGGAGCCGCCCGCCGTCCGACGGACCGTCAGCGACACCGGGCTCGCCGTCTCCACGCTCGGGGTCGCGCGACATAGCGACCTCTCCCGACTGGGCGGATAGAAGTTTTGTGATCCGTCCGGGCGCCCGATCCCACCAGGTGTGAAACAGGGCGGGGTTTCTAACCCGCCCGCAACATAGGCGCGGACGCATCTATGTACGACCGAGTGCTGGTTCCGACCGACGGGAGTACCGCAAGCGAAGACGCGATCGAGCACGCCATCGGCCTCGCAAAGCAGTACGACGCGACGCTCCACGCCCTGTACGTCGTCGACGCGGGGACGTACTCATCGCTGGAAGCCGCGGCGGACGTGGTTGCAGACGAACTCCGGGCGGAGGGAACCGAGGCGGTTGAGGCGATCGCGGCACAGGCCGACGACGCCGGCGTCGCGGCCGAGACCGCGATCGAAACCGGGATCGTCCACCGGTCGATCGTCGACTACGTCGACACTGAGGACATCGACCTGGCGGTGATGGGGACCCACGGCCGGACCGGCGTGGGCCGGTTCCTCCTGGGCAGCGTCGCCGAGAAGGTCATCCGAACCGCGGATGCGCCGGTGATGACGGTTCGCGCGACCGACGTCGAGACCGACGACACCGAGGAGTGATGTGGTCGCGGGTCCGCACAGTGTCCGTTCCTCGCGGGAGCCCCGGCCGCCCCGGTTTCGCAAAGAGTTTTGTCGCGATCCGCCGAACGACGGGGTATGACCGACTACACCGTGGAGTTCGTCGGCACCGACGAGACCCTCCAGGTCTCCGACAAACAGACCGTCCTGAAAGCCTGCATCGAGGCGGGAATCGCACAGGAGTACTCCTGCCGCGTGGGGATGTGTCTGGCGTGTTCCGCCGAAATCATCGAGGGGGAAGTCACTCAGCCGGCGGCCCGCGGGCTGACCGACGAGGAGGCCGAGCGGTTCGCCCTGACGTGTATGGCCCGCCCGCAGAGCGATCTGAAGCTCCGACGTGGCGTCTATCCGGCGAGCATCGGGAGCGACGAGGCCGACACCTCACAGGCCGCAGCGGACGACTGAGCGGCGCCGGGCCGTCGCCCCGTGCCGTCGGCAGTGGCGGGTCGTCGCTCACACGGGTCGGCGAGGACCGGCACGTCGTTCCCGTCCCGTATCAGTCGGCGTCGACCCCTGCGGCCGCACAGTTGTTCGGTCCGAGCTCCATCTCGAACGCCTCCCCATCGTCGACGCGCTCGCGCCCGAGGTTCGTCGCGATTATCCGATGGTGGTTGTTCGGCCGCGGTGGCATCGCCGAGAGCACGTGGTCGACGAACCGGTCGGAGCCCATCGATAGCGCGCCTACCGACGCCTGAAGATCGCCCAGCGTGGCGGCGTAGGCCCCCGAGTCGGCGGCCGTCGTGGCGGCGTCGTAGTGGCCCGGTGCCACGAGGACATCGTCGGGAAGACCGGCGAACCGCTCCGTCAGTGTCCGGTGGAGCAGCGCAGCCAGCTCGGGCGCGCCGTCGACGCCGTCCTCCAAGTCGGGGCGTGCGACCGAGCGCAGAAACAGGCTGTCACCCGCGAGCAGGACGTCGCCTCCGGCGGTGCCGGTCTCGCCCCCGTTCCGAGCGGCGTCGCCGACCACGAACGCCGTCATCTCGTGGGTGTGGCCGGGGGCCCCCAGCGCACGCAGGCTCGCCCCGCCCACGGTGAGCGTCTCGCCGTCACCGACGAGTGTTGCGTCGAAGTCGAGTCCGCGGTCGGCCGCGCCGGCGGGCAGGACCACCTCGGCGTCGGTCCGGTCGGCGACTGTGCGGACCCCGCTGACGTGATCGGCGTGGACGTGCGTGTCGACTGCGTAGGATATGGCCGCATCGAGGTCCGCGGCGTCTGCGACGTACCGCTCGGTGAACGCCCGGAGCGGGTCGACGACTGCGGCCTCGCCGTCGCGCTCGACGAGGTAGCCGAGACAGCCGCTCGAGGGACGCTGGTACTGGCGAACAGTAGCCTGCCAATCGGTTGGCACCTCGACGGCGACCAGCAGCTCCGCCCAGGCGCCCATCCCGCCCGCCAGGTTCGCCGCCTCGACGCCGGCCGTCGCTAGGAGGCCTGCGACGTACGCGCTGGCTTCCCCCTCGCCACAGACCACGACGATCGGTTCGGGGAGGTCCGGCACGACGTCGGCCACACTCCCCTTGATCTCCGCCTGGACGAACCTCACGTAGGGGATCTGTCTACTGGTGACGCCCGGGCCGTCGACGTGCCAGGCGTCGTACTCGTCGCGGTCTCGGACGTCCAGGATCGAGACGGACTCGCCCGCCCGGATCCGGGTAGCGAGTGTCGCCGGCGAGAGGGTGTCGACCTCGCCGCCCTGCTCGGGGTAGTCGGCGTCGCTCATACTCGGAGCTACGACGCCCGGCGGATTAAACCGCAGGGTGGGGTGCGGCTCGGAGCACGTGCCTCAGCCGGACGCGTGTCCACGTTGCGAGGCGTGGATCGACGCCACCCGCCACCAACGCTTATCGCCGCCCACGTCGAAGCGGGAGTATGAATACGGACGACCTCAGAGCCACCGTGGAGACGGCCAAGGAAACGGAACTCGACCGTCTCGGTTCGAGCAAGCTGCTGCTCGCGCTGACCGACGCCGAACTCGACCGCGAGAGCGTCCTGCGGGCGGCCGCCGCCAGCGAAGTCGCCGCCCGCGAGACCTTCTCCGCGTGGGCCGCCGACGAACCGCACGACGCAACCGCCGACCTGTTCGCCGACGTCGCAGATCAAGAACAGCGCCACTATGAGCGGGTCGTCGACCTCCTCGGCGAGGCGGTGGAGCCGCCGGGCAGCGGCCCGATGCACGCCTACCTCCGGGATCGGGAGGCGACTGTCGAACGTCTGGCCGGCGGGCTGCTGGGCCGAACGCTGGTCAGCGATCGCACGCACCTTCAGGTGGTCAGCTTCTTCGTCAACGAGGCCGACGAGGCCGCCGCCGACGCCTTCCGCGACCTGCGGATCGAGACCAGCGAAGCCCAAGGGCGGGGGCTGGAGTTGCTCGAATCGGTCTGTGAGACAGACGAAGAGTGGGAGACCGCCGAGTCAGTCGCGAACTACACGATACAACTCGCCTACGACGACTTCGCCGACGTGCTCGTCGGAATGGGTGTGGACCCGAAGCCGATCTGCTGAGTCGGGAAGACCGGGTAGTTCACCCGCCCGACCTATCGAATCCTGCGACCCGGTCGGCGAAGCCGTATCCGGGGAGCGTTTGGTGGAGCCCATCCAGGGTCGGCGGACGGCCCTGACGGGCGATACTTGCGGCAGCGGCCTCGCGACCGCCCTCTCGAGGCTGGCCGCCACAGTCAGTCACTGACGGATCACTCGAGCGTGAGGCCGACGTGCGTCTCGTTTGTCACGTTGTCGGAAACCGGACACCGTTCCTCAACGGCCGACAGCCAGGCATCGAGGTCGGCGTCGCTCGCCGTCTCGACCGAGAGCGTCACGTCCAGTCCCCGGAGTCCGGGACGGTCCTCGGAGGTCTTGCCCAGGTACGTCGCGTAGTTCACGTCGCCCTCGATCGTAGCTTCGAGGGACTCGATATCGATCTCCATGTCGCGGGCGACCATCGTCGCAGTCGAGTTGATGCAGGCCAAGAGGGATCCGAGGAGGTACTCGACGGGATTCACGTCGTGTCCGACCACGAACTCGCCGTCCTCGGTCGTGACTTCCGTCCGTTGGGGGCTGCGACGCGTTGCACTGACTTCGTAGTGGGTTAGTTTGGAGTTACTCATCGATCGACGGTTCGCCGTTGGAGGCAGTATAGTTTGGGTTCGATCCTCGCCCGGCCCGGCGGAGCGCAACGAACACGACGTCGCTCCGCTCAGTTGACCGTCGTCAGGGTCCCTCCACCGAGACTGGTCCGGTTACGTGGGATCGAACAACACAACTCGGAGATTTATTGACTCGACGTCGCTTCGCTCAGTCGAACGCAGTGAGGCTGCGCCTCACGAGTTTGATCCGGCTTACGGAGAATTGAGGAGAAAGCCCCGTGCTTTAGCGCTGTCTCTTACCTATAAGTCTCAGGAGTGCAGTTCGTATCCCTCCGCCCAGGTCTGAACTTTCTTGAGACCTTTCCACATCGTTTCCCAACCAGGCGGTGGATCAGAGCTCCGGTCAGGATAGCCACCGATCTTCGCAACCGCAATTGCGTACGCTTGAGCCTCATTATCGGTCAATTCTGGAAACAGAATTTCCAGAATTGACCGCTCAGTCTCGCTCAAGAGAGCCTCCGGTGAACGGTGTATATCTCCCCGAGCAAGCTCTCGCAACTCTAGCACCTTCCACGCAATCACCGAATAGACACTCAACAAAACCTCCATCCGTTCCCACGTTTCCAGCCGGCGTTCCTCGATCCGGCAGCCAGTTTTCAACACCTTGTGCCAGTCTTCGATCGTCCATCGAACGCGGTAGGACTCTACCACACTCAGCGAGTCACCGAAGCTAGCGACCGATTCAGTGGTGAGTAACACCCACTGAATCGGGTCGTCTTGCTCTCCGCGTTCGTCGATTCGCACGACGTTTACCTCGACTGGATTGGTGTGAGTTGGATCGTTCTGCGGTGGAAGCAGCTCACACGAGCCGGCTTTAACGATCAGCTCAGCCTCTCGGGCTTTCCTTCCATTCCCCTGTTCGATCTCGATAGATGTGCGACCGTGTTCGGGGAGATCTTCACTCCAGTCAATCAGACGCCCGTCCGTTCCGGACGGCGTCTGAATACAGCGATTCTGATTCGCACGGACGATGAACCCAGCGTCCAAGTCGTCTGTCACTTCACGGCAGAAGGCAAATGAGTCAGCGCCTCGGTCATGGATGAATATCGGTCGAACCTCTTCGGCAAGCCAGTTGCTGGCTTGCCTGTCTCCACGAATCCATTTTTTCTGTTCGCTCTCTAATTCGATTGGCTCACCTTTCCCATTCGCATCGTGTTTGGTGCTGGCTTGCTGGTCCTCGATCAGCGAGCCTCGTCGAACAACTCCTCGCCGTCGACCATGTGCTCCGCGACGGCGTCCATATCCAGGGTCACCCCGAGTCCCGGCTCCTCGGGGATCTCGATGTAGCCGTCCTCGATGACGGTCTCCTCGACGAGGTCGTCCCACCACCCCAACTCGTAGGAGTGGTACTCGACGGCCAGGGCGTTCGGGATCGCGGCGCCGACGTGGGCAGCGGCCAAAGTCGCCACCGGCGAGGAGACGTTGTGCATCGCGACCGGTACGTAGTACTGGTTTGCGACGTCGGCGATCTTCCGGGTCTCGCGCATCCCGCCGACCTTCGGGAGGTCGGGTGCAATGATATCGACCGCCTGGGTCTCGATCAGCCGGCGCTCCTCGGTGACGCGGTAGCGGTTCTCCCCGACCGTAATCGGGGTAGTGGTCGACTTCGTGACCTCTTCCTGGACATCGAGGTTCTCCGGCGGCACGGGATCCTCCAGCCACCAGACGTCGTACGCCTCGATCGCGTCGGCGAGCCGCTTTGCGCTCCCCCCGGAGAACGTCCAGTGACAGTCGAACGCGACGTCGGCGCGATCCTTCACGCGCTCTGTCACCCGCTCGACGATCTCGGCTTTGTGCCGGATCTCGCCCGGCCGGAGGTGGCGGTTGGCGCGGTCTTTTTCCAATCCGGAGGGCACGTCGAGGTCGAACTTCAGCGCGTCGTAGCCGAGCTCTTCGACCACCCGTTCGGCCTCGTCGGCGCAGGCGTCGGGGTCGGCCTCGTCGGCGGTGTGGCAGTCACAGTACACCCGCATCTCGTCGCGGTATTTCCCCCCCAAAAGCTGGTAGGCGGGCACGCCCAGGATCTTCCCCGCGAGGTCGTGGAGTGCGACCTCGATCCCCGAGATTGCGGTGACGGTCACACCCTCGATCGACCCCTCGCCCGACATCTTCTGGATCAGGTGCTCGTAGAGCCGATCGATGTCGAGGGGGTTCTCCCCGACGACCATCGGCTTCATGCGCTGGATCAGCTCCGGGACGCCCGCACCCCAGTACGCCTCGCCCGTCCCGACGACGCCGGCGTCCGTGTAGACGCGGACCAACGTCCACGGGAAGTTGCCGTCGACCATCGTGGTCTGGACGTCGGTGATCGCCACGTCGCGACCGCTGCCGCGGTCGTTCGTGACCCCCATCGTGCCGGCGGACAGCTCCCGCATCGTGTACTCCGCGTTCGGATCGTGTAAGTCGGCGTAGTCGACGCCCATGTGGAGTGCTTTACTCGATATGAGGTAAACCTTTGGAGGGCGTGAGGCCGGCCCCCGGGGTCGGTACCTCCGTCGGCTCAGTACGGCCAGTCGCCGATCACCCGCATCCCCTCGGCGAGGTCTTCGGCTTCCAACTGGTCGGCGATCGACTCCGGCGACCGGTGTGCGACCGTCGTGTCCTCGGCCGCGAGTTCGACGACCAGCTCGGTCAGCAGGATCGCCTGCTCGCGGAGGTCGCGTGGGTCGAGTTTGTCGAGGGTATCGGCGTACGTGTGCCCCCACCCGCGGCCGGCGCTCCCGGTGTCGGAGCGAACGAAATACCCCGGCACCCCCCACGTTACGTACGGCCAGTGGTCGCTGTGGGGGCCGAGTTCCGGCGGGGTGTCGATCGGGTGGTCCATCCGGTCGGCAACCCGGGCAGCGGCGTCGGCGAGATCATCAAACCCGTGGGTGTCACACACTAGGTCCCGGGCGCGTCCCACCCCGTCGTTGTTCACGACCGCGGTGATCGCGTCGTGGTCCCGCCGTTCGGCGTCGTATCGGGAGCCCACGAGGCCGACCTCCTCGGCGCCGAACACGATGACGTGGACGCGGGTGTCCAGCTCCGCCTCCCGCCGAGCGAGCGCCCGGGCGATCTCGACGACCGCAGCGGTTCCTGCGCCGTTGTCCGCCGCCCCCTCGGCGATGTCGTGTGCGTCGACGTGACTCGTGACCAGCACCTCCGAGTCGGTGTCCGGTCCCAGCTCCGCGTGGACGTTTTGGCTCGTCGCCCCCGAGATCTTCGCATCGACGGAAACGGACACGGACTCCCCCTCGAACCGGCGTGCGAGACGCGCACCGACCTCCTTCGAGACCCCGACCGCGGGGATATCGCCGATCGGCGACGCCTCGGTGCCGACACTGCCAGTCGGCGGAAGGCACCCCTCGACGTGGTTGGCGTAGACGAACGCCGCCGCGCCGGCCTCAACCGCGCGGTAGTACTTTTCCCGCCGGTGGAGATATCGGTCGTACCACCCCGGCACGTCGCTGGCTGTCATCACGACCGCTCCCGCCAGATCTCGGTCGAAATCCGCGGGCAGCCCGTGTCCGAGGTCGATCAACTCCCCCGTTGTCTCGCCGCTGGGGCTCCGAGGGAGTGCGATACACTCTTGCGTGGTGTCGCCGGCGTCGATCGCGGACCCCCCGCGTTCCCACCCCTGTATCGGGACGGTCTCGAGCCGCGCGTCTCGCGCACCCACCTCCGTGAGCGCGTCGCGCGTCGCCTCCGCCGCGCGGCGTTCCCCGTCTGTGCCCGCCATCCGGGTATCGGTGTCGACCAGCGTCTCCAGGTGGTCCCATCCGGCCGAACTCGTGAACGTGTCGCCGATCCAGTCGGTCATCGGTCCGTTTTGTGCGGGTAGTCGGATATAGTTCGGGACACTGCCTCACCACTCGTCCAGCCGGTTCAACACGGACGCGATCCGTAGCACCGACCCCGCGTCGCCGGGGTCGTACACCAGCTCGTCGGTGGCGCGGACGTGGTCGAGTACCGACGCCGAAGCGTGGCTCGGCGCGGCCGCGATCCCCGAGTCGGTCCGGTCGGCCCACTCCATCACCCGGAGGTCGGACTTGCTGTCGCCCATCACCACCACGAACGGATCGTCGATCTCCAACACGTCGAGTGCGGCCCGGACGCCGGTTGGTTTGTCGAGGTCGAGCGA
This sequence comes from Halobellus salinus, assembly GCF_014646875.1. Taxonomy (GTDB): domain Archaea; phylum Halobacteriota; class Halobacteria; order Halobacteriales; family Haloferacaceae; genus Haloquadratum; species Haloquadratum salinum. The sequence continues at coordinate 58,069 of NZ_BMOC01000012.1, read as the reverse complement.
CCCGATCTCCGCCGCGTCGGCGTGGTAGTACGCCACGTCGATCCGGTCGAACCGCTCCCCGACCGCTCCGGGGACGTCATCGACCTCCCGCTCTGGGGTCGCGGCCTCACCCTCGAGGACGGCCGCGATCTCGGGGTCCGCGTCGGCGTAGTACGCCCGGGCCCAGTCGGCAGCGCGGTCGGTGCCGCCGCCAGTTGTGGAGTCGACCCCGTCACCCCCGCCCACGTCCAGCGATTCGACCACCGCCCGGCCCAGGAGGTCGACGAGGTAGACAAGCCCTTGATCGATCACCCGCTCGGCGGCGTCGCTCCCGACGTCGAAGTTGGGTTTCAGCGTCACGTTGAACTCGTTGCCTTGGAGGTGGACACATTGCCGGAGCTCCGGCGGCGCGGCGGTCAACACGCGCGATCGGACCCGCGAGAACACCGACCGGATCGACTCGTCTACCCCCTCGTAGAGGAGTCGCTTGGTGTCCGATCCGTGGCCGGGGGTGAACACTCCCGTCCCGGCCTCGTAGACAATGCTCAGGGACCCGGAATGGACGAGTCCGGTCCCCAGCCCCTGGATCATAAACCCCTTAACGTTTTCGAGCGTCTGGCCGGTACAGATCACGATCGGGAGCCCCGACTCGTGGAGTTCGGTCAGGAGGTGCAGCGTCTCCCGGGGGATTTCGTTGTCGGTCCGGCCGGCCGACCGGAGCGTCTCGTCGACATCGAGTACCAGTGCGTTGACCCGACGGCCGTACTTCGAGTGGAGGTCCACGGCGGTGAACGTCTGCTCTCTGGTCGCGCGGGCGGCGATGTCGGCGAGGATATCCACCTGGGGGTACGCCCCCTCTATCTCGCGTTTCCGCGCGTCGAGTTCGTCACTCGCGTCCTCCCAGTATTCGAGTGCGACCCGGGAATCGACCGGCGGAAAGAGGTCGACGAAATCCCGAAGATCCCGGAGAGTGTCGGTCTCCGTCTCGTCGTAGAGGCGGTAGAGGAGGTCGTATCGGTCCATATCCCGCAGTCTTTTCGCAGGCAAAAATTCCTTTCCGTAGTGGCTCGGCCGCGTTTCGCTCCCATACGGCGCCGCCAGGCCCGGGGAAACGCTGAAGCCGGCGACCGCCGTACCGGGCGGTATGACCGACTGGACCGACAGCATCGTCGGAGACCGGATGACTGTCGACAGGGAGTTCAACGACCGCGTGCGGAGTTCGGAGTTCAGCAGCCAGGAGTGGGGGCTGATCATGACCGCAACCGAACTCGACATCGAACACGCCGACGACCCCGAGCGAGCACGGATCGTCGCCGACACCGAAAAGCTCCCGCAGATCATGCCCGAACTCGAGAACGTCCGCTCGCAGATGTCGCAGATGGGGGGCGCATCCGGCGGCGAACCCGGCTCGAGCGGCGGTGGAATCGTGGATTCTCTGAAAGGCGCGCTCGGATTGGGCGGCGGTGGCGGCGTGGATCAGGACCGAGTCAACGCCGCGGAGGAACTCACCCAGGCGTACGCCGACGCCCTCCAGAGCCAACTCGCGTCGAAGAACAAGTGGGAACAGGTCCGGATCGCCTACCAGGAGTGACGGCGAGGTCGATCGCCTACCAGGAGTGACGGCGAGGTCGATCGCCTACCAGGAGTGACGGCGAGGTCGATCGCCCCCTTCGAGCGCGTGGCGGCGGTCCCCTGTCGGTTCTCCCCCGGGGCGGTTCACTGACCCTGTATCCGCACCCGACCGTGGGCCGGCTCCTCCGGTGTGTCGGTGTCTCTTTCACCCCCGGGGACGAACGGATCAGTATGTGTATTCGGGCCCTCCACAGACGCGTCGTCGTCGCGCTTGCGGTCGTCCTCGTGACGCTCAGCCTCGCCGGGCGAGCCGCTGCGCACGTCCGGTACGTCACGCCCGGCGGCGACCCCCTGGCCGTCGCGGAGTTCCTTCGCACGGCGCTGACGAACCCGTTCAATATCGCGCTGCTCGCGGCCGGCGGCGTCGGGGGCGTTGCGGTCGCGGCGGTGTACCTCCGGCTCAGACCCTTCCAGCGCGACCTCGCGGTCTTCCGCGACACGATGGCGGGCTACCGCGACCTGCTGCCGTGGCTCCTCCGGTTGAGCGTGGGGTTACCCCTTGTGGGGGCTGGGTTTGCGGGCTACTACTTCTCGCCGGCGGTGACGCTTCCGTCGCCCACGTTCGTCCGACTGTTCGGGATCGCAGTCGGCTTTCTCCTGCTCTTCGGATTCGGGACACGTCTCATCGCGTTCGTGGGGCTGGTTGGGTATCTCGGCGGGCTGGCGTTCGAGCCGGCGTTGCTCTTGGCCGTCGAGTACGTCCCCGCGTTCGCCGCAATCGCACTCCTCGGCGGGGGACGGCCGAGCGCGGACCACGTGGTTTCCCGGCTCGCCGACGCCGACACGGTCTACTCGCGGATCGATCCCTTCTACCGCGCGGTGGCGGTCCCGTTCGTCGACCGGGTAGATCCCTACCGGGCGCTCGTCCCCGTGATCGTCCGGGTCGGACTGGGGGTCTCGTTCGTGTACTTGGGGATCACGCAGAAACTGATGAACCCCGGCAACGCGACCGCGGTGGTTGCAAAATACAACCTGACCGCCGTCGTCCCCGTGAGTCCCGAACTCTGGGTCGTCGGCGCGGGGGTCACCGAGGCGGCGGTCGGCACGCTCCTAATTCTGGGTGCGTTCACCCGCGGCGCCTCCGCGGTCGCCTTTCTGCTGTTTACCACCACCCTGTTCGGGCTCCCCGACGACCCGGTGCTCGCACACATCTCGCTGTTCGGGCTGGCGTCGGCGCTTCTCGTGACCGGCGCCGGCGAGTGGTCGGTCGACGCGTGGCTCCGCGGCCGAACCGAGTCGGCAGCGGAGTGGGTCGATCGGGTGTCCGAACGGGCGGCGTGAGCGCGGGGTCGCTCCCGCTTCGGTCCCCGGTGTCGACCGCGACCCGCGAAGGGAACCCTTTCCTCCGACCCCGACGTGGATCCGGACATGACCGACGACGCTGCGGTTCGCGAGTTCGACGGGATCCGGCTCGAACGAGTTCGCGAGCACGTCTGGGAGATCCCTCGCGAGGGCGATATGGGCGTCGCTGCCCGGGTGCTGGCCAGCGAGGAGCTCTTAGAACAGATCGGCGACGACGAGACGCTCCAGCAACTGCGGAACGTGACCCACCTGCCGGGGATCACCGAGCCCGCGGTGTGTATGCCCGACGGCCACCAGGGGTACGGCTTCCCGGTCGGCGGTGTGGGGGCGACTGACGCCGAGACCGGGTGTATCTCGCCGGGAGCGGTGGGCTATGATCTCAACTGCGGCGTCCGAATGGTCCGGACGAACCTGACCTACGACGACCTCCGGGGCCGAGAGGCCGAACTCGTCGACGCGCTCTTCGCGAACGTCCCGTCGGGACTCGGCGGCGGCGGCATCGTCGAAACCGACCGCGACACCGTCGAGGCGATCCTCGAACGCGGCGTCGACTGGGCGCTTGAGCACGGCTACGCGGTCCGGGCGGACCTCGAACACTGCGAGGACGGCGGGCGGCGCCCCGACGCCGACGCCGATGCGGTCTCGGACAAAGCGAAGGACCGCGGCCGCAACCAGGTCGGCAGCCTCGGCTCGGGCAACCACTTCCTGGAGGTCCAGCGCGTCACCGACATCTACCGACCGGACGTTGCTGACGCATACGGACTGGAGCCCGACCAGGTCGTCGTGCTCATCCACTGCGGCTCCCGAGGGCTCGGCCACCAGGTGTGCTCGGACTACCTCCGGGACATCGAGCGCGAACACGCCGACCTGCTCGAAGACCTCCCGGACAAGGAACTCGCGGCCGCGCCTGCGGGTTCCGAGTTGGCGGAGGCGTACTACGGCGCGATGTGTGCGGCGATCAACTTCGCGTGGGTGAACCGCCAGTTGATCACCCACCGGACCCGGCGGGTCTTCGAGCGAGTGTTCGACGCCGACTGGGAGGACCTGGAGATGGACCTGCTCTACGACGTCGCCCACAACATCGGCAAGAAGGAGAACCACGAGGTCGCTGTCGACGCCGACGGGCGGCCGGCCGCCGAGGCGGATGCCGTCGACCGCGCCGAGCGGGAACTCTACGTCCACCGGAAGGGCGCGACCCGTGCGTTCCCCGCGGGCCGGCCGGAGGTCCCCGTCGCCTACCGCGACGTGGGCCAGCCGGTGATCATCCCGGGGAGTATGGGCGCAGGATCGTACGTGCTCCGCGGCGGCGCCAACTCGATGGACGTCGCGTTCGGGTCGACCGCCCACGGTGCCGGCCGGACCATGAGCCGGACGCAGGCCAAAAACGAGTTTTGGGGTGAGACGGTCCAGGACGAACTCCGGGACCACGAGGGGATCTACGTGAAGGCCCAGTCGGGCGCGACCGTCGCCGAGGAGGCGCCCGGCGTGTACAAAGACGTCGACGAGGTCGTCCGGGTGTCGGAGGCGCTCGGAATCGGCGACACGGTCGCGCGGACGTTCCCGGTGTGTAACATCAAGGGGTGATGCGGCCGGTGATTTGTTACAACGAGCCGTACAACACCGTCGGATACGCGATACCGGATCCGGACGAGACAGTTCCTTATGATCCGTCTTCGAGCCGGGTCCCGGTCAGATCAGCGTCGGAGAGATTAGTGTCTTCGAGGTCGGCGCCGGTGAGATTCGCGCCGGTCAGGTCAGCGCCGTCGAGATCTGCCTCCGAGAGATTTGCGTCTTCGAGGTCGGCCCCCGCGAGAGTCGCACCGCTCAGATCGGCCTCCTGGAGGTCGGTCGTTCCCTCGCCGGGTGCCTCCTCGGCCGCGGTGAGGTCCGCATCGGTGAGATCGGCGTTCGAGAAATCCGTCCGGTACAAGTGTGCCCCGCTGAGGTTCGCACCGGCAAAGTCGGCGCCGCTGAAATCGTAGGTCGACAACAGTGCGTTCCGGAGATCGACCGCGGTGAAATCCGTGGCGTCGGCCAACGACTCGCCGTACACAGCGGATTCGACGGTTGCGTTCACGAAGTTCACGTCCTCGAGTTCGGTGTGTGTGAGGTCCGCCTGCCGAAGCCACGCGTCTCTGAAACTCGCACCTGTGAGATCCGCGCCGACTAAATCCGCACCCTGGAGCGATGCGCGCACGAACTCGGCCCCGCGGGCGTCCACGGATCTAAGGTGTGTCTCTTTGAGCGACGCATCGTACAGGTCGGCGTCACGGAGGTCAGCCCGCCCGAGGTCCGCACTCCGGAGATCAGCCCGCTTCAGATCAGCGCCCCGTAGCGTCGCATCACTCAGATCGGCGTACGGAAGCTCCGCTGTTTCGAGCGTCGCACCACCCAGGTCCGCGTTCTCGAGGGTCGCGAGCGTCGAGAACGACACCCCACTCAGATCGGCGCCGGCGAGGGTTGCGTCGCGGAACGTCGCGCCGTCGAGTTCGGCCTCCCGGAGGACGGCGTTCTCGAGGGTTGCACCGTCGAAGTCAGCATCGGCCAGGTCGCACCCGCTGAGATCCGCTCCGGTGAGATCGGCTCCGGAGAGGTCAGCTCCGGAGAGGTCCGCACCTTCGAGATCCGCCTCCGCGAGGTCGGCACCCGCGAGGTCGGCGCCGGGTTTGATTCTGTTGACGGGCACGTCAGTTGGTATCCAGACCATTTGCCCACAACTACCGCAGGACCGGGTATCATCTTTGTGCAGACGGGGGCATCCCTGATCGACGACGGGGAGGATCTCGCCGCGACATCCGACCGGCTGGTCCGGCGTGTTTTGTCGACGAGGACGATGGGAGACTGTCGAGAATTCCTGGCCCTCACGCCGTATCTGGTGGATTTTAGGAGTACCCTGAACGAATTTTGGTGGGAGTTTGAACAAGCTACTTGCCCGTCCCGGCCCCGTGTGAGGTATGAAGATTTCACGCACCCACGTACTCTTCGCCCTCCTGGCGGGGGCCACGGGTGTTGCGGGGTCGTTCGCCGTCGCGGGGTACACTCGGCAGTTCGTGGTCGCGCCGATCGACACGCTCGTGGTTCGGCTCACGCCCGGCCCGGTCGTGGCGTTTACCATCGAAAACGTGGGCGACCAGGGACACCTGCTGCACGTCGCGCTGTCCGTCGGCATCGCGGCTGGACTGCTCGGCGCCGCCGGCCTCGTCGGCATCCTCGCCGCCGGACGGGTCCAGCGGCCGCTCGTCGGGACCGCGCTCGGGAGCATCGTTGCGGGCGTCCTCGCGTGGGGGATCACGGCAGGGACGACGGCGGAGCCGGTGCTCGCAGTCGCGGCCGGCGTTCCGGTAGCGATACTCGCTGGAGCCGGTGCGGCTCCGGCCGGATCCGCCGGCTACAACCCGTCCCGGCGGCGGGCGATGGCGTCGGCGGTGGGTGCACTCGGGTTCCTCGGCGTCGCCGGCGTCCTCGGACGCGACCAGTCGGCCGGTTCCGAGGGCGAACCGGGGCCCGCGAGTGCTGATGTCGTCCCGAGTCCCGCAGTCCGGGAACGCCTTCGGCAGGCCGACGAACAGCGGCTCGACATCGCCGGCGACGACGTACCGGGGCTCGTCAGCGAGATCCCGAACTTCTACAACGTCGACATCAACCAGTTCGATCCGGAGGTTCCTGCGGACGACTGGTCGATGTCGATCACTGGGGAGGTCGGCGCGAACACCGAGGTCACGTACGCGGACCTCATCGACATGTCGGTCGAACACCGGTACGTGACGCTCCGGTGCGTGGGCGAACAACTGAACGGCCGGAAGATGGACACGGCCGTCTGGACCGGCACGCCGATCAAGCCGCTGCTCGACGGGGCGGATCCCGAGGGAGCGTGTGAGTGTGCGATGCTCCACGCCGAGGACGACTACTCCGTGCAGTTCCCGGTCGACGCGCTCGAGGACGGCCTGCTGGCGTGGGAGATGAACGGCCAGCCGCTGCCGAAATCCCACGGCCACCCCGTTCGCGTTCTCGTCCCCGGCCACTGGGGCGAGACCAACGTGAAGTGGCTCACCGAGATCGAACTGCTCGACGAGGAGACGGACGGCTACTGGGAACAGCGGGGGTGGCACGGCACCGGCCCGGTCAGTACGGTCGCGAAGCTCTGGGACACGACCGAACTCGACGACGGCCGGATCGAAGTCGCGGGCCACGCCTACGCCGGCACCCGCGGCGTCGGCCGCGTGGAGGTCTCCCTCGACGACGGCGACACTTGGCTCGACGCCGACCTCTCCGAACCGCTGCCCGGCGACGACGTGTGGCGCCAGTGGCGGCACGCCTTCGACCCCGACGGCGTCGACGAGGTCGTCGTCCGAGCCGTCGACGGTGCGGGCACGGTCCAGACCGGCGAGGCGGCCGATCCGTTCCCCAGCGGCGCAACCGGGTGGGTCAGACAGCGGATCGACCGGTGAGTCCGTGGACGCCGTAGCCGTCCGACCCGATAGGTTGGCCGCCGAATCACCCCCGGCACGCGACGAATATGTGTCTTCGAACCGACAGTATAAGGCCTGCCCACGAGGACCACACGACAACGGATGGAGAAGGCACTCTGGTATCTGCTGGTCGGGACGCGCGGCGGGGAGAACCGCGCGCGGATCATCGACGCCATCGACGAGCGACCGCGGAACGCGAACCAGCTTGCGGAGTGTCTTGACGTCGACTACAACACGATCAGACACCACATCGATATGCTACAGGAACACGACGTGATCGAGTCCGGCGGTGACGACTACGGGAAACTCTACTTCCTGACCGACCGGTTCGAGCGCCACCGCGAGGAGTTCGAGCGCGTACTGGAGGCGATGTGAATGGCGAGCGCGATGGAGCCGTGGCTGCTCGTCGCCACCGGGCTATCGGCCGTTAACGCGATTCTCCTCGGGACGCTGACGGTCGTGTGGGTCCGCAACTACCGCACCTTCGGCTCCGGAATGACCGCCGGACTGGCCGGGTTCGCCGCAACGATGCTCATCGAGAACCTCCTCGCGATCGTCTTCTTCTTCAGCACCGGGATGCTGTACGCCGGCGATCCGACCGCCCAGCAGGCGGTCGTCGCGCTCCGCGCGGTCCAGACGGTCGCGCTCGCCGCCCTTACGTACGTGACGTTGAAGTGATCGCCGGGAGAAACACGGTCGATGTACGTTGGCGTCGACGGGTGTCCGGACGGGTGGCTCGCGGCGGTGTACTCCGACTCGGGATACGAGGCGGCCCACTTCTATCGGAGCGTCACGGATCTCTGGGCGGCCCACAGCGACGCCGACCGGATCCTGATCGACGTCCCGATCGGGCTCCGCGAGGACTCGAGCGAACCACGGGCGTGCGACACCGCGGCGCGGCAGACGCTGTCGCCCACCCGCCACACGAGCGTGTTTCCGACGCCGGTGCGGGCTGCCGCCCGCGAGGACTCCTACGAGGCCGCCAAGGCCGTCCAGGAGCGACTGACCGACGGCAGCCTCAACCGGCAGACCTGGGGCATCGCCCCGAAGATCGACGAGGTCGACCGGTTCCTCCTCGACACGCCGGCGGCCCGCGGGAGGATCCGGGAGTCACACCCCGAGGTGTGCTTTCAGGCGTTCGCCGGCGAGCCGACAACGCACTCGAAGACCAAGCAACCGAGACGGGGGTTTTGGGAACGCGTGGCCGTCCTCCGCGCGGTGGAACCCGACGTCTACGACCACCTGTGGGACGCCGCCGGCGGCCTCGAGTGCGACGCTTCCAACGACGACCTGCTCGACGCGTTCACGGTGGCGCTCACCGCACGCGGTGCCGACGAGGAACTCGAAACGCTCCCGCGGGATCCCGAACTCGACCCCCGCGGGTTGCCGATGGAGATCGTCTTCCGCTTCCCCGATTCGTGAGCCGCGCCGGACAGGCGTGAACGCGGCGACCGTGTGCCATCGAGCGGCGCTGCGGTCTCGGGTCACTCCGAGACGATGAATCGCTCCGCGATCGCTTTGCCCGCCTCCATCGGCTTCGGTTCGTCGAGAACGGTCGGGAGCGGAATCGTCCCGTCAAGTTCGTCGAGGACGGCCGCACGGCGGTCCGCCCGGTTACGCTCGCTCGAAGACGTGGACCGGCCACTCCGCCTCGTACGACAGGTCGAACGCCGGATCGATACCGACGTCCTCGGGGTCGCGGACCTCGAGTTCGACGCGGTCTCCGATGGCGAGGTCTTCGAGCGGCGCGGCGACGCGGCCCGTGAGCCGAGCCGACGAGTCAAGTTCGACCACCGCCACAGTGATCGGTGCCAGGTGCTCGAACGCGGATGGGGGCCGGTTGACCGACGTGTACGAGACCACCTCGCCGGTCCGGGGCTGCTCCGAGAGCGTGACTGCCCGGCTGCCACACGCGTAACAGGCGGGCCGAGGGGGCAGCATGTGCGTCTCGCAGTCGGTACACCGGGCGGCCAGCAGCCGGCCGTCGGCCAACGCGTCGAAGAAGCCGGGGAGGGTGAACGCCGAGTCGGCGGTGAGGGCTTCGGCTGTGAGCGGTCCCGTCGTCGTGGAATCGGTGTCTGTCATCGGTGAATCACTCTCGTCGGTCATTCCGCAGCCAGCACGGTGGCGACGGTGTGGGCGTCCGCGACACCGCCTTCGTTGATGAGCAGCGCCGTTTCCGCGTCAGCAACCTGCCGGTCGCCGGCCTGCCCGGTAAGCTGTTCGTAGGCCTCAACCGCTTGCAGCAGCCCGGTCGCCCCGATCGGGTGTCCGCGGGCCTTCAGCCCGCCGCTGGTGTTGATCCGGACGTCAGTCCACCCCGCCGACCGGTTCTTGGGGTCTTCGACGGTCTCGATACCGCGACCCTCGGGGGCGAACTCGGCGGCCTCCGCCAACAGCGCCTCACAGACGGTGAAGGCGTCGTGAACCTCCGCAATATCGATCTCTCTGGCATCCACGTCGGCGTCCTCGTAGGCGGTCGAAACGGCGACGTTCGCCCCCTCGACGAACGTCAGGTCACGCTCCGCGACCGCGAGATTGTTGGCCGCCGACCCGACCCCGGCCACGCGGACGGTGTCAGGGCGGCGCTGCAGATCAGCCGCCACGTCGTCGCTTGCGACCACGACGGCGGCGGCACCGTCGGTGACCGGCGCGCAGTCGTAGAGTTTCAGCGGGGGCGCGACAGCCGGCGCGTCCATCACGGTCCCGATGTCGACCGCGTCCCGGAACATGGCTCGGGGGTTGGCGACGGCGTTCCGGTGGTTCTTCACCGCGATCCGGCCCAGGTCCCGTTCGGTGGCGTCGGTTTCGTGGAGGTATCGCCGCGCGAGCAGGGCGTACGTGGCCGGCGCGGTGATCCCGGAGCGCTGTTCGAGGGCGCGCTCGAAGGCGGCACCCAGCGCGTTCGTCGCCCCCTCGGTCCCGCCGGCGGTCATCTTCTCAACGCCACACGCCAGTACGGTGTCGTGGACGCCCGCGCGAACGTCCCGGACGGCGTTCTTGAGCGCGAGCGCTCCGGCGGCCGCACACGCTTCGACGCGCTCTGCGGGGACGTTCCGCAGGCCGGCCCACTCCGCCAGCAGCGTCCCCTGCATGATCTGGTTCTCGTAGCGTTCGGACTGCGCACCGACGTACACCCCGTCGACGACGTCGGCCGGGTCGGGCAACTCCGCGAACGCCTCGGCCAGCGCCCGCGAGAACAGGTCGCGGCCGGGCAGGTCCGTTTTGCCCAGCGGGGAGGCCCCGACCGCGATGAGGTGAGCTGTGGACATCCTCTGTGGGAAGTCAACTGTTCGTAATAAACGTTCGGTCGTACCCCCACCACGTGACGCGGCCCGCTGCCACCCGACGAACGCCGTTATCGACTCGACTCAGCCGAGTACGGGGCGCACACGCCCCGGCGTGAAGAAAGAACTACGTGTCACGAGTGCGCGTTGGCATCGTATGCACCGACCGATGACGACGCTCGACTTCCTCGACAGGGGGGTCGACGTCTACGGCAACGAAGTCGGCGTGATCGCCCACGACGGGACGGAGTACACCTACGCCGAGTTCGGGCAGCGGGTCGACCGCGCGGCCGCGGCGCTCTCGGATCTCGGGATCGAACAGGGCGACCGCGTGGCGCTGCTCTCGCCGAATACCCACTGGTTTCTGGAGACGCTGTTTGCGATCAACGTGCTCGGGGCCGTCTCGGTCCCGCTCAACTACCGCCTCATCGCCGCGGACTACGAGTACATCCTCGGTGACTGTGGGGCCCGGGCGGTCGTCGCCGATCACGAGTACGCCGAGACGGTCGAGGAGATCCGCGACGCTGTCCCCGTCGAGACGTTCGTCGCCAACTCGGCCGACCGCGTCGACGGCGAGTGGCGCGACTACGAGTCGCTGCTTGAGGACGCTGACCCCGCCGCGGTCGAGCGCCCGGGCATCTCCGAGGACGATCCCGCGACGATCAACTACACCAGCGGGACCACCGGCGACCCGAAAGGCGTTGTCCGGACCCACCGCACCGAGCACTGGCACGCGCTGATCTCCACTCACCACACCGAGGTCACCGACGACGACGCCTACCTCTGGACGCTCCCGATGTTCCACGTCAACGGGTGGGGATACCCCTACATCGTCACCGGCGTCGGCGGGACGCACGTCTGTCAGCGCCATTTCGACGCCGGGGGCGCCTTCGAGCGCATCCAGGACCACAACGTGACCTACCTGTGTGGCGCGCCGACGGTTCTTGACCGGATGCTCAACCACTACGAGACTCACGACGTCGCGGCGACCGGTGACAAACCGGTCAGGATCGCGACCGCAGCCAGCCCGCCACCGGAGGCAACCATCCGGACCGTTGAGGACGAACTCGGCTGGAACATCCTACACGTCTACGGCCTGACAGAGACCGGCCCGCTGATCACGACGAGCAACTCGCCGCGCCGGATCGCAAGCGAGGGTCGCTTCACGATCAAGACCCGTCAGGGCCACGCCATGGTCGGGACCGAACTCCGCGTCGTCGACGAGGACGGTGAGGACGTCCCGGCGGACGACGAGACCATGGGCGAGATCGTCGTCCGCGGGAACCAGGTGATGGACCGTTACTGGAACAAGCCCGAGCAGACCCGCGAGGCGTTCTCCGGCCGTGCTGAGGGATGGTTCCACACCGGCGACTTCGCCACGGTCGACGACCGTCGCATGATCTCGATCAAGGATCGAAAAAAGGACGTCATCATCAGCGGCGGCGAAAACATCTCGAGTGTTGAGGTCGAGGACGCCCTCTACAACCATCCGGACATCGAGCGCGTTGCGGTGATCGGCGTTCCACACGAGAAGTGGGGCGAGACGCCGAAAGCGCTCGTCGTGCCCGCCGCCGGCGCCGACCTCACCGAGGACGCGGTCGTGGCGTTTGCCCGCGACACTCTCGCACACTTCAAATGTCCGACCGTGGTTGAGTTCGTCGACGACCTCCCCGAGACCTCCACGGGGAAGATCCGCAAGGTCGAACTCAGAGAGTCCCACGCCGCCTCCGCGGAGTGACCACGGTCAGTCTATGCTCGGGCTGAGGGTGGTGTGGAACGCTTCTCACACCACCCAGGCATCGCTCAGTATCGTCGGAGCAACGAGCGCGTGATACAGATACGAGCGGATACCCCGTCTGTCGGTGGGGGTCAAGCGGACACGTGGCCCGGTTGTCGGTGTCTGTATAGCCGTGGCGCTTGCCGGTGTGGATGCTACGGACTCGGTGAGATGCCGTCCCCGAGCCACAGGGGGTGGCGGGCGGTGGGTCGCACGGCGACGACACGGAGTTCGACGGGGCCGCAGTGGCCGGGCCACAGCCCCACGAGGGAGACAACCGAGAGTTCCGCCGGTATGTCGCCGGCTCCCCCCGAGTGCAGAGTGGACCCGACGGGCGACGACCGCCCGAATCCGATTGCCGGATTCCCGCGTCTTCAGGCGCGGGCAGAGGGCAATGCACACCGGCGTTGATCGAGTTGGTGCGGGAACGCCTCCCGGGGCGGGGACGCCTTCGTCACGTCGTTCGAACGGCTCGGTTTCGGAACGCCGGGGCGAAATCCGCCGTGTTGAGGCGGTGGAAGACGGCAAGGCCGGTCAGGAAGACGGCGAGGCCGGTCAGGAAGACGGCAAGGCCGGTCAGGAAGACGGCGAGGCCGGTCAGGAAGACGGCAAGGCCGGTCAGGAAGACGGCGAGGCCGGTCAGGAAGACGGCAAGGCCGGTCAGGAAGACGGCAAGGCCGGTCAGGAAGACGGCGAGGCCGGTCAGGAAGACGGCAAGGCCGGCCAGGTTCTCACGCGTCGGTGAGAGTCACAAGCTTTGGTCGGAGCTTGTCAGTAAACAGGAGATACCCAAACAGGAGCGCCATACACCCCATCACCGCGAACCACCCCCCGAGCAGGGTCTCTCCGTCCAACGCCGTGAGGAGTGCAAACCGCTCTATGAAGACACCAATCACCGTCAGACCAACACTCCCGACACCGAAGAGGACAATCTCGACGAGCTCCGGCAGAAGTTCTAACAGAGGTGCTGAGTCCATACTGACACCCTGACAGACAACCTGAAGACTCCTTCGGTTCGGCAGTCGAAAAGATATTATCCAACCGGAATCCAACCACCAGTATGGCCGGACGATACGGCGATATAGATTACGCCAAACTCACCAAAACGAGCGTATTGCTCGGAGTATCGCTGGTAATGGGCGGATTCTTGGGGGACGTGGCGCTCGGCGTGTCAACAGTCCACGCCCCCGGGTGGATTGATACGGTTCTCGTCGATGCGGAGTTCCTCGGCATCCTCGTGGTGTTACTTGCGGTGTTCATCTTCGGCATACTGCTCCCACTCACGGAGTAGGGCACCAACACCCCGGCCACTCGTGGGAGTACGTCACTGTCGACGACCATCGCACTCGTCTGACTATTCGAGCGCTTGTGTCCGTCGGCGAGTCCAACCGTTCACCCACAGCGACAATCGGTCTGGTGAAGCGTTCTGTTGTCAGAAGTGCGGGTACGAGAACCACGCTGACGACAACGCTTCGAAGAACATCGGTCTGCAGTATCTCCGTCGTCCCTAGAAATCACAGATTTCGGGTGTGCGGACGAGACGCGGAGCATCTCGTCAACGTCGGCAAAACGCAAACAACGGAGGCGCACCCGTAGATGTGCGCTTGAATCGCGGGACGCTGAACGTGAGCGGCGAATATTCGCCTCCCACTGTTAGTGGGTAGAACGGGAGTCCACGCGAAAGCCTCGGGGCTTGACCCCGAGGCAGTTTACGGTCATTCGAGAGGCGAAGCCGAACGAAAGCCGGCGGAGGGATTTGAACCCTCGGCCTATTCCTTACGAAGGAATCGCTCTGCCAGCTGAGCTACGCCGGCGCGATGGTAAGGCAGCATACGACGGTACTCCGATGAGCTAAAAAAGGCTTCCGAATCACCGTGCCGTGAGCCGAACGTCGAGGCAGACGTTCTCCTCGTGTGGCGCGTACGATCGGACCACCCGCTCGGTCTCGACTGCGACCTCGTAACCGGGCTCGGCGGCCTCGCGGATCGCCCGTGTTCCGGGGCCGAACGGGTCGTCCTCGTGTTGGATGTCGTAGTAGTGGACCACACACTCCGCGCCGGCGAGTTCGACTGCGGTGTCGAGAAACTCCCCCGCAGTGTGTGGGAGGTTCATCACCAGCCGGTCGGCCCACCCCGCGTAGTCGGTGACGAGCTCGCGCACGCCGCCCTCGATTGCAGTCACGCGGTTGTCGACGCCGTTTCGTCGGGCGTTCTCCCGGAGGTACGCCACGGCGACGGGGTTGAGGTCGCACGCCACGACGTCGGCGCCGCGGGCGGCCATCGGGACCGCGAACGGCCCCACACCGGCGAACATGTCCAGCGCGCACTCATCGTTGTTCACCTGCTCGACAACCCGGTGGCGCTCGGTCGCCAACCGCGGCGAGAAGTACACCTCGGCGATGTCGACCCCGAACTCGTGGCCGTACTCCCGGTGGACGGTCTCGGTCGACTCCCCGACAAGCACGTCCCACTCCCGGACCCGGAGTTCGCCCGAGACCTTCGAGGCACGGTTCACTACCGTGGTGGCGCGGAGGTCGGATGCGACGATCGCGTCCGCGACTTGCCGGGCGCGCTCGGGGTCGTCCTCGTCAAGGACGACGATGTCGCCCAGGCGTTCGTAGGACGGATCGACCCCGAGGACGTCCGCGGGCGTGGTCTGGGTCTCCCGCGCGGGGACATCCCTGTCGACGACTTCGTAGCCCGCCGGCACTGCCCCTCGGTCGGTCACGGGGACGTAGAGGCTCCCCTCCGACGCCGTGATCTCGTAGCGGCGGTCGAGCAGGTCACGGGCCGCAAGCGCCTGGCGGGTCTCCTCGCCACGCTCGGTCGGGACGCGGACACAGGGCACCGGCATACCGGGAGGTCGCGACCGGTCGGAGTAAGCGTGGCGCTTCCGCGCCGTCGGTCGTGGAGCGGGCGCTGCTCACCACACGAACCGGAAGAGTCCCCAGAACGTGACGTACGCGCCGCTGGTCGCCAACACAGGCACGAGGTTCTGCATCAGAATGACCCGGCCGGTCGTTGCGGGGTCAAACAGGTCCGACGCGCTGGGGATGTCCTCCGGGTCCTCCTCGCCCAGTCTCGGCGCTGCCTCCCCGGCTTCTTCGGCGGCCAGGGCGCCGACCGACACTGTCGCGTCGTCGCCGCCCCGAAGGCCGTCCGAGAGCGTCGCCGTCCGGGTGGCCCGTCCCCACCCAAGCCCCACGATCGCCATCGTGGCGATGATCACGAACGACGCCGGAATCCCGATCGCCGACAGTCCGATCACGATCGCCGACGACACGAGGGCGACAACGATCGCCGCGGTCAGCGGGAGGTCGGTGAGGTCGTTGCCGAGGGTGTCGAGCGTCCGCCGGGCGATCGTGAGCGAACCCAGCGCGACAGCACCCGACCCAACCAGGATCAGGAAGTTGAGGTCCACGCCCGCGCCGAAAAGCGGCGCGACCGCGTTTGCGATGTTTGACGTCCCCGACGAGAAGGCCATGAGACAGCTGATCGACACCAACGTGAGCGTCCCGACGAACTCCCGCCACGAGGTGTTCGGCCCTGTGCGCGGCACCGGAATGAACCCGGACCGGTCCAGTTCGACGAGCGACCCCTCGCTGCTGGTGATCGCCACCCACTCGTTGATGGTGGGGTAGACGTACCGCCCGATCATCACCGACACCCAGAATCCCACGAGCGGTGCCACAACCCACCACACCGCGATCTCACCCATCACCGCGAAGTTCAGCTCCCCCGCAGCGAGCGCGAGTCCGGCGATCGCCCCGACCGCCGTCATCGAGGTTGAGGCGGGAACGCCCGCGTAGTTGCCGACAAAGAGCGCCCCGCCGATGAAGAACAGCACCACGATGCTCGTCTCGACGGTGAACACGCCGGGACTCGTCACTAGTTCGCTTCCGAGGGTGTCCACGACCCGCCGGCCGATAGTCCACGCGCCGAGAAAGAAAAACACCGACATCAGGACGCCCGCGAGGAGTTTCGAGACGACCCCCGCACCCACCGCCGGGCCGAACGCCGGCCCGGTGTTCGACCCGCCGATGTTGAAGCCGACGAACAGTGCGACCGCGAGGCCAATCAGGATCAGACTATCGAGCATCGTCACCGCCCCGGGTTTCGCCGCGGCCTGTGACCGCACCGGACCGCTCCGCGAGTGGTGTGCAGCGTCATTTGTGCTCCGACTCTGCCCCCTCGGACGCCGCCTCCTCGGCGAGTTCCGCTTCGATCTCCTCGCGGCTCGGCCGGCGTTCGATCCGGTCGTTTACCTCCTCCAACTGCTCGATGATCGACCCCACCTCGTCGGAGAGCACCCCTTCGACGTTCTCGGCGATCTCCTTGGACATCGTCTCTTCGACGTTCTCCGTGACTCGCTCTTCGACGTCGTCTGTGACCTTCTCGGCGACCTTCTCTTCGACGTCGTTTGTGACTCGCTCTTCGACGTTCTCCGTGACTCGCTCTTCGACGTTCTCCGTGACTCGCTCTTCGACGTCGTCTGTGACCTTCTCGGCGACCTTTTCTTCGACGTCGTCTGTGACCTTCTCGGCGACCTTTTCTTCGACGTCGTCTGTGACCTGCTTTGCGACTTCCTCCCCGACACCCTCGGTGACCTGCTGGGTGACCTTTTCGCCGACGTCTCTCGTCACCTGTTGTGTCACCTTCTCCTCGACGTCTTCGGTGACCTGCTCTGTGATGTGGGCTTCGACGCTGTCGGAGAAATCCTTCGAGACCTGTTCGCCGACGGTCTCTGTTACCTCCTCGGTGATCGTCTCCTCAACCTGCTCGGCGACCTCCGTGGTCATCCATTCAGGATCGAACCGCGACATCTTCCACCCCACGTGGATCGCATAGGAGATCAACGCACCCAACCCGAACGCGATCCCGACGGCGGTCCCGACGGTGAGGATCAGCACGATCGAAAGAAACAGCAGAACGCCGTAGGCGATGTCGACGGCGAAGTCGATCTGATTAGGTTTCATCTACTCACTACTACAACGGGTGGGGTCTTTTGTCCGTTGAATGGCGCTTCCGTCGCCGGGTGTCGGGGGCGCACACACCGCCCGCGGCGGTCACCGGGTGGCCCGCGCGATCAGTCCTGGCGGAGCAGCGCGATCAGGACGACGATCAGGAGCACCTGCGCGGCTTTATCGACCCACCCGAACGTGCCGACGTCGGCGGGGAACGACCTCGCCCCGGCCGCGAAGTTGACGCCGTACCAGATCACAATCTGCCCCGCGGTGAAAGGGACCCCGAGGCCGTAGAGCAGCCGCCGCCGGTAGTTCGCCAGGATTGCGGCGCTGGCGACGAGGAATACCACACCCGCAAACAGGAACGAGAGCCCAAGCGAACTCGGCGCGAACCTGACGCCCAGCAGGAGGTGAATCACGCCAGTAATCGCGGCCAGGAGGATCCCGACGTAGTGCAGCGGGGTGAGCGTCTGGAGGTCAAACAGTCCGGAGTCGGTCGCGGTACTCATATGTGATGATTGAACTCCAAAATCATAAGTGGCCCGTCGGGATCGGACACACTGACCGACACCGCCCGTGGTCGGAGCCGACCCCGTCGGTCGGAGAACCGACAGGATATAGTAGCGTTTGCAACTGATTGCTCGGGAGATCGCACGACTGCGTGCGATCAAGTGAGTACAGACTTGCAGACACCACTATATTCACAGAGAACAAGCCGGATGCCACGGGGCTTGACCCCGAGGCGGTTCACCTCGGCACCCCCGATGCATCCGTCTCTCCGATAGCATACTCGGACTCCCCGCGCGACTCCACGCCCTCGTCGCCGTGCTCTGCGTCGTCAGCGCCCTCGCAGCGGGTGTGATCGCAATCGAGTACGTCGACCGGGTCAGCCCCCACAGGCTGGCTGTCGCGGACATCGGAGGAGACCCAGTCTTCGTGGTCAACACTCGGACGGGCGCACGGACCCACGGGTGGGCCGCACAGTCGGCGTCCGAGCTTGACTCCGGCGAGCCACTCCCCCGCGATTGGACCCACCTCAACGGCGTTGAGCACCCGCGCGACGGCCGGTACGTGGTGAGCCTCCGGAACCAGAACTCGGTCGTCTTCGCGGGGCCGGGATCGGGCGGCAACCCTACGTGGACGCCCGGCGTCGACTCCCAGAACGACCGGATCGTGGAGTCCCGCCGCCGGAACGGGTCGTGGGCGCGGACTCGGACCGACGGCGAGATGGCGTGGCCCCGCGACGCCGACCGACTCCCGCACGGCCACACCCTCGTCGGCGACACCAACAGCGGCCGGGTGCTCGAAATCGACACCGACGGCGACGTGGTCTGGAGGATCGACGGCGTCGGCGTCTACGACGTCGAACGGATCGGGGTGGACGCCACCCGGAACGACACGCCACCCGCCGACGAGTCGAGGCTCGAAACCCGGTCGTCGCGTGGGGCCGCAACCGAGGGCGGGGGTGAGTCGACCGGAACCCCTCTCTCCGGGCTCGTTCCGTCGGTGGTTCGGAACGCCGCCGGGTTCGTCGCGCCGCTGTGGCTGTCGACGGTCGGCCGGGCCGCCACCGTGACTACTGCGGTGTCGACCGCGCTGGCGGTCGCGGTCGGCCACCGGGGTTCCGGTACCGGGCGCCGGGAGCAAAAGCGTAAACCTCGCGTGGCCCCTCGCTCGGGTCGACTCCGATGCACCGACACTCACTCACACCGGTCCGGTCGGGTCGGCGCCCGGCGGACCCACCGGCACGCCGCCCGAACCGATGAACAGCGCGGTAGCCGACCTCCTCGCGTGGATTCTCTCGGTCGACACCGCCGTCGCGGAGCTGCTCGTGGCGATCAGACACCCGATACTGACGAAGTTCATGACATCCGTCACCGGGCTGGGGTCGGCGGCGGCGGCGGCGGTGTTCCTCGGGATCTTCTACCTCGCGGGGTGGCGGCGCGAACTCGCGGTCGGTGCCGTCGCGCTGGGACTCACGGGCGTGGTGGTCCCGGCGTTGATGTCTCTCGTCCAGCGGCCGTTCCCAGCGGAGCCGGTGTGTCAGACCTCGGGGTCCGGGCTCGCCCCCCACTCGTTTCCCTCCGGCCACGCCGCAGCGGTGACGATACTCGCTTTGATCTCCCGCGGATCCGACCACCTGCCGTTCCGGATCGCGACGGCGCTCGCCGCGACGGTCGCGGTCTCGCGGATGTACCTCGGAACGCACTACCTCAGCGACACGCTGTTCGGCGTGGCGCTCGGGACCGCGGCGTTCGCGGTGGGGCGGTCGCTTGGGCCGCGGCTCCGTGATCGACTCCCCGACGTGGAGTAGGGGCCCCGTCGGCCCTCTCTGGGGGGCTCGCGCCACCGGCGGTGCACACAAGTACCGCACGGGCCTACGCAACCTATGCTCTTCGCGACCCACCTCCTGGCCGCCGGCCTCCTCGCCCGCCGGTTCCGGGCCTCGGTCGCGTGGGCCGTCGTCGGTGCGGCGCTCCCGGACCTCGTCGACAAGCCACTGGCGTCGCTCGGGATCGTCGACCTGTTCCACTCGGTGGGTCACAGCGCACTCCTCGCAGTCGTCGTGGTCCCGGCCGCGCTCCTCGGGAGAGCCGGGGTGGCGGCGGCGGTCGGGTGGGCTTCCCACCTCCTCTTCGATGCCGTTCACGTGGTCCTCAACGGCCGTGCGGGCGGCGCGCTGTTCCTCGTGTGGCCGCTCGCGATCCCGCTGGATCCGCTCGCGATCCCGCCGGGAGCGTTCTTCGTCTACTACCTCTGGTCGCCCTCCTTCTTCGTCGAGGTCGCGATCTGGACGGGTGCCGCGGCGTTCGCCGTCCGGGCGTGGCGTGACCGGGCCGAGGCGGCGTGACCGGGTCGAGGCGGCGTGACCGGGCCGAGGCGGCGTGACCGGGCCGAGGCGGCGTGACCGGCGTGGACGGGGGTCAGACCAGCGCCTCGAGCGTCCGGCGGTGGAACCGCACCGCCTCCTCCCGGGAGACCGGTGGATACCCGGGGTTGGTGACCACACCGCGGGAGTCGACGGCGGTACTCGCGACCGCGGCGATCCGATGAACGGGTCGGACGGCCGGATACTCCCGGACCGACTCATAGCCCGCGCGGACCGCCTCGCGGAGCCGTCCCGCCGCGTCGCGTCCAACGTACCAGTCGGCGACCAGGTACTCGGTTTTTGCGACCGACACCGCCGGGCCGGCCGCGAGCGGCCCTTCCCAGTCGAGGACGCCGGTGATGCGGCCGTCCGCGATCAGCGCGTTTCCCGGCCGGAGATCCCACGGGAACAACCGCGGAACCGCCCCGGGTTCCACACTCCGGTCGTCGAGCACCGCTGCTGCGTCGGCGCGGACCGCATCGAACTCCGACGGCAACCGCGCGAGACTCGCCCGACCGAACGCCGCGAGCCACGCACCCCACTCCGTCGCGGCACTGTCGTCACCACCGACACTGTCGTCCGTACACTCGCTCTCGCTGCCGCCCACACGCCTACTGCCGCCGACCGCACCCGCGTCGCCCCCGCCCGCAACCCCGGCCGCCGGATCGACAGACCTGTCGACCACGAGTTCGCCCCCTGCAACCGACAGCGGGCCGTACGCGTCGAACCGAAACGCGTCGTGGACTTCGGCGAGATACCGACCGAACGACCGGGCGACCCCGCGCTGATCCGCCGGGTCAAGCCCCGTGAACGACACGTGGAGGTCGTCGCCGCGGATGCGGTGTGTCGCGAGCCACCCCTCGCCTCCGACGCTGCCGCTACCGAGGGGAGTCGGCACTGGCACCGACGTCCGGTCGCCGATCGCGTTGAGGAGGGCGGCCTCGACGCGGGTGGTTTCGGGATCGGGCGATCGTTGGATCACGCCGGCGTCGGCGTCGGCGTCGGCGAATCGGACGACCGCTGTCCGACGGCGGTTGCCGACGTCGACGGATTCGACACTGTCGATTACGGCACCCGGCCGCACCCGTTCGGCGATCCGATCCACGGAGCGCTGTTCCCCCATTACTCCGCGAGCACGTCCGTGAGATCGATCAGCGAGTCGAGCACGTAGTCCGGATCATACCCTCCGTTGTCGTCGTCCTGCCGGAGCCACGCGGCCCCGAGGCCGGCGTTGTGGGCGCCCGCGACGTCGTACGCCAGCGAGTCGCCGACGTAGAGCGTGCGGTCGGCCGCGACTTCGAGGTCCGTCAGGATCGCCTCGAATGGGTCAACGTGGGGCTTCCGGCGGGGGAGATCGCCGGCGTACACGATCGCGTCGACCGTCGGCTCGAGTCCGAGCGCTTCGATCTTGACTCGCTGGCGTCGTTCGGGGCCGTTTGTGAGGATCCCGATCGGTCCCAGCGCGCGGGCGGCGTCGAGGGCCCGCTCAGCGCCGGGGAGGAGCTCCACCTCGGCGTTGTCGATCTCGTCCAAGAGAGCCGCGGCGACCGCGATCGGATCGACGTCGGAGCGGCCGTGGCGGGCGGCGACACGGGCGAACCCCGCGCCGAGATACCCAGTCCGGTCCCCGGGGTCGGGCGGGCCGTCGAGGGCGGCCCACAGTTTTTCGGGCGCACCGAAGGGGTCGGCGCCGACCCGGTCGAACGCCCGACGGTACGCGGCGTCGACGTCACCGGTTCGCCGGCAGAGCGTGTTGTCCAGATCGAACACCACCGAATCGAAGGTCATCACCTCGGGTACGGCCCGGAGACACTAAACAGCACACACTGGGGTCGCTGGGGCACCGACGAGGTACTCTCACGAGCGGTCGGCAGAGACCGGCTCAACCGTCGAGTCGGTCGTTGAGTTCGTTGGCCTGGGTGATCGCGTCGATGACCTTGTTCGCTAGACCCAGTCGATCACATCGACAGCCGCGTAATCTTGTCTGATGGCGATGACTCAGATCGAACTGGTCGTGGAGCGTCTTCGAAGCGCTGGTGAGCGTGACCTTCGGGATGGACCGTCGCTGTCGGCGGCAGATTGCCGCCGACGCGACAGTGTCGCCACTCACGACGGCTGTCCAGACCGGTGGACAGCTACCGGAAGAACCGGTCGTTGAGTGGTTGGTTCGCTGGAACAGCCCTGCGCACACCGAGCGCTGTCCAGGCTGCCCGCAGCACCATCTCACAGAACTCCGTGAACGACCAGTTCCAGAGGCGGCGCCCCCCGCGGCGGGGCGCCGCCACGTACTTCCAATGGAGATACCGCCAGCTGTTCTGGAGCAGCAGACTCACGACAAACATCACCAGCCGCAAGCCAGCATCCTGAGAACTGGTGAACGCGAGGCTCTGCTTGGCTAATCGGTAGCTCGACTCGATGCCGAAGCGTTTGCTGTAGTGCTCTCGTGCATCCCGTGGCGTATCAATGAACGGCGCGTCAGCGGCGTAGCCGTGACGCGCCACCCCGTGTTCATCGTATCGTCCCTGCTGGTAGACGCAGTCGATGAACACGGGGAACGTCACCTCGCCGGCGAGATCGTGTTCGATCTTGCGGCTCCAGCCTGTGTTGAGTTCCTCTTGGATCGTCTCGCCCCACTTGACGATCGGCATCACGTAGGCGTAGTTGTGCGCGTACAGCAGTCCGAGACAGGTGCTGTTGTAGAACCCGCGATCAAGGTAGACGGCCTTGACGCCGAGGGTCGGGCTGTCGCTGCTGGCCGCCGCGGGCGGGAACTCTTGTGGATGCGGGCCCTCGGTGTGGTATGGATCTCGATCGGTTCGCGTCGGACCGGCCCGCCGACACAGCCCCAGCCGACGCGCGCGTCTGTGTGGTCGCGGCCCGGCCCGATACCTTCCAGCGGTGTCGGCGGGGGTTGTACCCCGCCCCGCGGTCGTACGACCGCACCCGCGAGGCGTTCGAGTACATGGCGTTCTACCGGACCGCCCCGGTGTCGGCGGTGACGCATTACGCCCCGATTGAGGGCCGAACCGAACAGGCTCGGGGCGACGCCGGACCGATGGCCGAATCGGATTGGGCCGAAACCATCGACCCCTTCACCGACGAACGGGTCGTGGTCGCGTTCGAGCTCGGCGAGTTGGTCCCGCTCGCGACGCCGGTCGGGAACGACCGCAACGGGGTTCGTGGCGCGTGGTACTGCGGCGTCGGTGACCTCCGGGCGGCGTCGACAGTGTCGGCACTATCCCAGCGATCACGCAAGTCAGTGAGCCACGACTGAGTCGTGGGCTTCCGCCTTGCACCTGTGGGCCAGCGCGCTCGAGCCGGGCGGCTGTGCCCTCACGCGGCTGTCGTGTCAGATCTTCCGACCATCCCGGTCGGTGGCGACTCCGATCAGATACACTGTCACGACGACGCCGACGAGCAGAACCTCGGTGAGGAGCCCGCCGTAGTCCGGGACGGCTCCGTCGCCCGCGCCGCCTGCTCCGGACGGATCGACTTGGTCCATAACAGTGTGATTCGATCCTCCCGGATTTAAATTCATATACTCGAGCCTCCTGGCGTTTTTATCCACGGGCCTCGAGGCCGCCCTTCCGGCTCCGCATCCTATAGGTACCGTGGATCCCAAGCCCAATCCGATGGGTACCCAATCTCCCCCTGACGACGGTCCCGAACAGGTCCCTCCGACCGACACCCCCGGCCCGGACCGGGACACCCTCGTGTTCGTGGGCGTCCGGACCCTCGTGCTCGTCGCGGTGGTCGCCGTGGGCTACCTCACGCGGCCGATCTGGCACGGGCTGGTCTACTCAGCGATATATTCGCCCACCGGGCTCCTGGTGGTCGGCGGCGGCAGCCTCGCCGCCGTCGCCCTCCTGTATCTCCCGCCCGACCGGCTCCGGTCCGGCGGTCCCGGCTCGGGTGGCTCCGGCGGCCTCGGCGTGACGTCGGACGGCCCCGATCCGATCGGGGAGTTGACGCAGGCAAGCGACGGCACCGCGGCGGCGAAGGTCCGGCTGCTGGCCGTGGTCGTGGGCCTCCTGATCGCGGTCTCCTTCCTGATCGGCGGGATCAGCGGCACGCTCGAACAGCGCACCCTGGCGCAGGAGACAATGGCCGACGCGACCGAGGTTGAGGAGTTCCCCGAAGCCAACCCCGAGAACCCGCGGGTCGTCCCGCGCCGGGTCTCGGAGGTGACGACCCGGGGTGAGGTCTCCTACCGGCAACACCGACTGGGGGCGAGCGACATCGCCAGACGCGAGGACGGGTCGCTGGCGTGGTCGTACCCGATCGAACCCGACGGGTTCCGGAACACGCTCTTGGAGAACCAGCGCGGGGTGTTGCTCTCGGACATGACCCGGATCGACGACCGCCGGACCGAGACGTACGATGATACGGACTTCACCCACGGCGAGGGCATGTTCCTCCACCGGTCGGCGGACTGGCAGCTCAAAAAGACCGACTACCTCGCGCGGTACAACGACGACGCTGTCGAGTTCACTCACGACGGAACGCCGTATATGTACTACCCGAAGACCGGTCACGAGTGGCGGCTGGCGCCGTTCCCACACACGGTTCCGGTGTGGGACGGCGGTGCCCTCGTCACCCCCGACGGCGAGATCCGTCACCTGACTCCCGAGGAGGCGCAGGCGAACGACATCCTTGACGGTCAGCGGCTCTATCCGGTCTCGCTCACCCGTGTTGAGATGGGGTCGCTGGGGTACCGCAACGGGATTGTGAACCAACTGCCAGTGGTGGGCGCCCACAGGGGAGAAGTCGAACTCGCGACGCTTCCAGACGGCGCCGATAACAGACAGCCGTTCATTATCGATCTGGCTGGCGAACGGCTGTCGTACGTGACCGCGATGGAGCCGTACGGCATCGACAGCCGCGGGCTCGACGAGGTGTGGTTCGCCGACGCCGAAACCGGCGAGTACACTTTCTTCGGCACCGACCGCGAGACGCTCACTGGCCCGGAACGCGCTATGGGGATCGCCCGGTCGGAGGACTCACAGACCAACTGGGGGCGGAACTTCGTGGTGACCGAACCCGTGCCCACGATCGTCGACGAGAACCTCTGGTGGCATATCAAGGTCTCTCCTGTCGACTTCACTGACGTTACCCGAAACGTGTTCGTGAACGCCGACTCCGGGAGTGCTGTCGCGGTCCAGACCGACGACGAGACCCGGGCGTTCATCCGCGGGGATATCAACGAGTCGAAGACGGGCGGTGGCCAAGCCGACGAGAACGCGTCCGACGACCGAACGGACAGCGACGTCATCTATTCCATCGTCATCACCAACGAAAGCGGCGACGTGGTCGAGCGGATCCCGGTGCGGTCTGGCCAAGATACGTCGATCGTGCCGCCCGATGACGACCGCGTGACTGTCGTCAACGGGACGGCGAACGCGACCGCGGCAAACGAGACGACTGCGACCGCCTGAACGCGCCGGCTGGCGGCTCCTCGACCCGACACCCAGCAGCGCTCCCCGGCCTGTCGTCGCCGCGATTCCGGCCGGCTGTGATCGCACTACGCCGATGGCCCCAATCTCGACACGCCCATCCGCGGCCGAGGCACTCCCCTTGAACACGCCCCGAGTGGGGTACGGCTCCGGTGCCACCTCGGTGTCGCCGGCGTCCAGCCGGGGGACTCGTCGGCGTCGACGGGAAGCGGGAGGACGCTTGTGCCGTCCGCAGGCGACGCGTCGGCTCCCGCGGCGTCCCGACCACACGTTCTCGGGGCGTAGTCGGTGTGTGGTCGACGGTGTCGCCGACGACCGAACCCGCGTCGGGAGCGGTCAGTTGCCCACGCTCACACCGGCGGCCGGGAGTAGAGACCTCCGTTTCACCCCCGGCCTGGGATCACCGGCCTTGACTGGCGGTCACGAGGGGTCGACGGTCACCGGGGCGGCTGCGGTGTACACGCCCGCAAGCTCCGTCTCCGCGATCGTCGTCGTGACTTCGTCGCCCTCCGCAACCGGTTCCGCGTCCAGGTCGGCGACAACTGTCACTGGCTCGATCGGATCCCGGCGGAGCAGCGCCCACAGGAGTTCCAGAAGCGAGGGGGCGCCGCCGCGGCGACACACCAGGATGGACCGCGAGGCGGCCAGATCCTCCATCGCAGGCTCAAGCTCGTGGTCTGCTGTCTCCTCGGGTGGAATGACACTGATCACCTCGCCGCGGAAGCGCTCGGGCATTTCGGTATCGGTTGATCGGTGCGCTACCGGCTAAAACACCCGGGCCGACACGCGGGTCGTGTTCCAGGACGATCTCGATCGGCTTTTGAACCTCTACGAAAGTGGGGAACGCAAAACAGAGGAGTACGAGCTGCTGCACTCCCACGTTCTCGTTGACATCCTCTTCGCCCTGAAGGGAGGGTTTTAGGATTGCATCTTTCATAACGTTCCATCGACAGTAGCCTCTCGAAGAGCATCGGACGAGAGTACAGGTCCTGACTCGTTGCAGGAAGCGGTCCAATTTGATTTGGGGTGTTAATCGCTCGGGTTGAGTCGACTACTGGTCTTCCTGTCACCGGAAAAGTACTTTCGACAACCTCTTGATCCCGTCTGCGTGAGAAGATTGGGTGGGAGTTCGAGAGTGTCCGGGGGTCCTCGCAGAACACCGCGGCAAGCGAGGGGAATCGAAGCGATGGGCAGCGCTGTCCTGAGCGCGAGTCTGCCCTGACCTCGCACCTGCACCGGGCTACGGTCCGGATTGTGGGGCAGCGTTGTGAGAGTACGCCCGTCAGTGAATCGCCTCGGGGTCAACCCCCGAGGCACTCGCCTTGCTAGTGGAGAGTGCGAGGCCCAAACCCCGCTGTTTAATCCGGGGGGAATGTCAACTGTAGATCCGGTTGAGGAGCTTCCCGTCAAGTTCTCCGTCGGGCTGGAGGGTGAGTTTCTCGTCCTCGTTGATGTCGATTGCACCGATGCGATTGAGGATGTCGATTGCGTCTCTCACTCGCTTTTCGATCCGGTTCCCGCGTCGTTGGTAGCCGATGAGTCGGGTGGTTTCCAGTATCGCGTCGTCTCGAGTCATTCGACCCCCTTCTTTGAGGAGTACTGCGACCGCTTTCGCAATCTCTTCTTTCGGGAGCTCGTCGATTGATCTCGTCGCCGATTCGGTGTTTACTCGAACTGTGAAATCGAGGTCGCTTCGCTTCGGCCACAGGAACTCCCCGTCCTGGTAGATTTTGTTCTGATCCGTGAGCGTGTCTACGCCGCTTTTGAACGCTCGCTTGACCCTCTTTCCGGCGCGTGATTGAGACCACACACCCAGGTACGTTTGGATCGCAGTATCGTACTTGATCGGTCCGTGCTGTCTGACTGTGTCGTAGACTGCGTTGCGGTTTGCTGTACTCTGTCCGCGCTTATCAACCGAGTACCGATCGTTCCACGCTAATGACGGGGCAACGAACTCTGTTAGCGCCTCGTGGTCGAACTTTGATCTGCTCGGGACCGCGTCCGGCTCGTGAGTCGGGACATCCGCTGTTTCGCTCGTGGACGCTGCGTCCCCATCAAGGAGTGAATCCACTTTGTCGTTGATTGCTTGGACCTGGGCTTTTCGATTCGAGGCCCAGTCCGGTGACCAGATGCGGTGGATTGTCCAGCCCAGGTCTTCGAGGACTGCTTGCCGTGTGCGGTCTCGGTCGCGGGCTGTTTTCGAGGAGTGGTAGGCAGCGCCGTCGCATTCGACGCCGAGAATGAATTTCCCGGGTCGGTCGGGGTGTTTGATCGCGAGGTCGATGCTGTATCCGGCGCTGTCGAGTTGTGAAACTACGTCGTGCCCGTCCGATTCAAGCGCGTCGTAGACGGCTTCTTCGAATTGGGAGTCGAAATCGAGCGTGTCGGTGACCTGGTCGTTCCGGGCCAGTGCCTGTTCGCCTTTGCGGGCGTATTCGAGGTAGTTTTTGAAGTGTTGTGCGCCGGTGCTGTTGGATCCGGAGAGGTCGATGTCGCCGGGGAGCATCGAGCACACCACGGCGATGTGCTCTCTCGCCCGTGTGACGGCGACGTTGAGTCGTCGTTCACCGCCGCTTTTGTTCAGGGGGCCGAAGTTCGTCGAGATCGTGCCGTCTTGGGCGGGGCCGTAGCCGACGCTGAAAATCATCCGGTCGCGTTCGTCGCCTTGGACCATTTCGAGGTTCTTGATGAAGAACTCGTCAAGCACGTCGTCTTGACTGACGAACGCGTCCAGGACGTGATTCTCCTCGCGGCGCTCGGCGAGGGCGTCACGGATCGCTTGTTCTTGCGCGCTGCTGAACGCAACGACACCGAGACTCTTGTCGCTGCGGTCTTCGGCGTGGTCTTCGATCAGGTCGATAACGCGCTGGGCCTCGATTTCGTTCTGCCGTGACCCACCGCGGTCGTAGATGCCGTCTTCGACGTATTCGAGGTCCACGCCGGTTTCGACATCGGGGTTGTTCTCCGGGAACGTCCGGAGACTGTTGGTGTAGTAGTGATGATTCGAGAATTGAATGAGTTCGTCAGTGCGGCTGCGGTAGTGCCAGCGGAGGTTTTTCTCGGGGAGCACCGACGCGGTCTCTTCGAGGATGCTGTCGAGGTCTTCTCTGACATCTTCTGTGGTTTCGACATCGGACTGGAAGAACGACGTCGGCGGGAGCTGCTTCGTGTCACCGGCGATGATCGCTTGGTCGGCCCGGATGAGGCTACTCACCGCGTCTTGCGGCATAATCTGTGATGCCTCGTCGAACACGACGGCATCGAACTGGATCGAGTCGGCTTTGAGGTACTGCGCGACCGACAGCGGACTCATCATGAAACACGGCGTCAGTTGCGTGATGAACGACCCGGCTTCGTCGAACAGTTCACGGAGCGGTTTGTGTCGGCGTTGTTTCTCTGCTTCTCGACGGACAAGCACCTGCTCGGAACTGGATGCGTGTTCCAGATTCAACGACGGGCGGCGCTTGGTGACTTCGTGTTGGATCTGTACTTTGGCGAGTTCCTGCTGTTCCTGATCTAACCGGCGGAAGTCCTCGACGTACCGTTCCATTGCGTCAGCGTTGAACGAGCCCAGGTCGGTTTGTTCGTAGACGCTGTTGAGCCATTTCGTGTAGAACCGTTTCTCGAAGGCAGCCACGAGGCGGTCGTGACTGTAGCC
Source organism: Halobellus salinus (assembly GCF_014646875.1). Classification (GTDB taxonomy): domain Archaea; phylum Halobacteriota; class Halobacteria; order Halobacteriales; family Haloferacaceae; genus Haloquadratum; species Haloquadratum salinum. The sequence continues at coordinate 28,680 of NZ_BMOC01000012.1, read as the reverse complement.
ACCGCGGAGGAACCGCTCGATGTAGTCCGCACAGATCGTGTCACGGACGGTATCGAGTTGGGCTTCGAATTGGACGCGGCGCTGTAAGGCCGGGACTTCCTCGCGGAGTTCTTGCAGGGTGTCCGCTAGGTCGGGGAGGGGGGCTTGTCGGAACGGTGTGTTATTGACGCGGATTTGGTCGACAGCCATAGCGTCGCGGAAGAATGCGGCTGCGTCGTCGTACTCCGAGAGTGCGTCTTGCACTCGGTCTATCAACTGGTCGACGGGCGGCAGTGTATTGTCGATCAGTGCGTCGGTGATCGGGTCTGTGTAGGTGGTGTCGTAGTCGTCGAGGTCGGCGACCCAGTCTTGTGCTTGCGTCAGGGTGTCCCAGTTCGTATCGCCGCCTTGGTACAGCGGTCCAAGGCGCTGAATGACGCCGCGGAAGTCGTCTCGCCGATCCTCAATACGCTGGATTTCGGCGAGCTTGCGTGTGTCTTCGAGTAGCTGGTCGTGGCCGGGATCGTAGCCGTCGTGAGCGTGATTCGTTATTTTTCGCTTGAGGGACCGGTAACTCGGCTTGAGAAGCTTCAATAGCCCGTAGGCGGCGAGGTCACTGTTGAGCTCCCCGCCGTTAGCCGAAAAGAAGCTCCGCTGATACCGCTCCGAGAGCTCGGCGATGAGCGAGTCACGCTCCCGTTCAAGCTCCGCGAGTTCGTCGAACCGGCCGCCTTCCCGTCCGAACGAGCCGTCGAAGAAGGCGTCTTGCCACGCGACATCCGGCCGCTTCGAGACGTGCTGTAGCAGTTGCCGGAACTCACTGAGCTCCGCGAACGACGCCGGGTGAATGCCCAGCCCGGACGCGACCTCGTCCGAAACCGTTTGCAGTGTCTCGATGGTTTCGAGTTGCTGGTCGAGTGAGTCACGCATCGAGTCGCCGGTGTCGACGCCCCACTGCCGGAGCGTTGTGTGCCGCCACGGGCTCGTATCGTACGTGTCGAGTACGTCATCAAAGCGCGCCAACGTCTCCAACTCGTCAACGGCGGTTTCCAGCGTGTCCTGTCCGATCTGGTGTGGGTCTGTGATGCCGATATCGATCCGTGGGGCGTCCGCGTGGGTGCTCACGATCCCGAACGCTTGGTACGCTGTCAGATCCCACCCAGTCGGGGAGAAGAACACGTGCCGGCCGTACTGGTTGATCATGTCTCGCCGCTCGCGGAGTTTCTGCAGTCGCTTGGGGCGGTCAGTTGCAGGCTTGATCTGTGGCGCTTTCAGTTCGGTTTCGAGGCTTCCGAGCACGTCCGAGTTGGTCGCCTTTTCCCCGTGGACCTCGAGACAGAACCGTCCAAGCCCAACGTCATCGAGCCGGTTTTTCACCACGTCGAGCGCAGCCTGCTTTTCGCTCACGAACAAGACCCGTTCGCCAGCACCGAGCTTTTCGGCGATGACATTCGCAATCGTCTGGCTCTTGCCCGTCCCAGGTGGGCCCTGGAGTACGAAGCTTTTCCCACGCTTCGCCGCCTCGATTGCCTCTTGTTGACTGGAGTCGGCATCGAGAACCTGGTAGGTGTCGATCGGATCGACGACACCATCGAGTTCGGATGCTGTCGGCGTTGTAATATCGCCTTCAGCAGCCTGTATCGGCTCCATATTGCCGTTGAGTGCCTGGATGATCTGACTACTCTTGATTGCGGATCTGTTGCGTTCCAGGTCCGTGTAGAGACTGAATTTGGTGAAGTCGAAAATTCCCAGAACCACGTCCGGTTGGATTGTCCACCGGTCGAAGCCACGCAACGTTTCGTACACCGTCTCAAAGCCAGCATCAATCGCTGTCAGCGAGAGCACGGAGTCTGCTGGAAGGCTGATGTCCCGTTCGGCAGCCAGTTTCTTGCGCAGCGCGGGGTTCAACCGCAGGCCTTCAGCTTTTGTCTTAAGAACGTAATCGTGTTTCTCGCCATCCTGAATGGTCTGCGCTTCCAGCTCGACGGGCGCGAGGAACAGTGGGGAGCGATTTGCCTCGTCGCTGTAATCGACGCTATACCACCGCAGCATCCCAAATGACAGGTACAGCGAATCAACACCGCGCTCCCGGAGGTATTGTTTGTTTTTGAGTTCGATCTGAGACAGCGAGTTCGCTGCTTCGTCTGGTGACCGGGTCGGCAAGAGTTCGTTCGCCGCGAGTTCCGGTTCGTCTTCCGTTCCGTCTGTTGGTTGTTTTCGCAGATGGAGTTCTTCGTTGCCGTTGAGTTCGGCAGCGATGGTGGTCGGGTTTGTCTCTTCGAACGGGAGGGACTTGCTCTTCGTCGGTTTGAACGAGACGAGCTTGTTCCGTCGGGTGAGATCGAGTAACTGGGATTTCCACTCGTCGATTTTGCGATCCAGCTCATCACCGTTCGCAGTAGACGAGTCTTCAACCGATTCGTCATCTTCGAGCTCGGTTATTGTCTCGACGTTTCGATCCCAGAAGATGGTCTGTTCGACCGTGTCGTCGCCGGTGTCAGTACCGGACGCTGCGTCTTCGTCGTGCCGATCTTGGTCTGAGGTAGGCTCGTCGGGTTCGGGGGATACGGTCGTTTCAGACGAATTGTCGTCCTCGCTGGTGGTGGACGGTGGTTGTGATCCGGACTGCTCGCCAGCTGGGTCGGGTTCTGGGGGGAACTCTTGGAGAAGTGCTGAAGCCTCGTTGAACTCTTCCTCTGAAGCGACGGCAAGTGGAAGTGGAGTACCGGAGTCCGGTGTGACTGGGAGGAAGACGCGTTCGTCGGGGTTGATGACTTGCTGTTCGATAAGCACCGCGGCATCGTCGCCGCTCAGTTGCTCGGCTTGAACAGTCTGGTACTGCGTTACGGTTTCGCCGTTACCGAAGGCTTCGCGGTACGCCGACATCGTGTGGGGATTGCGAGATCCCTGCTGTTCGCCGTAATTCGGGCTGTCTTCAGTCGGCCCGCTGCCGAATACGATGTCGTTGACCTTGGATCGCCACTGGTTCATCGGGCGGTCGCTACCGGCGCGATACGCGGTCTGTTCGGATTCGATGAGGCGTTCGAGAAGGGTGGCAAAGGTTCGGAAGAGTTCGTAGTATTCGGCGAGTTCGTTCGGTGCAACCGAGGAACCGTCTGCTTGGTCGGTCGTTGCGTCCTCACGTTCGTCCAGTTGGTCGACACCCGCCGTTCGCCGTGCCTCGCCGATCGAGTCGAAGTAATTGTAGACGACAGTCGAACTGAACGGCGCATGCTCGTTGATATCGTTTACTGACGGGGATGTATCGAGGGTTGCGGCGACCTCACGAAGACCAGCAAGAACGTCATCACGGGTGTACTTGCTTTGTTGTTGGCCGTGCGGTTCGAATCCCGCTTCTCGGACTGCAGCAGACCACGACCCGAAAGCGGCCTCAAACTGGCTAACAGGATATGCCCCCCTATTCGTCATCTCAACCTTTGTCGGCACGTCTCCGAGAGTTGACTGGAGATGCCGGATCTCATCGAGAAGCTCGCCGTCCGTCGGTTGCTCCTGATCTGAATCGGTCTCGATTTCGAGATCCAATTTCGTCTGCGTGCTGTCCTCACCAGTTTGATGATCGCGACTAACGAGCGCTTCAGCCTCGTCACTGGCCCAGATCAGACTCTCTGCGTCACGGAAGTGATACTCCGCAAGTTCGGAATTCAAATACTCGTGAACGTCACTGCCAGACGACAGCTCCCATCGATGCTGGAGCGTTGCGTTCTTCGCCGGTTGGAGGCGAACGAGATCGTCGATCCGCTCCTGCTTTGTCGCGGTTAACGTGTCCGCATCATCCGTCACAGAACCCGGTGTGTCTTCCTCGGCCTCAGTAGAGTCTGTCGGGTCTTCTGAGTCATCCACGTCCGTTTCGTCGTCGAGTTCCTCGCTGTGCTCCCACGCGTACTCTTCCCACTCCCCCAAAATCGTCTCCAGATCCCCCGGGTTGCTCTGTACAGCGTTGTGGAGGGCAGTGAGATCGGCTTGACTGATGCTCTCTTTGTTCCAGTCGTAGCCGCCATCCGCGTCGAGTGAGTCGATGAACCGTGCTCCCTCACCCAGGAGTGCCTCGACAACGTCGGCGTCCAGCGATGTTGCGGTCGCAAATCCGGGGAGCTTGTTGAAACGCCGGCCAAGAGAGCAGAATCCTGCTGCCTGCTCGATTAGTTGCTTGCCATCTTCCCGCGGAACTGCTGCAGCTTCTGTCGGGGGGACACCGACGACGTTGTAGAACATCGCGTGTTTTGGCGTGTCGGCTGGGTTCCGTAGCACACGCCCGATGCGCTGTACGAGTTCCTGATTGACGCCGCCGGTAGCCATGTTGACCGCTACCGATGCGTGCTGCATGTCGACACCTTCGCCGAGCAGGTCACCGGTTCCGATGAGAATCCCAGCCCCTTCCGACTCGTCGAATTCGTCGATTGTTTCACGCTGGTCCTTTTGACTCTGTGACCCCGAAACCAAGTGCACGGCCGAGGGGGTTGCGACTACGTTGTTGAGACGGGATTCCAGTTCCTCGACTTGGGCGTTGCTGTCTGCGAGAACAACGACCTTCTCCGTCGTGTAGTGTTCGGTGACGAGGTCTACAACGGCGTCCAGCACCGGCGAGAGATTCCACTGTTTTGTTCGCCGCGAGAACAACCGAGTGACTAGCTCCCGGAAGTCATCGTCCTGTTGCTTGAGTGTGTTTCCTTCCTTCGTGTGAGAGAACCGGCGGATGTCCTCGTACGTCTCGAGTCGGCGATCCGTATCGAGGGACAGGTCGCCTTGTTTGAGGCGCTCGCGGAAGTCACGGAACGACTGTTCAGCACGCCTTGCGGTTTTCTTCAAGTCGTCACCGACGACATCGTAGGGTGCATAGTGGACTTCCCAGTCGAACGACGGAATGACGCCGTGCTCCCGTGCCTTCGTGATGGTGTAGCGTTTGATCTGCGGTCCGATACTGTTCGTGAGGCGGTCTTTGATCTGGTCGCTGTCGCTACCAGCGTCATCAACGGACCCGGACATCGCCAAGATATCGCCACCGAACTCCTCAAGAAGTGAGCCCCACTCACTCCCGGTTGCGTAGTGGTGGGCCTCGTCAAGCAACACCAAGTCGTACGCGACGCGGTCTTCATTGATGAGTGACTGCGGGGTTCGGAAATGAACCGTCCCCCACTCGAGTGTGATGTCGTCGCTACCGGTGGTTCGCTCTTGAGGGATGTTGAGGTGTCTTTCGAACTCCCGCCGCCACTGTTCGAGTATTAACTCACTATGTGCGACAATGAGCACGTCGCCACTCCCGCTCGAATCAGTGGTGTTGACCAGCCCACCGATAGACTGGTCGTCCGGGTGTAACTCGCCATAGCTGAGTGCAACTGCGCCGAGTCCGAGAACAGTTTTTCCGGTGGCCGTTGCCATATCGACGTAGCCTCGGTGATCGTGCTCCCACCACTTTTGTAGCGCATCGCGCTGGTGGTTCCACAGGGGCGTCATCATTTGGGGCTTGTCCAACAGTGCCAACAGTCCCTCTGACGCGCTGTCTTCGAATTCGCGCAACAGTAGATCGACGTTCGACGCGACCGCCTCGTTGCTGAACAACTGTGTCGTGATGTCGGAGACGGTAGCACCTGATAGGTCGAATGAGACGTTCAAATCCTTTCCGACGTGTCTTGCGAGGAGCTTCTCGATGACGGCTTCAGTTGCTTTCTCGACATCATCGATGCCGAGATCAGTCGTCGAAATATCGTGACTGAGTTCGTTGAGTTGGTACGCGAGGCGGCCGAGTTTCTCGTCGCTGACCTTTTGTTCCAGAACTGACGGGAGGTCGGCATAGCGGCCGGCAGTTTTCTTCAACCCACGCCGGTAGTAGGTCCCTAACTCCTGCCGGAAATCGTCTTTTGAGAGAGCGAGGTCACTGATTTGGATACCGGAGCAGATGTCCTTCGCAGTTTCGTCGATATACGGCGCCCACTCCGTTTTGGGACGCTTGATGAGGAATTCATCGTAGTAGTTTTCACCCGCTGACTGGATCCCTAGCGCACGGTCATCCGCGATATTATCAATATTGCGTCCCATAGTGGAATGTGAGAGAGTGTCTTACGATATGTTACTTGACAACCAGTAATGTAGGTTTCGCTGATACGGATACGAGCGGATACCCCGTCTGCCGATGGGGGTCAAGCGGACATGTGGCCCGGTTGTCGGTGCCTGTATACCCGTGGTGCTTGCCGGTGTGGATGCTACGGACTCGGTGAGATGTCCCCGAACCACAGGGGGTGGCGAACCCGCGGCGGGTCGCACCGCGATGACACGGGGTTCGATGGGGCCTCAGTGGCCGGGCCACAGCCCCACGAGGGAGACAACCGGGAGTCCCCCTGGCGTGTTGCCGGGTCCCCCCGAGTGCGGGGTGGAACCGACGGGCGACAACCACCCGGATCCGGTGGTCGGATTCCCGCGCCTTCAGCCGCGGGAGGCGGGCAAATTCACAGCTGCAGAGCCGCACCAGAGTCCACACGCCATCGCAGTGACTGTTGAGGACGGTATCCATCGGTGTGTGCACTGTGAGACTTCGGGCACCGACCACGGATACACGGCATTGCGAGAACTGTGGCAGTCACGTCACGACCGAGCGCCTGGAGGGAACGCCCGTCTGTACTGGCTGTGCGGTCACTGAACGGTTCGCGCTCAAACCGAAGTACTTCTACGACGAGAACAATCTCGAAACGTTCCGCGGGAAGTACGAGCAGATGCTCATCCAGCAAAAGGCAATGGAGAACAGACCGCTAACGGGAGGAGGCGTTCTCGCGGTTCTGTTGCTCGTCCTCGGTACGCTACTCGCGTCCGGCATCGTGTGACCGAGGAGCGAAGAGCAAGCCGGTCGGTGTCTGACCGCTTGATGTAGCGCTCACCTGTGGTTAGTAGCGACAACGACCTCTACAGTACTTTTATATGGAGTGGGGTCGGAGGGATTTGAACCCCCGATCGACTGATATCTCCGGTGCGCGCCTCGGTACTCCAGAGGGTCGTCGTCGCGGTCGATGATCAGTCGGCCGCTCGGTATATCAGTCTGGAGTCTCGTCACCGGGCGCTTTGCCTCTGGAGTCAGTCGCCATACCGGGCTTGGCCACGACCCCGCTGCGTCACGATGTACGCCGATCCAACCTAAATGGATTACGATCGGTGGCGGCTACCGATCCGTGTCGGACCACGAACACTCCTGGCACTTGTACGCGGTCACGAACTCGGTCACGCTGGGCATGTATCCGACGGAGAGGACGTTCTCACCGCACTCAGGACACGCCATTTCGGCGTCCTCAATGGATTCGGCTTCAAGCGGGCGCTCGCCTTCGACGAGTTCTGCGAGTCGCTCGGGCGTGACCATCCGGCCTTCGACGACGCGGTTGCTCATACCACCGTCACGGTGTGGAGGGTCCTAAATCCGTCGTGCTCGGTGCCGAGCCGCAACCCCGCCCGGGTCGTGCGGTCTGCAATGATGAACTCTCGGTCGTCGCCGACCTGTGTGAGCGGCAGCCCAGATCGGATCCGTATCAGAGCCACGGCGACCGAGAGCCGTCAGTCTCGGGGTAGCCGTAGCCGACGTCGCCGCCTGATTCCGCGTCGTCGTCCGCCGCGTTGGCATCGGACGCCGCCTCCTCGGCGTCGCCGCCGTCGGAGACCGCCTCCGACAGCGACGCGAGGGCGCCGGCGGCCGGGGGTGCCGCTTCCGGCTCCGCGGCAGGGTCGCCATCGTCGGCGACCGGGTCGTCTCCGACCTCGGCGCCGTCGGCGGTTTCCGCCGAGGGATCGTAGGCGAAAAGCGCCGTCACCCCGAGAACGCCCAGTGCGACCGGCGCCTGGGTTGGCAACAGCCCGAGTACGTCGATCGCGAGCATCCCCAGCGCCACGGAGCTGCCGAACCGGAACCGGTCGAGGTCGACCGCACCCCGGAGGGTCGGGCCGAAGACCGCCACCGCCAGCGCGAACCCGACGCCCACGCCCGCGGCCGCTACAGCCCGACCGATCGTCGCGAGGTCCGGCTCCACGACGAGCGCCGCGCCGCCGAGCTCCAGGCTCGCGACCAACCCGAGCCCGATGATGATACTCGGCGACGGGAGGTACTCACCGACCTTCGCAGAAGCGGTCTTGGCGGCGACCGCGAGGATCACGAGCCCCGCAAACCGCTGGAATACCTCGAAGTTCAGCACCGTGCGCAGCGTCTCCGCAAAGAGCGCCTCAACGCCCGCCACCGGGAGCAGTAGGGCGCCCAAAAGCAGGATCGACGTGATCTGCTCGCGGCGGGTTCCCTGCATCTCGGCGAGGATGACGGCGACCGTCGCCGACCCCCCGAAAATCAACAGCCCGGTCTCGAGGATCCCGAGCGGGCTGCCCAGCGCACCTGCGATGATCAACGCGGGGAATATACCGTCGACTAACGGCAGCGACATAACCGTGGCCAGGAGTCGGGTTCCGCGGCCGACACGCTCTTCGAGTCGGAGCGCAACCGGATGTCTGGAGACGCTCATCCCGCGTCAGCGGCCGTCACCATCGGCCGAACGGCAACACGGGCGCAAGCCTGACGACGCCGCACCGCAGGCTCGGCCGGATTCTCCGAGGTTGACGTTCGCGGGGACCGCATTCCCGCGTTTGAACGACTGCATCGGGGTAAATGTAACGTTCGCACCGAATTCGGAGGTCAGCTGACCCGCGGTGCGCGATGCAGTGGGACACTCGGAGTCCATACATAGGTTTGACACAGACTGGTTATTAAACGTTGCGTGGGACGTATGCCCACAGCGCTTGAGCGACGCGACCGATCTATGCTGGAACCACGGAATTCGTGAGAAATTCCCACACGATGCGGACGAACGTTCACCGTCACAGCGCATCGCGCGGGAGCCGCCTCGGGGCGGGCGTTCTCGCAACGCTTTTGCCGATCGGCTGTGGACCGTTTATATGGCGAACGACGTTTCGAAGACCGAGCCGTTCTCGGAGAAACTCCGCGTCCCGGAGGCGCTGACGTTCGACGACGTACTGCTCAGACCCGCCGAGAGCCGGGTTGAACCCGATGCCGCAGACGTATCGACGCACGTCTCGAAGACCGTTGAACTCAACACCCCCATTCTCTCGGCGGCGATGGACACCGTCACCGAGGGCGAGATGGCGATCGGGATGGCCCGTGAGGGCGGGTTGGGCGTTCTCCACCGGAGCATGGACGACACACGAATGGTCGCGGAGATCCGTCGGGTGAAGCGCGCCGATGAGCTCGTGATCCGCCGGGACGACGTCGTGACCGCAGCCCCGACCCAGACCGTCCGCGAGGTCGACGCGATGATGGAACGGGAGGGTGTCTCCGGGGCGCCCGTTGTCGACGACGACGACACCGTCCTGGGGATCATCTCCGGCACCGACATCCGGCCGTATCTCGAGGTCGGCGAGTCCGACCAGGTCCGGGAGGCGATGACCGACGAGGTCATCACTGCCCCTCGCGAGGTCGACGCCCGCGAGGCGCTTGAGCTCATGTACGACCACAAGATCGAGCGAGTTCCGACCGTTGACGGCGACGACCGGCTGGCGGGGCTCGTCACGATGCAGGGGATCCTCCAGCGCCGCGAACACGAGACCGCCGCCCGCGATGACACCGGGCGGCTCCGCGTCGGGGTCGCGGTCGGGCCGTTCGAGTCCGACCGCGCGACGGCTGCGGACGACGCCGGCGCCGACGTGTTGTTTATCGACTGCGCACACGCCCACAATCTCGACGTCCTCGACAGCGCCCGCGACATCAAGCAGTCGGTTGACGCGGATGTGGTGGTCGGCAACATCGGGACCAAAGAAGCCGCCGAGGCCGCGGTCGACTTCGCCGACGGCCTGAAGGTGGGAATCGGCCCCGGTTCCATCTGCACCACGCGCGTGGTCTCGGGCGCCGGAATGCCCCAGATCACCGCGGTCGCGGAGGTGGCAGATGTGGCCGCCCCCGAGGGAGTCCCCGTGATCGCTGACGGCGGGATCCGGTACTCCGGCGACGCGATCAAGGCGATCGCTGCGGGTGCGGACGCCGTGATGTTAGGCTCGTATTTCGCCGGCACCGAGGAGGCGCCCGGCCGCGTTATCACAATGAACGGCAAAAAGTACAAACAGTACCGCGGGATGGGGTCAGTCGGTGCTATGAAATCCGGCGGGGGCGAGCGCTACCTCAAGGAGGCCGACGAGGACGAAGAGTTCGTCCCCGAAGGCGTCGAGGCCGCGACGCCGTACAAGGGCACGCTCGCCTCCGAGCTTCACCAGCTCGTCGGCGGGATGCGTTCGGGGATGGGGTACGTCGGCGCCGCGACGATCCCGGCGTTCAAGGAGCGCTCGGAGTTCGTTCGGGTTTCGAGCGCCGGGCAGGCCGAGGGCCACCCGCACGACGTGATGATCACCGACGAGGCGCCCAACTACAGCCCCAAACGGGACTAATCCCCCGGTCGACCCGCCGGTGGGAGATCGATCACAACCGATTATTCGCCCCGTTCCGAGCACTGATAGATGACTCGCCGACTGTACGGAGGCCTCTTGGGGATGGTCTTCGCCGTCAACTTCGGGCGCGTCGCCTTCGCACCGCTCGTCGAGCCGCTACAGGCGGCGTTCGGCGTCGGACCGGCGACCGTCGGTGCAGTCGTCTCGCTCGTTTGGTTCGGCACGGCGCTGCCTCGATTGCCCCTGAGCTACGTGCTCACGCGGGTCTCCCGGCGCCGGGTCGTGGTCGTGGCCGGACTGTGCTTGACCGGGGCCGCGGTGCTCACGGCGCTGTCACCGGACATCCGAACGCTCAGACTCGGCGTGGTGGCCGTCGGTGTGGCATCCGGCACCTACTTTGTCTCCGCGGTGCCGCTCATCAGCGAACTCTACCCGGACCGCGTGGGCAAGCGTGTCGGCATCCACGGGACCGCGGCGCAACTCGCGGCCGTGGCCGCGCCGACGGTGGTCGTCTCCGTGGTTGCGGTCGCGACCTGGCGTGCGGTGTTCTGGCTGCTCGCCGTTGCAGCGCTCGCCACCACCGTCGTGTTCGCGATCAGCCTGGGGCGAACCGATGGGGTCCGGGAGGCCCCGCCGGCGCGGAACTTCCGCGGTGTGCTCGGTAACTGGCGGGTGATCCTCACGGGGATGCTCTTTGTCAGCGCCGCTGGGTTCGTCTGGCAGGGGCTGTTCAACTTCTACGTCTCCGTTATGCTCGCCCGCGGACTCGAGACAGGGACTGCGAACGCACTGTTGACGGTCGCGTTCGCGGCTGGGATCCCCGCCTTCTGGGTCAGCGGAACCCTGGTCGACCGGTTTCCAACGGTTCCGTACATCCTGGGGCTGGCCGGGGTCTTCACCGCCGGTGTCTTCGGACTGACCGTCCTCCGCGGCACACTCGCTCTCGGCGCAGTCTCGGTCGTCATCGGATACACCATCCACGGGCTGTTCCCCGCGCTCGACACCTACGTCCTCTCATCGCTCCCGGCCGACACCCGCGCCGGGACCTTCGCGGCCTTCAGCGGGCTCTCCATCGCCATCGAGGCGTCCGGGAGCGGCGTCGTCGGGGTGCTCGTCGGGGCCGGCTATCCCTACGCCGTGGTGTTCCGCAGCTTCGCCGGCGGCCTCGCCGTCCTGCTCGCGGTGTCGGTGGCGCTCTACTGGACGGATCGACTCCCCGCTGACGACCGCGCTGTGGGGGCAGCCAAAGCGTAGGCGCCGGACGCGTCGGTCACAGAGGTACAAGGAGGAAGCCCACGGCTTTACCGTAGTTGCTGAAGTAGCGGTTGTAACACATTCGTGAGCTTCTCTCACGAGTCCTACGTCTCGTGCACCGGGTGCACGCCAATCTAAGTCCCGATCCCGCCTGGCTGTCCAGACGTACGACGCCAAATCAGCAACCACTGTTCAGTCGTGGGTCACTGACGCCGGATCGCTCTCTGTCGCCACGGACGGTCGTCTCGCAGCCTGCGACGGTGACGCCTACTCGTCCGTCCACTTGATCGAACAGCCCTGCGAGGGGGTCGCGTCCAGGGGAACCGCCTCGCCGGCGAGGAGTGCCTCCACGGCCTCGCGCATCTCGTACCGTTCGGGCTCCTCGCCCGGCGACATCGCGTCGTCGAGCCGGGAGTGCAGCGCCAGCCTGAACGTGTCGCCGTCACGCTCGAACAGGAACGGGTCCGGCGTACACACCGCACCGTACCGGCGCGCCACGTCCTGTGATTCGTCGCGGAGGTACGCGGTGAACTCGACCTCGCCGGCCGCGACGCGCTCTTTCATCCGCTCGAAGGAGTCGTCCGGGTACGCCTCGGCGTCGTTGGGGTTGACGCCCACCAGCGCGAGGTCGTCGTACGCCCCCGCGAGGTGGTTCAGTTCGTCCACCTTCGCCTCTGCGTACGGGCAGTGGTTACACGTGAACACCAAAAGCAGGGCGTCGTAGTCGGTGAAATCCGAGAGCGCACATGTCCCCCCGCCGGCCGCGGGCAGCTCGAAGGCAGGTGCCTCGTCGCCCGGTGACAGTTCGGAGTCGGATTCGAGTAGGACCATACGCCAGTTACGCCGCTGATAGTGAAAGAGGTTCTGCGTCGATCGGCCCGACCTGTCACTCCACGCTGACCAGATAGACCGCGACGACTCCGAGGAGGATGCCGACGGCCTTCCGCGCGGTCAGCGACTCGTTCAGGAAGGCGATCCCGATACTGGAACTGAGCACCAGGAACATCCCAAAAATCGGCGAGACGACACTGACCGGCCCCAGGGACAGCGCGCGGTAGTACGCCAGAATTCCGACGAACAGACACGCCCCCGCCAGCAGGACATACTTCTGTGCCGGGTGGGTCGCGTACGCTAAGGCCTCCTCGCCGTTATAGATGACAACGAGCACCGTCCCGACGACGAGTACCCCATTCGAGTACAGCGCAGCGACGTTGCTGGGCATCCGGACCGATCCGGTGGTCGCGACGCTCAAAAGCGGGGGGACCAGCGAGTACGCGACGAGCGCCAGCAGCGCCCACGGGAGGTAGCTCATACGCTATCTCGAACTGCACGCGGATTCACGGTTTCGGTCGGATGGACCGGCACGTCGCTCACCGGCGGCGGTCGGACGGACCGGCACGTCGCTCACCGGCGGCGGTCGGACGGACCGGCACGTCGCTCACCGGCGGCGGTCGACCCGACTCCCCGCCGCGTCCCGGTGCCAGACCCTCGCGAACGTGTCGAAAACATCTGTCCCGGTGTCGACGACGGTGTGTTCGGCCCGGAGGGCGCGGGCCCGTGCCGCGATGTTGGCAACGTGCGATCGGAGCCGGTCCCGGTAGGCGTCGACCGTCGGCCCCGCGAAGTACGCTCGGTGTGTTGCGCCCGTCTCGGGGTCCTCGAAGACGGTATCCCCGGTGGCGTCGGGGTCGCGTTCGCCGGGCGCGACCGTCTGGACCAGGAGGACGTCGCTGTCGCCGACGGCGGCCAGTCCGGCTTCAATCGCGTCGGGGTCTTCGAGGAAGTCGCTCACGACCACCACGAGCGACCGCGAGGCGATCGTCCCGGCGTACGACTCCACAGCGCCGCGGAAGTCGGTCCGGCCGCCGGGGTCGATTCCGTCGAGAACCTCGAGCAACCGGAGGAGCTCCCCGCGGGTGGACCGGTGGCGGTCCAAGCGGTCGACCCCCTCGCCGATGGTGGCAACCCGGAACGTGTCGTGACCCGCGGCGGCGACGGACGCAAAACCCAGCCCGATCTTCGCGGCGAACTCGAACTTGTGGGCGTCGCCCTCGCCGTACGCCATCGACGCCGACGCGTCCAGGAGGATGTGGACCGTGAGGTCCCGCTCGGCCTCGAACTGTTTAATGAAGTACTCGTCCGTTCGGGCGTGGACCCGCCAGTCGATCAACCGGACGTCGTCACCGGGGGTGTACCGGCGGTAGTCGCTGAACGTCAGCCCCTCGCCGACGTTCGAGGAGCGCTGCTCACCCTGCCGGCGGGAGTCGGTCTCGCGGCGCAGCGTGGCCTCCAGCCGCGACAGTTTCTCGAGGAAGTCGGTGTCGAGCGCCATCGTCACAGGAGCGCCGCGACCGCGTCGTCGGGCGTGATCCCCTCCCGCTCGGCGCGGAAGTCGATGACCAGCCGGTGTCTGAGCGCCGGCCGGGCCATCGCCTCCACGTCGGCTTCCGAGACGTGGGTGCGCCCGGCAAGGAACGCCCGGGCCTTGGCGGCGAGCACCAGCCCCATGCTCGCCCGGGGGCTCGCGCCGAACTCGATGTTCTCGGCCTCACGGGTCGCCCGGACCAGGTCGATTGCGCGGTCCCGGATGTCGTCGGCGATCGGCACCTGCCGTGCGAGGTGTTGGGCGCGCTGCAGTCCCTCCCGTGACAGCACCCGGTCGACGCCTGGATCGGGCGCGCCGGTGGTGTACCGCTCGACGATCTCGCGTTCCTCGTCGCGGCCGGGGTACTCCATCAGGATCTTCAGGAGGAACCGGTCGGTCTGGGCCTCCGGCAGCGGGTATGTCCCCTCCTGGTCGATGGGGTTCTGGGTCGCGAGCACGAAGAACGGGCGCGGGAGCTCTCTGGTCTCCCCGGCGGTCGTGACCTGTTTCTCCTGCATCGCCTCGAGCAGGGCGGCCTGGGTCTTCGGCGTGGCGCGGTTGATCTCGTCGGCGAGGACCAGGTTCGCGAACACCGGCCCCTTCTCGAAGACGAACTCTCGGGAGCCGCCGGCCTCGCGGATGATCTCCGTCCCGGTGATGTCCGCGGGCATAAGGTCGGGGGTGTTCTGGATCCGCGAAAACGAGAGGTCCGTCGCCTCCGCGATCGTGCGGATCAGGGTGGTCTTCCCGAGCCCGGGATTGCTCTCGATCACGGCGTTGCCGTCGCAGAGCAGACACACGAGCAGCTGTTCGACCACGTCGGTCTGGCCGACGATCCGCTTTCCGACCTCCCCCCTGAGAGCGGCCAGCCGGCGCTGGATCCGGTCGATCTCGTCGTCGGAGCCGTTCATGCGCGTTCGTCGCTTGCGGTACTCATACTGTGTGGGTGTTGTTACGCCGTGTCGTCATCGTTCTGTGTGTCTCCGTCGTCGAACTCCCTGATCCGGAGGTTATACTCCCGGACGAGTTCGGCGTCCTCGATCCGCTCGTCGCCGGCGTACCCGGCCTGCTGGCTGTCGAACTCCCCGCTGCCGCCGGCGCCGCCGGTCCCGCCGCCGGGCGCGGTCGGCCCCTCGCCGTCGCCCTCACCGGTTCCGGGGACCGTGATGTTCTCGACCTCGTCGCCGGCTTCGACGTCCTCCGCGTCGCCGAGGATGTCGTCGCCGTCCTGGAGTTCGTCGTCGTCGGGCTGCTCGACGTTGGAACCGGGGCCACTGCCGCCGGCAAGCACACCCGCGAGGTCGGGGTTGATCACCGCGATTTGCACGCTCGCGACCGCGACAACCGCAACGAGCACAACTGTGACACTCAGTCGCCGGGCGTCAACCAGTTCCAGCGTCGACGTCTCTTTGAGGGTCGCGATCACGTCGGCGTAGAGCCGCCGCGCCATCTCGGTGTCGCTGCCGCCGTCAACCGCGTCGCGGGCGGTCCGCAGCGCCTCCCGAACCGGCGGGTTCGCCGCCTCGAACCGTTCGACCGACGGCCGGCGAAGTCGGAGCAGGGACGCCCCCACAAACCCGACGCTCCCGACGCCGACCGCCGCGATCGACGCCACCCCAACGGTCCGTGGCGCGACAGGGCCGACTGCCGGGACGCCCCGCAGCACCGCGAAGACGACGCCGGGCAGCGGCACCGACCCCGACAGCGCCGCGGGCGTCGCGAGCGACAGGAGGAGGTTCGCGACCACGGCCACGAGCGCACCTTCGACCGCGGCGTGGACGAGCGCGGCCTTCCAAACCTCCCGCCTGACTGCCGACAGCGCCGCGGCGATCCGATCGGTCGTGGCGCTCGGGGCGCTGGTGCCGTCGGAGTCGGAGTCGGAGTCAGCGCTCCCGAGGCCGAAACCGGCGTTTCGGGCTTCGCCTCCGTATCCGGTGCCGTCGGTGCCCTCAGCACCGGCATCGACCGCGTCATCACCACCCACATCGTCGTTGCCGGACGGGGACTCCCCAGATGGGGACCTGTCTGACCACTCGATCTCGTCGAGCCACTCGACGGGGTCGCCATCTCCGTCGGGGTCGTCACTCGGATCCGACATTCTCACACTCCTCGGGCAGGCTGACGTTCTCCCCGCGCACCTGGTCACAGACCGACCGAAGGTCGTCCCGGGCGTCGTTGCGTTCCGACCGGACCTCGGTCAGCGTCTCGTTTCGCGCGCTCAACCGCCCCCGGAGCGAGTCGACCCGGTTTTCGAGCGTCTCGATCCGGTCTCTCGCCGAGGCGAGGTTCTCCCGGAGCTGTTCGTTCTGGGCTCTGAGTTGCTCGTTTTGGGCACCGACCTCCGTCACGCCGGCGCTGTACAGCACCGTCGCTCCCACGGTCCCCGCCGCGAGGACCAGGATGGTCGCGACCACCGCGAGGCTCAGGGGCCGGCCGACGAACGTCACTGGGCGCCTCCGTCGGGCGTGGTATTTCGGCGACGGACTTGAAGCCGCCGGTAGCTCACTTCCAGCGTAAAGAGCACCAACCCGAGCACGAGCGGGAGCCACGTCCAGTCGGTCTCGACCGGACGGATCCCGCTGGCCTCCTGGGCCGCAAAGCGCGCGATCCGCGTGCCCTGCGCCGCGGTGAACTCCCGACCACCCGTCTCGTCGACCAGCCGATCCAGCTCCGGCGCCGGCCCGAACGCGGCGTACTCCCGCGGGTAGTTCGCGGCGTACGCCGCGCCGAGCACCTCTACGTACCCCGGCTCGGTAGGGGTCACCGACGCCCGGAACGTCTCTTCACCCACCCGGCGGAACGCGGGTTCCTCGACCGCGGGGCGGTCGCGCCCGCGGTACGTCACCGTCGTCGACTCGCCAACGCGGGTGTCGGGGATCCCGGTTATCCCGGTGGCTTTCCGCTCGGGATCACCGATAACGTAGTTGGTGCTCCGGGTGAGGAGAAGGGAATCCGGCTCCTGGAGCAACCCGCCCAGGGTGCCGTCGCCGTCGTGGGCGGTGAGCACCGCGACCCGGCCGAGCCCGTACCGCCAGGACGCGAGCGCGGGCTGGCCGTTCGACCCCGCGACGAGGTAGTCCGCGCCGCGCCGGACCGACACGTCGTTGAACGACTCGGGCGACGACGTGAGCGTGACGCCCGACGTGACGAACGCCCGCCGGTCCAACACAACGAGCCCCGACCCGCCGGCCGCGCCCGCGCCGCCGAACAGAATCCCCAGCCGCGTGGTCTCGGTCGCCCGGAAGTAGCTCCCGCCGCCGCCGCCCGCGACCGTCCGGAGCGTCCGCTCGTTGAGTCGCTCGCCCGCACCGACGGTGATCACTCGGACGCCACGTTCGGAGAGTTGTGCTGCGGCCGCGGCGGCGTCGTCCGGGTTGTCGCCGCCGTCGCTCACGACGATGACTGTCCCCCGGCGGTCGCCGAGGAGTTCGCCGCCGCCCCGGACCCCCGCGGCGATGTCGGTCGCGCCGCCCGCGCGGAGCCGCCGGATCTTGTCTCTGAGTTCGCCGCGGTTCTCCGAGAGCGGTTCGACCGCGGAGACGCGGTACGCCTGGAAGTTGAACCCGACCAACCCGACCTCGTTCTCGTCACCGAGCTGGTCGAGTACCGACAACGCGGCGGCTTTCTGGACCCGCATCCCGTCCTCGGCGCTGCCGGAGACATCGACCACCAGGACGATGTTGGTGGCGCTGCGCTGGCCCTCGCCGATCGACACCGGGAGCATCGACGCGAAACTCGACCCCCGGTAGCCGCCGCGCTCGAACGCGTTCGGGCCGCCGACCACGAACAGCCCACCGCCGCCGATCACGAACTCCTGGAGGCGGTCGACGTTCCCCACCTCGGTAGCTGGCGTGTCCTGGACGACAACCGCGTAGTACGGCGAGAGATCAGCCGGGACCTCGTCGGCGGTGTTGACGTCGTAGAGCCCGCCGAGATACTCGCTGAAGGGGTACTCCCCGTCGGAGACATACAGGATCTCGGGGCGTTCAACCACGCGGACGGTCTTTCTGAACACGTCGTTCTCGGAGAACCGGTCGACGGTGTCGACCTCGGCGGTCACCGTGTGGGTGCCGTTGGTCTCGAAGGTGTGGTTGAACTCGACGGTCGCGGGCGCGTCTTCGACCGTCCGCTTGGCGACCTGCTCGCCGTCGACCCGCACCGTGAGCGTCGCGGAGACGTTCCCGCCGACACCGTCGGCTCTCGCAGTGAACCGGTTCTCGACGCCGAGACTCGCCTTCTCGGGGCCGGCGACCGTCACGTACCGCTCCGCGGTCCGGGGTTCGGGCGAGACCACGGAGACCGACGCGTTGACCGACCGCGCGAGCTCCGTCGCGGCCCCCAGCGACTGGCCCCCGGTCACCCGGCCGTCGCTGAGGAGCACGATGCTGCCGTTCTCTTCGAGGTTCGCGGCGACCGCGTCGCCCACCGGCGAGGAGTCGTTGGCGCCCACCGGCACCCGCCGGACCGCCACCCCCTCGGCCTCGATGTCCTCGGAGAGCCGGTCGGCAACGTCAGGCGTGACCGCCGTGCTGTCGGAGCGATCCACGAGCAGCGTGACGCTCGGATCCCCCGTGGTCTGGCGGGGCTGGACCGTGTACGGCCCCGCGGCGGAAAGCACCACCAGGGCGACGACCACGACCCGGACCGCGAACAGCCACTTCCGGGACCGTGGCGACGCCGTCCCCGACGCCCCCCGGTACAGCAGCGCCCACACCGCGGCCGCGGCCGCCGGGAACGCGAGCAGGAACGCCGGCCGCGACAACCCGACCGACAGCACGTCGGTGAGTTCGACCGCGACCATCAGAGGTCACCCCGCCTGCGGAGCGCCACCAGTTCCCCCAACACGGCTGCAACGACACCGAGTGCGACGAACTCGGTCAGCGGGTCGGGCGCGGTCCGCTCCTCCTTCCGGGTTGTCGGGCCGTCACTCGTCGACGCTTCGACGTCCGGGGCGACAACCGCCGACTCGCCAGCATCGAGCAGCGACGCGCTGTACCGAACACCGCCGGCGGTGTAGAACCCCGGCTCCGAGGCCGAGAGCGACGCCGCGGTCACCTCGCCGCGCGGCGTCTCGACCGTGGTTTCGCCGTCGAGCGGGAGCCGGTCGCCGGTCGCGAGGTTCAGTCGCGGCAGCGACTCCCGCCCCGCCAACGCGAACACGCTCCGCTTCCAGAAGACCGGGTACTCGAAGTCGTATTTGAACGTCGACGCCGACTCGATGTAGCCGTAGTAGAGCACCCGGCCGCCGTCGCGGGTGTCGGTCGCGACGATCGGTGTCCCGTCGGTCGTCGACAGCACCGCCCGGCCCGACCGGAGTTCGCCCCGGAGGTACCGCTCCGGCGGCGGGAACGTGAGGTCGCGGGTGAGTTCCGCCTCGGCGGGCGTCGCGAGCGTCTGGGTCGAGGCGACGGTGTCGGGGTCGATCAGTAGCAGGTCGCCGTACGCCCCCACCGGCATCGACTCGCCGGCCTGGATCCCGACGCCGCCGCCCGCCGCTACCGCGTCGCGCCCGGCGGCGACGTGTTCGTCACCGATCTCCCCAGCATCGACGCCGGTGTAGAGCACCACGTCGTAGGCGTTGTTGGGCAGGTCCGGCACCGACCCCGGCGGCGCGACTCTCGTCACCTCAACGGGATCGATCACCGACAGTGCGGTCTCGAGATACCGGTTTCGGTCGTTCGCGACCACCAGCACGTCGACCGTGGCGTCCGCCGGCGCGGCCACGTACGCGACATCGTCGATCGGAAACGAGTCCCGGGGTGAAAGCTGGACCTCGCCGCCGTCGGGCGGGACGGGAACGGTGACGGTGCGGACGTCGCCCGGCGCCAGTTCGACCTGCTCCTGCTCGTCGCCCAGCGACACCCGGCGGGTCACGGTCTCGCTCCCGAAGTTCCGCACCGAGACCGTGACCTCCTCGCCGGCGAAGCTCCGGTCGACGATCCCGACGTTGTCGGCGCCGCCGCCGTCGAACTGCCGGAGGTCGACCGTGAGCCCCCGTGCTTCCGCCGCCCGAACCGCACTCCGCCACTCGCTGGCGCCGGCGAAGTCGCTGACGACGACCACCCGCGCGTTCTCGCCTGCGAGGCTCGTCGCCCGCGAGATCGCGGTCCGGAGGTTGCCGGGCGCGCCGGTCGGCCGGAGGGTTCCGAGGGTCTCTTCGGCGTCCGCCGCCGTCCCTGCGCGGAGCGGCACCGACGCCCCGTCGTCGGCGACCACGATGGAGGTTGTCGACGTGGTCGCGTCGCCGGCGGCGTCGACCGCGCGCTCGAACCGGGTCGCGCCGTCGGACTCCGTGTTCATGCTCGCGGTGGCGTCGACCACCACGACCGTTTCCTCGACGGTCTCCGATTGGGCCGCCGGTACGTACGGGGTCGCGAGCGCCAGGGCGAAGAGCAGGATCGCGAGCAGTTGCAGCAGGAGAACGACGTTGCGTTGCAGCCGCCGGAACAGCGGCCGCGACGACGACGTGCCGTCGGCGTCGACCAGAAAGCGGGTCGTCGGCAGCCGGAGCCGGCGGGGGTCCGGCCGGATCAGATAGAGGACGACGACGGGCAGCGCCGCGAGCAGGGCCGCCAACCCCAGCGGGGAGACGAAGACCTCCGAGAGGACCATCGTTCGGGAGGCCGGCCCCCGGGGTATTGGACCTTTCCCACTCGGCGTCCCGTCGCGCCCCCGACAGGTCCGCTCCTCGGCCGGTCCCGGCGTCCCCCGGAGAGCAAACCATTTCAACCGGGCACGCTTCGGATCCAGTATGGAAGCGAAGCGGGAACTGCTCGACCTGTTGCTGAGTGACGCTCGCGAGAGCACCGAGGACATCGCGCGACAGCTCGGCACCGACGCAGCAACGGTCGAGGCGCTGGTCGACGAGCTGGAGTCGGAGGGCGCGATCCGCGGCTACCAGGCGGTCGTCGACTGGGACAACGTCGACGAGTCCCACGTCCGCGCCGAGGTCGAGTTGAACGTCGAACTCGACCGCGAGACGAAGTACCGCGACATCGCCACCCGGATCGCGAAGTTCTCCGAGGTCTCGTCGCTCCGGCTGGTCTCCGGAAGTTACGACTTCGCGGTCGATGTCGAGGGCGAGTCGATGCACGATGTCTCGCGGTTCGTCTCCGATCAGATCGCCCCGATCCCGGAGGTCACCCAGACGGTGACACACTTCGTGATGACGACGTACAAGGAACGCGGCGTCTACTTCGGCGACGGCGACGACGACGATCGTCTCGCCATCTCGCCATGACCGCCGGCACTGGGGAGTCCGAGGACGAACACACCGGGGAGTCGAGCCACCTCTCCCAGCGGGCGCAGGAGACGCCGCCCTCGGGGATCCGGCGGTTCTTCGAGTTGGCCGAGGAGATGGACGACCTGATCTCGCTCGGGGTCGGCGAACCCGACTTCTCGGCGCCGTGGGCCGCCCGCAGCGCCGCGATCGACTCCCTGGAGCGCGGTCGGACCTCCTACACCGCGAACCGCGGCCGACGTGACCTCCGCGAGGCGATCGCAGACCACGTCCGGCGGTACGACCTCTCGTACGATCCCGACGAGGAGATCCTGGTGAGCACCGGCGCGAGCGAGGCGGTCGACCTCGCGATGCGGGCCCTTGTGGATCCCGGCGATACCGTTGCGGTCCCACAACCGTCGTATCTTTCCTACGGGCCGACCGTCTCCTTTGCGGGTGGGGAGGTGTTGCCGGTGCCGACGCGCCTCGAACACGAGTTCGCACTGACATACAGTGACCTCGAACGCGCCGGGGCGGAGGCGGCGTCGGTGCTGGTGCTGTGTTACCCAAACAACCCGACCGGTGCGGTCATGACCCGCGAGGAACTCGCGGACGTCGCCGAGTTCGCTCGCGAGCACGACCTCTTCGTGGTCTCCGACGAGATCTACGCGGCGCTCAGATACGATGACGACCACGTCTCGATCGCGACCCTGCCCGGAATGGCCGAGCGGACGATCGTGTTCAACGGGTTCTCGAAGGCCTACGCTATGACCGGGATGCGGCTGGGGTACGCGCTGGGACCGCCCGAGATCGTCGGTGCCATGAACCGGATCCACCAGTACACGATGTTGTCGGCGCCGACCACCGCGCAGTTCGCCGCGATCGAGGCACTGCAGAGCTGTGACGACGCCCTCGCGGAGATGCGGCGGGCGTTCGACCGGCGACGCAACTACGTCATCTCACGGTTCAACGAACTCGGGATGGACTGCTTCGAGGCGAAAGGCGCCTTCTACGTCTTCCCGGAGTGTCCCCCGGGGTGGGAAAACGACGAGGCGTTCGCCGAGGAGTTGATCCACGAAGAGCGGGTCGCGCTGGTTCCCGGCAGGGTCTTCGGCGAGGGCGGCCGCGGCCACCTCAGGGTGTCGTACGCGTCGGGGATGCCCGAACTGAAGACCGCGCTCAACCGGATCGAGTCGTTCGTGAGCCCCGACTGACCGGGCCCTGTCCGCGACCGCTCGCCGGTGACCCACAGACGCGCCGACGCTTCCCGTGCCCATAGACCAGTTCGCTCCGCCGCGGTTTCGACGCGCACCCCCGGCGAACCTATCACCGGGAAATCAAAACCTATTAACGGATTCAACCTCGGCGTACACAACGAACGATGCGCAGAGGCGGTGTCAACGGGGCTGTTCCGGGCACTACTGTCGGAGTCGCGACCGCTCTCGACGAGCTGAAATCCCGGGGGAGCGCGGTCTTGGTCGTCGGGACAGTCCCGGCATCCGCCTACACACGGCTGTCCGCGCGGCTGCTCGGAGAGGGCCCAGACCGGCGCCGACTGGTTGTCGAGCACCGCCCCAGCCCGGACCAGCGGTTCGATCACGTCACCCGCTGGACCCCCGAGTGGACCCGCGTCTTCAGGTACCGGATCGCGTCCCGCCGGTCGACTGCGGCCGCCGACGCTCCGGAAACCGAAGGGGAGTCTTGGACGTCCGAAGCTCCCGACACCGACTCGGGTGCGACCGCAGACTCGACCGACAACGAGGGGTACGCGGCAGTGGCCGAGTCCGTCAACGGGTCGGTTGCGGACCTCGGGGCCGCTGTTGGGGGTGCAATCGAGTGGTTCGACGACGTCGTCGGCGGGCTGGATCCCGCGGAACTCCGGGTCGCGTTCGACTGTGTGGTCCCCCTCCTGTCGGCGTACCCCAAACGGACCGTGTTCCGGCTGTTCCACCTGCTCACCTACCAGATCCGGAGCGTCGGCGGGATGGGCCACGTCCGGGTGTCGCGGCCGCTGGACGCCGAGAGCGTCCGACTGCTGGCGCCGCTTTTCGACGCGATTATTGAACTGCGCCTCGACGGGACCGAGGCGGTCGACCGGTGGCACTTCCGTGACGCCGACGTCACCTCGGAGTGGCTCCCGGTCGCCGCGAGCTGGTAACTCTCCCCAGTACGTTTTTGCCCCTGTGCCGGAACGGGCGACACGATGCACCGGATCGCCGGCGCCTCGGAGCGACGGTCACCCCCGGCTCGACACCCCGGCTCGTCACCGACACCGGGTTCACCCGCGAACTGGGCGCCGACGGCGACCTCGAGGGCGACGTCGAACGGTTGCTCAAACGGACGTTCTTCCTGGACCGTCTCACCCGGACCGAGGGCTTCTACCGGGTTGACCTCAACGAGCGGACCGCCCTCGAGCCGGACCTGGCTCCCGACGTTGGGCTCGACTTCGCCGACCTGTACGGCCGGTCGATCGGCGCACGGCTCGAAGCGTACCTCGACGTGCCCGACCGGACCATCGAGGCCCACGCTCCGCGGTGGAAGCTCACCGCCTACGTCACGCCGACCGCATCGAACGTCGAGTCAGTTCCGTTTCTCGCCAACGACCTGGTGACTGTGACCACACCGACCGCCGAGCCAACCGGCGGCTCCGCCACCCAAGCCGCGGCCGTCGACGGGTTCCTCCGCCGGCCGTCGTCGCCGTCTGCCGGTCCGGATGCGACGCCGGATCCCGCCCCGGCCCCGGGAACGGGGACGTTCACCCGGAGTGCGGACACACAGAGCGGACAGCCCGGACCCGACCGAACCCGGACGTACGTCCGACCGCCCGAGACCGACGCGCTCGAACAGGCGTGGGTTGGCCCGGGGACCCCCATCGGCGCGAGCAAAGCCCTGGAGGCGGCGTACCGGAACCGGCTCTCACGGGGCCCGTTGAGGGGGACATCGGCATCACCGTCGTCTGCAACGACCCGCGGATGGCCGCCGAGCGCGACGCGGTCGAGGCGGTGTACGGGTCCCGGGAGTCGCTGCCGTTCGACGTGCGCACCTACTACGAACTCCCCGCCGACTCCCTTCGAGAGGTGCTGAAAGCCGACACCGAGTTCCTCCACTACATCGGCCACATCAACAGCGAGGGGTTCGAGTGTCCCGACGTCGCGCTACTCCGTGTCGGACTCGTCGTCGAACGCGAACGCGTCGCCGAGGTCACGGTACATAACGTCGATTTCGTGGTCCTCGTCGACGGTGGCGAGCGTCTCGTCGAGGTCGGCCCGGAGTTCGGCGACCCGCTCGGACAGCTCTTGATACTCCTCGTTGGTGTCGAGGGTGGCCGGATCCTTCTCGGATTCGAGCAGCGCCTTCTTCGACGCCAGCGCGAACAGTTCCTGGATCCCCTCGTCGTAGGTGTTGCGGAGCAGGAGGTTCTCGACGGTGTCTTCGAGCGCGTCCCGGGCGACGGGCTTGACGAGGTAATCGTCGAACCCCATCTCGACCACGTCGAAGTCGGGCTCCACTGCGGTGACCATCGCAACCCGACAGTCGACTCCCCTCTCGCGGATCGCTTCCAGCGTCTCGTCGCCGGAGAGGTCGGGCATCCGCCGGTCGAGCAGCGCGATATCGACCTCGTCGTCGAGTTCGTCGACGGCCTCGCGGCCGCCGTAGGCCACGCGGACCCGGTACTCGTCTCTCAGCCACGTCGCGTACAGGTCGGCCAGGTCCCGTTCGTCCTCGACGACGAGCACTAGCGGCGGGTCAGCACTCATAGATGTGGGTGCGGTGGTCTGGGTCCACCGATATATACTCCTTCTCGCGGGAGTATATCAAAATTCCTTTTATCATCCCGGAGGCGCGTGCTGTGATCACTCACCACGGTTTCGGGACGTCGGTCCCACGGCCGTACCGGGGGGCCCACACGCCCAGTCATTCGTCGCCCCGGTCGGGGTCAAGCGTTGCCGCGCGGCCGAGCGCCTCGCGGGCGTTGTCCACGGCAGCGTCTTTGGTTGCGGGGTAGGCTTCGACCTTCGCACGCAGTGTGATCCCGTCACCCCGTCGGACCTCGCCGCGAAACGCCGCCTGCTTGTCCACCCGGAGAAACAGTTCGGTGTTGTCGGTGACCCGGTCGTCGAGTTCGTCGAGCAGTCGCTCGAACTCCGGGAGCTGTGCCAAGCGGGCCAGGACGTACCGCACACCGTCGGCGTTCTCCACCCGCGCCGAGAGGACGACGATCCGGTCGCCGTGGTGGCCCTCGCTCTCGATCCGCTCCACATCGAACTCATCGGGCAGGAGTGTCCGGAGGGCGCGTTCGACCCGCGTGACCTGTTCGGTCTCATAGCAGAACGTCCGCAGGTCGACGTAGTGAAACGGGATCCGGGGCATATACGGGATTCACACCGCCGACGGGAAAACTCCGTCTACTCCCCGTCGTCGTCCGCCGCCCCGGCGGGATCGAGCTGATCGGCCGCGATCCCGACCTCTTGGCCGTCGTCGAAACTGACGGTGTAGGTCGCGTCGCCGAACATGGTCTTGACCACCTGTGTAATGCTCCCCTCCTCGCCGTCGAACTCGCTGTGTTTGTCGTGCAGTACTACAGCGTCGTTCTCTTCGAACTCCATACGCGAACGCGACGTGCGGCGGTAAAAAGTCGACTGGTTCGGCGTCGACACCGGTGGTCCGGCCCGCAACGGGCGGGCTCTCCGAGTCGGTCGGGGTTCGGTGCCGCGAGCACCGCGCGGGAGGCGGCAGGCGCGTTCAGCGACGGATTATCACCGATACACGAGCGTACTCGAAACGGTGTCGCTTCGACTGGAGACACACCGGCGTGTGTATCCGGTCGCACGCTCAGCCACACGGCGTCGCGCGATCGATCGAGCAAAACACCTGCAAAAATTGCCACAGTCTACGGGTGCAAAACAGACACACCTGCACTGGGCGTACTACCACCAATGGGAGACGATACGGGCCCCCGCCGGGACGACGACTGCGAGCGCGACTGGTATCGGACGCTCGTTGAGGAGGTAGACGACCTCACGACGGTCATCGACGCCGACGGGACAGTAACTTACGTCAGCCCGGCGGTCACGCGCATCCTCGGATACGAACCCGACGACCTGGTCGGCCACGACGTAGACGAGTTCACCCATCCGGAAGACCGAGACCGGAACGCCGACGCCTTGGAAACCGTCCTGTCGAACCCATCGGGATCTGAAACGGTCGAAGTCCGGTTCCGCCACGCCGACGGCTCGTGGCGCTGGATCGAAGCCACGATTCGGAACCGACTCGGTGACGGCGTCATCGATGGGGTTCTCCTCAGTAGTCGGGACATCACCGAGCGGAAGGAGTACCAACTCGAAGCCGAGGCGCTCGCCGGGGAGTACGACGCCCTCTTGAACAACGTGGAGGACGCCATCTTCCTGATCAACGTCAGAGAAACCGCGGACGGCCTCCGATTCGAATTTGAGCGTCTCAGTCCGTCCTACGAGCGCCAAACCGGTATCACGACCGAGGCCGTACAGGGTCGAACACCACTGGAGGTGTTCGGTGAGGAGCAGGGGGCCGAGTTGGCAGCGAACTACCACCGGTGTGTCAACGCCGGCGAACCGATCTCGTATCAGGAGGAACTCCGGGTCGGTGACGGAGCGCGCTTCTGGCAAACGAAGATTGCGCCGGCGGTCTCCGACGGCAGGGTCACCCGTCTCGTTGGAATCACTCGAAACGTGACCAACCGCGTCGAGCGAGAGCGCTATCTACGCCAGCAGAACGAGCGTCTCGAAGAGTTTTCGAGCGTTATCTCCCACGACCTGCGCAATCCGCTCAACGTCGCACAGGGTCGTGCCGCACTCCTCGCCGAGCAGGTGGAGAGCGATCACCTCGAATCACTCCGGTGCGCGCTCGACCGAATGGAGGGAATAGTCGAGGACACACTGACGCTTGCCCGCCAGGGTGAGATCATACGCGAGACTGAGTCGATCAGTTTGACCGACCTCGCCGGAAAATCCTGGGCGACGGTCGACACCGCGGACGCAACCATCGAAATCGCCGACGATGTGTCTTTCCAAGGCGATCACGACCGGTTGCGGCACGTTTTCGAGAACTTGTTCCGAAACGCCGTTCAACACGGTGGACCCGACGTGACTGTCCGCGTCGGGTCCGATACCGAGGGTCAGATCTACGTCGAAGACGACGGACCGGGCATTCCGGTGGCGGAGCGCGACGAGGTGCTGGAGCCGGGACATTCATCCGCACACGGTGGTACCGGGTTCGGGTTGACTATCGTGCGGCGGATCGTGGAAGCTCACGGCTGGGCCCTGTCTGTGACGGATGGAACGGACGGCGGCGCGCGGTTCGAGGTCGAGATGACAGACCACGCACGGTTCGAGTGAGCGGTCACCGACAGTCCGTGGCCACACCTCGGAACGCGCGGCCCGACCCACCGGACACAGCGTGTGCGACGAACCACCCCCGTCGTTCGCAGGAGGCCCGGAATATCTCGACCGACGAACCCAACTCCGGCGCCGGCTGGAGTGAGCGTTTTGACGGCCAGTTCGGTCCGGACGACGTGAAGCAGTCCGTGCAGACTGGTCTCTGAGACACCGTTGACCGGGAGTATATATACGTCCACCACCTTCCGGCGGGTATGCCCACCACGCGACGCGCCTACCTCGCCGCGGTCGGTGCCGCCGCCGCAGTCGGAACGACCACCGGGTGTCTCGGCGGCGGCTCCGCCAGCGCGCTCCCCGACGGGTGCGACGTCGGGTCACTCGAGTCCGTGTCGTCGCTCCCGCGGCCGGCGCTCGGCCCCGACGACGCCGCCGTGACGGTTGACGTCTTCGAGGACTACGCCTGTCCGCACTGCCAGACGTTCACCCAGGACGTCTATCCGGAGATCAGATCGAAATATATCGATCCCGGCGAGATCCGGTACCGGTTCTTCGATTTCCCGATCCCGGTCGACGACGAGTGGTCGTGGCGCGCCGCCTCCGCCGCCCGTGCGGTGCAGGACCGCGCGGGTGCCGGGACGTTCTTCGCGTTCGCGAAGGGCGTCTACGACAACCAGGACCAGCTGTCGGACGAGGGCCACCAGGTCGTCCACGATGTCGCCGAGGACCTCGACCTCGACGGGTGTGCGGTCGCCGCGGCGGCCGAACAGGAGCCCTACCGGTCGATCGTGGAGGCCGACAAACGGGCGGGAACGGATCGCGGGATCCCCGGCACGCCGGCGGTGTCTGTCGACGGCGAGGTGCTCGATGGGTACGGGTGGGACACCGTCGACACCGGTATCCGGCGCCGGCTGGAGTGAGCGTCCCGGCCGGAGCCGCCACGCCGCCGGGCCGCGTTACGGAGAATCGAGGAGAAAGCCCCGTGCTTTAGCGCTGTCTCTTACCCATAAGTTAATCGAGTCCCAAACGGACGTTTTAGACGCTGTCGAACCCAATCTGTC